>NZ_CZQA01000008.1 GCF_001458735.1 Candidatus Nitrospira nitrosa
GTATCCTGCACCCCTTGAAATTGAGACCACCTTCACGACATGGTCCTGAGCGGACCGAGGAGGTGGCGAGATGGCAACAGACACAACCGAACCGATTGAACGGTGGACGGCCAAACGGCGCGTGGCGCTGGTGGTCAGTCTCCTGAAGGGAGAGACGTCGGTGGCCGAAGCAGCCCGGCTGCATGGGCTGACGGTGGCCGAGATCGACGACTGGCGGGAGAAGTTTCTGGTGGGAGCGGAGAACGCGCTTCGGACTCGGCCACGGGACGAAGAGGCGCTTAAGGACGAGCAGATCAAGAAGTTGAAACAGAAGATCGGCGATCTGGTCCTGGACAACGACATCTTACGGGAGGCCTTGAAACCCTACCCTTTGGACCGGAAGACATCCGACGCGTGAGAGGCACGGTGTCGGGTGTCTCGGAGCGGCGGAGTTGCCAGGTACTCGGTGTCAGCCGCGCGGGCCTGCATCGGACGGCAGGGAGCGACCGGCGACGCTCTGTGGCGGATCCGCCGTGGACGGAGCGATTGCGGCAGCTGATCCAACAGTATCCAACGTTCGGATATCGGCGGCTGTGGGTGCTCTTGCGATTCGGGGACGGACTCCGCATCAATCGGAAGGCCGTCTATCGTGTGCTGAAACAGAAACGGTGGTTGGTGCATCAACGCGTCTCCACCCCACGTCCTCGCGTGCAAGGCTGGACGAGTCGGGCGGATCGCAGCAACGAACGTTGGGCCATGGATGTGACGCATATTGATTGTGGACAAGATGGCTGGGCGCATCTGGCGGCGGTGATTGATTGTCATGATCGGGAAGTGATGGGCTACGAGTTTGCCTTGCGCAGTCGGGCGAAGGAGGCTGAACGGGCGGTCGAAGCGGCGTGCCTACAGCGATTTGGGACCTTGCGTCCGGTGGGCGCACCGGTCCTCCGCAGCGACAATGGCCTGATCTTTCAGAGCCGTCGGTTCCGGCAAGCCTGTCGAGACTATCGGCTGCAGCAGGAGTTCATCACGCCGTACACGCCGGAACAGAATGGGATCATCGAACGGTTCTTTCGGAGTCTCAAAGAGGAATGTGTCTGGCAGCACGCGTTCCAGACGTTTGAGGAGGCGCGGCGGGTCATTCGAGACTGGCTGCGGTGGTACAACGAAGAGCGCCCGCATCAAGCGCTGGGCTATCGAAGCCCCGTCCAATATCGGGCCCAACAATCAACTCAGGTGGCTTGATTTTAGGGGAGCACTACACTGGGTCGCTCGCCTTGCCAGGCAACAATTCCTTGATCCGCTTCCATTGGCCGTCGCGGAGCTCGCGTCTCGCCATTCCTCCCCCTGGGTTTTGACCTGTACTGCGCCCAGTACAAGACAGCGGAGGCCTGAATGTCAACAGATCCTAGGGCATGAAGAGAATTATTATCGCGACGGTTTCTGCAGAAACGACCTAATCAATTGATGCTCACGCTCCGCGGTGCGTTGGGAGATTTGAGATCTGAACCACCTCCTTCATATGCGCCGATATCATGAGTTACTCCCTGCGGCCTAGGAACATTTTTAATGTCCACACGGACCTCGTCTAGGGCTACCCCAGCATCCATCGCAGGGCTGAAGGCCTGAATCCTGAAATCACGGGCAGTGGCATTGACGAACTTTGGATCGTCGATGACATTATGATCGATAACAGAGCCAACTCCCTTATTGATGATTTCGCCGGAAGTGTTTGCGAATACGATGTTATTTTGCACAATCGTATTAACTGGCATTCCATTGAGTCCAATCTGGATATTGACACCCCAGCCTTTGTTCCCATAGACCGTATTGTTCCAAACCTTTACATTCGCGGCGCCATTGGACACGAAAATACCACCCGCACCATTGCCATATACGATGTTATTGTAGAGATGCACGCCATCGATGATGGCCGTTCCATCATAATAGTCAGTATCCTCGAAAACCAAAATGCCTGGCACGGTAGATTCTGAAGAGGAGTTATTGTCATAGACCCTATTCCCTCTAATGATCGCATTCCGTATGGGCCCGGGAAATGCATGAATGCCGCCGCCATTATTACGGTAAATCTCATTCCCGTCAAGAATGACATTATCCCCATAAGCAAAGTAAATTCCGTACTTACGCGACTTGATACCTGGAGGCGGTTGATTGTCGTGGATCTTGCAGTTGAGCACGTGAATGTCACTGCCTTTGATGTGCAATCCGCTACTTTTGAAGTTCTTAATTTCAAGATTGCGAAGAATGAAATGATGATTACCATCACGCAGATTCCACGCGGTGCCGTTGCTACTATTAGTCCCATCCAGAATCAAGTTTTCAAACACAAAGTACGCCAGGTTACCTCGTGCTTTTATGGGGCCATAGCTATTGTCGACAGGATCAGTCCGCAGCAGTGTGACCGCTTCACCAGGATACCCAGCAATTGTTAGCCAGGCGTTCGCTATGCCAGTTTTGGGGGGATCTTGAAAATTCATCTGTTCAGTATATGTTCCACCACGGATATAGAGTGTATCTCCTGGCTGCAACTTGTTGATCGCTTGCTTGAAGGTTCCAAACGGCTGAGCTAACGTGCCTGGGTTGGAGTCATTTCCCGTCGTCGCGACATAGTAGGTAGCGCCCTGCACTTCGGTGGTCCCGAGCAGTGCAGCTATGAGCCACAGACCATACAGTTGAATCAGTCTTGTAGATGAAACTATTCTCCAAGAATTTTCCATATTTAGTCCCCATATCAATACGATTGTCATTATCCCAAGTATTGTGCCGCCGAAACAACTGGATCGAAAGACTTGAGCATGAGCAACTAATTTGAGCATATCCCATGCCGTAAGTTAGTCTCCTAAACTATTGACTTTAGGCATGACTTCTTGCCCTATTAGATAATAGACTTCACCGAAGGTTCAAAATTGTACAGTTGATGGGGCTGAACCGATTGAGGGGGTGATCCTGAAATTCTGACAGTATGATTAAGTGAGTGTCTGAGTGCACCGCAGCCTGGAGGCGAACCAAAGGAGCGGGGGGGGGGGGGGGGGTGAAAGGAAGGAGAGGGAATCACGGGGCAACCTTTAAGGGGGGGGGGGGGGGGGGGGGTGATGAAAGGAACGAGACGGAATCACGGGGCAACCTTTAAGACACAAGTGGCCCTGTCCCGATTGACTGCGGCCCAGGCCACCCACGAGGTGCCACTTACGAGCCCAGAGATTCTGCCCAGAGCAGTGTAACGCTCTCTAACTTCGCCGGCCCATCCGTATCGTGACCCCTTCGACTAACAGCCGCTGGATGAGATACTAGATGTGCCTGCACTCGAAGCGTTCCAGGGGAAGAGGGACTCTCAATGCTGAAAGGTGAGTAGTGATCTGACTACCCTCCGATACAGCACAGACGCCGATAAGTCGCAGGAGCGGGGGCATTCAAAGACAGGATTCTGCAATCGGATTCTATCACACAGGTAGGTCTTCTTTAGGAAGTCTGCAGATCACAATCCGAAACTTTCCACTTGGTCCCCGAGGAATCTCAGTCATTGGCTGCATAACTACCTCTATATCTCCCATTCTTTCTTTTAATCGCTGTACAATCACACGTTCATGATCTGAGTTAAAAGCCGGGGTGGGTACAAAGTTCACCCGTATACAGTCGAGCGTTTCCTGCACGATTTGCGCCTCCCGTAGGCCAAGATCGCCGTTAAATACTGCACCAAACCTACTAACCTGCCTTCCGTCCTTTGTATAAAGAACATCCCCTGTCCTTCCCTCCACCGACCCAAGAACCGGTAAGGTTCGTCCGCATTGGCACACCTCAGCACTATCGATAAGTCTCCCTCGATCACCAACACGATACCGGATCAGAGGCATATCAGGATTCAACAGGCCGGTGCATATCAGTTCGCCTGATGTACCGTTCGATACGGACTGCCCGTCTTGGATTACCTCCACCATTCCGATTTCAGGCCATAGGTGCAACCAGCCAAACGCACATTCGCTCGCCATAGCAACCATCTCTGCCATTCCATAGGTTTCACGAACCGGGCAGTTGAACGCTTCAGCAATGGCTGCTCGCTGATAATCATATACTGGTTCGGCGCTCGTGATTGCGACTGCCATTCGCACTTCCTTTCTACCTAACCCTAACCCCGCCTGAGCCAATGCATATAAAGACGAGGGATAGCCACTAAGATAAGTAACCCGATAGCGAGAGATTGCCTCCAGGTAAGAGCCAATGAGATCCGGCGCAAGGTGATAGGA
This sequence comes from Candidatus Nitrospira nitrosa, assembly GCF_001458735.1. NCBI lineage: Bacteria > Pseudomonadati > Nitrospirota > Nitrospiria > Nitrospirales > Nitrospiraceae > Nitrospira > Candidatus Nitrospira nitrosa. The sequence goes on from NZ_CZQA01000008.1 coordinate 4,242, forward strand.
GGACATATAGAGCTGATTCAACCCCTGATTCCACACCCAAAAGGGGGGCTTCCGCTGACTCACAGGAGTAACTAACCGGCCAGCGACCATCGCCAAGCGGTTGTGGCGCGAGAGTCCATTCCAACGGAGAGTCCTGGCCTCGTTCAACGCATACAACTCGCGAATCGTCTTTCGACTCTGCCACAAACTCAGCGGCTTGCCCGTGCTCCCACTCGTATGTTCCTGAAACATTTGCGTCACATCACAGTCATCTGCAACAAATGCGCGAGGGTTCTCTCTGAGCGATTCTTTTTCCAAGATTGGCCAGTTTTCCAGGTATTCCCAAGATGCCTTATCTCCTGCACGACGTCGTGCCACCCATTGCTCTCTATAGTATGGTACCTGTGTGGCTGCACGACAAAGCACATACCGCAGTCGCTCTTCTTGCGACACTTTCCACTGGTCAGGAGCCCAGCTTTCGCGGGTAAGCGCTTCTTGTACAAGGCGATCAGTCTCTGGGCCATAGCGCCAGGACTGGAGGTAGAAACCGCGAAGGCTCGCCGCTACTGACCGCAGTGGCGTAGGTAGAGCATGATAAGCTTTGAGGAGTGCCCCCTTCACGTTCGACCTTCTGCGGCGACCTTGGTTAAAAGTTTTTCCCATCTTGGGAGAATATGTGACCAGCCAAACTCCTCCACTTTTCTACGCCCGTTATGAGAAAGGCGCTGAGCCAATTCACCTTCAGTTACGATGCGCCGGATTGCAGCGGCCATCGCTGCTTCATCACCAGCAGGGACAATGAGCGCATCCCACTCGTCCTTGAGTAAATAGGGGATGCCTCCCACATTCGTACTCACAACGCATAACCCACAAGCCATGGCTTCGATTACGCTGACAGGTGTATTATCAACCTTCGCCGTGTTTAAAAAGATATCACCCTGCTGAAGCCAATGAGCAGTTGCACTCTTAGGAACCTTGCCAGGGCAGGTCACTCGATCATGAACTCCGAGTTCCCGAGCCAAACTCATCATCTTGTCACGACTTCCATCCCCCTTATCGGGGCCGATCATCTGTAGCCTCACCGATGAAAAATCTTTGGCCAGTAGCGAGACAACCTTCACAGCAAGAGAAGGGTCATAGATATCGTGAAAGGCCCTGAGCCACATTAAGTTTAATGTTGGGTGTGCGCGATGCTTAAAAGAGTAGTTTGTCAACTCTAATGAATTTGGTAAGAGCACGATGTCCTGCCGATAGGTGCACATCTGCTCCAAGAGATACCCTGAAGGAGCGGTGACTACAGAAGCACTTTGCAACAAGTGCGGAACTCGTTTCCCCGAGCGTTTTGCAAAGGCAGGAAGATTTCCGCCGTGAAGTGTCAACACATATGGCTTCTTCACGATTCTCAAGGCCAAACAAACCAATTCAGCCCACAGGAAGGCCGGCCCACTGAATACATCGACCTGCGCGACTTGATATCGGTTTCGATACCGCCACACAGTCAGCAGAAAGTCGACTAAACGTGCAAATCGACCAGGCCGCGAGGACGTCGTGGTGACTGACCAACCGGCAGCCTTGAGCCCCTGGGCAAGATCTTCACACACACCCCGCACACCTTTACTCGCAGATAGAAAATTTCCGACCAGTAATACCGATGGCCGGCTCTGTTTTTCAGAAGTCATGCACTACTCCAAAAATGATAAATCACTTATCTTCTGATTTTCCGATTAGTGTAACCCGACATTTATTTCATCCAGAGCATGGAGCAAGATTACCGGATGCTGACGGTTGGTGTACGTGGCTCAGCTCTCACCGGAGATAAGACTTAAGCGGAAACGGATTGTCAGCATACCCAAGCTTAGACTGGTCCTCCAGCTGCCACATGAACAGAAAGAAGGAAGACTATCCGTTGAGCTAGCGCCTCTCGCGACAAACCATCACTGAAAGAACCGTTGCAGAATGCCTTAACCATCGGCTCATAGCCATCCTGTTGAAAAAACTCCGGGAGCGGGCTGGATGGGCTCAGCAGGGATTCCCTGACTTGAGACCTAAATTCACCGTTCACCCACCGATCTAGCGGAACTCCGAAACCATGCTTAGGCTTCCTGGCAACACTGGATGGGAGCTGCCGAGCAGCAACTTCTCGAAGCACCAACTTGCACTCACGGGCTTTTACCTTGAGCTTATGTGGCAAGGAGAGTCCGAATGAGAACAGCTCCTCGTCCAACATTGGAACTCGCACCTCCAGACCTTCCCTCATACTGGCGATATCCACCTTAAATAAGAAGGCACTTGCCAATGTCACACGTGCGTTAGCTTCAGTTGCCAATGCAGACAATCGCTCAGTTCGATCTACATTGTGAGGCAGTCGGTGTTCCCATTGTTGTTCAAACAATCGGCGAATCGGCATCATTTTCTCATGGTCCAGACATAAACGGTGCAGTTCGTCCCTATGGATCCAGGTGAACAGATCCTGAACAACCTGCACATCATCCGCTTGAGCAACCTCCCGTAATCGACTAGGTATATGGGCTGGCACAATTGCTGGGTTTACTAAGGGGCCAAGCGCGAGAGCAATCGTTTCCCACACAACACCAGGTAATCGCTGCATCCGCGCAATTCTCGCCAGCTGCCAATAGACATCATACCCACCGAATCCCTCATCTCCACCATCTCCCGAAAGCGCTACAGTAACATGGCCACGCATCACACGGGATACGGCATTCACAGCAAAAATGGAAAGGTCAGCAAACGGCTGACCAACGTGCTTGAGCAAGCCTAAAACCTGTTCCCAGGTCCCCCGGCCCTCCTCCATATCAAGAGTGGTATGACGACTTCCGATATGCTTGGCCACAGCCAATGCAGCCGGCGTCTCATCGTACTTCTGGACCGAGAATCGAACATTGAAAGTTCTCAGCGTTCCTGCAAGCAGCCGTTGAGCAGCTGTGCTAACCAATGAAGAATCGATCCCGCCGCTCAGCAAGGCGCCAAGGGGAACGTCGCTTTCCAATTGGCGTCGGACCGCTGCTGTGATCAACTCCTCGACCTGATCAACAGCCTCCGATAACGATCTCCTTTGATCAGGTGCAATAACCCCCTTCCAATACTGACGCGTCTTCCAGGCGACCTCACCATCTTGCACCAGGTGAGCCTCAAGGATCTCTCCAGCTTGGACTGCGCGAATACCGCGATAGAAGGTCTCGGGAGCGGGAATATAGAGCAGGGAGGTGGAGTCATAGACTGCCTGCCGGTCAGGTCTTGTATCGATTCCTGGCACGCAAAGCAAGGCTCTAAGCTCACTCGCAAAAGCCAGCCACGCCTTCGAAGGAGCGTAAAAGATCGGTTTTATCCCAAAGCGATCGCGAGTGATAAAGAGTGTTCTGGTGCGACCATCGTAAATCGCAATCGCAAACATTCCTCTCAAACGCTCAACAAAACTGGCACCTAGCTCTTCGTACAAATGTGGGATAACCTCTGAGTCTGAATGTCCTTTGAAGGTGTGCCCTTTCCCCTCCAGATCTTTCCGTAACTCTCGATGGTTATAGATCTCACCGTTACAAATACTCCAGATTGTGCCGTTCTCATTTCCCATCGGCTGGGCGCCAGATTCCGATAGGTCAATAATGGAGAGACGCGTATGGACCAGAGTAGCAGACGGAAAAGACCTAATACCGTAACCGTCTGGCCCCCTGTGATGCAGCGCCTGCCGTATGCAGTCGGCAACTTTTTCGCCTCCTTCCTGATAACCGATCCACCCACCAATTCCGCACATCCTACTTGTCCTTCCAGCCTTCGGCCTGATAGGCCGCAAAGGTCTCAGACCTCAGGCGATCAATCCCAAACGCTTGCTCAGCCCTGACTCGACCGGCATCTCCCATTCGCTGACATAACTCGCGGTCCGCAGCAAGGATCGCAATACGGTCGGCAAGGGCACCCCCATCTTCCCTTGGCACTACAAATCCGGTCTTACCGTTGTCGATAAGATAGGGAACATCACCGGCATCTGTCGCAACAACGGCACGGCCGCAGGCCAGTGCCTCCATGACGACATTGGGACAGCCTTCATCCTCAGAGGTATGCGCCAGAAATGCCGCGCCAGCGAGTAAATCTGAAATATCTCGCCGAGCCCCCAAAAACCTGAACAGATGTTCCACATGAAGGTTCCTGGCCATTGCCTTCAGTTCATCGCTTAACGGGCCCGCTCCGACATGCACCACCTCTGGGCAAAGCCCCCTGGAAACAAGAGCAGCAACGGCTCGGATCAATCGGTCCCATCGCTTCCGTGCATACATATTCCCCACTGCCAGTATATATCCCCGTTCAGGATGAGGCCGAGGAGAGAAGTGATCCAGATCAACAGCGTTCCGAATGACGTAGATTCGACTTGAGCGAAAGAGTGTCGTCGTTTGCCGCGCATTCTGTTCCGCAGTGACACTGTTGAAAATCTGAGCAGACGGCCAGCGCCCACAGAGTCGCCCCAACACTCTCCCAGTTTGTCGACGGTCTAGAATGAAGTTGTTCCGAACCGACCCGATCGGTATGGCTCCCGTGCCTCGAGCTGCCCACCAGGCCACAATGTTTGTATAAAACGTGCAAGAATGAATCATCTCCGGTCGAACGGCAGATACCAGGCTACACAGCTCCCGCAGCTTAGCTGATCGTGTCACGCTTTCCCCTAGACGCAGCACCGGGACATCAAGCTCACAGAGTGCCCGAGCATACTGATCATCAGGGGAGTTGCCCCATACGGCTACAATCGGTTTGTAACGACATCGATCCATCGATCGAATGAGATAGAAAAGCTGGCGCTCTAATCCACCTAAACCCAACTGGCCTACCAGGTAAAGGAGGCGGCATCTCATCTGTCTGAGCTGATCTGGGGCCACCACGGATACAGCCGAGCTTGGCACAGCTTCCCACATCACCATACTCATCACTCTGTAGTTTCTAAAAAGAACGGCCCTGTGTTCTGCACACACTGCGCTTAGGCAGTTATCGATCTTCGACTGCCTTCAGCCTGGATTGCCCCGGCAGCCAATGCAAATATGACGACTGTCCACGGCGACATGAATGTGTAATCAAGTATCATTATTTCGAACAACGCGAACGCAACCAATGGAGGAACAAGTGCAGCTTCTCCTGCCTGGACTCTCTCCATAATACGCAGAGAGCCGATTGCTACCCTCGCCAAGTACCCCAGAAAGCAGATCAAGGGGATAATTCCTGCACCTAATGAAATATGAAGAAGTCCATTATGGGGATTCTTAAGCTGTTTCCCCGCTCCCCGGTAAATTTGGATTTCACCCAAACCGACACCGATCCAGGGTGAGTCGATTATCCTTTCTATGGCCACAGCAAATAGTGTTTCTCGCCCCGTCTTTTCCGCTCCTCGATTAGTGTAATAGGTGATCTCATCATCGAACACGCCGGACACATAAATCAGACTGATTAAGAGGACTAGAAACAAAACAGGGACAAAGCTACGCTTCAGTGCTGAACGAAATCCAACGACACAGGCTAAGGCAATAGCCAACACTGGCGCCCGACTAACCGTGATTGCAACAATATAGAAGCAGCCGAGTGCTGTAGCCCAGGAGGCAGCTCGCAGGATTGGCTTCTGAGATTGAAGCCCCGCAAATATAAAATGCACTGTGCAGAAACCAAACCACATCCCTAGCCCATTTGCGTTCATGCCTGTCCCCACAGCCGTAGCTCGCATAATTCCACCATCGGCCTTCAAGGATATAAACGGCAAGCAAGTGATACCTATTGCCAAAGCGAGTAGTGCAAACCGCTGCAAAAACCCAGGGCGCCGAGATAGAGGTTGAGCGGCAATCAGCATGGCCAGCCATTGGACAATAAATATACTTTCGGCCGATGCGCGCTGACTCCATTCATGGAAAACCAATTGTATTATTCCCATGAGGATGCCGGTACTGAGAGCCAATGCAACCGGTCTATAGACTCGCAATGAGTGACTCCCCGTGCTCAGAAAGCAACCCGCTGCCACAAGCACTAATGTCCCTGTGCCTAGTAGCGGGATGACAATACCTAAAGCCCCACCAAGCATTGCGTAGAAAACGCTCAGATACCAGGCATACTCCCAAAAAGCCGGAGGATATGATCCTGTTTCATAGGCACTCTGCTTAGCAATCTCCCCCTCATCATTTTGCAAATTACTTGTCGTAACCATCACACACCCACCAACACGACCACTAGCAGCATAGAGGTTGAAGCACTCCGCGATCGTCCATCTTGCATCACAGCGGCTTAAAACTCCCAGTCTTCTCAGCGACTCGTCGCTCTACGATGGCCAGATCAGAATCAAAGCTATACCCAAGAGCATGCGCATCGGCCAGTTCCTGCTTTGCCCGATCCAACTGGCCACCATGTATGAAGTACATAACTTTCGCTGCGTGGACATTCGCTCGCTTTTCGCAGCTCACGATTTCCATCGAATAGGCGAATGCCTTGTCAACCTCCTCGTCTGAGAACTGCGCCACGGACCACTCCTGTTTCAGTAATTCCTGCGGTAGCGCCCGACTTAGCCGAAATATCATGCTGCCGGATAAGGGTACGTCATACACCGGTTCGAAATAGTCTCTGAACCGATAGTGAATCGGGTGAATCCAGGAAGTGAACCAATGCGCAAAGTCTTGATGCATAATGAGGCTAACCTCAGGTATGAGAGCTGGGAAAAAATTCTGCACTACCCCAGTTGCTGCGCCCCAAGATTTCATCGCATCAATCAGAAGGAACTCGATCGGAGTTCCATACCACTCCCCCTTGGCAAGATCACCGGGACACGGCACGACATATCTGCGCCACTGCGCAGTCCTGCGTTCATATTCGTCCAGGAAAGAATCACCAGTCTGATACTTTCCTTCTAACTTTGTGCCTTTCACTCCGCTATCCATATAAGAACGCCAAATGAACTCATCATAACCGTAAATAGATGTCTTGAACGGAGCACGAGGATTATGTTCCACTCCCATTGCAAGCGAAATTGTCGTGCTGCCGAGCCAGCAACCAAGATCTACGATATGCCCCCTTCCGGTAAAAATGTGCTTGCCGTACCAGTACAAATATGCTCGCTCGCTTAACGCAATCATGCCCTGTAGCTGACGAAGCCTTGGTGAAAGGACCATCGCTTGAGAAGCGGCCTGCATAGCCACAGAACTACTAGTTGAATGGCGAAACACATGACTTAAATAGCTTATGCAACCACGAGCGAAAATTGCCACAACCTTTGCGCGTGACTTGAATCTCTTCATGAAGGGAGCAGTCACCGGTCGATCCGAAACGGTAGCCATCTGTACCTCCTCACACCTTCTGCAAATTTAAGCTCTCTCCGTTGAGAAGCGACGCCTCTCTCCTGCCATAGAGACGCTTGCGACCGCAGCTTCGAATGCTTGGACCGCGGAGGTGGGACTATGTGTTTCTTCCACGTGGAGTCGGGATCGCACCGCCATCTCCTGACGACGCTCTGGGGAAAGTATAAGGGCCTGCACCACCGCAGCGGCTTCCTCAACCGTCTCAGTCACCTTTCCCAGCTCACAGTTTCGAATCTTGTGATCGGGGTCGATGCGTATGCTCACCACCGGCGTTCCGGCAGCCCAAGCTTCTAAGAACACACTGGGAAACCCCTCTCCCTCCGACGTCGAAAGAAGCAGACTTGCATCCCCAATAGCCTTAAGAGTCTGGTCTGGAGCTACGTGGCCGCGATAATCCACATTTGGGAGAGATCGCAACTGTGTAAGGATTCCCTCAATCGTATTGGCATCCCACAAATGCAGCGTTGGTGCACCACATATGGCAAAGCGAATCGTCGGCAGCCGGCGCGCAATTTCGAGCAGGAGATCAGGGCGTTTAACCGGCCTGATGACAGCCGCCCAGACTACAGTTCCACTACGTTCTGAATGAGGCGTCACAGTGGGTGGAAGAGACACAATCCCCGGAAGAATATATGCCCTCTGCTTCCAGCGCAGAGGCAAATACTCTCGCTGCCCGGAATGTTGAATAAAAATGATATTGGAACGCTGAAGCCCCCACATATATATCGGCCACCAGTTCTTACGTCGCCATAACGCCCGTTGCGGCTGCACATCCAGATCATGCATTACTGAAAAAGCCGTCCGAACTCCTAGCCATCGAGCAACTTCCGCAGCTGGTCCCCATAGTGCATCGGCACACTGCCAAAAACACCAGTCCGGTCGTTCAATTCTGAGAAGTCTGTACCAAGTCAGCAGGGAATGCGTATGGCAGCCAAGGCCGAGAAATTTCACACCATCAACGACTCGCACCTCTCCATCTTGCAATGCAGATGACACTCCCACCGTGACTGACCAGCCTGCATGTGCCAACGCACGCATCAGATGCCACCCGTAACGCTCGGCTCCGCCGCACACAGAAGGATCTCCTGTCGCGTACCCATATACGGGATTGTTTAGATAGACGATCTTCATCTTACAACCTCCGACTGCCAACCTGAGGCAAAGTAGAGGGCTCTACATTCAATACCCGTTCGGGTGACGTACCACTTAAGGCGGCAATAAGATTTGAAATTTGTTGACTGCTCGAGTAGCCCTGACAGGCCGCACGATTTGGAACGAACCGTTCGAGGGTCCTGCTCGACCATGCATCGAGAAGCTGCTCAAAGACAGTGGCCACCTCCTCAGGAGCATCTGCATCCGCAATCAGCACGCTCCCAACTTGGTTAAGAATGCGGCGTGTTTCATCATGAGGCACAACTCCAATAATTGGCCGTCCTGCCTGGAGATAGCCGAATAGCTTTGCGCCCGCCACAAGTTCATGTCCTGTCCTCTGCGGGTATCGTCCCAATATCAAAAGCGCGTGTGCTTCTTGTTGGAGCCGACGAACTTCCGCGCTTGAAGTCGGAGGAAGAATCTCAACAACATTACGTAGACCTAGCCTCTCAACACGCTCTGACAGTTCCCGAAGTCCCTCACCAACAAACCGAAGCTTCAACCGAGCGGCACTCCCTCGATCTTTATGCCTTAGCTGGACAAGTCCTTCGAGGAGAGTGTCATAGCGATAACTGCTTAGCATGCCAGCATAGAGAACTATACACCGCTCACTCGGTACGTGAGTAAATGCTTCGACCTCTCCTTCGAAACCGTTTGGAATAATATGAATCTTGGTTTTGTCTAATGCACCCGGAAACGCCTGCAAATAGGACTCTGCGATGGATTCAAACAGAAACACGACAGCTTGAGCCTGCTTGAACATACTAGAAATGAACTGGTCGTCAATTCTCTTAGCCCACCCTGGGCGCTTGCGCTCTTCCGGATAATACCCAAGACCCCAGGGATCACGGAAGTCCAGGACATAGGGAATTCCCGTCGCAATCGATGCTCGATACGCAACCACACCAGACGAGAGCGGTCCGATAGTGGCCCATATAACGTCTGGCCGATTTCGCTGGCAGGCTGCTATAGCTTCTCGAGTTGTAGGTCCTATCCAGGGCATGGCCAGATCAGGGCGATACACGCAAGCCTCCAGCAACCTCACTCCCTCACGAAGCCTCGTGCGCCAGGAGGCATGATGTCCCGCAACAAGCTTCCGGGATTCTTCGACCGATGAACTAGCAAGCTTGCTCACAAGACGCACTTCGCGCCAGGACTGCATGGCTCGCCAGGGATCTCGCCCTTTGACTCGAATAATCGGAGTCAGTGGTGGCACCTGGCTCAAGAGCGTCGGATCATGCCGTTCATACTTGTACGGCTCACTGGAGATAACTGTGGCGCGCCAGCCTTGACCTACCAACGCCTTCAAGAATCGAAGAGGACGATACACTGCAGCATTCCCCTCCGGAGGGAAATAGTATGCGATCATGACAAGAGATTTGAAATCCATAAATATTAGAAACAGTGGGGCATGTGGCAACCAACAGGGGAACGGAAACGGCACCTATAGATACTCCAACGACACGTCCCATTTCTTTCCCAATTCGACATCCCATCTGCCAGGCTGCATCTTCATCATTCCAGCGGTAGGAGTAAAGGTCAACTCTCCGAAATAGATACGCCCGGCAAGGTTGTAGAGATCAACCCGAACGAACCCAAAACCAATGGACAGCCGGGTTGCGAGGGAAATCATCTCCTCCAGATGATCCGGTCTAGGCCTGTCTGGCCTGGACTTCCCAACGGAATACGAAAGATCCAACGCGTTCCATGACGTATCGTAGAACGAATGACTATCACGCGCGAAATTAATCACCTGAATCAGCTCCGGCACACCATTAAAGCACCAAATCTTATAGTCGAGCGGCAGGTTCCCATCATGATCCCGCAGACATTCTTCTAGCATTATCTGGGGTTGAATATTCAAATACTGGCCTTCCCGGGATACCCAGTAGAAATTGCCACCGATCCACTTCCTGCAGGTTGCAATGATCGCATCATGGTCAACTGGCTCCCTGGCCACGATCACCTGTCGGCTCGCATGATTTGATTTAACCACGTACTCAATCGGTAAGGCATTGAAGGGAATCAAGGCAGGATTTTGACCGTGCCAGAGAAGCAGTGGTAAGTACTTATTTCCAACCTTACTTGCCACATACTCCCTGGCAGAGAGCTTATCGGCTAACTGTACAAAGATGGGAGGCACGACTCGATTCCAGGCAAGCATCCTCCAATAGAGCTTTTCCGTGAAAGTCTGTGGATTCATATCGGTGAGAGGTCTCCCATGTACACAAAGATAGCGCTGCTTCAAAATGGCTTCACCATCCGATTGACGAGTCAACTGCTGCTTAATGCTTCGCAATCGGTTAAAGATAGCGTAGACCCAGGTACCGTGCAGACTGTCTCGAAAAGTAGAAGCTTCTATTGTCTTGAAGGAATGTGCCATCTTGAATGCTCTCTTCCGAAGTTCTAGCTAACCGCCAGCCAATCTCTTTCTCCAGGGGAAGCCCCCTTCGGGAAGGCGACTATTTCACTGTTAAATATCCCTGCAGTCATTCTCGGCTGAGGAAGAGAGTTTAATAGCTCTCAAGAACTCTTCCCATGCCCATTATTCTCCAAGCGTGGTTTCGGCACACCCTCAGCGGAATGAGACAACTTCCCCGCAATCCTCTTGAAGGTGTGTAGCGGATTCAATATCACATCAAGCACCTCAAGGATCACAGCCCTGATGACCCTTGCCATGTTCAGCGACTGGCCGATTCTACCCAGAGCAGTCTTCTGATATTCCCAAAACCCGTTCTCTTTATTTCGGAAGACCCGATCGCCGAGAAATGCGTAATACTCATCTCTCCGTCTTTTAAGCATGACCGTAAGTTCTTTCTCGCTCAAGTATTCCTGCCCATATTTCGTCACATGCTCAAATCTCCCGAATGGGGTGAACCCATACCGGCTACCACGACTGCTCTCCGATTGAGGATGCGAGCGTTCAAACGTCAACATCTGATGCACGAAACCGAAATCCCGCTCACGGAGGATATCGAGACACACCTCCATATCACAGTGAGGATTGGCCACATTATAGAAGTGTGGTCGTTTCCTCACCTCATCAGCATGAATCAGCATCGCCGATGGTGATCCAAAAACAGACGGCAGGCCAAGAAGCGTCATGCGGCAGATATCTCGACCAGAGATAACACGACTTGTATAGGGCAACGCCTGCACCGTTATACGTATGTTTGTCAGGCGATAGGAACTGACAATTGCAATGGTGGGGTGCGCCTCCGCCAGCTTCACCATTTCCATGAGACATTCCGGAAACATCCAATCGTCCGCTTGAACAACCTTGCAATACTTACTGCCCGGCGAGATCTGCTGAAAAGCAATGTTTCCATTTTCATCGCAGCCGACGAATTCTGAGTTGTTATGGATTCGAATCCGTTTATCTTTTTTGGCATAGGCTTTGGCGATCTCGAGAGTTCGGTCCGTACTACAATTGTTGACGATGCAATATTCCCAGTTCTGATAGGTCTGCCCCAGCACACTTTCAATGCATTCGGCCAAATATTCTCCTCCATTATAGACCGGTGTCACTACGCTCACTACCGGCTGGGATTCGGAGTTCATATTGATCAACGAATAGTTTATCATCAAATCATCAACGTCATGGAACACGCTCACAATCGAATGGGTACGCGCATTGCAGTGCTTTAGATGCCGAATCAGAATCTTTGATGAGTATCGACACTTAGCAGATTAGACTGAATGCTCTCGGAACCTACAAGAGTACTCCATTCTAGGAGCGGCCTTACCACACCTCGGAGCTTTCCTGCAAAATCACCACGCGCCGAGTCACCCTCACAGGTATCAACCACGGAGAAGGCCACCACTTGGCGTTCATAGAATTGCATCACCAGGGGATCTAAGGTCTCCAAGGCCACGCTCAGAAACATCGTCCCCTCAGTAAGGAAATTACCAGGAATCCAGGCCGTGCTTCGGTAGCGACCAGGCGGCCTGACACGCCCTCGCCACGCTGGATCAGTCTCAGGAGTGTCGAGTAGACACACCCCTTCCTCATTCCACAACATGATGGAAGGCATAAGTTTGTAGCCCGGCTTGAGCACGTCATATTCCATCTCAAGACCCACCGGCTTTCGGATATCAAACTTCTCCGCAGAGTGACCATCCTTGGTGCGAACCCGTACCGCTCGTAGCATAGCCACCTCACCTTTGGGAGCTTTAAGCGGGTCCAGCCATTCACGGGAGGACATGGTGCCAAGTTCCGAGTGCAAATACGCGTTGACCACTTCGTGAGAACTTCCATCTCGACACAGTTTCCCTTCTTCCAACAAGATTCCACGCTCACATAACCGTGTCACCGCGGGCATATTATGACTGACAAAAAAAATCGTACGCCCTTCTTTGGCCACTCCCTCCATCTTGCCCAAACATTTCTTCTGGAAGGCAGCGTCACCGACTGCCAACACCTCATCGACGATCAGAATCTCTGATTCCAAATGGGCCGCCACGGCAAACCCTAATCGCATGGCCATTCCACTGGAATACCGTTTTACCGGTGTATCGATAAACTGCTCTATTTCAGCGAACGCCACAATTTCATCGAACTTTCTGCTTATCTCAGCCCGCTTCATCCCAAGAATGGTTCCGTTTAAGTATATATTCTCCCGTCCAGTCAGCTCACTATGAAACCCTGTCCCAACCTCTAGAAGTGCTGACACACGACTATCAAGTTCGATCCGACCATCAGTTGGTTCCGTGATACGTGAGAGCAGCTTCAGTAAGGTACTCTTTCCAGCACCATTTCGGCCGATGATTCCCACCGCTTCACCACGTCTCACCTCAAACGATACATTCTGTAGAGCCCAGAAGAAGTCTGCATCACGCAGTGACTCAGAGGATTCACCGCATCCAGCACTTTTTCCTCCAAGATCGTTTCGATTCAGTAAGGACTTGAGGCCTGACATCAGATGATCACGCAAGGTGCCATGACCCTTTTGTCGTGCCCCCAGCCTATACCGTTTCGAGAGTCCATCGACGCGGACAGCGATATCACTCATTAGAATTTAAACTCTTGTTCAAATAATATCAGCAAACTGTCTCTCCATCTTCCTGAAATACACTAAACCTGATATCACCACAAGCAGAAGTACGATAACGCTCTCCACTATCAAGGTCCAGTCCGGAGCAGTCCGCCCTAACAAGGCCCAGCGGAAGCCTTCAATGACTCCCGTCATGGGATTGAGACCATAGAGCCATCTCCACTGTTCCGGAACGAGGCTGACCGGGTACACAATCGGCGAGAGATACATCCAGATCTGAATGACAAAGGGAATCGCATGCCCAACATCCCGATATTTGACATTCATAGCGGCAGTAAATAGGCTCAGACCAAGGGCGGTCAGCATCGCAAGCACTATAAAAGCCGGCAATGTGACCACTTTCCAGCTAAGCGGAATGCCTGCATAGAGGAGCAGCCCAAACAACAGCACCATGGACAGCGCGAAATCAATGAGTGGCGAAACAACCATAGCAAGGGGAAGCCATAAGCGTGGGAAGTAAATCTTGCTGACTATTTTTGCATTGGTAACGACGCTTTCACCCGCACGAGTCACCGCTTGCGCAAAATAGGTCCACGGGAGCAGAGCTGTGAGTGAAAAAACAGGGTACCAAACTCCATCGGAAGGCACCTTGGCTAACATGCCAAATATCGCCGTAAAGATCAGCATGGTGATCAACGGCTGCAGAATGACCCAGGCCACTCCAATCGCTGTTTGCTTATAGCGGACCGTGACGTCTCGCCAGATGAGGATGTACCCCAACTCTCGGTACTCCCAGAGAGCAGACCAGTCGATATCCAAGAGTCCGCTTCTCTTTTGTATGATCAACTTCCGCCTAGGAAGGCTTAGTCCTGCGTCCACGTGAACATTGCTCTCCATATTAGTCCCGCCTACTATTTCCACTCCGCAGTCAGAAAGAACCCAACCATATGGCGAGAGAATTGGTATTGAATAGAAGATGCGTCACTCTTGACATAGTTAAAGGTATACGAGATATCCGCAGTGATGTCTCTCGTCAGCTTATAGGTAAGACGCGGTGTTCCAGAAAAATTCTGAAACGTCGAATTAGTACTAATGGTCGGTTGGAAGAATTCGTTGTACCCAAAGGCAGCCTCTCCCTCAAGAGTGAGCCGTTCATATATTCGGTGACTGATGCCGACCTGCCCAACATTGCTAAGAACGGCGCCACCCACGAGAAACACTGATGGCCTAGCCTCCCGAAAAACTACCACCCGAAGTACCGTATCCCGCTCAATGTGGTTGCTGACTTGCATGCTGCCCGTAGGGAAAGTCCCACTACCTGGTTCGACAAAGGTCACTCCGGCTTCAACCTTGAACTCCCATTCCTGGATTTTCTTTTCGTAGTTCCCTGCCAAGGTAATTATGTTGGTAGCAAATGACCTACCACCGGATCGCGACTGGAGTATGAAACTCTGTCGATACACGGCTGCAATACTGTCGTTTTTCGAAAGCTGATACCGAGGCCCTCCAAACCAGGTATTGCTCGTAGTATTGAAGAATCTGACATCAGTATTACCATCTCCTCCCACAATACTGCCAAACCTTCTTATGCCTAATGTATAGCCTCCCTCCAATGCAAAGTCTCTCGATATTGGATATGAGCCAGTCACAGCCGTTGTGTTAGTGAAGGTATTCGCTCGAAACGCCTGGAGACCGGTAAAAAATGTATTATCCTGGGCAATTGCCTGCCTCACGCCGGTCACAAAACCAGGAGATTGCGGGGTATATCTAAAGTTTTCCGTGACGCGCAACCTGCCCCCCCTGACATACTGATCGACCCATCGATCCAATCCAATAGTGCCGTTGACCTTTGCATTAAAAAAATTCAGACTGGTATTTTCCATATACGCATTGAAGTCTCCTCCAAGCTTCAGCTTAGCATCAATATCCCGAGTCTCGTGCAACAATTCCACCGCTCCGCCAACGGCGGTCACATAGTCGTCCAGACGCGTACCTGATGGCAAGAACCCTGCTGGTCGTGACCATATATTCGTGTCGTAATACCCCGAGACGTGCGCGGATGGGATAACCGTTGTTTGTGCATATCCATCGCTTACCTGGAACAGCCCAGAGACAAGCATTGTAATGGCTATTGGTCTAAACAACCAATTCAGTTGAACATGGCTACGACAGAAAAATAACTTCACTAGTTTTCCTTTCAGAATTGGTCGTGAACTTACCAGGAACTAGGCGGTATATCTGTCGATATTACCCGCTAGATAGATCACAGAGGCATGGGAGTGGCTCATAATCCAACCATCACCCAGCAATGATCATGGCACAACCAGAGTATCACCAGACGCCAACACGATGTTCCCCGGCTCGCCACGACCACTCACGAGATCGTCGTAACGGAGTGGAATATGGATTTCTTGACGTTTATGGCCTGGGCTTTCAATCACTCGCACAACCTGCAGCCTATTCTTACTGGCATAATTTGTAAACCCTCCAGCCATAGAAATGGCCTGGAGCACCGTTACATACGACTTCAGTTGATACTTTCCAGGCTTTGTGACTTCACCCAACACAAACACTGAATAGCTATTAAGTTCCTTCACGTTGACCGAGACCGAAGGGTTTTGGATATAGCCTTTCAAGCGTTCCGTGATCTGGGCTGCAAGCGCATCAGCCGTAAGTCCCGCAGCCTGGATATCTCCAATAATAGGCATCGACACATACCCATCCGGCCGTATCAAGGTGACACGTGACAAATCCGGGTTCTTCCAGACATTAATCTCAATTTGGTCTTCAGAACCCAGGAGGAATTCTGTCGGTACGTCGGATGCCTTGTACTCCCTTGATGTAACTGGCCCGAGACAACCAACTTGAGCCACCATTGAACACACCACAAGGCCGATTGACAAAGCTCTTGGCAAAAGAAGAAGCGATCTTGCTGTCCTTCCTGCTCGCGCATAATAGTCCACTGTCGCCATCCTTTCTGGTAGTCTCTATCGACCAGGAAACACCACCATCGACTCACTGGGAACAACAAGAGTATCGCCAGGCTTCAGCTCAAAGTTGTCACTGATACCACTACGAAGCACAATGTCATCATAACTCGCGGTGAATCGCTTCATGCCCGGAGCTGTCTCAGTAAACCGGAAAATGACGATCTGATTTCTTGCGGCCGTTTCCTTAAATCCCCCTGCCATTGTAATTCCTTGCAAGAGCGTTGTCCTGCTCTTGAGTGGGTATTTACCAGGATGGGCGACTTCACCCAGGAGAAAAATATTGGAGCTATTGACCTCCTTCAAGGTCACTGCAACGACCGGGTTTTGAACATACTCCTTCAGCTTGTTCGTCATTTCCTCAGCCAATTTGGTGGGAGTCTTCCCTACAGCCACGACATCACGAATGATCGGCATTGAAATTCGTCCATCCGGGCGCACTTGCACCTGCCTTGACAAATCAACGTTCCGCCATACAGTAACATCCAACACATCTTCAGCGCCGATGACATATTCTGTACCAACCGCATTCGACAGCTTATCCATCGTGACCTGACTACTTGCTTTCTCGGTCTGCCCTGTGGTCGATGGCAAGAGGGGAACATCTGTTGGAATCTTTCCGCCATCAGGTTTGGGTAAACCCGATTCACTGAATGCGGTGCTAGAGGTGAATGCCACCGCTCCCAATAGAATCATATACCACAAGGCATATTTCATAACCTTGGTCCTCCTTGAATCAGACTTGCTAGGCATAGCGACGAAACACGGGCTTTACTGGACGACCAACAAGATACCTATCGAGCCCCTCATCCAGTGCTTTTCGGTAAACCTGCAACGCTTTGTCAATCACCTCAATCGTCCTATCGATATCGGTATCCGTGTGACTACTACTCACAACAAACGAAGGAGCGAGAACCCCTCCCTTGATTGTCTCCTGAAGAAAAAGAGTTCTGAACGCCTGAGATGGAGTCTTCTCGCCGTCTAGAGTGGCATAGATTTGACAACACGGCTTTCCCAATACCTTGAAGTATTCCTGCAAGTGATGCTCGCCTATTGACTTCCGTACTCCTCTTTCCAATCTCTCACCCGCCCGCCACATCGTTTCAATGACAGGTTCCCGTTTATATGTCCGAATGACCTCCATAGCAGCCGCCAGACTATGAGTTTCAGCACCGTGTGTCAGCGATAGTAAAAACACCCGCTCATGCTCATGATCCAATCCTCCAAGTCTCATGATCTCTCTTTTTCCGACTAGTGCCGAAACCGAGAAGCCGTTGGCTAAGGCTTTGCCAAATGTCGACAAGTCAGGGATGATCCGGTGATATCCTTGGCCACCGCCATTGTGCCATCGAAAACCACAAATCATTTCATCAAGGATAAAGACCGACCCATTCTTCCTACAAAGCTCCTGCACTTTCATAAGAAAGCCATCCACGGGCGCCGTCTCTTTCTCCGGCTCCAAAATGAGACACGCAATTCGTCCGGGATACTGCTGAAACAGCGCTTGAACACTTTCTATAGAGTTATAAGAAAACTTGACCGTGAGTTCTTGAGTCACCTTCGGAATACCAGTAGAAATCGGAGTGGATCCGATAAACCAATCATCCCCAGAAAAAAATGGATGGTCAGCACAAACAGCCACCAGGTCTCGTCCCGTGTATGCACGGGACAGTCGTATGGCAGCACTTGTGACATCCGAGCCGTTTTTCCCGAACTTCACCATTTCAGCCCCTTCTATAAGGCTGAGCATTTCCTCCGCACATTCAACCTCTATCGGCGAAGGTCTTGTAAAGCTACTGCCCTCCTGCATGTACTTGCGGGCAGCACCGAGGATACGCTCATCTGCATACCCCAAGGTCACGGACCGAAGCCCCATGTTGTATTCGATAAACTCATTGCCGTCGACGTCCCAGACATGACATCCACGCCCTTTGATGAGAAACCCTGGAGCTTGCTCAGGGTACTGATCATCACCCCTGGCATAGGTGTGACACCCTCCTGGAATGAGAGCATGCGCCCGATCTTGCAATGCCTTCGACTTATCAAATCTCATAGTCTGACTTCTACCCTACAATTGCCTACAACGTTAACAATACCACCATCACATCGAATATGGCCCAATAGGTCGGTCCCCGTACAGAGCAATACACTGATTTCCGCGCGCTCTCCGTTCCCCCAGTTATCCCCAAATACCAAATACTTATTCCAAATTCAGAAAACAACAGAGTCTACGCGGCACATCGTCAGACATATCTCAATAAATACTCCTTGAGTTTTGAGCTAGCAATCGACATCGCGACAACATCAACCATGTCCATCGTCTTAGCACCACATGTGGAGGGGGGACACTAGCTCAATGTCCGTCATCTGGCTCTTCAATAACATTATCAGTGTATCAAACCATCCGACGAGACCAAACAAAATGTTCTGAAGGCGACCAACAGCGAACTTCTCCGGCGCGAACAAGTAGCCTCAATCTGCTCCGTCACGTACGGTTGCCGCGATACAACCTCAGTGATCCTGCTTCTCCTCGACTGCGTAGACAAGCTTTCCTTCACCAACCGTTTCATCATCATAGAGTGCAACGAGTTCATCAGAAATGTGAGCCAAATCAGTCGCCCGCAAATAGTCCCTCATTGTGGTCCCAGAGCACTCTTCATCTACCCGAGGAGCGCCTTTCCGTTGCGCCACATCATCAAGGCTGACTACACGAAAGTCGATACTAAACCTCGTTTTCCCTGATGTATTGGGGACGCTCGAGTGCATCTGTGCTGCAGAAAACAGCACAATACCTCCCGCTGGCACGATCAAACGGACCTGCGGCTCCATCGAAAGAGGTTCTGTCGGCCTTGGCAAAGGCCGAGGATCCTCTTTCAAGAACTTTGCGACATGAGCCCCTCGATTTTGTTGATTCCATAAATAGTAGTTGTACCCTTTGGAACTGTTTTTTACAGGCGTATTCCAGTACTGGGGGTGAAACGCCATGGCGTTGGTCGACTGAATATCATAGATTGGAATCCACCAATTGATCTGACATGGGGGCGCCGAATACCACGTGTCCCGATGGGGATGCCACGCATACGCAATTCCAGTCGTCAAATAGTTATCGCTGGTGGAGCTTCGCATCTTCGGGACATCAAAGTATGTCTTTTCGAGATTACAACCCATCTCCTCAAAAATGTTCCGCATGAGCATCTTGGATTCAGGGTGATGGATAAAGCTTGGTTTGAGCTTTCCAAGAATGTCGGCATACTGCTCGACTGATAAATGGAATTGAGCCGTCTCCGGGTCATACGGGGCAAACGCCTCCCTGATCATTTTCCGAGCAAATTCAATAAACGCGAGGCTGCTCTTGCGCGGTGAATATACCAGCAGTTGACCATGATAGAGTTCGTCTCGACGTCGTTCATCTGAAAATGAAGGGTCATAATACACTGTGTTCATAGGTACTTCTCCCTTAGGCGTCGCCCGACCTTCGATACTCTTTCAACAGTCCAACTTCTACCAACGCTTCGGCCGCAGATTGAATCTGCCCGAATGGAAGATCCGCACGGCCTGCAATGTCTAGCAGCGCATGCCGCCCATCGGACATATTCAATACCCAAAGAAGCGCGAGCTCTCTGGACTGGTATTCTTGCTGCCCCGCAATGGTACGATACAGACCCCTCCGTCCCAATTGTGGTTCACATCGTGGGTTCTGATTCACATACACTCGATTCCCCTCCAGCAACTCGAAGACCGTTAGGCAATGCGTATAGGACTGAGTAAGGGACTTAGGCCGTATGAGGCTCAGATTGTCCGCAGACGAGTGATACTCCGGGTATTGGCTATGTGGTGTCCGCATAAAACATCCAACAGGCAAATTAAAGCCCGGAGAGCAATACTGCCGCTCATCATAGCCGTACGGGGAAAAGTCAATGATGGCATGCGTCTCCCCAGAATGTTTCAAGACATGCATCATCGCCCGATCGATCTCCGTATTGCCCTGACGACTTTTTTTATAGGTGACATTTCCCGCATCGCCCACCCCCGTCAACACAAGCCCATGCCGAATGCGAGACACCGCCTGCTCATTCTGAGCCAGCCATGTAATCGATCCAATAGTTCCTGGGACAAAGAGAAACCGGTATGAATATCGCCTTGAGCGAGCAGCCAGGGTTTCCGCGAGCTTCACGGCGACTGCAATGCCAGACAAATTGTCATTGCACAATGATGGATGGCACACATGGCATGACACGAGAATTTCATCGGAAACTTCACCCGGCAAGTAGAACTCGCCGTACGTCAGTGAACCAGAATGAAGTGTCGAATCAATGACGACATCGTACTCGCCATCAGAAAGCCTCTCAAAATCAGCGTGCCGAATGCAAAATCCCCAATTCTCCTTGTAATAGGACGTCCGATATGGAATCCACTCAGGATAAGCCGGCAGGCTGAACAGATGCGGACGCAATTCCTCGAGGGTCATCTTTTTTCGAACCGGCACGCTGTAACCCATGAGATGCAAATTGTGTGATTGAAAATCGATGACTCGTTTACCTGCCCCGTTCATCACATAAGCATCAGATACATTCCACTCCAAAGGAACCGTCCAATCAAATACCTTTGTCCCGCTAGGAACTTCCCGCATTTCCAGCGAAATACGTTGCCCAATTATCCGAAGAGTTTCTCGAACACCATTACCAGTAATACTCCGGCAAATTGGGTAGAGCTCTTTTATCAAACCAACTAGAGAGCAATCGGCTTCCACGTCACATCACCCGTTCAAATGAAACTGTGGCCACATTTGATCCTTCTCTGAGACAATCACGATAGGCTCGGGCCACTCAATGTGCAACAGCGGGTCATCCCATCGAATGCCACGCGCAGTAGAAGGCGCATGGAACTCCGACATGTGATAGGAGACTTCGGAGTTGTCTTGCAGCGTGAGAAATCCATGGGCAAATTGTCTTGGGATATAAAGAGATCGATAATTATCTGCGGTCAACAGTAGGCCAACATGCTGCCCATAGGTTGGTGATGCTGGTCGCAAGTCTACAATGACATCATAGATCGCACCTGCAGTACAGCGGACTAATTTCACTTCCTCGCTCGGGGCAGTTTGGTAATGCATTCCCCGCAGGGTCCCTTTGCGACGGTTTACGGAAACGCTCGATTGAACCCACCTGGAGAAAAGTCCATGCATCTCGAACTCTTTTTGGCACCAGACCCTTGCAAACATTCCCCGTTCATCAGACACAGGCTCAGGGTCAAGAACAAAAGCACCCTTGAGAGAAGTTTCGGCAAAAATCATGAATACACTTGCACCTCAGGGATTGGGACAACGAATTTTCCTCCCCACTCACGAATGTAGCTCATCTGGTGCATCACCTCCACCCGAATATTCCAGGGCAAGATCAGGAGATAGTCGGGCTTCGTGGCACGCACTTGTTCTGGATCATAAATCGGAATATGGACACCAGGAAGAAAATGGCCTTGCTTATGTGGACTCCGATCTACGGTGTAGTCGACGAAGTCAGTACGAATGCCGCAATAGTTCAGGAGTGTGTTGCCCTTAGCCGGAGCTCCATAACCCACGACACGTTTCCCCTCATGCTTAGCGGCAATAAGAAAAGATAGCAACTTTCTCTTTGTGGCCTCCACTTGTTGACCAAACGAACGATAATGACTAAGGTTACCAAATCCGATCGCTTCTTCTCGTGACTTCAGCTCCTTTGCCCGCGTCTCAGTCGGCTTCGATGTATCACTTTCATGGCAGGCATAGATTCTCAACGATCCCCCGTGTGTTGGTAGCTCTTCTACATCAAACAGTTTCATTCCATGGCGAGAAAATACCCGCTCAACCGCGATGAAGGAAAAGTAAGAGAAATGCTCATGATAGATCGTATCAAACTGATTTTGTTCCACGAGTTGAAGAAGGTGAGGGAACTCCATGGTAATAAGACCTGTTGGCTTTAAGAGCACTTTCAGTCCACTCACAAAATCGTTCAAATCTGGAACATGCGCCAATACATTGTTTCCAATTATCAGATCTGCGGCCCATCCATCGTCCACCAGCCCACCCGCCGTCTTCTCACCAAAGAACGCCACCTTCGTATTGATCCCTTTCTCCCTCGCGACCTCGGCCACATTTGCCGCAGGTTCTACCCCGAGCACAGGGATGCCACGCGAGACAAAGTTCTTCAGAAGATAACCATCATTACTGGCGATCTCTACCACTCTGGAGTTTTGATTAAATCTGAATCGATCGACAATCATATCAACATAGGTCCGCGCATGAGCGAGCCATGAATCAGAAAATGAGGAAAAGTATGCATAGTCTGAGAAAATGTCTTGCGGAGTTGAAAACTGTTCCAGCTGAACCAGCAAGCACTTTTCACACACATACACATGTAAAGGATAGAAAGGTTCCATCCGATTGGTTTGTTCTGGCTTGATATAAGAATTAGCCAATGGAGACATACCAAGATCAACGAATGTGCGTTCTAGACATGCTCCGCATGAGCGACACGCCGATGGCTTCATGCCGAGATCTCCTTCCTTCCTTTAAAGATTAAGGTAATACTGAGGTCTCACTGGCCTGCCAGTTCTTTCCATGCAAGCTGATCCGTCAGATGCCCACTCTCTCTTAGTCGCTTCAACGTGACTAAGCGTATCAACTCCCCCTTCCGAAACTCAGGATCGTGAAAGCTCATCGACATGAGCCCGTCACGAAGATCCTTCACGGCACTCTGAAGATCGACAACCGGAAGAAATCCCTGTGCAAGCTTGGAGAACTTATCGAAATTAACCCGGTAGGATCGCTTATCAGGCTGCGCGTCTCTATTAATTAAAACTTCGACACCTGGGACAAGTTGAGTGACCGCCATGGCTAAATCCTTCACCTGATAATTCCACGTATCGCTTCCCACATTGACCGTCAAAAACGCGCCGCCATCTCGACGGTCTCTCTGCACCGCCCAATCAATGGCTCTCGCCATATCCCTCACGTGAATTAATGGCCGCCATGGCGTTCCATCACTGAGGATATTGATTTGCTTCGACACAAGTGCGCCAGCCACAAAATCATTCAACACAAGATCCAACCGTAACCGATCACTCATCCCGCACGCTGTTGCAAACCGGAGACAGGTTACCGCAAACGATTCGGATGCGAGCGACGCCAAATCTCGTTCAGTACCGACTTTCGACTTTGCATAAGCTGTGAGGGGATTAAGCTCATCTTCTTCCCGACGAGGCCCTCCTTCTGCAAAGCCATAGACACTGCAGCTCGATGCGAACACAAACGCCTTGACCCCGGCTCGTTTTGCCTTGGCAGCAAGATCAATACTTGCTCGATAGTTGATATCAAGGGTAATGTCCTCAAAAATGGCTCCCATCGGATCATTTGAGATCGCACAGAGATGCACAATCGCATCAGCTCCCTGGAGGATCTTTTCAGGCACCTGCCTGATGTCCCCGAAATACTGGATATCAGCTCGGCTTTCAGGAAACCGCGCTGGACCAGTTAAGCAATGAGCAAAGTACCCAATATCGTATCCTATTAAGGTCGAGTCTGGATGCGACTCTCGTAGTCGACGTAGAACCAAGGGCCCAACATAGCCCATATTTCCTGTGATCAAAATTCGCATATTCATTCCTTGGTCTAAATATTAACCGAATTTGGTGACTCCCTGGGGTTACTTAGGCCGACGCAAGCAGAAGCGCAAGATTTAGAGATCACAAGTCTCATCTGCTGAAAGACTCACCCTACCATATCTTCCAAGGGGCCCGTGATGATTGCCAAAGATTCTCTAAATAGGTTTTTTCGCGCAGGGTATCCATACAGGACCAGAAGCGATCATGTCGGTACCCCATCAATTGACCATCTTTCGTGAGTTGTTCGATCGGTTCCCGCTCCCACGCAATTTCATCCCCTGTAATGTAATCAATGGCCTTATGCTCCAAAACATAGAACCCGCCGTTGATCCAACCTTCCTCAGCGCGCGGCTTCTCTTTGAAATCAACGATATGGTCCCGCTCAAACACCAGTCGTCCGAATCTGGCAGGAGGTAAGACCGACGTTACGGTAGCTAGTTTCCCGTGTGACTTGTGAAACCGTATTGCAGCCTGAATATCGACGTCTGAAACCCCATCTCCATAAGTAAAAAGAAATGTTTTGTCGTCCCCGATCCACCTTTTCAACTGCTTGAGCCGACCACCCGTCTGAGTGTGCAGACCAGTATCAACAAGATGGACCTTCCAATCCTCATGCTGCTTACCGTCATGAATCGTCGTTTTCCCACTTCCAAGGTCGACGGAAATATCTTTATTGAAGGCATAGAAGTTCAGAAAGTATTCCTTGATCATTTCCCCTTTGTACCCAAGCGCTATGATGAACTCCTTTATACCGTGAGCAGCGTAAATCTTCATGATATGCCACAGGATAGGTTTCCCACCAATTTCAACCATTGGCTTCGGTCGCAAAATGGTCTCTTCCGCAAGTCGAGTCCCCATCCCCCCAGCAAGAATGACGGCTTTCACGCTTGTTTCCTCCTATTCATGAACAAGATATACAGTGAACCCTCGAGCTCATTTCCTCTATCATCCTGAGGAAAAACAAAAGGCATCCGGGCCTACGCTGCAAAACCGATGGTAGTCTGATCCATGTCGATTACAGCACGAGATTGAATAGCCACCGCACGAAGGGGCAACATCGCTCGCTACCTCCCTGACATTCTCCACATAAACACCGCGGCTAATCTAGCCAAGGGACCATCCTGTGATTCGAACTAGCTGACCAGATTCCGCTTTCTTTGATTGTTCAATAGAATTAGGCCTTGGGCTTTGATATTCGATTCTTGGTCCCATCAAGTATCATGGAGCCAACTACTGCATTGCTGGGTCCGAATGTGACTAGCTCCCGAACCCCTCTCGTATAAGCCAGCACTCGGTACTGTTTCATGAGGTTCGCTCGAGCGAACAAAACCCTGGAAAGAGAGGAGTAATGACGAGCTTTGATTGATAATTAATGACCCGTTTTTCATCCAACAACGAAAAAAACACTCTATTCCAATACGTTCAAATTGTTGAGCTACCAGCCCCTCAAGTTTGGTTTTTGTGTTCAGTGCATACCAATGCACCCCGAGTGATTCCGTTCCCGTTATCCCCTCACCCCTCATGCCTAGCTTCATAAGTATAATCGGATCCAAAATATAAGCTACCCCCCCCCCGGTAGCCAGTGGCTTCCTAATCTAAATGGAGGCCACAATCGAATCTGGCTCTCTGAATCCTAAATCCCTGTATTGCGAATATTATTGGCTTACCAAGCTTTTACAGCACAAAGCGCTCTGATCTAAACCCTGGGCCCACGACAGACTCACAGTCCTAGACTTAAGCCCTAAAACAACGCACAGATCAAACTTTTCCATGAGTGAGCAATCATTCCCAGCCACAGTTATAATACTACCAGACTTAACATTTTTTGTTACCGACATCATAACAGGCTGATTCTCATTTTCTTTGCCTTGTAGTTATATACAACATATCTCTTCACACCTATACAAGCTCGATCCAAGATCGAGACAGTGCAGTGACGCGAGCCATTAAACTTCCCACCTAATTCTAAGCAAACGCTTTTACTAAGAACCGTCTGATTAATTCGGAGTTTCGATTGGAAACCAGTAGAGTCTCCAATGTTTTGAGTAGTGTTCGCCCAAGAATCTGAACTAATCAGCCTCCTTAGCCAAATCTAGGGCACACACTCATTTATTGAACTGTCAGCTGCCTAATCATTCAGCCATCGCACGAGTAAAAGGGGGTTACCTAACCGTGAAGATCGTCAAAGCATGTAAGTTTTTCTGCCTGAATACCCTGCATACTCAGTTTTGGAACCACACGTACCGATAAAGCAGACACGGCAACAACCGGTGGATCATCAGCGACCTCGCTCATGTGCTGTAATCTGGCGACCTCTAGAGAAAATCTTATTATAGCCAAGCCTATAATCTGACCCTCCCCTAATTCCGTGGACACCGGGTTACGCGACCGCCACTCTCGCTTCGTACTCGGCTGGGGAGTGATAGCCGAGGGTCGAGTGGCGGCGTTGCCGATTATAAAATACCTCAATGTATTCGAAGATGTCCTGGATCGCTTCGCTCCGCGTCCTGTACTGCCGCTGGTAGACGAGCTCGCGCTTCAGGGTCCCAAAGAAGCTCTCCACACAGGCGTTATCCCAGCAGTTCCCTTTGCGGCTCATGCTGGGGATGAGGCCGTACGCATCAAGCAAACGCTGATAGCTGGTAGCGGCATACTGACTGCCGCGGTCCGAGTGGTGCAGGAGCCCTGCCGTGGGAGTTCGGTTCGTCAACGCCATCGTGAGGGCCTGCTGGGCCAAAGCAACAGTTAACTGCTGTCCCATGGCCCATCCGACCACTCGGCGTGAGTACAGATCCAGCAGGACGACCAGATAGAGCCAGCCCTCCAGCGTCCAGACGTAGGTCAAGTCCCCGGCCCACACCTGATTGGGCGCCGCGACAGTGAAGGTCCGATCCAGGGTATTCGCGGCCACCGGGAACCGATGCTGGGACTGGGTGGTGGCACGCCACTTCGTCACGGTCTTCGCCCGAATCCCTGCCCCACGCATGAGCCGAGCCAGCGAGGGCGCGGCACATCAGGCGGATTGGATAGCGACGGTCGTATTCCCTGATCACTCGGTATCTCATCGAGATTCCTTCGCGAAGAACGCCGCCGCACGTCGTAAAAAATCCCGCTCCTGCTTCAAGACAGCATTTTCACGCCGGAGCTGGGTATTGCCGATCATCTCCTCTACCGGTGGAGAGCGGAGCAGCAACAGGCCGAGGTGCGTGGGCAGACCCGGCAATCCCTCCGAGTCGAGCAGGCGGAACTGGCCCAGATCCCGCGCCACCTGGGCCACGGGATGCTCGGACTCTCTGACCAAGCGCACCGCTTCTTCCTTGAATGTTTCCGTATACGACCGTCGTGTCGTCGTGCTCATCCTGTCCTCCAATTTCCGCATGCTCCCACTTATGAAGGTGTCAGTGAAATCGGGGGAAGGTCAATCACTGATAGCCTCATGGGTGGAACTCTGTCAGAATGAGGAGCATGAGATGTTCATTGGATTTGCCACAAGCGGGTAGTTGATTGTGTTCAGGATGGTGGAAGCAAGGCGGAAGCCGCCCAGCATTTTGGAGTCTCGCGCCATTGCATCTGGAACGCGCTGCACAAGATGGGATGGCCCCGGAAAAGAACGACAGGCGACAAAGAGCGCAGCCCAAGGCAACGAAGACGGTTCCTCCGCCGTCGGGCGCGGTACGTTGAGCGCGGTCTGCAGCCCGTCCATATCGATGAATGCGGCTTCGCGCCTTCTGTGAGTTGCCGCTATGGGTATGCGCCCAAGGGACAGCGCGTACCTCGCTGATCGCCACCCGCATCGGGCAGGATTGTGCAGAACCCTTCCTGTTCGAAGGCACCTGCGATACGGAGGGGTTCAACTCCTGGCTCAAAACCAGGCTGTGCCTGCACCTCACCCACGATCACCTGGGCATTATGGACAACGCCGCCTTTCACAAATCACCGGAAACGGTCCAGCTCATTGAGGGAACCGGTGCGACACTGCTCTTCCTCCCGCCGTATTCCCCCACCCTCAACCCCATCGAGCACGACTTCGCTGCGATCAAGAACAACAGGGAGTACGATGAAACTGCTTCCATTGACGAGATCGTAAGCGCATATCAATGATTAAGGGCTGAGCTATAATTCAACTTTTTAACCAACCAGCTCTCAAAACACTGGAGATTCGACTGGCCTGTGATCGAAATTTAGAATAAACCCGGATTCCGCAGTAGCGCTGTGCTTAAGGGGAGGCTCTTGGCGCGTGGGGTGACGGTTGGACTGTCGACACCGGGACATTCGCGGCGTAAACAGAGGTCTGATTCGTCTCATTCGTTTCGTTGAGATCCCACTCCAACTGCGCCGCAATCGGGAGCCCCTCGGAGAGTGTGCGGAGGCGCTGGAGAAACTCGGGTCGCTCCTCCGGGGGGACGGCGAATCGGATGCGCAGCCGTCGCGCATCGGGGATCAGATCGGCCCCGACGAGAAAGATCAGATCCCGGACGGCACGCAGCCGCCGTTCAAACCAGCACGACGGGAGCACGGTTTCCCGAAATCCCATCAGCAGATTGTACAGGACGCAGCCGGTCCGGAAGGCCGCATCGGTCGCGTCGAAGGACTGGAGGCCGAATGTATCGAGACTCAGGTCCTCCTTGAGTTCCTTGATGCGGTTCTCACAGTCGGCCCGGCCGGCATACATCCGGGTGACCAATTCGGCAGCAAAGGGGACCGTGGTGATGAACACCCGGTAGGTGTAGCCAGGACACTCGATCAAGCGCCGCCCACTGGCGGCGGGCCGCTCCGTCAAGGTCTGACGCCGACAGACAAACCGGCGAGCCTGGCCCCGCCAGGCCGGAAGTGTTGCCATCAGGTCCGCGACCGCAATCCCTCGCGTGACGGGCTGCCACTCCACTTCGGGGATGCGGTGGATGACCAGCTTCCGGACCAGCGGAGTGAGCTGAGCCACAATGATGTAGGGAAGTTCGCAGGATTCCAGGGCGGTGAAAAACGCCGTCACACAGAAGCCGGCATCGGCTCGTCCCAAACCGATCCGGTGTCCCGCAGGCAACATGGTGAGCGCCTGGGCCAAAAATTCCCGTACTCCGTTGGCCGCGTCCCAGCATGCCCCGCCCGTAAGGTCGCCCACAAGAGCCGCCGGCGTTCACTCAGCCAGGCCACCAACGGATGATGGGAAGGCCGCCCATGTTTGATCGGATTATGTCCCTTCAGACTGCCGTCTTGCTCGCCATAGCGACAGAACACGGTGGAATCCAGATCCAGGGTATGGCCCATCAGCGTCGGACGCAGGCTCCTCAACGACAGCCGCATCAGGGCCTCTGACACTTCAGTCGTGTGGCGATAGGTGAACCGCCCGAAGAATCGCCGCACCGTATCGGGCGAGGGAAACCGCGGCAGCCCCAGCAGCCGGGGCAGCAGCGGATCACGCCGATAGCGGGTCAGATGTTCAAACCGTTCGGCGCCCAGCGCCAGTCCGTACCACCAGGCCAGCAGGACGTCGACGACGGGAATCTGATGGTTGGAGGTCTTGGCCATCGGCGTCAGCACACTGGTGAGAGCGGTGCGAAGGTTCAGGAATTCGATGTACAACCGGAGCAGAATCACCCCCGCCCACACGGTGATCGAATGATCCGTAAACGCAAAGCGGAGCTTCGGGTAGAGCGGTGAGGCCGATGGCTGACGGGTGCGCATGCCAACCTCCTGGGTGACCAAGAGAAGATGGCTGCCCAGTCTACCTCAATGCACATCAACTGCGGAATCCTGGCTAAATCAGACTTTCCCTATGGTCTATTGACATTCAGCTCTCTCCTGGCCATTGGCGTGGCATTGTTCGACACCCACAGGAGGGGAAATGGCAAGACGCGAGCTACAGGATGATCAATGGAAGCAGATTGAGGAGTTGTTGCCTGGTAAGGCAAGCGATCCCGGGCGGACCGCCACCAATAACCAAAAATTCGTGGATACCGTACTGTGGATTGCACAAATCGGTGCACACTGGCAGGAACTGCCAGAATAGCTTAGCACCTGGAACAGCGTATTCCAACGATATAACCGGTGGGCCAATACAGACGTCTGGCAGCACGTGTTCCAGGCCCTGTCCGGCGATCCCGACTTTGAATATGTGAGGATTGACTCGACGATTGTTCGCGCCCACCAACACGCTGCGGGCATAAAAAGGGGCTCAAGAGACGGAAGCCCTTGGCCGCTCGAGGGGTGGGCTAACCACCAAAATCCACACCACAGTCGATGGCTTGGACAATCCATTACGCTTTATCCTGACACCAGAGCAGGCATCTGACTATACACAGGTGGAGCCGTTGCTGGCAGGATGGTCAGCGCACTACGTGATCGCTGACAGGGGGTACGACCGTCACGCGATCGTAGAAGTGATTGAACGTTCCGGAGCAACAACCGTGATTCCCTCGCGTGCCTGCGTCAATAAGCCGTGCGAGACGGATTTTGCCTTGTACACCGAGCGCTACCGTGTTGAGTGTTTCTTCAACCGGCTCAAACACTACCGAGCCGTTGCAACTCGCTACGCCAAACGCGCCCGCAACTTCGCCAGCCTCGTCTATCTTGCCGCAGCCATGCTCTGGATAAAATGAAGTCAACAGACCCTAGTAACAAATGCTCCTCTGAACCCAAATTCCGCAGTCCTATAGAGGCCCCCGTCTTGAGTAGCAGCCACGTTTAGAGTCCGGGTGTTACTGTAGCCGATTTTCTGGCCAATTGCCTCGCATAGACAGCTGGCGGCAGCCCGCCTAATCATTTTTTGGGTTGTTCCCCATTGTACTCACGCCGCCACGCTTCAATGACGGCTTGGGCATGCGCGAGGTTCAGGAACCAATGCTCATTCAGGCACACATCACGTAGGCGCCCGTTAAATGACTCGATTATAGGCATTCTGGCTGGGCTTGCCCGGTTCAATGAGGTGCAGTGTCACGGTGTGCGCATAGGCCATGGTCGAGCATGCGTTCTTGATGATTAAGCGCATCGTCGGCTAGGCCAAAGTGCGGTATCTGAGGTTGGCAAAAAACACACACTGGCTCCAGATCAGCGGCGGATTGGCAAATTTGTACGTGTCGCGGCGACATCTGTTGGCAGGAGTCTAGCAAACATGGTTCCGGACAGCCCGACAGCGGGCGCCACCCGATGATGACACTCTCAGTCCAGTGAGTTTCTAGCAGAAGGCCTGTATCGATCCATTTCAGAAACAGAGAACCTGGTGTAAACGGGAATTAATCAGACCTTCCTTAGAACATGAACCGGACTCCTACAAGATGGGCGGTAGAACTATTTGATCTTCCAAATGGAAGCATCCGACTCCAACGAACCTCTGCAAGGGTTGGGGTTTCAGCGATAGTGACAGGTGTCGGTACGTAGATCTTGAGAACCTGCTCAACCTTTGGTGCTTGTTCCATAAGAATCAACATACCACCACTGCTGATATTCAAAGACAGTGCCTTCCCCTTCTTGGCAAGGCTACCGCCTCCGCCTTCTTGAACCATGATTTCATACAATATTGGTCTCAGCAACGCAGCTCTCTCTCTGTGGCTTTCATGATTGTCCTGAATCGGCCACTCCCATTCCATTGGTGTCACCTCAATATCCTTCTACGCATATGACAATATTTCTCAATTCCCATTTCACCTTTGTTTCCCTAACCTGTGCCCTTGCTCAACAGCCAATGCCGACTCTAATCTAGATAGATCCATCACACACTCGATTACCCAAACCATTTCAGCCACTTATTACAATCAACCTGGGAGATCCTATGCACGGGTATCCAAATCGGCAATACCAATTTTGTAGGCTGCATTCTCAAAGGTATATGTTGACTCCCTCGAAAGGGTTAGGTACTATTCCGGTAACATGTGGCAAGACTCAGGCACTGGGTTACATCCAATATTCACTCCGTCTCAGGCTTAGAACAATTGATCTAGCTCTTTATGGCTGAATCACCAAAAGGGACTGAACAAACCGATGTTCTTGCCGACCAGAGAGCAGGCTCTGGAATTGTCGTCCTATCGACATCCATGCAACTACTTCACATGAATCGACAGGCTACCGAGCTCGCTAAAAAGATCACAGCAGTGGAACATGGAGGCAGTACAACTGTTTCAGCACGCGGAATACTCCCAACAGCCCTGACTGAGCTTTGCACAGAGATCATCAAAGCCCTCCACATACGGACAGAAGCTAAAGATTGGGAACAGTTTGAACTCAAGCGCGTCACGGGCGACCCCAATCAACCGATTCTACTAAGAGGCTTTGGCTTACCCGATCGAGGCGGGATTCAACATGCCCGACTTGTTGTAACCATGGAAGAGCTAGGGCGAAAACAGAACCTGAATGCGGAACATGCGCGAGAACGCTTCCAACTCACCAACCGAGAGCAATCCGTAGTGGAACACCTCTCAAAAGGCTGGACAAATAAAGAGATTGCTAACGCTCTACAAATTACCGAACAAACTGTCAAAGAGCATATCAAGCACATCATGCGCAAAACGAATTCCACCACCAGGACTGGCATCCTCGTCCAAATATTTAACGCTTAACCACCCTCTTCGCACAGCGTCCCCTTGTCACCCTTTCCCACTGTCACGCAAATAACACAGTGCGTCTAAATTACCACGGTCTAGTCAGGCCGTGTAGCAATTTTTATTTTTATTTTCAATGGCTTTCAAGATATAACAAACGGCCCGCGATTTGCAATTTGCTTCTCAAATTCTATCGGAGGTGACGGCTCAATGCGATCTAGATCTAATGGGAACCTGACAGTTCTGATGCTTGGATTATTTAGCTCAGCTTTCCTCTTCGCTGGATGCACAACTACACCTTCATCCCACACGAACGAATCGAGGGACCGTGGTTTCACCTCATTGTGGAATGCCTACGGCGACTGCAAATCGACAGCAGACCTATCTAAAGCGACAGCAAACTTGGACCACCTCCGATCGGCCAGTCTGCTTGGTCATGAACAAAATGGGTTCATATTGCCACTGCCAAATCGAATTGCTCATCTGGTTTCAACCCCAACCAGCCGGGCGGCAGTGGATGTTAAGGCTATGACCTCAGCCTGCGCTCTTCACACCGGGGAACTCGCGTTGAACCAGGGATACCTTGAAGTTGCACGGGATCTTTTTGTTTCAATTATCAGACTTCATGAAGGGCAACACTCCTACTACGCTGTAAAAGCAAGAACCTTGTTGGCAAAACTCGAGCAAGGACTCACCATTTCACTCAATGCTCGGTAGCCAGGCTCGCCTCACATCCTATCTCGCAACCGGCGATATAAATCCACATAGGCCCTTGCCGATTGACCCCACGATAGATCCGCATTCATTCCCGCAGTGACCAATGAGTGCCAAACCTCCTGTTCCTCATAAACATGAAGCGCGAGTAGAATCGAGGAGAGCAGGGCATCGGGAGAGGGATCAATAAAATGAAAACCTGTTGCGCATCTGGATTTGACCGTTGACGGACGAAAGGGAATAACAGTATCAGCAAGTCCACCTGTACGCCGCACGATAGGAACCGTACCGTATCGCAAGCTATATAGCTGACTTAATCCGCACGGCTCGTAACGAGACGGCATGATCAGCATGTCCGAACCCGCCTCAATCCGATGAGCTCGCCCCTCATCAAAACCAAGAGTAAGACCGATTGTCTGAGGATGCTTCTCCTTCGCGGCAAGGAATTGCTGTTCCAAATGAGTATCGCCAGTACCCAATACAACCAGTTGGAGATCGAGAGCCATAAGCTCTGGAAGAATATCAAGCAAAAGATCAAATCCCTTTTGGAACGTCAATCGGCCAATGACTGCCAGCAGTGGCACATTAAGAATCGGTAATCCTAGCTCCTGCTGCAACGCTCGCTTACACGCCTGTTTCCCTGATAGGTCGTTGGCGTGGTACTGAACCGGCAAGTAGGCATCGTGCGCGGGATCCCATGCAGTCTCATCAATTCCGTTTGCGATACCACTGACACCATTTGTACGGTTTGCCAATACGCCTTCAAGTCCACACCCATATTCCGCAGTTAAAATCTCCCTCGCATAGGTAGGACTTACCGTGGAAACAGCGTCGGAGAAGATGATGCCCCCCTTCAAACAATTAACTGCTCCGTAGAACTCAAGCCCACCCAGTGAGAAGAGCGATGAAGGAAGACCGGTTTTTATGAATTCCTCACCTGGGAATATCCCCTGGTAACCGAGGTTGTGCACAGTCAACAAGGTCTTGATCGACTGAAGACTATTATGCTCATGCGGTAGCACCTTGAGATAGACCGCGCACAATGCCGCCTGCCAATCGTGAAGGTGCAGGACATCAATCTTCTCCCGCTGTACGTCTACTAAGACATGCATCGCTTGAATAACTGCACGACAGAACAAAGTGAATCGGTCAAGGTTGTCCGGATAGTCGCGATGATCCTGCTGATAGAGTCCCGAACGATTGAAGTACGGATCGTGACACACGAACAACACTCTTACCTGATGCAATCCACCGATCACCGGCACATATTCTTCTTCAATGGACACATCCGCCGACGTCCCTTCCATAGGTACAGAGAATTGCATAGTGACCCGACGGTCCTTCTGAGCCAACCGAGTCCGATAGCCAGGCAGCAACAAGGTCACCCGATGGCCTAATTTCGTAAGGGCCATGGACAAGGCCCCCACAACATCCGCAAGCCCACCCGTTTTTGCGTATGGAACCGCCTCAGAGGCGACCATTACAATGTGCAAGCTATTATCTGAGATTTTTGACACCATGCAGGGCAACCAAGGCCAACTTATGGACGTGAAACTTCGTCAATCCCGGTCTTGAATCGAGCTTCATATACCCAGGTTTTTGCCAATGTTCGTAACTCATTGGGTTGGAGCTTTTCTCGATAGACAAGGTGCTCATCAAAAAACACCAACAACCAGCCTCGATCGGGGTAGGCAAAGTAGACGCCTTCGCCTGCGTGAACCCCACCTCTCCATCCCTTCGGCACCTCACCTGAGGCTACCCGGGATCGAGGGATAAGGCTCAAATCTGGCATCACAAAAAAATAGGCGAACTCGCTATGGTAAAAAGGAGGCCCTCCCCAGGCATTCACAACGGCTCTACTGGTGATTTGATCCAGCACAAGATTTTCACTTTGAACCAGCTGCTCTTGCTGCTCCAATGTCGGCATACTTTTGCAGCCGAGCAATAGCATGAATCCCACGAACACACTCAGCGTGGTGTTCATTAGACTGTTAGCGATGTGTCCCATGTCGTAGTCTCCCCTCACAAAAGTCGCCTGGACTTGACTTCAATTGGTTTAACCGGTTGACAGACATCACACTGACACAACCCCCGCAACAAAGTGTAGGAATAAATTCCCGTATCATGGCCATCGCTCCATTTGAATTGAAACGCATAGCGCCCAACTGGTTGAATATCCTGTAGCATGATCAACAACGGAACATCATCGGCCTGAAGGCGACGTGCTCCCGTCCATTCATCAACGCAGGCCGCACAGGGACAATGCTGTCGAAGCGAGCGGACTGGATAAACTGCCCGATGACCGTCGCTCCATTGAATTCCCAATACGCCCTTCTCAAGCCACTCTATATCCCGAGGCTCTAATGCAGCGGCTGTCATACTCACCCCTCTCTCCTGTGATCACGTCTTACGACACAGTAATCGACAAAAAATTCGCGGATGGGAGCCTCCTACCGGCCACAACCGTCACATACCCTTCAATCGCCGCCTCCACTTCTCCCCGCACTTGTCCACTGGCTCGTAATCGTGTCACGAGAATGGGATCAAGACGAATGGCCTGTTGGAGAAATGAGAGGCTGCCGCGTGATAGCGCGACACAGCGAACTCGCTGGTGCGCAACGCATGGTACACACACAAGCCCTCCTGCAACCGGAGAAAAGTGAGGTTCACCTACAAAATGTGTCTTCCCACATGAAGCACAATGGTCGGTCTGTGGACGAAATCCGGTGACACCCAGCAATCTGATTTGAAAAAGGAGCGCCGTAAAGGTTGGGTCTTCACTCTCGTGAAGCGATGCAAGCCCCTGCTCGAGCGTATCAAACAAAAGTGGATCCGGATCTCCATCCGGAGTAATCGCAGCCACCACGTTGACCATCCGTGCCGCCGAATCTATGAGACTGAGAGATTCCCGCAACTTTTGGGAAGACCTGACAAGATCAACGTGTGAAATCCGATATAGCGAGTCGCCGATTTTTTCGAAGAGATTCAACCGGCACAGACTGAACGGCTCAAGTGCCGCGCCAAAACGGCTCTTAGGCCGACGCGCACCACGAGCTACCCCTCGAATCTTGCCTTTCTCTTTTGCGTAAAATGTGACAATTCGATCGGCATCGCCCCACTTGCGACTTCGCAAAACGAGCGCTGTCGCCTTTACGAGTGGCACATCGCCCTCTCATCCCTGGCCCAACAATCTCCTGATGACCTGCTGAATTGTGTCATCGGAGATACTCCAAGAATATCGTGGCCAACGTTAAATAAATCGAAATCCCGGTGATATCATTCGCCGTGGTCACAAAGGGGCCGGCCGCGACGGCAGGATCTACTCCTAGGCGCTTCAACAGGATTGGCATAATCGTCGCCATACTGGTCGAGACAAAAAAGGCGATGATCAGAGAAACGCCCACGACCATCCCCAGAAACCCTTGATGCAAGACCCACGCAACCAGCGTCAACGTTACTCCGCACGCCAGCCCCATCACTAACCCGACCTTTGCCTCACGGAAAAACACCGGCCAGACATGGCTGAGCTCAACGGACCCGGTGGCCAATCCACGAATAATCAACGTTGATGATTGCAAGCCGACATTACCACCCATCGCGGCAATGACGGGAATAAAACTCACAATTGCCACAACTTCTTGAACTGTATAGCGGAAATACCAGAGGATTGCCCCGGACAGTAGACTCCCTACAAGGTTAGTAAATAGCCATGGCAATCGGAGTCTGGCTGACGCGATGCTTGATGACTTTGAAGCCGTATCTTCTTCAATGGCACCGGCCATCTTGAGCATATCCTCGGTCGCTTCTTCACGGATGACATCGACCACGTCATCAACCGTGATAATCCCCACAAGCTTCCCGTCTCGCTCCACGACCGGAATGGCCAACAAGTTATAATTGGCCACTTGCCTCGCCACCTCTTCTTGATCCATATCAATACTGACGCTCATCGCCTCCCGCGTCATGATGTTCTTCAGCGGAGTCGTGGGAGGCACCGTGAGAAGTTGCCGAAGCGAAAGCACGCCAACCAGGCGATCATCCTTATCCGTCACATAGATATAGAACACCATTTCCGCATCAGTGGCCTGTTGCAACCGGCGGATGGCCTCCTGCGCCGTGGCGTCCTCCGGGAGGGAAAAGAATTCCGTGGTCATGATGGCGCCGGCCGTATCTTTGGGGTATCGGAGAATGTCGGCCACTTCAGTCGAATCCTCCGTCTTCATCAGCGCTAACACTTCCTTACTCCGTTCTTCCGGGAGGAACCCAAGAATATAGGCAACATCGTCAGGGCCTAGATCCTTCAGGAGCCAGGCAATATCGGAGTGAAGCAGATCGGCGAGCACCTGTTGAATACTCTCCCCGTCCAGCTCGCTCAGCACCTGTCCGCGCTTTCGTTCGCCACGAACCAGCTCGAAAATTTCCCGTTTTTCCTTCGGCGAGGAGAGATGGGTCACTGCCTTAGCAATATCCGCTGGGTGCATACGCCCTAACATTTTTGACAGGTTCGTGATGGCTCCCCGACGCAGGAGCTTCTGCACGGATTGAATGACGATATCTGATTTTGTCTGCCCTCGTTCGGTCTGATCACGAAGGACTTCGCGCAGGATATCACGATCAGCGGGACGAGGACGTTGTTCCGGAAGGCGTGGTTCCGTTGGTCGGTCGGTTGGCTGCATGATTGTTGCGCGGGATCTTGAGACTTGCTCCGGTGGCGCCGCATGGAGCAGGCCAACCGCTCACTGGACGACACAGAGCAGATACTTCGTCTTCACTACCTACGGCCTTATTGGGAAGGCTGCTTGAACTGCTGCGGCATAGGGATGCCATCCGCTTTCTGTTACGAGTGCGTACCGGAAATCATCAATATCAAGTTCCCACCAACGATTAGTAGCCCAACTCCACAAGAGCCTGCTCATCCTCGCGCCAGTCTTTTCTGACTTTCACCCACAGCTCAAGAAACACTTTCATTCCAAAAATCTTTTCCATGTCCAATCGGGCTTGGGTCCCGATTGTTTTCAACCGCTCCCCGTGCTTTCCGATCAAAATGCCTTTCTGTGTCTCGCGTTCAACCATAATCGACGCCCGAATCTTCGCGAGTCTTCCCTCTTCAACAAATTCATCGATCTCGACCGCCGTCGCATATGGGACTTCATCCTCGGTCGCCTGGATGACCTTCTCCCGAATCATTTCGGCCGCCAACGTCCTCATCGTCTGATCTGTCACAACATCCTCGCCGTACAGTCCTTCCCCTGACGGAAGGTACGGAACCGTCACGGCAAGCAATCGCTCCACATTATCGTTGCCCTGAGCAGACACCGGCACCACTTCCGTCCAGGCAAACAGCTTGGCATATTGGTCAAGAACGGGAAGCATCTTATGCTTATTCACCAGATCGATTTTGGTCAGGACTAAGATCACCGGCCTCGGCTGCTTTGCCAAGGCCTCTTTCATGTATTTAATGGCAGACAAATCTCCTGGGCCTGGACGGCTTGTCGCCTCCATCAGCATGTACAACACATCCGCATCGTCTAGCGTTTCCATCGCCGCGCGAACCATCCGTCGATTCAACAAATGGTCAGGCTTATGCAATCCCGGTGTGTCGAGAAAGGCGATTTGCGCCCCTTCCGCGTGCACAATACCCATCACCCGAGTCCTGGTCGTTTGCGGCTTACTCGAGACAATCGCAATTTTTTCGCCGAGCAGACGATTCAGTAGAGTCGATTTGCCTACGTTGGATCGCCCGATGATGGCAACCGTTCCGAACTTCATGGCTTTGAGGAAGGCTCCTGTTGTTTCTCTGAACCTGGAATGAATTGATACACTGTCTCACCTTTCCGCACATAGCCTAACTGCTCACGGGCTAATTGTTCGATCTTGGTTGGATCATGCTGGAGACGCAGAATATCGTGCTGCAAGGTGACATTTTCTTTGCGTAATACCGACAGCTCTTCTTCCAAATTCTTGGCGTAATCCCGCATCGTGAGATACCGTGAAAGCCCCATTTCTCCATAGAAGAGTGCGACCCCCAGCCAAAGAACCCCAATCACTCCGCCCACCTGGGCAAGAGTGAACAGACGTCGCTGCCACTCCAGCCAGTCCCGACCACGATTTTGCTTAATAACCATTATTAATTAATCCTGACCATGGTTACAGAACAGGCTAACTCCGCACAGGCACGGCCTCTCGACCACGGTAGATTGCCGCAGCTCCCAACTCTTCCTCAATTCGCAGCAGCTGATTGTATTTCGCCACACGATCCGTTCGAGAAAGAGACCCGGTCTTGATCAACCCACTGTTCGTCGCGACGGCCACGTCCGCAATGGTCGTGTCCTCTGTTTCCCCAGAACGGTGCGAAATGATGGCCGTATAACCCGATCGCTTCGCGAGTTCAATGGCATCCAACGTCTCCGTCAATGTTCCGATCTGATTCAGCTTAATCAGGATTGAATTTCCAATCCCCTCCTTAATGCCCTTTGAAAAGATCTCAACATTCGTCACAAAGATATCGTCGCCGACGAGTTGGACCCGCTTCCCGAGCTTTTCCGTGAGCAATTTCCAGCCCTTCCAGTCCAGCTCACTCAACCCATCTTCGATGGAGAGAATGGGATAGCGATCGAGCAGTTTGCCATAGTAACTGACCATGTCTTCCGATGAACGTTCCGGATTCTTTTCTGCTTCAAGAATGTACCGTCCCTTCTCGTAGAGTTCACTGGCGGCACAGTCTAACGCCAGAGCAATATCCCGCCCGACCTGATAGCCTGCCGCTTCAATCGCCTCCGATATGAGGCTCAATGCTTCTTCGTTCGATTGCAGATCGGGAGCAAATCCTCCTTCATCTCCGACGGCCGTATTGAGGCCCTTCTTCTTCAAGAGCGCCTTCAATGAATGAAAGACCTCGGTGGCCATGCGAAGGGCCTCGCTGAATCGGTTGGCCCCCACCGGCATGATCATGAACTCTTGAAGGTCCAGCCGATTGTCGGCATGGGCTCCCCCGTTGATGATGTTCATAAGCGGAACCGGAAGTACGCGCGCATTCGTCCCACCCAAGTACCGGTAGAGAGGTTGCCCGGTTTCAATCGCCGACGCTTTCGCCACGGCTAAGGACACACCCAAGATCGCATTCGCGCCCAGCTTGCCCTTGGTCTTCGTCCCATCCAACCCAATCATGGCTCGGTCAATCCCGGCTTGATCGAATGCGTCCTTTCCCAGCAGTTCAGGAGCAATGACCTTGCTAATATTTGCAACCGCTTTGGAGACACCCTTTCCCATCCATCGCTTCTTGTCCCCATCTCTCAGCTCAATCGCCTCTTTTTCGCCTGTCGAAGCGCCGGAGGGAACGGCCGCTCGCCCAACCGCTCCACTTTCAAGCCTGACTTCGACCTCAACCGTCGGATTACCACGTGAATCGATAATCTGCCTGCCCCTGATTTCTCTGATGTCGCTCATACCGCTTGCCCCTCTCTCCAGTTAGACAATCAGCTTGTTTTTCAACAACGCATTCACCTTGCCGGGATTCGCCTTCCCCCCACTTGCCTTCATCACCTGACCAACAAGAAATCCTAAGACCTGCGGCTTCCCTTCCTTGAACTGCCCAACCTGCACCGGATTCTTACTCAAAACCTCGTCGATGATCTTCTGTAGCGCCCCTTCATCTGAGACCTGCGTCAACCCTTTTTCCTGCACAATCTGTTGCGGGGTCTTGCCGCTACGATAGAGCTCGGGAAAAATCTCACGAGCGACTTTTAAGCTGATCACCCCTTTATCCACCATCGTCAACAGATCGATAAGTCGATCAGGCGAGACCGGCGACACGGCGATATCGGTCCCCGAGTTATTCAATTCTCGGGTTAATTCCCCCATCACCCAATTACTCACGGTTTTAGGGTCTTTGAACAGCTTCAGGCAGGACTCAAAGTAATCCGCCATGCCTTTCGATGTCGTGATCACGCCCGCATCGTACTCTGGAAGACCATACTCGGTGATAAATCGATGGGTACGCACGGCTGGCAATTCCGGTAATGACGATCGAAATCCCTCGATCCAGTCCTCGTTCAACTGCAGCGGTACCAAATCCGGATCAGGGAAGTATCGATAGTCATGGGCCTCCTCTTTAGAGCGCATCACTGCCGTTTCACCCCGATCAATGTTCCAAAGTCTGGTCTCCTGATAGATCTTGCCTCCCTCATTCAGGACCTTGGTCTGCCGTTTGATTTCATACTCGACCGCATCCTTCACATATTTGAAGGAATTGATATTCTTGAGCTCAACCTTCGTCCCGAACTCCCGTTGGCCAACCGGACGCAATGACAAGTTTGGCTCACAACGGAAACTCCCTTCTTCCATGTTCCCATCGCACACATCCAGATACATCAGCACATCGCGCAACCCTTTCAGATAGGCTACCACCTCATCCGCTGAACTCATGTCCGGTTCCGTCACGATCTCCAGCAGCGGTGTGCCCGCACGATTCAAATCCACACGGCTTCCCGCCGTCCCAGCTCCGTGTACGTTTTTCCCCGCGTCTTCTTCCAAGTGCGCTCGCCGAACTCGAACTCGTTTTGCAACCGTCCCGACAACGACCTCAATCCAGCCATGCTGGCAGATCGGATCCTCGTATTGAGAAATCTGGTACCCCTTGGGCAAATCCGGGTAGAAATAGTTCTTTCTTGCGAATCGATTGTTTGCCGTGATCGTACAGTTCAACGCCAATCCGGCACGAACCGCCATTTCGATCGCCGTTCGATTGATCACGGGCAAGCTGCCTGGGAGACCAAGACAGACAGGACAAGTCTGGCTGTTCGCGGAGAGCCCGAAGGTCGTACCGCACCCGCAGAACATTTTGGAGTTGGTCCGCAGTTGTGCATGGACCTCCACCCCGATCACCGCCTCAAACATCATCCGCGCTCCGCTCCCTCATCTTGGACGTGTCCTCGTTCGCGTTTCATCGCCTCACGTCCGGCATCGAAGGCATCCCGCAGCACCGACCGTTTCGACTCGACGAACTCCCTGCCCTGATCGACGGCTTCTTCAAACACCTCACCAGCCCGACCAGCGAGATCTCGCAAATCGGTTTCCGCACGACGAGCATACCCTCGCAGTCGGTCACGCGACTCACTGCCCGTTTGGGGGGCCAGCAATAGTCCCATCACCGCACCCATGGCCGCACCGCTGAGAAACGCCAACAACACCGCCGTTGAAGCTCCCCGTTCATCCGCCATTGTGTGTCCCTCCCTCATGTTTCATGCGTTCCCGTACGACGTGCGTTGCGGCCTTGACGCCGGCAACCATACTCGCCACATTGCTCAATAGCGTTCCGCCTGAACCGCAGACAACAGTATGTACTTGCCGCACCGATTCACCAACCTCGCCTACGGCGTGCAGCAAGACCGATGCATGCTCGACACCCTCACGGGCCTGACTCGTCACGTCATTGAGGTTCTGGCTCACCGCACGCAATTCAGCCACAAGAGCCGGCAACTCCGTATTCATCTTCGCCAACAGTTGTTCGGACTCGGCAACAGTCTTTCGAATCTGCATCAAAACAGGCACGAGATATCCAACCAGCACTGCAAATACGACGGCGACGAGGAGTGCCGCAATTTCAACGATCGTCATAGTTGCCTCTCCTCCTGGTCAGTCATTGCATTCATCTCACTCATGACCCCATTTCTTTTTATCACCTTCGTCTTACCGTAGATTTGGCTTCTGGCGATGCCAGGCTGTGGATTGCTCATAGGCGTGTGCGGCGCGGAGCATCAGATCTTCCTCAAACGCCCGCCCAATCAGTTGGAGCCCGATCGGAAGCCCTGCCTTGGTGAATCCACAAGGCAGCGCGATCGCCGGCAACCCTGCCAGATTCACCGAGATCGTGAAAATATCTGACAGATACATCTGCAACGGATCTTCGCTTTTCTCGCCAAGCTTGAAGGCCGGTGTCGGCGTTGCCGGAGTGATAATGAGGTCTACCTCCTTAAATGCGGCGTCGAAATCCTGACAGACTAACGTGCGCACAGCCTGCGCCTTCCCATAGTAGGCGTCATAATATCCTGCGCTGAGCACATACGTACCAAGCATAATTCGACGTTTGACTTCCGACCCGAACCCTTCCTGCCTCGTTTTCAGATACAGTTCCAGCAGGTCTTTCGTTTCCTTGGCACGGAACCCAAATTTCACGCCGTCGAACCGGGCAAGATTTGAGCTAGCCTCCGCTGTTGCAATCACGTAATAAACCGCCACTGCAGCGTCAGTTCTGGGTAGACGGATCTCCTTGATCTCGGCACCAAGGTGCTTCAATTCCCCGATGGCGGCTCGGACGGCCTGCTCGACCTCCGGATCAAGTCCCTCGGTGAAAAATTCCACCGGCACACCGACCTTTAGGTTTTTGAGGTCACGCTTCTGTAACGCTTTCACGTAGTCCGGCACCGGACGATCAACCGAGGTGGAATCCATCGGATCATGGCCGGCAATGGCTTGGAGAAGAAACGCCGCATCAGGCACATTGCGTGTGATCGGCCCAATCTGATCGAGCGACGAGGCAAACGCCACAAGACCATACCGTGACACACGTCCGTACGTCGGCTTCACCCCCACCACGCCGCAGAATGCGGCCGGCTGCCTGATCGACCCCCCGGTGTCGGACCCAAGTGCCGCCACACATTCTTCCGCGGCCACCGCCGCTGCCGATCCTCCACTCGATCCGCCCGGCACACAGTGAAGATTCCACGGATTTCGGCTGGGGCCAAATGCAGAGTTCTCTGTCGATGACCCCATGGCGAACTCATCCAGATTGGTCTTGCCCACCAAGATGTACTCCTCCGAGCGCAGCCTCGAAACGACCGTCGCATCGTATGGTGGAACAAAACTTTGTAACATTCGAGAGCTACAGGTCGTAGGCACACCATCTGTGCAGATGTTATCCTTCACTGCGAGCGGCATCCCTGTCAGCGGATGAGTCTTTCTCCACACTTTGAGCTTTTGATCCAAACACTCCGCCTGCTGATAGGCAGCCTCTTTCGTTTGAGTGACAAAGGCCTTCACCTTCGGTTCCACCTGACTGATTCGGAGAAAATAGGCGCGCACGATCTCCGTCGCGGTCACTTCCCCTGCCGTGAATTTCTTATGAAGCTCAACGAGACCTAGTTTTTGGAGAGACATGACATGCTCATGACCAACGGGTATTCGCACAACAAACCGACACCGGCATCCAGTGCCGGGGTTGGGTCGGTTAGCTCCCCGTCACAATTCGATTTTTCTCATTCACGCGCACGATCTTGGGCACGTGCTTCTTGATTTCTTCTTCACCATAATACTCGTAACAAAAGATGATGATTTGGTCCCCGACTG
Source organism: Candidatus Nitrospira nitrosa (assembly GCF_001458735.1). Taxonomy (NCBI): domain Bacteria; kingdom Pseudomonadati; phylum Nitrospirota; class Nitrospiria; order Nitrospirales; family Nitrospiraceae; genus Nitrospira; species Candidatus Nitrospira nitrosa. Next base: position 48,911 of record NZ_CZQA01000008.1, read on the forward strand.
CCGCTTTCCTGGCTGTGGGGCCGTTGAGAATAATTTCTCCCTTTCCTCGCGCCCCGTTAATGGCATAGGTCATGAATCGTTCGCCGTTATTCAGGTTTGAGCAGACAATAGCCTCGTATGGCAGAATGCCTGCCGCCTCCATCAAGTCTTGATCGATCGTCAAACTTCCTTCGTACTCGAGGTGGGCTCCAGTCACCGTCGCACGGTGAATCTTCGAACGTAACATTTGTCGAAACATGTATTGCCTCGTCCTCCGTCGATTGTCAGAATCTCATCCAGAATGGTTACGGATGAGACGGTCATGGACGGTTAACGTTCCTCTATGATTTTGGGAACGACAAATCCATCCGATTCACGTTCCGGCGCATTAGCCAACGCTTTTTCCACCGGCAACGAGAGACGCACAAGATCCTCTCTGAACACATTCAGTTGCCCGGTAACGGTCGCCGTCGGTTCAATGCCGGTGGTGTCATACTGCTTCAACTTGTCGACATGGGTAAGAATTTGAGTCAACTGTTTGGCGAATGTTTCCTTTTCAGCAGCCGTCACGGCTAACCTGGCTAGCTGCGCCACTTTTTCAACATCCTGCTGCGTGATCTCCATCCGTCTCTCTTCTTTAGAAGATGTTCAACATGGTCTTCCAGCAAGGCCGCTGGAAGCCATTTTCAACATCCGTTTATTCCACCGTCACACTTTTCGCAAGATTCCTCGGCTGATCCACATCCGCACCTCGCAACACGGCAATATGGTACGCCAGGAGCTGAAGCGGAATCGTAAACAACATCGGAGAGATCAGTGCATGGGTATCCGGCACCGTAAACACCGCATCCGCGATCTTCCCGAGTTCTCGCTCTCCTTCAGCCACGAATGCGATCACGGGGGCATGTCGCGCCTTGACCTCCATGAGATTACTCACTGTTTTGTCATACAGTCGATCGCGAGGCGCCAACACCACAACCGGCATATCCTTGTCGATCAATGCGATCGGGCCATGCTTCATCTCCCCTGCCGCATAGCCTTCGGCATGAATGTAGGAAATTTCTTTGAGTTTTAGTGCGCCTTCCAGCGCGATCGGATAATTGATTCCGCGCCCCAAGAAGAGAAAATTCCGTTTCTTGTAGTAGCGCTTGGCAATCGCCACGATTTCAGCTTCCCGCTGTAGCACACTCTCAACCAGGACCGGCAACCGCACGAGCCGATCAAGCCAGGCCTGACCATCCGCTACCTTCATCACATTCCGAACTCGCGCGAAATGCAAGGCCAGGAGATAGAGCGCCGTGAGCTGCGCAGTGAACGCCTTCGTCGAGGCCACGCCGATCTCCGGCCCGCAATGGGTATACAGAACTCCATCCGACTCACGGGCCAACGTACTCCCAACCACGTTCACAATGGACACGACACGCGCCCCCTTGGCCTTGGCCTCTCGTGCAGCGGCAAGCGTATCGGCCGTCTCACCGGATTGGGAGATTGTAATAAACAAATCCTTCTTACCGACAAGCGGATCACGATAGCGAAACTCGCTGCCAATATCCACCTGAACCGGCGTCCGGACCATTTCCTCAAACAGATACTTCCCGACCTGACCGGCATGCCAGGACGTTCCACAAGCCACGATCCAGATCCGCTCCAAAGACGCGAATTCTTTCGGTGTCAACCCAATGTCCGGGAGATCCGCCTCTCCCGTTTCATAGGAATACCGCCCTCGCATGGTATCCAAAATGGTCTGCGGCTGTTCATGAATCTCTTTCAGCATGAAGTGCGGATAGCCGCTCTTCTCGGCTGCAGACGCATCCCATGTGATCTTCGACGCCTTTCGCGAGACAGTCTGCCCATCAAAATCGGTCAGTTGCACATCGCCTTGGGTAACGACCGCCACGTCCCCTTCTTCGAGATAGGTCACTTCCCGCGTATGCGCCAGCATAGCCATGACATCCGAGGCGATATAGGATGCATGCGCCGTCCGACCGACGACCAACGGACAGCCTGACCGTGCAGCAATCAAGGTTCCCGGCTCCCGCTCCGACATCACCGCCAGCGCGTAACTGCCTTTCACGTCTTTTGTCGCCAAACGCACAGCATCGGCTAGCTTATTGCCTTTCTGAAGATATTTATCGATCAAATGGGCAACGACCTCCGTATCGGTCTCTGAGACAAACTTATAGCCGTCCTTCTCGAGCTGCTGTTTCAGCTGCTGGTAGTTTTCAATAATTCCGTTGTGCACCAACACACAGCCCTTAGATCGATGCGGATGGGCATTCTGCTCCGAGGGCTTGCCGTGCGTCGCCCACCGAGTATGGCCGATACCGACCGTTCCCGTGAGCCCATTGGCCTTGAGAGCGTTCTGAAGATTCACTAGCTTGCCGACACTCCGCTTGACGGCGATTTTCTCTCCCTGTAATACGGCTACACCCGATGAATCATAGCCGCGGTACTCTAACTTGGATAATCCTCCTATAAGAATCGGCACGGCTTCCTGGTTGCCGACATATCCAATGATTCCACACATGACAATACCTCGGCTTAAAATGGTTGGCAGACAACTACGCGCCGCTATCGTTCCGCGATCAGCCCTTCGATGACCGCCCAGCCCTTTTCTTGGACTTCGCCGCAGTGTTCTGTTTTTTTACCCTTACATGCTTCGCAGGGATCTTGACGGAAGCTACACTGGGTGCAGTCCTTTCCAACAAGGCCCGTCGTTTGGCCACCCATCCCATTCGATTGGTCTGAGGAACCCGGGCGATCGCCAGTGAATCGGCCGGCACATTCTGTGTGACGGTCGTCCCTGCGGCGATCACTGCGCCCTCCCCGATCGTCACCGGCGCAACAAGCTGAGTATCACTCCCCAGAAATACATTCTTCCCAATCACCGTGTGATACTTTTTCTGGCCATCATAGTTACAGGTGATCGTACCAGCACCGATATTCACTCCTTCAGCAATCGTGGCGTCCCCCAAGTAACTGAGATGATTGGCTTTGGACCCCTCGCCCAACTCGGTCTTTTTCATTTCGACAAAATTTCCGACTTTCGCTCGTCGCCTCACCACCACGCCAGGACGAAGATGAACAAACGGTCCCACATGTGCCTCGTCATCAACACGCGATTGACTGAGAACAGAGGAATCTAACAGCTCAACATGATTGCCGATTCTACAATCGGTGATCCGAACCCCTGAGCGAATCGTAGTCTCCTCACCAATCACCGTGTTCCCTTCGAGTACGACGTGGGGATACAGAACCGTATCCTTGCCGATCGTGACGTCTGCATCAATCCACACGGAACCTGGGTCTCGCATTGTCACGCCGGCATCCAGCCAACGTTCACGAATCTGATGCCGAACGACCTGCTCTGCCGCTGCCAGCTGCTGTCTGGTATTGACCCCTAACCCTTCATCGGGGTTCCGAAGCGTCACCGCAGACACACGCTGCCCTTGTGAAACTGCCATCCGCACGATATCCGTCAGGTAGTATTCACCCTGTGCATTGTCGGGCTCCAGCTTATCGAGCGCCTCAAAGAGAAACGCGCCGGACACCACATATGTACCCACATTGATTTCCTTGGTCGCACGCTCTGTCGGAGTGGCATCGCGATCTTCGACAATCTTCAGCACGTCCAAGGACGAATGCGCTTGCTCCCCCTGGTCTGCTTGACGACGAATCACCCGCCCGTAGCCACTGGGATCATCCAAGATCGCCGTCAGAATGGTGACGGTTGCCCCCTCTCGTTGATGAACAGTGAGAAGCTCGCGCACGGTGGATTCCTTCAACAAGGGGGTATCACCGTTTAGAATAAGATAGTGTACAGGACCCGCTGTACCATCTTGAGAGAACACGGAACGGCTTTGCATGACCGCATGGCCGGTCCCCAGCTGTTGCGCCTGTTCGACGATACGCACCGCCTGTGCTCCCGGCGTGCCGGTGATCCCCGCCTCAATGATCCGCCGAACCTTTTCCGCTTGATGCCCAACGACGACCGCGATTCGCTGACCTGCCACTCGAAGCGCCACATCCACCGCGTACTGCACCATCGGCTTCCCTGCAACCTGATGCAACACTTTGACATGGTTGGACTTCATTCGCTTACCCAACCCAGCTGCCATCACGATCACCCCAAGACCGGCAATAGGGGAATCCATTGCCTGCTGATCAGCCATTGATGTCATGCGCTGCATACTCCTCATAATGAGCGTTTCTCAAAGGAATCATCGGGGAATTCGATTTATCCGATCGGCACGCCAACATCCGGCTGTTTAATCTGACTCCACTTCGCCTCCGCCAACGCTGAGGCCATGGCACCGGTCGGTGTGTACAACCCCCCCGATACAATCAGCTTCATCGCCTCTTCAATACTGATGTCAACCGACGTGACCTCCCGTTCCGGCACCAGCAGAAAATAGCCCGACGTGGGGTTGGGAGAAGTCGGCACATACACATGGATCAATGTATCTTCCCCCAAAGCCGTCGTCTCACCTTTCGTCATGCCCGTCACGAAGGCAAAACAATAATGACCATTCTTGGGAAACTGGATCAAGACCACACGCCGGTATGACCCTCGCTCCGAAAATGAGAGAATATCCATCATGGACTTCAAGGTCGAATAAATTCCTCGGACCAGGGGTAACCGATTGAGCCAATCCTCCCAGTGACTGACGATCTGGCGTCCTATGAAATTGGCCGCAAACAACCCAACCAAGAAAATCAGCAACACCAATGTCACGATCCCGAGCCCGGGAATGTAGTGATCGGGCACCAGCTCAGCCATCGCATCGCCCAAAATACCGTCCAGTGCTACAAACAGAGTTTTCAGAACGAGAATCGTACCCCAAATAGGGGTGACAAGCAGGAGTCCTGTCAGGAAATATCGCCTCAAAGCCGTCTTAAGCATAAGAAAATCAGCCCATCCTCATGGGAGAACGATCCGTGATTCATCTTACAGAGTACCGAACAAACGTCGCAAGCGTTTTCTTGTTAATTTCAATGGGTTATACACACAAACGAGAAGGATCCCTGAATAGGTTCCATCTTGCTATTCCCCGCAACCTGACTTAGGATCCGCTTTCAAAAACGCGTGCGAAGAAAAACATTGATGAGTCCTGCCACACAAAAACCATCCGGTATCTTCATCACGCTGGAAGGCGGCGAAGGAAGCGGCAAAACAACCCAGGCCCGCAGGCTTTGTGACTGGTTGATAGCGCAGGGCCAGCGCGTCCTCCACACCCGAGAGCCGGGAGGAACACTTCTCGCTGAACGATTACGCAGCCTCCTCCTCGACCATTCCTCAGAAACCATTGCCCCGGAAACCGAGGCGTGGCTCATCCTTGCGGCCAGGCGCCAACATGTCGATCATGTGATCAAGCCGGCGCTCCAACAGGGCATGATCGTCGTGTGCGACCGCTTCTCGGACTCGACCATGGCCTATCAAGGCTATGGGCGTGGATTGGACCTCCGAACCTTGCGTACCATGAACAAGTGGGCAACCGGAAAACTTGTTCCGCATCTGACGCTGCTCTTCGACGTGCCGGTCCGTATCGGACTGACGCGACGCCGAAGCCAACGCTCTTCCCAGAATCGTCTTGATCGAGAAGTGACACAATTCCACGAGAAGGTACGAGCTGGATTTCGGACCCTCGCCCGGAAAGAGCCCCGGCGTATGATTGTCTTTGATGCCTCTCTTCCTCTAGAGTCCGTCCAGCAGAACGTGGAGGAAGTCATCACACGTTGGCTCAACACTCGCCGCACACAACAGTTGCGGCGGCGATAGTCTATGCCATTTACAGATATCACAGGCCACGAGCAATCCATCTCCTTACTCCAGGCCAGTCTCACCAATAAGAGACTCGCTCATGCCTACCTCTTTCACGGCGATGCCCACATTGGCAAACGGATGACCGCCGTGAGGCTGGCGCAGGTCCTGAATTGTGACCGCCCAGCTCTCACAGAGACCCCGGACAGTTGCGGTCAATGCCGCTCTTGCTTGCAGGTCGCGGCTCACACGCATCCCGATTATTTCGTCATCGAACCCGATGCGGAGGCGGCGACACCACAAATCAAAATTGAGCAGATCCGAGAACTCGAACAGCAGTTCATCTACCGACCCCTCGTCGGCGAGCAGAAGATCTGCCTGATTGACGATGCGGATCGAATGACCATCGGTGCGGCCAATGCCCTGCTCAAAACATTAGAGGAACCTCCAGGCCATAGTCTCTTTATCCTGGTCACCAGTCGGCTCCACGCACTCCCCATCACCATTCGGTCACGCTGCCAGGCGCTTCGCTTTACCTCACCGGCTCGAACACAAGTGGAGGCTGCACTGATTCTTAAGCGGGAGCTTCCACCCGATGACGCTCGATTCCTGGCGCTGCTCACCGACAGCCGCATCGGAGAAGCACTCACCACGAACGTGACAGAGGTTCGCGCGCGCCAACAAGAGTGCCTGACATTGGTGAAACCCGAATCATTGACCTCCAGCACCACCATCCTCTCTGCGTCGGAAACCTTGGCCAAATCAGACCGAGGAACGGAGACCTTGAGCTGGTTGACGCGATGGATCCGCGACCTAATGATTGTCCTCGTGGATGGAGATCGAGACCAGATCCTTCATCTCGATCAACTCCCCCAATTGCAGCGATTCGCCGACCGAGCGAACATTGACCTCCTCCTGACTCTCTTGAACGACATTGAGAAACACGCACAGCAAGCCACGCGGCACTTGAACGTACAAATGGCATTAGAGACAACGTTTCTTCGCCTCCGTGAGGCACTCGGGCTTGTCCCAGTCGGTTCACCGACCTAGCCAAAGACGGCGCCAACCTGATATCTTGCCTTGCTTATGTCGAAAAGCGATAGATTCTACCTCACCACCCCAATTTACTACGTCAATGACGTCCCGCATATCGGGCATGCCTATACCACCGTTGCGGCTGACGTCCTGGCGCGCTACTGGCGACTACGCGGGCGGGAAGTCTTCTTTCTCACCGGGCTCGATGAACATGGGCAGAAAGTGCAACAGGCCGCTGCGAAAGCCGGCATTGACCCGCAAACGCACTGCGACAAATTGGCGCCGCAATTTGAGAACCTCTGGAAGAAGCTGAATATCTCGAATGACGCGTTCATCAGAACGACCGACACGCAGCATAAGCAAGTCGTCCAACGATACCTTCAAGAGCTCTTCAACAAGCAACTGATCTATAAAGCCGACTACTCAGGCTGGTATTGCACATTCGATGAGCGGTTCTGGACGGAAAAGGATGTTGCTGACGGTCTCTGTCCAGACTGCAAACGCCCCGTCGAAAAGCTCAGCGAGCACAATTATTTTTTCAAAATGGGGCAATATCAGGACCGTCTCATCGAGCATATCAAGAAACACGATCGGTTCATTCGTCCTGAATCGCGACGGAATGAAGTCCTGGGATTCTTGCAAACCCAGAAACTCAGCGACCTGTCGATCTCCAGACCAAAGGCCAGGCTTTCGTGGGGCATCGAACTCCCCTTCGATACGGACTACGTGACCTACGTCTGGTTCGATGCACTGGTCAATTACGTTTCTGCGTTGGAGTATCTGCCTCGTGAGAAATCGGTTGGTCATGGTTTTTGGCCGGCCAATGTCCATCTCGTTGGAAAAGACATTCTCACCACTCATGCCGTCTATTGGTCCACCATGCTGATGGCGCTAAATCTTCCGTTACCGGAAACCATCTTTGCTCACGGCTGGTGGACCGTTGACGGCGAGAAGATGTCCAAGAGCCGTGGCAACGTCGTCGATCCGAATACGATGGTCGAGACCTATGGCGTGGATGCCTTCCGCTACTTCCTGCTTCGCGAAGTGCCGTTCGGGCAGGACGGAGACTTCTCGCAGGCCGCCATGGTCACCAGCATCAACAGCGATCTGGCCAACGGCATCGGCAATCTACTCAGCCGCACACTCACGATGATCGAACGGTTCGCGGACGGCAAAATCCCGGCCGGCGGCCCGCCCGCGCTGCCGGAACTCGAAGAGAAGATCGCCCAAGCCGCCACGCAATTGCCGACGACATTGGAACGAGGCTTCAGCACGCTGACCTTCCGCGACAACCTACAGGCGATCGGCGAACTAGTCAGCCTCTGCGACGAATACATCGACAAAGCTGCCCCCTGGAAGCTGGCCAAGCATCCGGAGGATGCGCCGAAACTGAAGACGGTCCTCAACCACTCCGCCCGCGCCCTGCGGCTGCTGGCTGTCTCGCTCTATCCCATCATGCCGCAGACGATGGAACGGCTGACAGGACAACTCGGGTACCACGCGGACTTCTCCAAAGCCCTTCCGGCCTCCGCCTATGAATGGGACAGCCCCGTGGCCAATCTCCCCATTGCCAAAGGCGCCCCGCTGTTCCCACGTATTGAGCCCCTCAGTGAACCGCACCGCAGCGAAGGTGAACTTAGAACAAAACTGATAAAAGGAGCCAAACCAGTGAGCGACACACCAGTACCCCCACAGCCGGTTCCCACGATAACCACAACAACTCCACCAACGACACCGGCAAGTGCGCCAACTCCAACAGCCGCTCCAACCCCTCCCGCTTCGCCACAGATCACCATCGACGACTTCATGAAGATTCAGCTCAAGACTGCGAAGGTGCTTTCCGCAGAACGAGTACCGAAATCGGAGAAGTTGATCAAGCTTCAAGTATCACTCGGCGTTGAACAGCGTCAGATTGTGGCCGGCATCGGCAAGAAGTATGAGCCGGATGCCCTTGTCGGCAAGACCATCGTCATCGTGGCTAACCTAAAGCCGGCAAAGCTGATGGGCATTGAATCCCAAGGCATGGTACTGGCGGCAGGGGATACGGACGTGCGTGGACTGCTCACCATCCACGAAGAAGTGGACCCTGGCACGAAGGTGAAATGACGCGATTTCCCCTCGTCTCAGGTAAACGAATCGTTTTACTCAGTCTGCTTTCTTGTCTCTCAATTCCAACTCCAGCCCAAAGCCAAACCCTTCCCAGCACCCCGCTCAACGGTCCTCAACCAACGACCGTGCTGGTTCGAGTCGTCGCACAGGGAGCCATGGTGCTAGGTCGTGAAGTCGGTGGCGCTCGAATCACGATCACCGAGGTAACCACCGGCCAGGTTCTGGCGACAGGAGTGCAGCAGGGCGAAGCCGGCGATCAAAATCAAATCATGCGCACACCCCGCATGATGGAAGAACCGATCTATAGCACGCGTCCTTCCGCTGCCCTCACGACCACATTATACATTCAGCAACCAACCCTCGTTGAAATCTCTGCCGAAGGACCACTGGCCTATCCCGGCGCAATCCAGAAGACGAGTCAGACTCTACTCCTGATCCCTGGACAGGGCCTGACACAAGACGGCATCGTGCTACACCTCCACGGATACCTGGTCCAAATTGAACGGCCCAAGCCATCCGAAGCATTGATCGCACGCGATGATGTAAAACTCCGCGCCTCAGTCAGAACACTTTCCGGTTCCTTGGTTCGCCCCCATGGAGATTGGGACTCACGGAAAATTCGTATTTACGGAGAGATCCTCATCGGTGACCGAACCATTGAACGACTCCAGATGTTTTATGATGAGGGGAGTCGCACTTTCGAAGCTCCGTTCTTTGTCCCGTCATTGAAGGACGTTCCCGATGGAGTCAGCTTGCGAGTGATCGCAACCGATCTTGCAACCGGCAACAGCGGGATGGATCAGGTCCACTATCCGGTCCTGAGCGAGCGCCTCTCCCTCAAGCCCGCTCACTAGCCTGCCACGGGTTTTCTCCAAACCTGCCGCAAGGCTTGCCGCATCACGTAGCCCGTGCGAAACTGTCATTCATGACGGCACTGGCTTCATACGCACATCTCCGATCTCGGCTCCAACTGGCCTTGGCTGTCAATGCCGTGATCATTGCTGCGGAATTCATCGGCGGCTGGATGCTGAATAGCACCGGCCTCATGGGCGATGCCAGCCACAACCTCGTCGACCAAGGGTCGCTCTTTCTCGCCCTCTATGCCCATATCCTCACGGCACGGCCCGCATCGGAGAACCGAACATTCGGCTACCACCGAGCCGGCATCATTGCCGCCTTTCTGAACAGTTTCATTCTCTTGTTGACCGCATGTGGTATTGCGCTCGTTGGCCTCAAGCGACTCCTACAACCGGTTCCAGTCGACGGTGGGTGGGTGATGGCTGTTGCCGCCGTCAGCTTTGTGGCGAACCTCGGGATCGCCCTCCTGCTTCAGCACGGAGCAAAAGACGATCTGAATATTCGAAGCGCGTTCTGGCATATGGTCGGAGATGCTTGGGTATCACTTGGCGTCATTATCAGTGGAGGTGCGATTCTCCTGACAGGGTGGACCATCCTGGATCCGCTTGTCAGCCTCCTGATCGTTGGCGTCATTCTTCGAGGAGCCTGGCCCATCTTTAAAGAATCGATGGAGGTCCTCCTAGAATCGACGCCACCTGGCATCAGCGCCTCTCGGGTTGCCGCTACGATGGAAGCCATCCCAGGCATCACAAACGTGCATGATCTGCACATTTGGGCAGTCGAGCCTCGGCTAATCATGCTCACCAGCCACGTGATGATCGAACAGCAGTGCAACCAACTAGAGTTATTGCGGCTGCTTCAGGATCGCATCACAACGGAGTTCAGCATCAAGCACATGACGATTCAACTCGAAACCGAGTGTTGCGATCCCAACGACATCCACTGCGACCTTCGGAAACTGACCGATCAGCATCAAGAAGCCCAGGCCTTTGCACACCATCACTGAGCGTGTATTTCTCTCTCTTAATCAAGCGACCATTCAATATGAGTAGGGTTACGAACTACATTGCACCCTCGCTCAACCCATTGCGAGACCTCTGTTAGCTCCCCAAATTGAGGCCTGACAAACGCTCACGTGTTTCTGGTATCCTGCTCCGGTTTCTTCGTCACCGGGATTTATTTCTCATAGCCTAAAGACCGTGCGAATCCACGAACCTCACGACCTGTGACTTTCTAAAGGGGGAAAGCGAATGTTTCCCAAATTGATCGGCAAGTCTCTCATAGTCATACCCTTGGTGCTATCCTTGGCGAGTTGCACCGCGCTCAATAATCCTATTGTTCATCCACCTGCGCCGAAACTCCTACCCGCAATACCGAACCCACCTTCGCCGGCTCAAGAATCCAGCATCAGCGTTCCTGTCCATGTCGATCTGTCACCGTTTCTTGCTGCTGCCAACGATGAGAGCGTAATCCCAAAGAAATTCGACCATTGGGGGAGCTACATCAGACATTCCAAGGGCACTGAATACAAATACTATGCGGAGCGAGACGATTTCGCGCTGGCGCCTTCCGGCGCCCACCAAGCCAACGGCTCACAGTCGGGACTGTCTCTGCATGATTGGTGGAAAGGGATCGAACTTTCCAGTTCCCACATATTTATCGGCACTGCCCTTCGGTATAAAATCGGAGCCCCCTCGCTTCATTGTGGCGATGGCAATGACTGGCCACGAAGAGGCACCGTGCACGGGAGTATCGCAACCGAACTGACTCCGACGTACGGGTTGTCTGCATCGGTCGCCAGCGTGGCCGTGAACCCCAGTGATCCCTGCCAAATACGAGTCGCGGATCTTGATGTGGCGCAGGAAGTCAGACAGAGACTAACAGACCTCGTTCGAGGAGGACTCAGCCGCACGGTCTCCCGTATCAATACGCTGACAGTGAAGTCTCACGTAGAAGATGCTTGGAATACATTGCGCAGCCCTATCAAGTTGGAACCGGATGCCTGGCTCCAGTTTAATATCGACAAAGTCCGCCACAGTGGCTTTTCGGGAGCCGGCCCCATGGTCAATGACACGATCCACATTACGGCAAAACCGGTCATCATCTTCGGCCAAGAACCACCTGCTGGAGGTGCAGCCCTTCCCCCACTTGATACTCCACCGACTTCTACGGGATTCCATGGCGCCGCCGACGCCCAGCTCTATAGTACGCTTCCCGCAACACTTGCGAATCGGCTCACTCCAACGGGATTCCACGTCTTCGCAGATATCCCCTTGGACTACGCCTCACTCTCCAAGAGTCTTGCGAACCGGCTCACGGGGAAACAGGTCGCGAAGAAAGGGTATTTCATTGCCATTACCAATGCTGCGGTCTTTGGCAATGGCGGCAACCAAGTGGTGGTGCGAATTGATTTCTCGGGAGACGCAGTCGGTCACGTGTATTTTGTCGGAAAACCAGAAATGAGTTCCCTCACACAGACGGTGTCGATCAGCGGCCTCCGTTATGACAGCGAAACAGAGGCGATCTTACAGGAAACGGCCACATGGCTAGACTTCTCGACGTTTCGAGACCTAGTCGCCAGCGAATCCATTCTCGGAGTGACGACAGCCACTGACCGTGTGCGAAGCTTACTGGCCACCACACTGAATCGAACACTCAGTTCATCCGTCTCGATACACGGAACCGTGGAGTCCGTCCAAGGCATCGGAGTGTTTGCGGATGTCAAGGCATTGCATGTCCGCACAATGAGCGATGGGACGCTTACGCTGACTGTCACCGATAAACCGTAATTCATCTCGGTCAAGCCCCCATACCTCGGTGTATGGGAATGGTTGGAGATCGAACAGAGGGGACCTATCGCAGAAACACAAACCAGAGGTAGACTGCACTGAGAGCCACCGATCCCATCATGACCGGACAGCCATACTTAAAGAACTGCCAAAAGGTAATCCGATACCCGGCCTTCCGAGCAAGATCCACAACCACGACGTTGGCACTCGCCCCGATGATCGTACCGTTACCTCCTAAGCACGCACCCAAGGCCAACGCCCACCAGAGTGGGATGATGTCTGCGTGATGAACCAATGTCGCATAATCGGTGATCTCCGGATGCAATGATCTGGCGAGGTCGACGATCAACGGATTCATCGCAGCCACATAGGGAATATTGTCCACCGCGGCGGACAGCAACGCCGATCCCCACAACACCGCCATGGTGGATCCTGCGAGGTTTCCCCTTGTCACGGATACCAATTGATCAGCAAGATATCGGATCACTCCGACCTTGACCAATCCTCCCACCAGAACGAATAGTCCTATAAAAAAGAAAATGGTCTTCCACTCTACTTCCGCCAGATACGTCAACTCCTCCGCATCTTCTTCGTGTCGACGCCTGGCATGTCCCATCACCATGAACAGACTCGCACCGAGCAATGCGATCGTGGCAGGTTCGAGATGAACAAGAGAGTGGAAGCAGAATGCCACATTGACGATCATGAGTAAAAACAGACAGCGACGCAAAAACGCCTTATCCGGTACCGCCTCCTGCGAACTCAACCTAAGAACCGACTCTCTCAGATGCGGGGCGACCGTCATCTTTCGCCCAAAGACGACCCACAGCACCGCGAGAAACAGCCCCATAATGACGACGACGATCGGCCCCATAAGGATGAGAAAATCGAGATAGCTGAGCTCCGCCTTGCTGGCAATCATGATATTGGGTGGATCGCCGACGAGTGTGGCTGTCCCACCGATATTGGAGGCCAATGCCTCTGTGATCAGAAATGTGATAGGGTTCAACTCCAAGCGCTTGGTGATCGCAAGTGTGACGGGCGCCATCAACAAGACCGTGGTGACGTTATCCAGCATGGCAGACAATACCGCCGTGAGCACTGCCAACAAAACCAGGAGACGGAACGGCTTCGCGTCCGCCCGCTGCGCGGCCCAAATAGCCAATACCTCGAACAATCCTGTCTCCCGTACGATATTCACGATGACCATCATACCAATCAACAAAAAGACCACGTTGTAATCGACTCCAAACTCGTGGGAGTAGAACGCCTCCTCTTGTGACACCACGCCCAAACTGATCATCACTGCGGCACCGAACAGCGCCACAATCGTCTTGTGGAGCCGCTCGGTCATGATGAGCAGGTAACACAGACCAAAGATGAGAAGAGCGAGGGTCAAAGAAGACATCTGGTACCTCGTGATGGCTTACAACCAATCGTCCAAGCCCCCGCATTATCCGGGGACGGCAGACACAATGCAATCAGAGTTGTCTGTGAGGCGCTTCCTGTCATCCTCAGAGAATCACATTTTCTCCTTCCTAATCGGCGTCGCCGTCAGTAGGATAGGCCTATGTCGAATGAGCCAACAGTTCAACAGGGTGATATCGATCGCCTCAGAACCGGGACACATTGGGATCCACACTCGGTTCTCGGCCCCCACGTAATCTCGATCAACGACCGCCCGCACCTTGCGATCCGAGCCTGGCAGCCGGGCGTCAAGGAGGTTGCGCTCCTCTCCAACTCCGTCTTGTGGCGCATGACACGCATTTTCGAAGAAGGCCTCTATGAGGCGCTGCTTCCGGATACGACATCCATCCCCTCATACCGACTTCGCATTACACAGCCTGACGGTGCGGTCACGGAGACATCCGACCCCTATGCCATTCCTCCGCTGTTGACGGATTTCGAATTGCACCTGTTTGCAGAGGGAACGCTGCTCAAAGCCTATGAGCACTTCGGAGCCCATATCCGCACCATCGCAGGCATCAGCGGTGTCCACTTTGTGGTATGGGCCCCGAATGCCACCCGTGTCAGCGTCATCGGAGACTTCAATGGCTGGAATGGACTCCTTCATCCCATGGCCAGCCGCGGAGAGACCGGAGTCTGGGAACTCTTCATTCCGGATCTCCCGGAAGGAACCCTCTACAAGTACGAGATTCGTCCGCAGGGGCCCAACGCGCTCTTGCTCAAAGCCGACCCCTATGCATTCGCCAGTGAGCTTCGTCCAAGAACGGCCTCAGTGGTGCGTGAGATATCCACCTATACGTGGCAGGATGAAACCTGGATGACGGCACGATCGACAAGAGATCCTCTCACGGCTCCGCTCTCGATCTATGAAGTGCATGTAGGGTCCTGGATGCGCGTGCCGGAGGAGAACAATCGGTGGCTGACGTACCAAGAATTAGCTGAGAAACTCATCCCCTATGCCAAAGATCTCGGATACACCCATCTCGAGCTGCTCCCCATCACAGAGCACCCCTTCGATGGATCATGGGGTTATCAAGCCACGGGCTATTTTGCCGCCACCAGTCGGTATGGAGAGCCACAAGGCTTTATGGCGTTCGTAGATCGCGCTCACCAAGCTGGCCTCGGCGTCATTATTGACTGGGCCCCGGCACACTTTCCGGATGATCCACATGGGCTCGCGCTGTTTGATGGAACGTACCTCTATGACCATGCCGACCCACGCCGCGGCTATCATCCCGATTGGCATAGCCGGATCTTCAACTACGATCGTGTCGAGGTGCGAACCTTTCTTCTGAACAGCGCCCTCTTCTGGCTGGACAAGTATCACATCGATGGATTGCGCGTCGATGCTGTCGCGTCGATGCTGTACCTCGACTACGGGCGAAAGGATGGTGAATGGGTTCCGAACGAGTTCGGCGGAAAGGAAAACCTTGGTGCGGTCTCGTTACTCAAGGAGCTGAATATCCTCGTCCATCGAGACTTTCCTGGGGCCATCACCATTGCCGAAGAATCGACGTCGTGGCCGGGCGTCTCGCGCCCCACCTACACAGGAGGGCTGGGCTTTACGTTCAAATGGAACATGGGATGGATGCATGACATGTTGGCATTTTTTCAGTACAACCCCATCTATCGCCGGTTTCATCAGAACCAAATCACATTCGGCTTGCTCTATGCTTTTAGTGAGAATTTCATTCTTGCCTTGTCTCATGACGAAGTGGTCTACGGCAAACGAACCCTGCTCGACAAGATGCCCGGCGATGTGTGGCAACGCTTCGCCAACCTCCGACTGCTCTATGGATACATGTACAGCCATCCCGGGAAGAAAATGCTGTTCATGGGTAGTGAGTTCGGGCAGTGGCAGGAATGGAACCATGATACCAGCCTCGACTGGCATCTCTGTGAGTACGAGCCCCATCGCGGATTGCAACGGCTCACTCGCGATCTCAACCGTCTCTATCGTCAAGAGCCTGCGTTACACGAGATCGACTTTGATTGGGATGGATTTCAATGGATCGACTTCAGTGACTCCAACAACTCCATCATCGCGTACATTCGCAAGGCAAGAAAGGCGAGGGAAGCGATCGTCTGCGTCTGCAACTTCACACCCGTGCCCCGGTACCGCTACCGCATTGGAGTCCCGGAGGGAGGGTGGTATCGGGAGCTAATCAATACTGATGGTATCGCCTACGGCGGCAGTAATCTCGGAAACGGCGGAGGGCTGCATGCTGAGGAGACTTCAAGCCACGGATTTCCTTACTCCCTGACGATGACGCTCCCTCCCCTCTCTGCTCTTTGGCTAAAGCGCCATAGCTAGGAGACCACTATTCAGGAGCCGAAGCTTTTTGATATCCAGAAAAAGCCGGTAACCTCACGATCCTGGTTCCGTTCCGATCTTCGGCATCCTTTCTCCGATAGTGAGTGTTTCCTTCCAGGAAATCTTTGAACGATATCCTCAGTGCACTCTTCAGGAGCACAGGCAACCGCGTATCCCTTGAGGGTTTAGCAATCTATAGAAAAGGTGGCCCCCGCAGAGCAAGTGCCACCCCTCGGTGAAGTTGGGAGTGCTAGTGATACCAGGATCGGAAAGGCCCCGAGTCTAAATGCACATAGGTTGAATTTCTATATGAACCGACTCCGCCATACTTCAATTGGAGTGCGGCCTCGCGAAGCTTCTTCAGTGGGATACCCGGAATGCTGAGGTCGATCGCCTGACCCTGTACATGCAGGCTGTTTCTGGCGGCTTGCTGCCCCGTTCGCACCAAGAGATCGTTGTATTCCGGAGACCGAAACCCTGAGATGATATGGATCTCCTGCTGCGTGCCAAGCTTTTTCTGCACCAAGTTGACGTGCTCTAGCACCCGCACATCGATCGCACCGATCTCCCCGGTCTTGTGGCAACGCAGGAGATAATTCACATCATCGAGCGCCGCCAGATCATAGCTACCGGAATCATCTCGATAGGTCACATCCAACCGCTCATCTGTCCAGATGTTGACCAACGTCAACCTACCTTCGGGAAGCTCGCGAGCTTGAACGGGCTGCGGACCAATCAACCGCCCACTTAGCAAGAGAGTCCCGACCAGAGAAACCTGAAGAAATGCTCGACGGGTCCAAGTCCATGTAGACTGATCGGCTCTATTCACGGACGCACCTTCCTACCTAATGTCCAAAAAATGAACAACTATCGTTTCAAAGCTTCAGGCTTGTAACAAAAAACAAAAGCTCGGTCAACCAATTATTTCAGCGGATTAATGGGTGGAATCTCCGGCAAAGTAGGTGGAGAGTGAACGCGAGATTGAATGTCGATACACTGCGGCGTGTCAGTCATCGGGTCAGGACAGGGATACTACTGAACTGATTGGCCCTCCCTCATCTATCCCATTTGCACCTAACCATCTAGTATCCTTTTATTTCTAGACAGTCCCACGCCCCCCAGGTAAGATCCAATCATAATAACGAGAGCAACTATGGCCACTATCCTAGTCATCGATGATGAGCAATCAATCAGAGGGTTGCTCAAAGGCGTTCTGGAAAAAGCCGGGCACCGTGTGCTTGAAGCAGAGGATGGCCGCAAGGGACTCACCCTCTACCAGAAGGAACACGTTGATCTTGTCATTATGGACCTTTTGATGCCGGAGACTGACGGTCTTGAAGCCACGCTTCAACTCACCCGCGAATACCTCGACGCCAAAGTGATTGCCATTACAGGAGCCCAAGGCGACCACAATTTCCTCAGTGTGGCAAAACTCTTCGGCGCTCGCCAAGCATTTGAAAAACCTTTTGACATCAATAAACTGCTTGATGCCGTGAAAGAGGAACTGGCCGCCTGATCGACTACAGGCTCTCTTCCCCTCAGTTACGACTCCTGATCTTCCTTCCGATTCGACATCATGCTGTTTCCCTTGTGGGCTGAACGCAGCTCAACACATCCCGACCCTAATCTGACCATTTTGTTCATCGTGTATACTTGTGACTCTGAATAGCTGATCTGATCCGTCAATGTCCTATGGGTAGCGAAGCATCCTCCCCAAACACGTTTCACACACGGTCGACTCTGAAGACCGGAACCATTTGGCTCTTACTCGTTCTGTTGGCAATTGCGCCTCTCTTCCCTTTGAACAATTTCGTTGGCCACCCACACTGGGAAAAGATTCGTTGGATTCCCTTTCAGGATTTCTCGCTCTCCTGGAATAAGCTCTTCGACGTCACAGGTAACACACTTTGGTTCGTCGTATTTGGATACTTGCTTCATGATCAACTAAGTCGGAATGCACACTCTCGTTGGACCCTTGTTACGACTATTGCCATCGCAGGCGGTGTCTCGCTTTCGGCTGAACTCTTCCAAGTCTTCTGCCACAACCGCATCTCCTCTATCACTGATGTAATATGCAATGTATTCGGCGCTGGCCTTGGTGGGTACGCGGCTGCGAACCAGTCCGCGACAACGTCAATAGAACTCTGGCTCGCTAGATGGCTGACATCAGTACTAGGTCCACAACGTTTTCATAAAACTGCCGGCATTTGCAGACACGATCCCCCGCTCGAGTAGCCTCGCGACGTTGATCACGGTCATGCCCGCAGTGTTTTTCGCGCTAACCCTCGCATCATCGCCGGATCGGCGTACCCAACTTCACTGAGAGCGTCCATCAGGTGTAAGCCCTTCGAGGATACCAAGTCCTTTGCCTTCGCATAATTCATTGCACTAAACCTCGCGACAGCCGGCTGACCGTTGACAATCTGACAGGCCAGCACCTCACCATCCACCTCAAGCGTCCCACCCTGCTGAATCAGCTCTCGGGCTTGAGCGACGGCAATGCCATGGAGCTGCGCGAATTCTTCAATCCCCCCAGTCTCAACCAGTCGTCCATCCGGCATGATACAGAGCCGCCTAAAATGCGGTGACCAGTCTTTCCGAAAATCGATGTACTTGATATCGCCACCTTTGGCGACGGCCCGATCCAACGTTCGGTAATCCAAGCCCAAATTTTTCTGCTCCAGTTTCACCCGTAGTTCAGCAGGCAGCCCCTTCCCAAACACCTCCCAGGCCGCCTCGACGAGTGCTTGCTGTCTGGATCGAGCCAAGTGCTCTGCTTCGGCAAACTGCACGAGATCAAAGGTCCAGGTGTATTTTATCCTCTCCCCCGTTAAATCAATCCTGCACGCGAACAATCCGCGCGTGAGGATACCGCCGATGTGTGGATAGACATAGGTCCCACCGGTCGTCAGCAAGGTGGTCATAGTTTCAAGAGGAACATCGTAGCTTTCGGCCAGGATCTTGGCATGGGCCTGCAGGTCCTCCTGCTCCGTCATGGCACAAACCGTCACATTGCCCGGCGCGTCAAACTCCGAGTAGTCCTCCACGATGTTATAGAGCACCGTCCGCTTCGGCTTGTCTGCCTTCCGCTTGATCTTGAACATCTCTCTTTAATCTCCTCCCCTCACACCTCACCCCTTATTCCTGACCAGATGTTCATAGGCTGGCAACATCTGCAATCGTCGGTCTTCCACCGGCGCACCGATCGTAAAATGATACAGCGACTGCATGGCTAAACTCTGGATTCCGACGATTTCATGAACCGGATCATCGAAAAAGCAGCCAATTCCCGTCGCCCGCATCCCTGCTGCTTCCGCTTCCAAATACATGATCTGCCCGAGCAAACCTGCTTCCCAAAAGAAACGTGGATACCACCAGGCGCCGCGCTCCCGCAAGGCTCCCTCAAACTCGGCCACCATGCCAAACGAGAAGGCACTGTCGCCCGCGATGTCCTGATGGCAACTGACCTGCACCGCCAATCGTTTTGAGTCGCCTTCAAGAAGCCAATACAGTAGAAGTCCATCCGGGCAACCAGGCGCGATCGTCCAGTCGAGCTCGGGGTTCATGGCTTGCTGAATGAGCGATAGCTTTCTGCTATCCCTCACAAGAAAATAGAGCCCGGGAGTCAGGCCATCAACACGATGGACGAAGATCAAGAGATGAATGGCTGGATCGTATGGCCAGACATCCCACGGCATCGACCGTTCTAACTGCGAACGTTCGGCCCAGGGCATGACCCGTTGCAGCATGTGAAAAAATGTCTCGGCAGAAATCGACGTCTTCCCATCATACGCGACGGCGCTTCGGCGTTGGTGAATGATCTGGCCAGCCGTCGGACCAGCGTCACTCGTCGTTCGTGAAGCGTGAAACATATCGGATGGGGGAAAGGTTTTTGCTTGAAGGCTAATTGCCGGCTTTTCAGCTTGTGCTTTCCATGACGCCTTGGCGGCTTCGTCGATGATGTCCCAATGGACTCCATGTTCACGACTCAAGCGATTGGCTTTCCCATACCATGTTCCACTAGCCACTTCCTTTACCATCGCTACATCGAGAAACAACGGCACTGTTGAATGCTCGCACTTCACGAACGACGCTCCATCCTCCACATTTTCAGAGGGCCAGATCACCGCCAGACAGTCCGGATGCTCCAGCTCAGCCTCGCCAAAGTCTTCCGTACGATCTGTTCCGAGCAAGGTCGCCACCGTATCCTGATCCATCCCGTCCAGCAGCACCATGTTCCAACCCAGCGTCGCCGCTGCAACCCTCGCAGTACCAATCGCATGGCCGACGTCATGATTGCAGTAGCGAAAGGCTCGTTCACCATATTTCCAGGCTTCCCTCCAATGCACCGATGTCAGCCCAAGAAGGAAGGCATTGGAAGGAAAGGCAGCCATGAGTCGAGCAACTGCGTCGGCTTGTAAATCGGCTCTCCGTTCCAATCCATGCTCTCTGGGTGCATAGTGAGACAGTCCCGACACCAGATCCAGTCCTTCAATCCGTGGCAAGACCACATATCCTTCCGTCGGATGGAGATTGCCGGACGACGGATTACTCCGCAACGCCCATTCCGACTCGCCGGCTTTCTTCCAGGCTGATAAGGCAAGAGCGAGCTCGAAAAAGCGAGAGAGGGTTCGCAAGTTGACAGGCTGACTGGGGACAGCGCCCCGTTCGTATATCGCGGCGTAGGCCGGCGACAGCGGCTCCTCATCAGGCTTGAGTAACGGAAGAGGGATCAGCTGTGCCCCTTCGAACCGTCTGAACGGATCAGGCTGGTTTGCCCAATCAAGATATCCCAATGAGCGGGCATAACGGTTGAAATGGTGCTTGGTCTGGACGTGATAGCGAATAACCCGGTTGACGTGATCATCCTGCGCAGTATGACAAGGTCGTTGAGGATTCATTTCCGGCTACAGCCAGTCTAACGAGGCACCGCAAGGAAAGCAAAATGCTTTGTGAGGCAACAAGTTGGATGCTAGCGTAGCACTCATCCTTCAACAAGTCTGACAATATAGGATTAATAAGAATGAATAATTACGTGGAAAATTTCTGACGAATTCTGTTTCCTAGCGAACCACCTCCCAAAGCACTGGAGGATCGATTGGCTTCCGCACAAAACTCTAATTCACTCAGAATTTTCCTCGACCGCGAAGCCATCGTTCGAGTACTGAGCGGAATAACTTTACTCCTGCTCATTACCAGTGTTGCCGGACAACTCATCAAGTATGTAGTTGGGTACGATGTTGCGCTTGGATTCGTCCGTCTCTTCTATTTGGATGCTGAAGCCAATATTCCAACACTCTTTTCCACAATTCTCTTACTCCTTGCCTCGCTCCTGCTCGCGCTGATCGCCATTTTCAAAACAACCTGTCAGGATACCTATCGCCGCCACTGGGTTTTTCTTTCGCTCATCTTGCTCTATATGGCAATCGACGAAGCCAGCGAGATCCACGAGATGCTCAACAAACTTGGCTGGTGGATAACAGGCCAAAAACGTACCGGAGGGATCTTCCACTATGGGTGGGTTATGTTCGGAATGGCCATGGCCATGGCCATAGCGGTTGCACTTTCATACCTGAAATTCTTTCTGCACCTCCCTAGTCATACCAAAATACAATTCGTTACAGCTGCAGCAACTTTCCTGAGCGGAGCACTTGGTGTGGAAATTCTAGAAGGTCTCTACGCCTCGTCGCATGGTGGGGAGAACACTTTTCAATACTCCATGTTCGTGACGATTGAGGAAGGCCTCGAAATGGCCGGTGTCATCATTCTCATCAACGCCCTACTCGCATACATTCGTACGTGCCAGATAGATGTACGGTTGAGATTCGATAAATCCACGGACAATCCGCTCGTTCTTCCTACGCAGAAGCATGCCGCCTAATAGCCTAAAGCCCTATTTTAAGATTTGTTGACCTGCTTACTTCTCCCGGCCTAGACTGCAAGCGTCTACTCTGAAGGGAATTCATGCGCTTTGATCCAGCCCTTGCGGCGCAAGAAGCTTTTGGCCAAGCTGAAGCCGAACTCGGCACAAACTGGGATACGGCAGTGGAACTGGAGAACACATTTTCCTACAATGCCGGAGCAACAGCACGCGAAGCCTATGAAGGTTTGCTCGCCCTGGCTCAGCAATACCCCAATGCCCATTCGTTTCAGGCCTTCTGCATTTACATCACCTGGCAGCAGGTAA
This sequence comes from Candidatus Nitrospira nitrosa, assembly GCF_001458735.1. NCBI lineage: Bacteria > Pseudomonadati > Nitrospirota > Nitrospiria > Nitrospirales > Nitrospiraceae > Nitrospira > Candidatus Nitrospira nitrosa. Next base: position 71,410 of record NZ_CZQA01000008.1, read on the forward strand.
CGGAGGAGACTATTGCACGGCATTTCGAGACAGGACTGAGCTTGTCCGAAGCTTATCTTGCCTCTCCAGCAGATAAAAATCCGCGTGACATCGAGTGCGTCACTGAGCTCCATGGCTCGTTCAGGGCTGGATTGGGCCTGGGGGAACAGGATGAGCTGCAGATTGAATACAAACGAGACACGCCCAAAGGGGGCGATTAGCAATATACATATCTCGTGAAACGCCGTTCCCATCTTGCATCGAACATAGTCCGCTCTTGCGTTTCACACTTCACCAAATAACACTTCATGATCTCATGGCTGAGGATCATAAACATCGCGCCAGGATCTTTCTCCATCGCGGTGATCTGCTCCAGGCTCGCACGGCATGGGAATCGGCCGTCGCTGATGATCGAACTGCCGCCAATCCACAAGCACTCTCGGCTTCTCTCGGAAACCTTGGCAATACCTGCGCGCTGATGAATGAGCTTACCCGCGCAGAACAATGTTATCGGGAAGTACTCCAGATCCAACGAACCGAACGAAATCTCACTGCCGTGGCTCATACCTTGGTGAACCTCGGCAACCTCCATATTGCCTCCGACTGTTCAGAGAAAGCACGTCCCTACTATCTTGAAGCGCTAGACCTCCTGCGCGAGTTACAAGACGCTCGCGGGCTCGGCATCCTCTATACAAATCTTGCGCTGCAAGAGGCCCGCGCCGGTCAGTGGGATCAGGCCGTCACGTCATTCAAGCAAGCGCTCGATCATCATCGAATAGTCGGCAACGAGGAAGGGCTCGCCGTGACGTATAGCCAACTCGGCAAATGTTATCTCGACCAAGGTGATCTTCTGCAAGCTGAACGCTGCCTCAACAACGCCTCGGAACACTACATCAAACTCGGCAACGAACCAGCTGAGGCTGCGGTGCTTCGCTATCTGGCAGGCCTGTATGAAGCACGACGCGACTGGACGTCAGCCTTACGCTGTCTTGATCGAGTCGTATCTTTGGATCAACGCTATATGCTCCCTGAGCTACAGACCGACTTGAACCACCTCGCCCAACTGAAGCAAGCCGAATAGCACCACCTCAATCCTCTCAAATATTCGCTTACTTCGGAGCGTCGCCTCCTCTACGACCACCTGGACAGAACTCCATCTTCTGCCACCTCAAAACACGGCTCATCGAATCGCCTATCCATTAAGTTTTTGCCCACAGACTCCGACAGGATAGTGACAAGGAGAGAATATGGCCTGGTTCGCTCGCATCATACTGACGGCAATCTTGGGAGCGACACTGACGGTTTCTCGTGCACTGGCCTCGGATGTCTCGCCTGTGATCACCGTCGGGACACAGGAAGTCGGACTCACCGCTGGCTATATGTTCTCGCACCGACTGACCCACCTTCATACGACCAAACAGCACGGACCGGCATTGATGCCCTCCTGGATGATGACGATCACCGATCCCATCGGCGATAGTTGGTATCGGGGACAAGTCTCGCTCGGTGCGGAAATGGTCTATCTCGAGTTCCGAGAACCATTACTGACGCATGGCGTCGGATTCACGCCGAGAATCAAGTACACGTTCGTCGCCTTAGGTCGGTTTCGCCCCTATGTGGAATTTGCCGGTGGGCCGTTCTGGACGGATCTCGGCGGACGTATTCGTGAAGAAGCCAATCAGTTCAACTTCGTGCTGACGGGAGGGGTGGGCGTTTCATGGTTCGTCACGCCGCAACTCGCCTTCAACGCCGGCTACCGCTTTCATCACATTTCTAATGCCGGCACAGCGTTTCCGAATCTTGGTCTGAACGCGAGTCTGCCCTTCGGTGGATTTTCCTTTTATTTCTGAGGAGACGGTTATCATGACGAGACATGCTGCTCACTGGTCGCTCGTGGGTTTCGTCGGACTTCTGTTGTACATGAATACCGGATGCACGCGATCCATCGAATTGAAGCCTGCTTCGGCACATTCACAGTCGGCCGATACCCACTTGCTTGCCAACGATGAGCGGGTCCCGCTGGTGATGGACTCATTTCACCTATCACGAAACGGCGCACCACAAAATCCCTCGACTGAAGCCGAACGGCGGATTCTCAATAGGGTACAGGAGACTCACCTCTTTTCGACCTTGATTCCTCTTGGAGCACAGTCGGATTCCCTTGGCGACAAAACCGTGTCCGCACGTATCACACTGGACGAAACCATCGAACCTCACTCCTGGCTGTCAGCCTTCAAGGGTATTATCCTTGGCGGTTCCATGTTCCTTCTTTCGCCCTTCGTCGACTTTGAGTACGACTATGCGGCCAAGGTCGGTCTTGAACTAGAGCGCTGGGATGGACAGGTCAAGCGGTACGAAGGCATCTCATCCGGCACCGTTCAGTACAAATTATTCGGTGCAACACCGGTCATGATCGATGAGCTGAAGGGACATGTGACAGAAGCCTGCCTGGCAGAACTGACGACCCAACTTGTCCGCGACACAACGCTCTATATGGCCAGCAGCGCCCCGACCTCCGCCTCTGGTGTTCGTACAGTGACCGTGAGAGCCAAAAGGCCGACGACCACCTTTCCCACGCGCTCGACTATTCCTGCATCGCCCCCCTCACTCCCATGAAGGGTACCTGATCCCTTTCTCCCAACCGTGTTTCTCGTATGGCTGATTCTCCCACTCTAGTGCTATAGTACAAGTCCAATTTAAATCGTAGGCACTATGGACATTGATGCGTTCCGTCAGATGGTGGTCAAGAATCCCAAAGGATTCCTCGGCCGCTACGGGCTCGGCAACAAGATACTGCAAGAAAATGGGAGCCTGGAGGAAGCCGTTGAGCATCTGACGGTGGCCACACAGCTGGACCCAACCCACGCTGCTTCTCATCTGGCTTTAGGACGGACCTTGATCCGACTGGGAAGAAACGCCGAGGCCAAGCCCGTGCTCACAACTGGCATTGAGGCGGTTCTTTCTGGGCGTTCCAACGGCGGAAAGGATCTGGTCCCCGAGATGCAGGAATTACTACGCACGCTGTCATGACTGTGCTGCGACCATACAGGGAGGAAACTGTCCGTGACCCTCGACGATGCTAGGAAACGAATTGACTCAGCTGTTGCGCAATATGGTCAGCATGCCGCACCCGCCATTGATTTGGTCATGGCGGAGGTTCGCTCCGACCTCGGAGCCCGAGCCTTCAATGAACTCGTCGACGAGTTTGACCTTGAGTTGACGTACAACATCGCCCCCATGGAATCGGACCACTCCAATAGTTGAGCTCGTCCGTCTTCACTGGACGTCTCTCCTGACGCGCGCGCACCCTCTTTTATGCCGCTAATCTGGGCCGCCATCTCCGCACACGGATTCGGTCACGCCGCCCAGGTCGTGCCGGTGCTCAACGCATTAGGTTGTCTTGTTCCAGATCTCCGAGTGCTCCTACGCACCACGGTTCCTGCAGCATTCTTCGTCGATCGTCTCAAAATCCCATGGGAAATCAGTCCCGTCCAACAAGATGTCGGCTGCGTTCAACAGGGTCCCATGACCATCAATATCGAAGCGACCTGGCGTGAGCACCACCAATTCCACAGCACATGGAAGGAGCGACTGCAGACCGAAATTGAATCTATGCGAACGGCGAAACCAGATCTGGTTCTCGCCGACACCCCGTACCTCGCATTGGCGGCGGGAAAGGCCGCTTCGATTCCGACCATTGCACTCGCCAGTTTTACCTGGGACCTGATTCTGTCTGAGTACCAGGCTCCTCCTTGGATCGACACCCAACCAATCTTACAGTCCATCCGTCAGGCCTATAGGCAAGCCGATCTTGCTCTCCGAATTACTCCCTCCCCAGTATTGGATTGCTTTCAGCACCTACACATTATTCACCCGGTTGCAGAGCCGGCTTTGGCCGCCCGTGCGCAACTAGCCGAGTTTCTGTCCCTGAGGCCGGGGAACCGAACGGTTCTGATCGGATTTGGAGGAATTCCGCTGACGTCACTCCCCTTCGAGACCCTTGAATCACTTCATGGCTACCAATTTCTTTTGGACGGCTCAACTCCTCCGGAGAGTACGCGATGCACCTCCATCAGATCCCTACCGTTTTCGTTTAAGACCCTGCTCGCCTCGGTCGATGTCGTCATGACCAAACCAGGGTATGGCACTCTGGTCGAAGCCGTCGCCTTACAAGTCCCGATCGTGTACGTTCGTCGATACAACTTCGGGGACGAACAATCTCTCGTGGAGTACCTGCACCGCTACGGGAGGGGGATCGAGCTTTCCATGGACGACTTCATGAAGGGCCAATGGGCGACAACGCTGGAGCGAGCGATCAACCTCCCCGCTACAACTCCACCTCCAGAACCCAATGGCGCAAGCGAAGCGGCAACCATGCTCGTGCCATATTTCAAACGCAATCGAAGCTGACGCTGGGGTTGTCAGCCTCGCACGCTGACACCTTTCTCACAAGACTGCTCGTGTGGGCCGTCGCTTTCTCACCCCAGCACTCGCCGTATCGGCTTTGGGGTCTGATCGTGCCAAGAGCCCCTTTGCACTGACGGATCTGTCGTGCGATAGGCACTACTGAAAATCAACAACTATTCCATTTTTGAGCTTGCAAGAGTCGACATTCTTTTGCACGATTTCTTCTTGCAGCAGATTCGGGATGCTATAGTTGTGACCGGTTGATAGATCGTCTCCCTACTCCAGACCCTTATCATTCTATGGACACTGCCGCTCAATACGCCGCGTCAACGATTGACCCAAAAGTCGCCAGTCGAGCCGGCAAGGGAGACAACCATGCCTTCACCCAACTCTATGATCAATCAAGCACCATCCTCTTCAGCTTGGCATTGCGGATACTCGGTAGTCGAGAGGAAGCCGCTGACATCCTGCAGGCTATTTATGTTGATATCTGGAAACGAGCAGTTCGTTATGACGTCGGGCGTGGTACACCGATCGCCTGGCTCATCACGCTAACCCGCAGTCGAGCCATCGACCGACTACGAGCCTCCGATCCTCCACTGCGTCGTCAAACGGTGCCGACCGATGGCACCGAGTCTTCCGCCCTGCCCGGGCGATTTGAGGGTCCAGCCGACCAAGCACTACGGACGGTGATCAGCAAGGCACTCAGCGATCTGCCGAAGACGCATCGACAGGCAATTGAATTGGCATACTACGAGGGCCTGCCTCCAGCAGAGATTGCCACGCGACTCGACCAGCCGCTCGACGCGGTAATCACTCGCCTCAAGCTCGGCATGGCGCAACTACATGCGACCCTACACACGTACTGGGAGCAAGATCTCTCGGCATGACACATCAAGATCTTGAAGACACTGTCCCGTTCTATGCGATCGGCGCGCTTGAGAAAATTGAGCGACAAGCTCTGGAGGCCCATCTGCTTTCTGGATGTGTCCCATGCCGTACCATCTTGAAGGAGTACCAGTCGGTCGCGGTGGCGCTTCCCTTTGAACTCACGCTCGTCCCTCCACCCCGTCATCTTAAAGCAAAGATCATGGGGGCCCGCACTCTCCCTCAATCAGCAGAGGAGGCTGCCAATTCATCCGCCACTGCCAGCCTTGAGCCCGGAGAATGGATGAATCACCTCTTCCTACCATCTAGAACCTCCGCGCCGTCCTTTGGGAAAGGACTCAGTCTGGTGCTCCTCGTTATCCTCGGTATCTTGGCATTCGTGAGTTGGAATTCCTCTCCCCAAGAAACAGCCACCGCAAGTGGGATCACTGAACTGCAGGCACAAGTGGACGAGGTACATGCCAAACTAGCCACTCTCCAACAACAGCTTAAGGAGCGGGACGAGTCTCTTGCCCAAACGCAGGAAGAACTGCAGCGGAAGATTACGGAACTGGCGGAGGTGAAAGATCAACTGATCCAGCGCGAAGCCGAGTTGGATGACCTGAAAAACCATCTCCCTCCACAGGGCAGAAAATCACCCCCCCTACCATGAGAAGTATCAAATAGCGTTCGCTCACGAATTCTCCGCTCGCCTGTCGCTCTTCCCAGTTCCTATGCTAGCATGCACTGTGACTGTCACAGGCCTCGCAATATCGCCATCAAGCCAACCCGACAGCCATGATGGCCAGTTCATGGAGCTGGCGCTTCAACAAGCCCGACTGGCTCCCCTCGTCGGAGAAGTCCCGATTGGCGCCGTGTTGGTGTCAGACAACCACGTGATCGCGGCTGCTCATAACTATCGGGAGATCTTGCAGGATCCAACGGCGCATGCCGAGATCATCATCATCAGACAAGCCGCAGAGCAGTTGAAGACATGGCGCCTCACCGGCACCACACTCTATGTCACACTGGAGCCCTGTCCGATGTGTGCGGGAGCCATTGTGCAAGCACGTATCGCAAGGCTCGTCTTCGGCGCCTGGGATCCCAAGGCCGGAGCCTGTGGTTCAATCCTCGATATTCCTTCTGAGCGCCGTTTCAACCATCAAGTACAGGTGACCGGAGGGCTACGCGAGGAGGAAAGCCGAGGACTCTTGCAGGAGTTTTTCCGAACCAAGAGAGCGGCTCTTTCCGAACAGCGCAGGCTCTCAACGTCAGTCTCCCAAGGAGGGAGGTCTGATTGATTCTGATTTCGGTCAACCAGCTTTCACAGTACTGCAGAATAGAACGGCGTCCCCCCAAGCCGGTCAATTGATCAGAACTTCCAGCGATGTGGCGACCCTGCATCTACAATTCGACGACAGCCAATGAGCGGTCGTCGAACATTCTGCAATATATCAGCAGACACATTGCCCATGGACAGCTATATCGGAGGTGTGAAAAATGAGGTTTGGAGAACACAGAACATCAATGAGAGTTCTCAAATTGAGCACCATGGCCCTCGCTTGTGTATTTCTCGCAGGTTGCTTGCTGAAAGAATCACCAGCAGAAAGAACATCTTCTCCACCCTCTATTCCAACTCAGGTACCAAGTACAGCCGTGTACAGCGACGGTCACTACATAGAAACATGCCGTACGAACGGCGTCCCAATTCCGCCTGACTGGAACCGATCCTCATCGGAATGGAAGAGTCACGGCAATCTCAAAACCATACTCCTCACACCAAATAGTCTGGAACAGACTCCAGTTGATGAGACTTCCTTCGCAAGCGTCTGGTCCTATGCACCATCTCGAGGAAGGGGCGCCTGCATCGCACTCGGGAGGAATGGAGGATCATTTCAAATCATCTGCCAAAGCGCCACGACCGGACACGCTTGCTTTTGGGGTAACGACCCAACCTCTCCACACACAAACTGGAAACCAGAGACAACCGACGTTCCCATCACCTCACTCCGAGACCCTGTCCAGGGGTTTTCTCCGGGCACCGTCGCCTGTACCGAATGCCATCGTGGCAATAATGCCTTCCTCTATGCCCCTGACGATCCCACCTGGGCTACGGTATTGAGACCGGAGCATCCTCGACCAACATTTACCACTCGCGTTGAGCAATCCGCCCATCAGGGGCAACTCACGTTCGGCTCAACAGCCATCACGTATCCCCGTTTTATCCCTGTCGGGGGGAACTCCATGATCCTGAACAATCCCCTGACAACCACAACTGGGTGTTCGGGATCCTGTCACGAACTGCACATTGAAATACTGAAAAAGAATCATACTATGGAAGGGTACGTACGAGTTCCGCGACCCATGGGACCCAGCTGCGCGGCAAACTCGCCAGCGGATGACCCAACCAGGAACTGCTATCAGTAGTACGGGCGCCAGGTCCGACGTGTGAATACCGAGTTCAGATTAATAGAGTACGTCCATCAAAGAAAGCTTGCTTCAAGACCATAGCTTACGACGTACCTCCCCTGGTTATCGTGACAGGACAGGGGAACCAGGAACTTGCAAGGATCCATCGTTCGAGGGTCCACATTGGATGTGAACGCCCCACGACTGGCTGAATCAGACGCCACCTATTTCGTATCACGTCCCATGCCAGCCGATTATGGTACACCTGTGGCAACCTACCACCTTGAATTTGTAACGGACATAACTACGGACTAGCAGTTGATTGGTCTGTATTGTTTTGCGGTTATCTTTGGAAGTAACGAAGGTATAAACCTCCAGATTCAAGCCATCTCTTTTCCCTAGAACTTCGCAAGCAATTGAAACACCAAGCATTCCATCTACCTCCTTTGGGCACATATGTTGCTCCAACTCTCATTTTAAAGAGGAAGGTAGAGAGGAAGCTTGGGCCATTTCGTATACCTTCACCTCACCGATTTCATAGGGCCAAAATGAATATTAGAAGAACTTCAGAGGTTGCATCATGATGATAGAAACAGAGGTACGTCCAGCCATAGAGAATGATCATCCCACCATTCAACGTTTTGAGGATGCTCTCATCCCTGGGAAATTAGGCACATACTTTCACCGAGGTTCCAAGGCCATTCTCCTGGATGATCCTCGCGCAGCTTGGATTTGGAAGCAGATGATAGACCTTGCGCCACCAAGCCATACGTTAGGCTCAGAAATTCTCTCGCCTACGACTGATTTTCTCTTTCGAATCGCCCGCAATCACATAGCTGGAAATCTCAGAGCCGGTGATATGTTACGGTTCATTCCTGGCGGGATAGGACATGTTGCACGAAAAATTGTCATCAACCGTAAGGAGAATGGGCAGTTCGAAACACTCCCCAGACATTTCTCAGGTAGCACTATTCCCAATAACCTTCAGGATACAGCATGGAACCTCATGACGGACATCTTACGCAGCACATTTCCTGTACAGGCCGCCCTCCCTGCATATAAAGTAAGTATCGAACTATTGAAGTATCCTCACTCCTTCGAAGAGATTGAACACGTGGACAGTTTGCTCAGAGATAGTTGTGGTGAATGGGCCAGAATCGGAGTGGCAATGGACACCTGGAAAGCGCAGGCCGCCGGGCTATTTGATGTTAAATTTATTCGAGATTGCACTGCTTTCGCGTCACTACTCCCAGGCCTAAACAGGATTCTCTACACTACCAATAGATGGATGATCCCCTATAGCAAAAAGTCAATCCCCCCAGGAACCTCTATTATTGGAGCGCCTCATTGCGACGGCGGGAAGATAATAACAGCTTTACTCAGCGAGCGTGCAACACTGACCACGGAAGTATATACAGGGAATAAGTGGGAAACATTGCCATTAACCTCAGACCTTCTAGCGATTTTGCCTTCAGCACAACTCGATCCCCAGCTCGAAATATCCCCAACCTTGCACCGCATTTTGATCAAAGACCGTTTAAACGGTGAGCGCCCGGTCAAACCAAATATTACACTCCTCCTCACCGCCAGCTTGCAGGGATGAGGACCCCTGTCTCTTACACTGGGCCAAGATTTTCAATGGTATCGGCCTTTCCTCAAGAATGGCAGCTGAGCGCTGTCATCGCACGGTCGGTTGGGATCATTGCCATCGCACTCGGGTTCGTGATCGGAATGTATGGGCTGGATCATCCTGAATCGCACTGGCTTCGGACCTCACTTGGATTGCTCGTGACCGGAATGATCGCCCAAGGCTATGCTCTCTGCTGTTCGATCAAACGGGTACGACATCTGAACGCCTGAACCAAATCCTTCACCCTCGCCCTGCAAGCTGACACAACCATGTTCGCGACGAACTGGCCCAGACCTGGTGCACGGCCATACGGATAGCCTGTCCACCTGAGCAATCTGTGATCAGCCGAAATAGATATCGTCCGGGATATCCTCATGTGCCACAAATAACAGCGAACGAGTACGAATCCCTGAAGCGAGCGTCAGACCAAGCAGTACCTACTGGCGGTCACGCCTCTTGTAATTTTTACACGCCCTAAGCCATAGTATGACATCACGATATACTAAGTATTTTTATAACACCAACCCCTTCCATCAAGGCAGACCTCGATTATGGCCGCTCGGATCGTTCCATTTGGACTGTACGCATTATTTTTATTAATAGGCCAAATAGTCGGATGGCTGGGACAGGTTGCCGGATGGCCAGCACTGTCGGGAGATGCCGTTCTCTTATGGCTTTACCCGATCAAGACACTGGTCGTTGCCGCTGCACTAGCCTGGTTCTGGCGTCAGTATGATGAACTCCAGTGGCCACCCAAACTGCCAGTCCGACATCTGATGTTAACTACGGCCGCTGGAGTCCTGGTTTATGCAGCCTGGGTTCGGATGGACTGGGCATGGGCAATGCAGGGAGCACCTTCGTCAGGATACAACCCATTTACAGTTGACGGGCCGGCCAGCTATCTACTGACCGCGTTTCGCCTCTGTGGGGCAGCGATTGTCGTTCCGATTATGGAAGAATTGTTCTGGCGGTCATTTGTACTGAGGTACCTGATCTCATCCCGTTTTGAGGCGATCCCTATCGGAACCTTCACACCGATCTCATTCGTCGCGGTCGTCGCACTCTTTGGAGTAGAACATGATCTTTGGCTGGCAGGGATGATGGCCGGAACCGTCTATGGACTCCTACTGGTACAGACCAGGAATCTCTGGGCCTGCATTGGCGCACATGCCATCACCAACTTCGCTCTTGGGATACATGTCTTAGTGACCAGGCAGTGGTCTTGGTGGTAACGGCCAGGCTTGTTCTGCACACAAGCCTGATGCGCCCATTTCAGTCAGGCAAATCCTCACACTTCAACTCCATCTTGGTTCAAGACTCCCACCACCTATTCTCTTCCAATCTTTCTGGTTGGTCGCACCAGAAATTGAAGTAATTGGCCGTCTGTTGTTTTCGTCATCACAGAAACGGACCCAGGCATGGGATGACGGCGGATCTTCCATTCTCGGTACAAGACAACTCCGGCCACCATTACTACGAGCCCGCCAAGCAGCCACCAGGTGATCATGTGTCCTCCAAGATTGTCAGACTCAAAGCGCCTCTCGCCCTCGAGCAGAGTCACAGATGTGTTTTAGCACAAAACAGCAGATCAACCTTGCCATACCCTCTCATTGAGAAGGCATAACCCACCAGATACGATCGCGCCCCTCTTTTCTACCATAGTCGCATAGAATTGCATAACATCTGATGCAGCGGGACTCACCTTCAGCATGTCGGCGGATCATGGCACCGGCTATGTGCAAGTCGCGCCTCTCACGTACTGCGAACGGAAATCACTTGCACAATGGACGGATTTCTTTTAAGCCGCGTCAATCGATACGGCGCATGGTATGATTGCGTGTAACGGCCAGCTGCTGCAACACCTGACCGTTATCTAACACCATCCGTCTCCAGATCATGGCTTTGACTATGATTCAGTTGTAATGACATCCCCCCCCCTCGCACAGAGACAGTCTTCACTGCACCCGACAGCCATGTCGTCATTTACTGAGGCATGATGTCGACTGCAAAGCCACGCGTCTTGATTCTGGGTGGGGGATTCGGCGGGATGTATGCCGCGCTGGAATTCGAACGGGCACTTGAGCGGGGTGCGAACCTCGACGTCACCCTTGTCAACCACGACAACTTTTTCCTCTTCACCCCGATGCTGCACGAAGTGGCCGCAAGTGACATCGATGTCACCAATATCGTGAGCCCTATCCGCAAGTTGCTGTGTAAAGTGACGTTCTTTCATGGTGAAGTCGAATCTATCGACCTGGAGCAGAAGCGCGTTGGCCTGTCACATGGGCATGATAAACATTGCCATGCGCTGCCGTACGACCATCTCGTGCTGGCACTTGGTGCCTCCACGAATTTTTTCGATATTCCGGGCTTAGCCCCTCGTGCCTTTACTATGAAAACGCTCAGTGACGCGATTGCCCTGCGCAATCATCTCATCGCAAATCTAGAAGAGGCCGACTTTGAGTGTGGAGCCTCGCTCCGTACCGGCCTCATGAATTTCGTGGTGGCTGGAGGTGGGTTTGCAGGAGTCGAAACCATTGCGGCCATGAACGACTTTCTTCGAGAAGCAGTGCGGTTCTTTGCGCATCTGCGGGAAGATATGCTGCGAGTCATTCTGGTCAGTGCTGGGCCGGTCATCTTGCCGGAGCTCGGAGAGAAGCTCGGGACCTACGCACAGCGCAAACTGACCGAGCAGAAGGTGGAAATCCATGCGAACTGCAAAGTCACCGCCGTGACGGACCACGACATCACCCTCAGTGACGGAACGACGGTCACGACGAATACACTGGTCTGGACCGCCGGCATCAGCCCTCACGCGCTTTTGGGCACATTGCCCTGCCCAAAAACCAAGGATCGGATCCTTGTGAACGAGTACCTGGAGGTTCCTGGATGGTCAGGAGTCTGGGCCTTGGGCGACTGCGCGATGGTGCCAGACCGAAAAACGGGTGCATTTCACCCTCCGACCGCACAACACGCACTACGCGAAGGGCGGGTGGCAGCACAGAATATCCTGGCGACGGTTCAACAGGGATGGAAACGACCATTTGTCTACTCCACGATCGGGCTGCTCGCTCCGATCGGCAAACGGACCGGTGTCGCAAACATTCTGGGCATCAATTTTTCAGGCTTCATTGCTTGGTGGCTATGGCGAACGATCTACCTGCTAAAGCTCCCTCGCTTTGAAAAGAAAGTGCTCGTAGCCTTGGACTGGACCTTGGATGTGCTCTTTTCCAAAGATCTGGTCCACTTTCGAACCACACGCTCCCTCTCCTCACCACCGTCAACAAAGCCCTGAAAACCGAGCCGACTCCTATGACATCGCATCAGAAGGCCTGATCGGGGATCGGACGAGGCTCCACAAACCATGCCGTGGTACTCCCTCACCCAATTACAACGACAATACGATAGCGCCATACATCCTGTGCGAGCTCCAGCGACGACATCATCCATTGAGCACGGAACGTCTAGCAGTCTGCTGAAAAACTTAACATGTGTGCTTCGACAAGCTCAGCACGAACGGGAAACCCTAATAGTTTCAATGCTCTTCTCGCTCATCCTGAGGCTCTCAAAGGATGAGCAGAGGGTTTTTCAGCAGACTGCTAGTGCGCTTGTATGAGAACCACCCCGAAAGACCTTCAGAAAGGGCGGCAGCCATTACGAATGATACCTATATACAAGCATTCATAATATTTCCGACTAGAGAGGTCTCATCGCTCCCCCCCCGGTGGAGTTGGCCTATCATTACTCGCCTAAATGGCAGTAAACTATACAGAATGGTGATATATTAAGCGTCACGGTGAACTCTTTTTCCTACACCTCATACAGATCCGCCGTGAGTGCCCGTGCCATTCTAAAGTCTAAGCGATTGCAATCATGAGTCTTGTGCAATGCTGTTGATGGCACCCCTCATGCAGTAGCTCTTATGCCCTTACAGCGAGTACATCAGGTCAAAATGCTCACCGAGTCGTAATACCTCTCATGAGTAACGATATAACTACCCCTAACGCTTCTGCAAAGAGTTCCGACTGTCGACCATCAGCTTTTCGTACAGATATTGAGGGGCTGCGCGGCGTCGCCATCCTACTGGTCGTCCTATTCCATTGCGACATGCCTGGGTTCTTAGGCGGCTTTGTTGGAGTCGATGTCTTTTTTGTTCTGTCTGGTTTTCTAATTACGGGAATCTTGGTTCACGAGATTCAGACAACGTCAGGGCTCAATCTCGTGGAGTTTTATGCTCGCCGCGCGCGACGATTGCTCCCAGCGTTCGCCGTCACATTAGCCGCGACGCTACTGATTGGGACCTTCATCCTGACACCCCAGGAGTTGGACCTGGCTGGGCGTGCCGCTCGATCAGCTGCTCTTCATATGAGTAATGTGTTCTTCGACAAGAATAGTGGGGATTACTTCAGTCCAAACGTGCAATCCAACCCCTTATTACACACCTGGTCGTTAGCCGTTGAAGAACAGTTCTACCTATTTTGGCCCTTGTTGATCTTGCTCAGCGTACGATGGTGGCGCTCGATGGATGCGCTTCTCACTCTACTCGCCGGGCTGACACTGATCTCGCTGGGAATCGGAATCGGGTTCACCCTCAAAGGAGGAACATTTGCCTTTTACGAGCTGCCTGCCAGGGCCTGGGAGTTCGGTATCGGAGGACTCGCCCTATTCTTATCGCGCAAGAACCAACGCGCGTTCTCATCTTGGAGGCCCGCCATGGGCTGGCTCGGTTTTCTAGCGATTCTTGGTACCGCACACTTCCTCTCAGTTACGAGTGCCACGAGCTTCCCAGGGTGGGTTGCGCTCATCCCCACACTGGGCACTGCCGCAATACTGATTACGGGGACGGAGCAGCCGTATCGTGGAATTGGAGTCCTCCTGGCCTCTTCACCCCTGCAGCGGCTCGGAACACTGTCCTACTCCTGGTATCTCTGGCATTGGCCATTTCTGGTATTCAGCGCTGTACTTCTTCCATCCCTGTCTGCTCCTGGGAAAGTGGGTGTCGCCGCGATATCATTAGCAGTGGCGGCCGTCAGTCACCACTTTATTGAACGCCCGATTCGGTTCCATCGAGTCTTGCTCCATCGTCCGGCCTTGTCAGTAGGTCTTGCCGCAGCCGTTATGGTGTGCTCAATGGGTGCCGCATTGCTCTCCATGAAATTCGCTGAAGACATAGGGAACGAGCCAAGGATGCGCGCTATTACAATGGCAACTCAAACCACCACCAAACTGTTGACGGAACAGAATTGTTACCCGCCACTCGATTCACCGGAAGTCAGACGATGTGACTTTGGCCATCAGACGGCGAAAGTCCACATGGTCCTATTCGGAGACTCTCATGCCATGCAGTGGTTCAGCCCACTGAAACGAATGGCGGAACTGAACGGTTGGAAGTTGACCACGGTCGTAAAACCCTCATGCCCTGCCTTCGATATTAGACCCAGCACGTTTCAGTCCCAGGAGATCCAGCAAATAGAGACATCTACTAGCGCCTGTGCTCAATGGCGTGCGCAAGCTCTGGCTCTCATCAAAAATCTGCATCCTACGCTGGTACTCCTTGGGAATGCGACCAGTCACCTGGGGCAAAGCTATGACCACCTCTTTGCTATGGGATCCCAACCGTCGCTGGGTGAGTTGCGTAATGGGGCACGGCAGACCTTCTTGGCATTGAAGAACCACGCTGTGGTCGTCATGCGTGATAGCCCGCATTTTCCGTATCATGTTCCGACCTGTCTCGCCAGATCTATCCGTCAGGATCGAGATCCTCAGGCCTCATGTACCGCCGATCAATCAATCGTGCTCAGTCCGGATGTCTATGAGTCTGAGCGGGCCGGAGCCCACAACCTCTCACACGTCCACTTTATCGACTTGACTGATCTTCTCTGCCAGATGGGAACTTGCAAACCCGTTCAAGGGGACACCATCGTCTACAAAGACTTTGACCACCTGACGAGTGATTTTACAGGTTCGCTCATGACCGGACTGACGACCGCATTGCAGACGATTTTAGAGATGAACTCCTCTCCGAGCTAACTAGCAGTGTGTGGACAAACCCAAGAACGAGCTCGGAAATGGAGCCCTGCCTGAGGTCACGAACGTCTGGAGAATACCGCACAGGCTGTTCAGAAAGGCCATCCAGCAAGGCCGCAGCGAGCGAAGAGGCGGAATCGTACTCTCTGCCGTACGGTGAGCCTCTGAGCGAGGCGAGAACGCCGCTGGTGGACTTTGTCAACAGCCTGCTAGCGGAGCAACCCGCTGTGCCGTCAAGAAGCAGTCCGAGCGAGTCGTGGAATCACGCCACCCCGTCTCGCTCTCACGGTGAACGCCCATGAGTACACCGATCCACTTTCCGTCCTCTCTCAATCCCGGTACAATGGTCTCTGCTTAAACACAACTAAGCATGACCTTACATGCCCATCCCCTTCTACATCCTCTGCGGCTCACTCGGTGCCGGTAAGACAACGCTCCTGATGCGGCTATTGGGGCATTGGAAGGTCAATGGTCAGCGAGCCGGCGTCCTGATGAACGAAGCCGGGACCGTCAGCATCGATGGCCCTCGGGCCGGCACGCTCGCTGAACAGGTCATGAACCTTGCCGGCGGTTGTGTCTGCTGTGACACGAAGGAAGATCTTTCCTGGGGGATTGCGCAGCTGGTGCGGGACTATGCCTCGGATCTGTTGATTCTAGAATGTTCAGGGCTGGCCGATCCGGCTGAAGTGATCGACGCGGTGACGGATGCCTATACGGCGCGGTTGGCATCTCTTGAACGAGTCATCGCACTCGTCCATCCTGTCTCGACGGAAGAGAGCCATTCCAGTGCCTATGTGACAACGCAAGCGATCCGCTGTGCCGACGAACTCATCCTGAACAAGCGAGACCTCTATGTCCCTGGCCACTGGGAAGGATTCCGGGCTGGGATCCTCGAACAAAACCCCTATGCCCGCCTGTGGGAAACGTCGCATGCCAGGATTGATGTACCAAATCTCTTGGCGACCCATCCGTCAACCCACCAGCCGGCACTCACCAATGTTCTGTTTGATAAATCTCGACCGCACCATACGCAGCATGCAGCCTACCATCCTATCGCCACAACAATCCGATTGCCCGGGCCACTCAATCGCCAGCGATTCCTGGCGTGGACTAAAACGATCCCGAAACAACTGGAGCGTGCGAAAGGATATTTCCGATTTGCAAAAGAACCAGAGTTACAGGAGTTTCAATATGCGTTGCCAGGACAGGCTACGATCTCTCCGCTCACGCTGCTGGATGAACCAGAACCGGCACTCGTACTGATCGGACGGGGATATGATGTCGATCGCCTACGGGCTGATCTCTTAGCGACAGTGGAAAACCAACCGAGGACCTCGTGAAGATCAGGACTCGATTCCCGCTTCCTTAACGGGATTGGCGACCGACTCGAACCTCTTCCTGAACCGGGGCCATTGCAACAAGAACCAGGCCGTACCTCCGCCGATAACCCCTCCAAGCATCCACCCCCCAAGGACGTCCGTCACATAATGGGCGCCAATAAACACACGGGAGAATCCGACCACTGCCACGATCGGCCATGTGATCCAGCCTGACTTGGGGTACAAGACCTGGAGAAATGCTGCGAGTGTTGCAGTGTTGGCCGCATGGTTCGACGGAAAGCTGAACAACCCTCCGCAACCACTCGGCTCAATTTTCACCGCTTCGCTCATGGCCCGGCAGGGCCTCACTCGTTCAAACACCCACTTCAGCTGCCCTCCGCAGAAATCGGTTAGTCCGACCGATGCTCCCAAGACCGGGCCTCCCACGAAGGCCTCCCGAGGGTTGCGCCAAATCCAATAGGCGATCGCGCAGGCACCCGGAACGTAGAGCGTGCTGCGGTTCCCCAGTTGCAAGAAAAAGTAATCGGCAACCGCCGACTGACCAGCCAAGCCGTTGATAGCAAGGAAGAGAGTCTCGTCCCAGGTCATAATAGGTCAACAGTCACAAGTCATTGGTCATTGAAAGAAACATTATCAGGACTTTGTTCACTCCTGTCCAATGACCTTTGACTAATGACCAGTGACTGCTCTACCTGGTTCGAAAATGAATGCGAACCGTCAGCTCACCATCGATCGGATCATCGCCCTGCATTTGAGGATCGAATGTCCACCGACCAAGTGCCTTGACCCCAGCCGTCGTCAGTTCACGATGCTTACAAGGTTCCAGTACCACAACGGTGACCTTCGCTTGCTTGGAGACCAACAGGCGAGCCTTCATCCAATCATCGATTTCCTGCCCGTTGAGCGAGGTGGGAATAGCAGGCCAGGGAGTGGACTTAGCCACAGGACCCAACTGCTGATCTTTATTGAGAGAGAGGCCGTGCACATGCACTTCGGGTAGTTCAAGGACATCCTCCTCGTGGTCGCGCTCATGCGTAGCCTCGTCGCCAACCACGGCATAGGACAGAGCTGGCCACGCCAGGAGAACGGAAAAGAGTGTTCGAACAATCATTCCCATACATTCCATTCTACGCCATCAATAACCGCAGGCTCAAACAGGCGCATTGTTGCCGTAAATATCCGACAGTCCAGAGTAGACTCTGGACATGGACACAAGAACTCGGATCATTCTTGCAGCGGAACTGGCGACTCAAGGGCTCTCCGTTTCCGCGATCGCGGGCCAACTTGAGCGCCATCGAGAAACCATAGGACTCTGGCTGAAGGCGGTTCGAATCGAAGGACTCTCTGTCTTTCTGGATCGCTATGCTGCGGCCAAGACGGGGCCACGTCCGGCACGACAGGTCCCGGGAGCGGTCAAACGCCTTGTCTGGGCGATTCGCGCCCGTGAATACGACTGCTGTGGGCAGAAGATTCAGTACTTTCTGGCTCATGAACAGCATATCCATCTCTCTGTTCCCAAGATCTATGAAATCTTGGCTGAACGATACGTCTTACGGCCTCGGGGCCGGACCAATCAGCCACGCGGCGTTGTGCCGATTGCCACGGCTCCCCGCGCGGTCATTCAGATGGATACCGTGGTTTTTGGCGAGGTCTTCGCCTTTACCGGGGTGGACATCTATACGAAGGAAGCGGATGTCGTTCTGCGGACCGGACTAACAAGCGAGGATGGGGCCATGTTTTTGCGCACAGCCATGACTCGCCGCTTTACCGGGCCTGTGCAGATCATCCAGACCGATGGGGGCTCAGAGTTCAAAGGCGTGTTTGCCCAACAGGTGCTCCAGTATTGTACACGACATCGCATCGCCCGTCCCTATAAGAAGAACGAGCAGGCGTATATTGAGAGCTTCAATCGAACCCTGCGCAAGGAATGCTTGGGGTGGATCTCCTATCGAGTAGAAGAACTGCCCACACTCCAGGGCGAGGTGCGTGCATTTCTGGACCGGTATCACTATCATCGGCCGCATCTTGGATTCACCCCGATGCGACCGCCGTTATCGCCAAGCCGTGAAGGACCTGACGGACTGTCGGATATTTACGGAGAATAGTGCGACAGGCCACTCAACAAGGCCGCAGGCAATGTGCGAACCGGAGGCGTACCCTCTGGGGTACGTTGAGGATTCGCAACAAGCCGAGAACGCAGTCGATGGCCCGTTTCAGCATCCGACTAGAAGAACCATTGTCCGCGGAAAAAGAAAGATCGCGGCATACCGGCATGGGATACCCCAAGACCGATACTGCCTTCGCCCTGGTTGATGAAATACTTTTGGTCCAACGCATTGACGATATCAAACCCGATCAAGAACTTCTGTCCGTGCCAGGGCAATGGAATGACATGGCTAATCGAAAAGTTGTAGATCGTATAAGTGGGGCTATGGCTCGAGTTAGTCTTTGCACCTTCTTCTGCAGCCCGCAATCCCGATGCAAAGAGAACCTGCCCAGTGAAGGTTGTCCGATCGAATAACTGGTAACTCAGGATCCCCGATGCCGTCAGCGTCTGCTGATGATCGCAATGGACGCCGCTGCGAGAATTGATGTCCGCAATTTCTTCGAAATGCACCAGGTTATGCCCGGACTGCAAGCCATAGCCCTTACACTGTCCCCACGCGATGTTGCCGCGACCCGTCAGATTCTCCATGAGCCAGACCTTGAGCGCGGCATCGGCTCCCCTGGTCCATCCCCGCTCAAAAGCAATATAGTTCAGCAAGGGAGTCGTACCTAACTGGTGTGCGTCCGAAAGATAATTGGCGAGTTTATAATACCCCGTGAGCTGGAGAGTCGCCCAATCCGTGAGGGCATGCACGCTGCCGATTTGGAAATAATGGGCACGCTCGGCGCGCGGCTGATTATCGGTGGCATCTTCCGGAGCCGCCTTAGTTCCTTCTGTATTCAAACTGGTAAAAGCCACCCGCTCGAGATTCGGAGGGGTAAACATTCGCCCATAGAACGCATGGAAGGCATGGGCGGGGTTGTACCGATACGTCACTCCGATCCGTGGGCTGATCTGTCCTTCGCTCCGCTGATATTGGACCACATCACCACGGATCCCCATGTTAACGGTCCAGTGCTCATTCGGGCTCCATTGATCTTGAATCCAGAACTCTTGCCGCCACCCGATGAGCCGGTTGTCGCCACCGGCGTTGATCACCGGCCCGGTCGGGCCCGACTCTGGATTGTTCGGATTCAGTAGATTAAAGGTAGACAGTCTCGTCTTGTTGATCGCTTGGGTCCGATCGACTTGAAACCCAGCTTTGATCAAGTGTTCCTTGCTGTGAACATACGTGTAGTCCAAACGCACGCCACCGGAATAGCCCGTGCGGTCTTGACTCCCGGCCGAGAAAGGCTCCCCTACTTCTTCTTCCGGCACATAAGCGAGGACATTCAACGGATCTGTTCGAAAGGTGGCTCTGGTACGACGAAAATACCCGGCCAAGCTGAAAAAGTTTCTGGTGTTGATATCGCGCCGCCACACCAGATGGCCGTACTGGTTGTTCTCCTTTTGATTCTCATCAATCATTTCCGACGGCACTGGGGTAAATCCTCCGGGCAGCAGACCGAGAATAGTCGGGCTCGCCTCCAGTCCGGGGGTCGTCGGGATCTGATATTTCGCGATAGAGTTCAAGAACAAGAACGTAAAATTGTTGTTATTATCCAACTGATAGTCGCCACGGAACATCGTCTGGTTCCGCTCACTCTGGCCGTGAAAGATCGAATGACCAACTGTGGGCGGCTCGATGCCTCGATTCGTCGCCGTATGGGTGTTCAAGAAATAGTAGCGGAACTTCTCACCGATCGTGCCTCCATACTCAAATGAGGGGTTAATCGTTTTATTCGAGCCGCCGAACATCTGAACCGATCCGAATCCAGGCTTCGTGCCGCTCTTCGTCGTAATATCGATGAGAGCAGCCGTCTTGTTTCCCACATTGGCTTCCATCCCGCCCAGCACGATATCGGCCCGCTCCCAAGCCCGTGGTGTGATGACATCGGAAAAGGTCGAGGAGACCGTATCAGGAATGGGAACTCCGTCGATCCTGAGTTGCAGATTCGCATGGTCCTGCCTGATATGGACCTGTTTGAGCGACCCATAGGCCGCACCCGGGATGCTCAGTAACACGTCGTGCAGGTCATTGTTGTTCCCCCGCGGAAGGATATCGATTTCCTTTCGGCTGAGTGAATAGGTTTCGCTGGACGCCTTGGTTTGAATAGGCGGTAAGGGTGACACCACCTCCAGCGAGACTTCCTTGGTCTGTGAGAGGGTCAGGGTGACCGGTTTCAGGGATTCTTCTCCCACCGTCAGCACCACATATTCGCTCCGATACGTTTCTTGCACGGCACTGACGGAATAGGTACCGCCTTCAGGCAAGGTCACTTTGAACTCGCCGGCGTCATTCGACACTCCGGACGAGATGATGTCTCCTTCTTGATTCTTGATTTCGATGACCGCTTGCGGCACTCGCCGAAGGTCCTGATTTTGGACAACCCCATTGATCGTCTTGATCGGCTCTTGATCCTCAGCATAACTGATCGAAAACGTTCCACAAATGGCTGCGATGACTGTCAATTGAACCGTCACATTCAACGCATGTCTCACAAACGAATACATCCTGTCCCTCCTCGCTCACAAACCTACTCGTGAGAAACAGAAGTGGCAGAAAGGCGTACGCAGACCGCATAGCCCATCACCCCATCCTGTCTATTAGAATATGATCGCTCAGCTATACTTGCGGAGGAGCGCGGGAAGGACCGACGAACGAGAGCGTAGACGAGAGAACAATGGATTCAGAAGGAAGTTCCTGTTGTCGAACCACGTCACAGATAGCCAATCGAGGAACATCCAGATCAACCGACCCGGCAATGTGGTGCTGAACCCACTGACAGATGTCGGTGTCCGAATGTTCATGGCCATCCGTATCGGCAGCAGCCAATTCATGGTGGACGTCCTGGGCCACGGCAAACGGAGCCAGACCTAGGATGATACAGACCATCCCTAAGGCCACTCCGAATCGGAGTAACAATGAGAGGTCGCTGAGTCGTCTCACACACATGGCGGTACAATAAGCATCCAGTGCTCAGAATTGCAAGAACCCCTGAATTTAGGGTCGTCAGATGGCCCGATCCGGCCCACCCAGGAATCGATATGGACTTTTGCGGCGTAATTCGTTAGAGTGCTACCCCCTCAAGACCAAGGCGATTTAGACCGCTCGCAAGGACATGAGCATGTATGAATAGACCCATCGACAATCAACACATTATCGAGATCAAGGCACTGCCCTCTCCACGCGCCATCAAGACCAAACTCCCGATTACGGATCAGGCAGCGGCACTCGTCGTGGAAACCAGAGAGGCTATTCGCCGCATTCTTCATGGAGCGGACCGTGACCGACTCCTGGTCATCGTGGGCCCCTGCTCGATTCACGACCCTAATGCCGCGTATGAATATGCCGCCAAGCTGAAACCTGTCGCTGATACCCTGCGTGACCGCCTCCTGATCGTGATGCGAACTTATTTTGAAAAACCCAGAACGACGATCGGCTGGAAGGGTCTCATCAACGACCCTCATCTCGACGGAACCTGCGATATCGCAACGGGAGTGGAGTTGGCCAGAGCTATTCTCCTCAAGATCAATCAATTGGGCCTTCCTTGCGGGACAGAGCTGCTGGATCCTATCAGCCCGCAGTACGTTGCCGACCTCATCAGCTGGGCGGCCATCGGAGCCCGCACGACCGAAAGCCAAACCCATCGAGAAATGGCCAGCGGGGTATCGATGCCGGTTGGTTTTAAGAACGGCACTGAAGGCAGTCTCCATGTCGCCGTCAATGCCATGACATCCGCCCGCACATCACACAATTTTGTCGGTATCAACGCCGATGGCCAGACCGCGATCATCAGAACCATGGGTAACCCCGACCGCCATATCGTGCTCCGTGGCGGAGGCGGAAAAACCAACTACGAAGCAGAACAGGTCGCCAAGGCCGAAGCCGCCGTCGCCGGAGAAGGCATTGCCCGTCCCATCATGATCGATTGTTCGCATGACAACTCGAAGAAAGATCATACTCGCCAAGGATTCGTTGCCCAAGAGGTGCTGCGACAGTTCCGCGAAGGCCGCCAGACCATTATGGGGCTCATGCTCGAAAGCAACCTGAACCCCGGCAAACAGGCCTGGAAAGAAGGTGTGGCCCTCCAGCATGGTGTCTCCATTACCGATGCCTGTCTGGGCTGGAGTGAAACCGAACAACTGCTGCATGAACTGGCCGCTGCGATCACTCCCAAGCCGGTCTCCTGAGTGCTTTCCTCTCTCATCCCCTCACACAAATATATCGGTCACCCAACTCCCTCGTGGTAGGATCTATAAATGCTGATTGACACTCACACGCATCTGGATGATGCCCGCTACAACGACGATCGGGAGGCCATGATCGCCCGTGCACGGAAAGTGGGTGTAGAAGCTTTCCTCACCATTGGGTGCGATCTGGCAACCAGCCATGCGGCCGTGCGACTCGCAGACCAGTATCCGTTTGTTTATGCCTCAATCGGGGTCCATCCGCACGAAGTCAAGCACATCGGCGACGGTTGGTATGACGAGTTCCGTCAGCTCGCCCCCAATAAAAATGTTGTGGCGTACGGAGAGATCGGGTTGGACTATCACTACAACCACTCCTCGCCGAAAGAACAGCGCGAGCGGTTTCGTGAGCAAATTCAGCTCGCCCGGGAACTCAGGCTCCCCGTTATCATCCACACGAGAGAAGCTCAGGAGGATACGGTCGCGATTTTAAGAGAAGAGAAGGCGTCAGAAATCGGCGGGGTCTTTCACTGCTTCTCCGGTGATGCCTGGCTGGCCAAGGATGCGTTGGATCTTGGATTCTACCTGTCCTTTTCTGGCATCCTCACGTTCCCAAACGCCACCATGCTGCGCGACATCGCCAAAAACACGCCGCTGGACCGCGTGTTGATCGAAACAGACTGTCCATACCTCACCCCTGTTCCCTACCGGGGGAAACGCAACGAACCGGCGTACGTCTCACAAGTCGCTCAACAGTTAGCCTCCATCCACGGATTGCCACTAGATGACGTGGCCGACCAGACGAGCAAGAACGCAAAACGACTGTTCAAAATCGCTTGAGATGCCGGTCTCGCTGTCGTTGAGACTTCGGAAGCTTTCTCGGGTTCCCTTTTTTCTCAGGCCCGCGACGGGTCGCGAAGTCTTCTCCTGTATCCAGTTCTTTGTAGGGCACCCTCCCGCTTGGTGCCGATGATGTCCATAGCTTGGAGGCAAACTCCTGAGCGTTCATAACAAAGGCTCCATGGGCCCGAGCCGCATTCACGATTTCACGGTCTGAGCTGACCACTGCACAGTCGGGACCATACTCCCGCGCAAGTCGTTGGATGACCTGATCAGCCCGCTCTCCCCGCTTGGAATAAATGACCTGTACTCCAGCCCGATGTTCTCGTTGTTCGGTGAGTTGGCCCTGCTGCCACCCATCAAACACGACAGTGAGATGATGATTTTTGCGATGTCGGTAACTCGCTAAATCACGCAGCAATTGCTCACGAGCGGCTTCAAGGTGCCCGGAAAGTGCTCTCCCTCCTGACAGGAGGTTATACCCATCAATGATCAGGTATGTCGGCATACTTCACGCTACCACAGCCTTCGACCGAGCGTCACCGGGGATCTCATCGATCCAACTCGCGTAGTTCTTGACAAGGGGACAGACATCTGAGAATAGTTTCCCATTATCTACTACTGAAAAGGGGCCATACAGGTTCCATGCAAGAACGAGAGCCCCGGCTGTTTTCACTCAAGCCTCTCACGCTCATCGCGGCTGGTGTCCTCTTCTCTCTCTCCGCTGGGCTGGTTCCCCAAGCCGTGGCGTGGTCATCCGACAAACCACGGACACTATCGATACAGGGGTCGAAACAGAGTCATGTCAGGGGGACCACCGCTTCCCTCGCTCCGGTGACTATCCGTAATGTCCGCGCGACGACCAGTCCTGAGAAGATTAGGCTCGTTCTAGATCTTGATCGTCATGCCACAGTTATCGAACAGCGGGCAGTAAATGCCAGCCAGGTGGTCATTGCCCTTCCTGATGCCTGGCTCAGCCAAGCCGCACAGAGCAGGACACTGGACGGAACGATCCCCTCGCCCTTCATGGTGACTCAAATCACACCTCACGCGGTGGCCGTTTCCCTGCCAAGGACCTCGTTCCAATCATATAAGCACTTCCTTTTAACCGATCCTCCACGCTTGGTCATTGATGTCACCCTTCCCGCAGAGCAAGGCCTGAGCTCCACAGGTACGCCTCAAGAGGCTCCGAAACGTGTGGCCCCAACAGCTCCGCAGCCTTTTGCCCCACGAACAAAGGGTTACACCACCATTGTGATCGATCCAGGCCATGGAGGGAAAGATCCGGGTGCACGGGGAGTCAGAAAAACCGAGGAGAAAGACATTACGCTCAAAGTAGGGCTGCAACTCCGAAAACTCCTGAGCAAACACCCCGGAGTGCGAGTATTGATGACCCGCGACCATGATGTCTTTGTTGAGTTGGAGGAGCGGGCGAGGTTTGCCAACAGCAACGAAGCCGATCTCTTCGTCTCCATCCATGTCAACTCCCACCCCTCACGGACAGTCAAAGGGATCGAAATCTATCACTTTGGAGAGGCTAAGGACCAACGGGCGCTCGAGGTAGCGGCTCGAGAAAACGGGACCCCTATCAGCAACACCGGCGTTGGGTGGGAATACCTGGTGGCAGATCTCTTAACGACGAAGAAGATTGAGGAATCGCTGGAGCTCGCATGGAATGCCAAAGCCGCCATGGTGGCTCAGATGAACGGCCACTATGAAATCGACGATCATGGCGTCAAGACTGCCCCTTTCTATGTCTTGAGATTCACGAGCATGCCCAGTATTCTGGCAGAAATTGCCTATATTTCGAATCCCTTGGAAGAAGAGCTGCTTCATAAACCGGTGTTCGTCCAGGATGTTGCCCAATCACTCTACCAGGGTATTGTCGCCTTCCTCTCAGCAGGCAAGTCTGAGATACGCTAAGTCCATCCCGGTCAACCGTTTGCTTCATCGCTTAGTCCGAACATGCCCACCATAAAGCTCACCCTCGAATATGACGGCACAGCCTATGCCGGCTGGCAACGTCAGCCCGACCAGCCGACTATTCAGGCGGCCGTTGAAACTGCCATTTTCGGCGTCACGCAGATCACCGTACCGGTCATTGGTGCCGGACGGACGGATTCCGGAGTGCATGCCCTGGGCCAGGTTGTCAGCTTCCGCATCAATCGTGAGATGACTCCACGCGCATGGACGAGAGCCTTGAATGCGCACCTTCCTGAGGATATCGTGGTCAGATCGGTTGAGCTCATGCCGGACTCATTCCATGCAAGACATTCGGCCAAGGGCAAACTGTATGAATACCACATCCTCAATCGGCCAGGCCGTCCAGCAATTGAGCGAGCCTATTGGTGGCACGTCCACCAGCCCCTTGACGACGCGGCCATGAGTACCGCCGGAATCACCTTAGTTGGGACCCATGACTTTTCTTCGTTCCAGACACAGCCGACGGACAACGATGATCCTATCTGTCATCTTCAGCAATTCATGGTTTTTCTGGAAGGCGACCGACTACGGATTGCAGTGTATGCAGATCGTTTTTTAAAACAGATGATCCGCTCCATCGTCGGAACACTCGTGGAGGTCGGAATGAACAAACGCGCCCCGGGAAGCCTCACTGACATCATCAATGCACGAAACCGCTCGGCTGCCGGGAAAACAGCGCCGCCACAGGGACTGTTTTTAATGCGAGTTGATTATGACTGAACCGAACACGGTCAAGAAGTAACAGTGCGAGTGAGGAGTCCCCGATGACACACCCTGATAGAGGATTTACCCCTGAGACCTGACAAAATCCATGAATGCCTGCTTATTCTGGATCGGAGTCGTGGCCGGTCGACCCAAATCTTTTCTGGCCCCCCGGCGAACACGAATCTCCAGTAGACTAGGGCCGCTCGAGCGTTTGAGGTCTGTGAGACCGCTCGCAAGCTCCTGCTTCGTCTGAGCTCGTAAGACTTGTCTGTAACCGGATGCGCGAGCAATGCTGAGAAAGTCGATTGCCAACCCCACAGTCGGTTGACCACCTACCGAATCATGTGCCCCATTGTTCAGAATAATATGCTTGAAGTTTTTTGCTTTCAATGTTCCATTGAGAGAAAGTGCTCCCATATGCATCAGCGTCGCGCCATCTCCATCCAAACAATACACCGAACGGTCTGGCTGTTGAAGCGCAATACCGAGTGCAATGTGGGAAGCATGCCCCATGCCGCCTACGGTTAAAAAATCACGGTGATGGCCGCTCCCCTTTTTGCGCCTGTAGTCATAAACCTCACGGGAAGGCATGCCGGTGGTCGACACAATCACATCACGATCATCCAGTCCCTCGATCACCTGATGAATGGCCTCCTCACGCGACAGTGGGAACGACGGGCTCTCCGGCTGAAAAGCCGTAAACGGTTTGAATGTGTCCTTTTTGACAACAAGCGCGTAGGGAGTACTGGACGTTCGTGCATGTGCCACGGCATCTTTCAGGGTTGTATCCGCACGATCAAGTTCCGGACTCAACAGGGAGAATGGAATTTCCATCGCATCCAGCATGGGCAACATCACACGTCCCTGTTTCTTGTGTTGCGGCTCATCGTGGACGCCTGGTTCTCCCCGCCATCCGATCACAAGCAACATCGGAATAGCATAGACCTCCTGATCGGCCAAGGAGAGGAGCGGATTGATACTGTTGCCTAAACCAGAGTTTTGGAAGTAGACCAACGGAATATTTCCTGTCGCCAAGTGATATCCCAACGCCAGCGCAACAGCACCACCTTCGTTGGCGGCAACAATATGTTGATCCGCAGAACTTTCTTGTGCGATGCAGGAGCACAACTCTTTCAGGAGGGAATCAGGTACCCCGCTGAAAAACCCAACGCCATTCGCCCTCAGGCACGCAACAAATTCTTGTGGATCGATCATGCGTTCTTATCCATTCTTTTTTCAACCGCCTGTAGCTGACGCTTATTCGACCTGCACCACGCGAGGTCCCAGAGAGACGAAGGATCAGAAGTTCCCCGCCTGAACCAGATCATCGAGACTGTTGATATCGAGCCAGTGCCCCACGGTATACAACACACGAATTGGCAGTTGTCGCTTTAACAGTTCCTGCAAGAGATGAGGGATTCCGGCCTTGCGATTCGCAGGATCGGTCATCATCGTCGAAAGGAGGGCCTGAAGCTGGGTCGCCCCGGCCGGGGAAACTTTCAGAAACCCCATCCAGACTCCATGGGTCTGCTCTCTCTTGACCGTATTCCCAAGCTGCTTCAAATAGACTTTGGCATTAAACGCCTTCTTCGAATTCGGCAAGGAGCATTCGACAAACCCACCGAGGCGCACATAACTGCTTTGGTTCTGCCAATCGCTATCCACGAAGATCACAAAATCCTCGTTCTCCTGACAGAGCGCTTGCGGGATGTATTTATTGAACAGTACATCTCCATAAGAAATGATCAAGTCCTTCGATGGGCTTTTCAGCATGCTGAAGGCCTTCCGTAGTGAATCCAACTCACCGGTGTCGGCAAAGTCATCGTTATCCAAATACCTCAGGTTGGGCAGATTGACCGATTCCTTCTTATACCCACGGACGACCGTAATGTCCTTAATCCCTACAGCGTTGTAGGCGTCCACGATATGGGCGAGAATCGGTGTCCCCTGAATCTTGACCATCGTCTTCGGCTGATGCTCAGTCAATTCCCGGAGTTCCTCGCCACGCGAAGCTGCCAAGACGATGGCCCCGGTGTTTTCTGCTCCTCGAGGAAGGTACCGGTCTTCGGCATCCTGCAATTCCGCCGCATTCTGCAAGCGAAAGATCTCGGCAACAGGAGCCACTTTGTCCTCAATAGAGAGTAGATGCTCCTGTTCTTTCAACGTCGCGGCTGTTTTCTGCATGGCCGTGACGGCGGCCCGGAGCAGGTGATTGGCCCAAATGACGATCGAAAATCCATGCTGTCGAAACACCTCGGTCGGGGTCGCATAATACTTCGTCGGCACAATCACGACGGGGCCTCGATTCCCCCACTCCTGCTTGAACGACAGGATTTCATCAGGCACCGACAGCGCGCTATGGATGAGAATCCCGTCTGCTCCGGCCTGACGATACGCCTCGGCTCGGCGAAGCGCCTCCGCCAGCCCCCAGCCGCAGATGAAGGCTTCCACTCTGGCGATAATGCAAAAGTCAGCGTCAGTTTGTGCGTCTTTCCCCGCTTTGATCTTGCCGCAAAACTCCTGCATGTCCGCCATCGGTTGTGCATCCCCCTTGATAAAACTATTCGTCTTGGGGAACAACTTGTCTTCGATACATACGGCAGCAATACGCCGCTGCTCCAGTTTACGAACCAGCCGCTGCATGTTATTGAAATTGCCGTATCCCGTATCACCATCGAGCAGGATAGGAACCGTGGTCGCATCGGACATGAACTCCAGATTGTCCAAAACCTGAGTCCAGCTGGCTTCATTGTTATCACGAACCCCAAATTGAGCCGAGATCGAGAGACCACTGGCCCAAATACCTTTGAAGCCTGCCTCTTGAACGATTTTTGCACTGAGACCGTTGTGCGCTTCACAAATAAATTCCAACTGGTCCGACAAGAGAAGCTTTCGAAACTGATGCGCTGGTGTGACACCTGGGGTTGAGCTCATAACCGACCTTTCCGCTTATCGTCAAAGCAATCTGCGACAGACTGCAGGGGTAGAACTATACTGTGGTTTTTGGTCGGACAGCATATCCTTTTCTCAAAGAGAAATCATCTTTCTCCCCTCTGGTCACATCACCAATAATCCCTGGCATCACGTACGGGATTACGCTCCAACATATTACGTGTGAGGCTCACCTTGCCGATACTCCCCCCCATGACACGTAGGTATTTCTTTGCTATGATACACGCCAGTTGAGCACCTCACCTCTTATTCTACATAAGGAGATCCAACATGCGGAGAGTTCTATGCCCCCTCGCTCTGACATTCTTTGCGCTCACCCTTGGGGTGACTCCGTTTGCTCTGGCTGCACCTGAGCAACAGAACAAAATGAAGGCCTGCAACGAACAGGCAAACGTGAAAGGGTTTGGCGAGGGAAAAGGCGATGAACGGAAGGCGTTTATGAAGGAATGCCTTTCCGCCAAATCGGGGAAAGGTGGAGGCGGCAAGGAGACTCAGCAGAATAAAATGAAGACGTGCAATAAGGAAGCCGGCGATAAACAACTGAAGGGCGACGAGCGGAAGAAGTTCATGAGCGACTGCCTATCTGCATAAGCTGGAGTTACCCGGCGCGGCATCATGCCGCGCCGAGCTGACTCCATCCAACATACAAACTGACTGTACAATCTTCTATTGGCGGCGCGGTTCACCGTGATTTTCGAGCTTCTTCCGAAGCTCAATCAATTCCTGCTCTAATGCGATGAAGCGGTCACTGATGGGGTCCGGGAGATCAACTTGATCCATTGTGGCATCGGGCAAGCGCTCGCCCTGGGATTTGATGACGCGGCCTGGAACACCGATCACCGTTGAATTGGCCGCAACATTCTTCAAGACAACCGAATTGGCTCCAATCTTAACATTGTCTCCGATCGTAATCCCCCCAAGGATCTTGGCCCCTGCACCCACCACTACATGATTACCAAGCGTCGGATGCCGCTTACCACGTTCTTTTCCTGTTCCTCCCAGCGTGACCCCTTGAAAGAGCGTCACATAGTCACCAATTTCTGCCGTTTCCCCGATCACCACGCCCATGCCATGGTCGATGAAAAACCCCGTCCCGATCTTGGCGGAAGGATGGATCTCAACGCCGGTGAGCCAACGAGCCAACTGAGAAATCGCTCGTGGCAAGAAAGGAACGCCGATGGACCTGAGCCGGTGAGAAATACGATAGGCGAGCAAGGCATGAAAGCCTGCGTACGTGAGAATGACCTCCAGCTTACTGGTCGCTGCCGGATCTCGATCAAAGACCGCCTGAAGGTCCTGTTTGATGTGCGTCAACATCGGCGGTACATCCGACGGCACTAGGCCGGCTCGATCAAACAGACTGCGTGGGCGATCATCCCCTCCTCATGCCCTACTGCGTCTAATCCTTCTCCGCTCTTCACCTTCACATTCACTAGTCCAGGAGCAACACCGGCAGCTGCGGCGATAGACTCCTGCATCGTCGAGAGATGCGGTCCGAGCCTTGGCGCTTGAGCCACAATCACCGTATCAATATTTCCTACTCGATAGCCTTTCGTTGTCAGCTTTGACATCACGTCTTCCAATAACTTGAGGCTCGAGATGCCTTTGTACCTGAGATCAGAACTGGGGTAATGCCGCCCCAGATCTCCCTCTCCCATTGCTCCCAATAAGGCATCGCAGATGGCATGGACCAGCACATCGGAATCAGAATGACCGAGCAGGCCTTTGCCATGAGGGATTTCAACACCGCCAAGAATCAGCTTGCGCCCAGGTCCCAATGGATGGACATCATACCCATATCCGATACGGAATCCCTTGCTCATCTTGTCCCTTTCCTAATCCCCCAACTGACGAGAAGCGAAGATGGCCTCACCGATCACCATATCTTCAGGCCGTGTCACCTTGATATTCTCTCCACTCCCTTCCACCACCACAACCGGGTGCCCAGCCCACTCGAACAGGAATGCGTCATCGGTGGCATGCACTCCTTCCGCATGGGCTTTGCGATGGGCGTTCAACAACCAATCGCGTCTGAAGGCCTGCGGCGTCTGAGCCAGCCAGAGGGGTTTCCTATCAATCGTCCGTTCAATCCGATGCTCTATTCCAACCTGCTTGACGGTATCACGCATCGGCAATGCGATGATCGCTCCTCCTTCTCGGCGCGCCGCGTCAACCACCTCACTCACCATATGCTCCGTCAGAAACGGGCGTACCGCATCATGCACTACCACAAGCTGCGTGTCCTCCGGCACATGTTCCAGCGCATGTCGAACTGAATCCTGCCGCTCCTTTCCACCGGCCACCACCCGTCTGATTTTTGAAAATCCAAATCGTACGGCAAGATCATTCAGACAATAATCGAGATCGGCCTGCGGCACAGCCAAGATGATTTGATCGATGACAGGAGAGCGCTGAAGTACCCGAAGCGAGTGCACGACCAAGGGTTCACCGCCCAAAGCCAAAAACTGCTTGGGAACGGCGCCACCCATACGAAGGCCGCGTCCGGCGGCAGGAACAATGGCCACGGCTAACTGGGTCTGACGAGAAAGCGGGTCTGTCTGGTCCATCTGGTTTGCCGGTTCATGCGGGTGGCATCATGCAACCAAACCCACGAGATAGAGCAGATAGATCATCTGAACCTGCGCAGATCATGGACGAAGCGTAAGATAAATCGTCCGCCCCTGCCGTTTGAGCAACAGCAGCACCGCTTGATCTTTTGGCAGCTTGTTGGCAATCCGTTCAAACACCTTCACTGAGGTGACCGTTTGACGGTTCACCTCAAGCACGATATCACCTTCACGCACACCTAATTCTTCAGCTGTACTGCCTGGCTTCACTCGAACGATCACCGCTCCACGCTCGCTCGACTTCAATCCATAGCGACTGGCCAACTCTTCGTTCAGGTCACGTACGTCAAGGCTGGACAGTATTCCCGTCGGCGTCGCTGAATCTCCCCCATCTTCTTCGCTGCTTTGCGACATCGACTTTGGCTGCTCGACGATGGTGAGGTCGATGGTCTTGGCCTTCTTGTCCCTGATAATCTTGACGACTACCTTTTTCCCAACCGGTGTCTGTGCCACGGCATTACGCAAATGCGTCGGCGAATCCATCGGCTTCCCGTCATACTCAACAATGACATCGGCTCGCTCGAAACCGGCTTTCTTGGCCGGACTGTCATCCATGACATCACTGACGAGCACACCCTTCGTTTCAGTAATTCCAAACTGCGACGCCAATTCCGGCGTCAACTCCTGGATCGAGACTCCCAACCACCCACGTACAACTTTCCCGGTCTGTACAAGTTGCCCCATAATCGACTGAGCCATATTGCTCGGCACGGCAAATCCGATCCCCATATTGCCGCCGCTCTGACTGAATATGGCCGTATTGATCCCTACCAGTTCACCCCGGACATTCACCAGGGCTCCCCCGGAGTTTCCAGGATTGATCGCGGCATCGGTCTGGATGAAATCCTCATACTCAGCAATACCAGCAGCTCGTCCAAGTGCACTGACGATCCCCAGCGTGACAGTCTGTGTGAGTCCGAATGGATTGCCGACGGCCAGGACGAACTCTCCCACTTCTAACTTGTCCGAATCGGCCCACGGGACGCTCGGAAGCCCCGTGGCTTCGATCTTCACGACCGCCACATCCGTCTTCGGGTCGGTGCCGATCAACTTAGCTTTAAACTCACGTTTGTCCGAAAGGGTCACGCGGATCTCATCCGCCTTGCCGACGACATGGTTATTCGTAATGATCAACCCGCTCGACTCGACAATCACGCCAGACCCTAATCCTCGCTCTTTCTTCTCCTTGGGATGTTCGAACTTCCGAAAAAACTCGTCACCGAAAAACTTTCGAAATAGCGGATCGTCGAACGGGGTGGCACCAGACCCTTCCCCACGCCCACTCTTCGTCGCATAGATGTTGACCACCGCCGGCTTCACCGACTTGGCAATGTCCACGAAT
Organism: Candidatus Nitrospira nitrosa; assembly: GCF_001458735.1. Lineage (NCBI taxonomy): Bacteria > Pseudomonadati > Nitrospirota > Nitrospiria > Nitrospirales > Nitrospiraceae > Nitrospira > Candidatus Nitrospira nitrosa. The sequence goes on from NZ_CZQA01000008.1 coordinate 104,855, forward strand.
GTTTGGTTGCCCCCGCCCAGGATGGGCTGCGGAGCCGTCGAGACCGGTCTGACGACAGGAGGCGGTGGAGGCGCAATAGACGATGAATCAGGCACGGCATGACCATTTGATAACCATCCAAGGTCTGAGGCTATGACAAACCCAATGATGATCCCAGCCGTCAACAACGCCGCTGTCACAACCCAGCTTTTCTTTCCCTGTGGGGGCTTGGGACTGGACTCGAATTGATTCATAGTATTCATTCGATTTTATCCGTAACCGTGGGAACACTCACTGAATCGCGCCGCTGTAAATTCCCATGATCGTCTGGAGAAATTTAATGGCCTCTGCTTTAGGCCGTTGGAACGAGTTTCGACCGATGATGCTGCCAAACCCTCCCCCATCCCGAATCCCTCGAGCCTCTTCGAATACATTCTTATCTTCGCTCTTGGCTCCACCGGAGAAGATCACGATCCGACGCCCGTCGAATGAACTCTGCACCACATGCTTAACCCGCTCCGCCAGCGTCTTGATTGGAACTTGCGTGGACTCGTACACTTTCTTCGCCGCCGCCTGTTCCAAATGTGCAGTCGGTAACTTCACCTTGATAATGTGTGCACCTAGTTGTGCCGCGATCTGTGCCGCATAGGCCACGACATCCATCGCCGTCTCACCTTCCTTACTCAGTGCTGACCCTCGCGGATAAGACCACACCACGACAGCCAGGCCACTGGCCTTGGCCTCTTCTGCAATGGCTTGCAGTTGCTCGTACATCGCGCTGCAATGGGCGGACCCGGGATAGATCGTGAAACCGACGGCCGAACACCCTAACCGAAGAGCATCGTTCACACTGCCTGTGACAGACGGCAGCGGATCCTTGTCGTCATGCAACACATCATGATTATTGAGCTTGAGAATGAGGGGAATCTGCCCCGCAAACTCACTCGCTCCTGCTTCCAAAAACCCGAGCGGTGCCGCATAGGCATTGCAACCAGCATCGATGGCGAGTTGAAAGTGATAGTGGGGGTTGTATCCGGATGGATTCGGTGCAAAACTCCGAGCCGGACCATGCTCAAATCCTTGATCCACCGGGAGAATGACTAGCTTGCCGGTCCCAGCCAATTTCCCGGAACGCAGCATGCGGGCGATATTCGTCTTTGTTCCGGCATTGTCGCTACCATACCAACTGAGAATCTCTTGAACCCGATCTCCCATAATTCCCTCCAGACAGCTCCCACAGGTCAAAATGATGCGTGATTAGGCTTTCCCATGAATGTACGCCTCAGCCTGCTCGACATCGAGACGACTCCCGATGATCAGCGACACGCGCTGGTGTAATTTTTTAGCTTCAACGTCCAAAATTCTCGTCGTGCCGGTTGAGGCCTTCCCCCCAGCCTGCTCAACGACCCACGCCAGTGGATTCGCCTCGTAGAGCAGTCGCAGCTTCCCTTCAGGCCTATCGACTTCCCCTGGATAGAGATAGATTCCCCCTCCAAGCAACAGGCGGTGCACATCGGCCACCAAACATCCGGAATACCGCGCACTGTAGGGGCGCCCCGTCGCCTTATCAGTGACTTTAAGCGAATCCAAATACTTTCTTATTCCATCAGGCCACTTGTTATAATTCCCTTCATTGGCGGCATAGACCTTGCCCTTTTCAGGAATCCTCATTCGCTCGTGCGACAATAAATACTCACCGATATCAGGATCCAAGGTAAATCCATAGACGCCTTGTCCAACGGTGTACACCAACATCGTGCTCGACCCATACAGGAGATAGCCAGCTGCAACTTGTTCAGTTCCTCGGCGGATCAAATCGGCTTCTGTCGGTAATCGATCCGTTCGGCCGTACTTGAGCACGGAAAAAATGGCCCCGAGCGGCATGTTGTTGTCCGTATTGGACGATCCGTCCAGGGGATCGAAGAGCAGCATATACTTGCCATGCGGCCAATTATTCGGCAGCGAGAGCGGATTTTCCATTTCTTCCGAGGCCAGAGCGCAGACATGTTCGCTAGCTTGAAAGACCTTGACGAAGTCGTCGTTCGCGATGGCATCCAGCTTCTTGACGGTCTCTCCCTGGACATTGGTCTCACCGGTCGTCCCAAGGATATTGATCAACCCTGCACGCCGAAGATCTTGAGAAATCAGTTTACCGACCAGGCCGATTTGGGTTAACAGACTGGAAAACTCTCCAGTCGCACCTGGATACGATGCCTGACTCCGAATGATAAACTGACTCAATGTGGTGGGAAATTGTCTCATCCTGCGGCTCAGTATAACGGGTTTATCCTGCGTGAACAACAACCTCCTGTTCAAGACCCCGGCTTCACACTGCCGACTCTGGACCAACCATCAACGAGGTCGGCGACAATGGCCCCAAGCACGACTTTCGCTTTCATCCGAACCGGAGTCTTTCGTTCATCATTGGTGACCCAGACATGAATATCCCCTTTATTCATGAAAAGACCGTGAAACGGCATAATCACTCGCACTCGTACCGTCTCCACCCTTCCCCAGCCCCCTTCAAGGGTCTCGATTCCTTCCACCCGGACCTCAACCGGCCGGTTTTTCTTATCATGATACACATTCATCTTGAGTGAGGCTCCCGGCTTGGGTGGCAACATCGCACGTGTATAATAGAGACAGGATATGATGTCGTGAGTCCCGGTTGGAATGGACAGTGATTCGGTCGTTCCCCCTCTGACGGCGGTAACCGTTCCTTCCTTTTGGTGAAACGTGTATTCGATATCTTCTTTCTTTTTTCCTTCGCGCCGACGAAAGGTCAGATGCCCCGGCGTGAGCGTGTCCAAATCCAGTTCCGACTCCACTCGATTGTCCACCGGAAAGAACTTCGTGATGATTGGCGTGGACTGCGCCGTCCCAATCAACTTGGCGGTGGAGGAGGTACTCCCTCTCTCTTCCGTAGAAACCACCTCCATCACGGCGATGGCAGCAGTCAGATTGAGCCAGGAAACCTCGTAGGTCAGCCGTTCTCCAACGATGAAGGGACGCGCTGGTTCACCCAATCCTTCGGCGGCAGTTGTCTCAAGGGGAACCAAGAGAGTCAACAAAACGGCCCCTATAGCGGCAGGACAACCGATGCTGGTACGGAGACGAGCAAGACTAATCCACGTAGAGAGGGATTTCAGCACGCAAACGATCGTTTGGCCTCCCTCAGCTCCTCTTCGATGAGCACTCGAATGGCATTGAGTTGGTCGGAAGAGGTCGCTTCAAATCTCAGCACTAAGGCCGGTTGAGTATTGGACGCCCTGATGAGGCCCCATCCATCATCGAATATCGCACGGACCCCGTCGATCGTGATCAGATTTCTCAGTGCCAGTTTCTTCGGGCCAAGCCCCTGTTTGGTCTTCAGGTATTCCGTGAATTTGTTACGAACCCGCTCCACCACATCAAACTTGATCGTGTCTGGAAGATCCACTCGGATCTCAGGCGTGACGACCGACTGGGGCAGATCAGACACTAACGCTGAAAGCGGCTGCTGAGCTTTCGCCAAGATTTCCACAAGTCGACAGGACGCATACACGGCATCGTCATACCCAAAATACCGATCCGCAAAAAACATGTGCCCCGACATTTCACCAGCTAAGACGGCCGACTCCTCCTTCATCTTCGATTTGATCAACGAATGACCGGTCTTCCACATGATGGCACGCCCACCCCGCTTGGCAATGTCGTCATACAGGCTCTGTGACGCTTTCACTTCGGAGATGATCGTGCTTCCTGGTTTGAGCGCAAGAATGTCCCTCGCATAGAGCACCAATAAGCGATCGCCCCACAACACATTCCCCTGCTCATCAACGGCGCCAATTCGGTCTGCATCCCCATCGTAGCCGATCCCCACATCCGCTCGATGATCCTTCACTGCTTGCATCAGATCGGACAGATTCTCAAGCACCGTGGGATCCGGATGATGGTTGGGAAAATGCCCGTCCAGATCGCAATAGAGTCCTGTGACCTTGCACCCCAGTAATTCAAGCGCTTGCTTGGCGACAAGAGATGCCGCGCCGTTCCCGCAATCGATCACGACGTGGAGTTTCTGTGCCTTAACGTGCGGGAAACTTTTCTCAATGTACTTCAGATAATCCGGAATAATGGGGTGCTCAGAAAGATGCCCATTCCCCGTGCTGAACACACCCTGTTCCATGACTCGCCGAAGCTCTTGAATCTCTTCTCCATGGATCGCCGTTTTCCCAAGACAGATCTTAAAGCCATTGTACTCCGCCGCATTGTGACTCCCGGTGATCATGATGCCTCCGCCGACCGGAAGGGTAAATAACGAGAAATACACCAGCGGAGAAGAGCATATTCCGATATCAATGACATCCAGCCCTCCGGCTAACAGCCCGTGAAGCAACGCTTTCCGCAACGCGGGGGAACTGAGACGACCGTCACGGCCGACACTGATCGTCTTGACTCCTCGTTTGCCTGCATAGGTGGCGTACGCAAGCCCCACCCGCTCAGCTAACTCCTCTGTCAGTTCAGTGCCGACAATTCCCCGAAGGTCATATTCGCGAAAGAGTGCCATGGGCCTCCTAGGATAATGTTCAAGTCAGAAGGTCATCAAGTCCGAAGTTTTTGGATGTAGCGGTGACACCTTGAGGGCGATCCAACTTCCGAGTGTCAGTGATTTGTCCGGCCGTAATCATCCTTGAAGCGGACGATATCATCCTCGCCAAGATACGGACCATTCTGTACCTCGATGATATGCACGGTCTCACGCCCTGGATTCTCCAGGCGATGCCGCGTCTTCACCGGAATCGCCGTACTCTGCCCGACCTGCAAGTCAAAAATTTCTTCCCCTCTGGTCACGCGTGCAGTTCCAGCGATCACCACCCAATGTTCACTGCGCTGATGATGCATTTGGAGTGAGAGCCGCCCACCCGGGTTAACGGTGACTCGCTTGACCTTGAACCCCGAACCTTCTTCCAGCACCGTATACGTTCCCCATGGCCGCTGAACCGTCAGATGCTCGAGATGCTCGGGTGCTTTCTGCTGTTTCAGAATATCGACAATTTTCTTCACATCCTGCGCCCGCGACTTCGGACAGACCAACGTCGCATCCGGCGTATCCACCACGACCATATCTTGTAATCCGATCGTCGCAACAACCCGCCTGTCGGCATAGACAATCGAACGGCGACTTTCTAGGTCGACCACTCGCCCCGTCGTCACATTCCCGGCCTTATCTCTCGAGGCCACTTCATCCAAACTTCCCCAGCTCCCGACATCCGACCATTTGAACGCCACCGGAATCACAGCCGCCTTTGGCGACCGTTCCATCACACCATTGTCGATGGAAACCGGTTTGATGGATCGATAGAGGTCTTCAATGTCTGACTTCGGCGCTTGATTCACCCGAAGTTTCTGAATTCGAACCATGGCTCTGGCAATGGCAGGCTGGTGACGACGAATCTCTTCCAAAATCGTCGCGGCCCTCCAGATAAACATCCCGCTGTTCCAATAATAGTTGCCGGCCTTAAGATACTGCACCGCCTTAGCAAGGTTAGGCTTTTCCACAAATTGGTGAACCGAGAAACCCCGCAACTTCCCGCGTTTCCCCAGCACAACCTTGTCATTGGGCTTGATATATCCATAACCGGTTTCCGGGCGAATCGGCTTAATCCCGAAGGTCACCAAGAAGCCCGCTGCTGCTAATTGACAGGCCAGTTGAACCGCCGCTTCGAAATCTCGCTGACCGGTGACCACGTGATCGGCAGGAACAACCAACATCATCGCGTCAGGATCGCGCCGCTGTGCTTCCAGCGCAGCCAAGGCAATAGCGGGGGCCGTATTCCGGCCTTCCGGTTCCAGCACAAACCCGTCGGCAAGATCCTCTTTCCAATCGGCCAATTGCACACGAATAAGATCGGCCTGTGCCGCGTTGGTCGAAATCAAGACGTTGGCTGCCGGAGCACAGCCAAGCACACGCCGCATGGTCTGTTGAATCAACGTATATTCGCCGCCAATTCGCAGAAGTTGCTTAGGGAACAGGTGGCGACTCAATGGCCAAAATCTCGTTCCGCTCCCTCCGGCCATAATCACTGGGAATAGCGAGCTAGTCGTCTCCATACGTTCTCCTCAGCGTCGACGGTTACTGGGTTTCAGCTTGTCACGAGACAGTAGAATCATCTCCACAAGCTCTCGTACCGCCCCTTCGCCACCCTTCTGCCGGCAGATGTAATCGACGACCTTCAACACCTGGGGAAGGCCGTCTGCAGGAGCTGCTGAAAATCCAACCGCTTTCAAGGCTTCGATATCATTGACGTCGTCACCAATGTACGCCACTTGTTGAAGCGAGAGACTGTGTCGTGCAGCCATCTCTCGGATCACCGAGAGCTTATCCAGCACGCCCTGATGGAGCTCAGGGATGGCAAGCTTTTCCGCCCGCCTGGCCACCAATCGCGTTCGCTCTTGAGTCACAATGGCCGTAATGAGCCCTGCCTTCTGCAAGAGTTTGATTCCCATCCCATCGCGGGTGTTAAATTTTTTCCATTCGTCGCCCGACTCGGAATAGTACATACCAGCATCGGTGAGAACTCCGTCCACATCGGTAGCAAAAAGACGAATCCCTTTGAGGACGTCGGGAGACGGCCGCCGCCTTGAAGACTTGCCTGTTGTGGGTTTACTCGCCAAATCGAAGAGGCCTGCTTAGGTGGACTTCTATTGAACCTATCATACCCGACGGGCAGAACATTGCAAAACAAAAACACTGCCCACCGATCCTGCGTAACATAAGGCTCGTTCAGAGACTTCGGCCTCATACGTGCGAACAACTCCGACCAGGACCTCAGCTGGAACAATCACGTCGGCACATCTCCCCGTGAAAGCTGAAAAGGCCTTGGTGAAAAAGCTAGGTCTCGTGCGGCATCGCCATGATCAAATACCAAGTCACGGTTCATGCGTTCGGCCATTTCCGCCGTCCAATTGCGGTATCGCGGCAGCCGACGAAGTACCGTCACCGCCAGACGGAAGAGCCATCGGGGAATTGTTACGGCCTGCGGGCGTTTACCAATAGCGGCAAAGATTCGACAGACCATCTCCCGGTAGGACAAAGTTTCGCCGCCTGAGAGATTATATGCCCGATTCCCAGCCACAGGCACCGTGAGGGCTGACACGCAGGCCATTGCAACATCCTCCACATGCACCGGCTGACGCAAGCCATCAGCCTGTCCCAACAACGGGAAAAATCCCCATCGATGTGCAAAACAGGCAATCTCCGTCACATTCTTGTCCCGCCCAAACCCATAGATCAACGTCGGGCGTAAAATCACCCACTCAACTCCGTGAGCCTCTGCCCACGTACGCAGCGCCTGCTCACCGGCCTGCAGTCCTCGCACCAGCGCCTGTTCGTCCTCATCTGGCGAAGCCTTCTTTGCGAGAAGGCTCGTCGATGACAGGGCCACCACTCGACGAGCACCGCTCGACCCTATGAGCGGAAAATACTCCGGCAGCACCCAAATCGGAGCGACACATACCCATTCCGTGATGGATGGAACTTCACGAGAGGCAACCACAGAAGGCGAGAGCTGCAACCACGTCACCGTTGACTCAGCGTTGCCAGCATGTGCAGACCTGGAGAAGGCAACGATCTGGCGGCCACTTTCCCTCAGCTGCCGAATCGCGCATTCACCGACAAAACTCTGTGCCCCGAGCACACCGATCTTGGACGATTCATCCACGTTGAATCCCAAGATACCGCAAGGTGGACAATGCGAAGTGATATGAGGCGATGATACCAAAGCGCAGCCAGATGCCTAACGCCACCAGCCACATCAATGGGCCTGGGTACTGATGTTGAAAAAACTTGCGATAAAACCGCATCATCCCACGATGCTTATGCCATTCGACAAATATAGGTCGAGAACGGCTGCACACCCCTTGATCATGCACGACTCTCGCATCGGGCACGAACATGATTTTCCACCCCTTGCGCCGTAACTCCATGCACAAGTCAAGATCTTCACAGTGCAGGAAATAGCCTTCATCCCAGGATCCGACATCTCGCATCGCCTCACGACGAACCAACATACAGGCACCGGATATTGCCTCGACCTCAATAGGCTGAATCGGCAACGGTTGCTTATGCAGGTGAAAATCAAGAAACAAGCGTGGCCATCGAGCTGCCAAACGAGACAACCCAAATGCTCGCACAAGAGATCGCCAAGGCGTGGGAATAGCCCGCCGCCCCCCCACTTGTTCCGATCCATCGGGATTCATTAGTAAAGCACCCACCATTCCCACATCTGGATTATCGTCTAGCACCCGCATCAGATGCTTCACTGAGTCCGGTGTCAGCATACAATCGGGGTTAAGAAAGAACAGGCGACTGCTAATGGAATGTTCAGCCCCGATATTGCAAGCCGCTGCAAATCCAAGATTTTCTCGATTACGAATAATCTTTAACCTTTGATCACCAGGAAACGCTGTTGCAAGCTTTGCTAAACTATCGTCGCTTGAAGCATTATCGACCACAACCACTTCATCCACCTGACTCAAGGCAGATGAGGCGCAGGCCCCAAGAAAGTCACCCGCATTATAATTTACGGTTATCAATGATACGGTATTGGACATTGATCGTGTCTTAAGATTGCTTGCTCCGCATGGTGATGCGGGGAATGACCCGCCAGAACTCAGCCTGGTCAGCATCTTGGTTTCTCAGCAAACCCCGCTAGACCTTTGATTAAGACCTAGAACACGCTAGGCCTACGCACGTAACCAGCAGGCTGGCGTGTAAAGACTATACAGGGGAACTAGGGGGAGAACTACTTTTCACTTCAGGGTATGACGATGATTCCACTTGTGCTCTTCAGCTTGGTTTGTTTACTCAGCGACCAACTGCGTTGCAGTTAGCCTTTGCACCTTAGCCACATACTCCAAATTAACAAACCCATAACATCCAGGCGTGTCGGTAAATTTCAGTTTAGCAAGAGCGCGCCGCACATCCAGGAAGGTCTTCTCCCCAGCCTGTACATGGTGGCAACCGATGTTGAGGAAATACTCTCCGCCAACGACGTGTGAGCGCCAATGCAGCCGCACGAGCACGCATTCGCCGGCCGCTGCGGTCAGGTAAGGGCCTTCTGCCATTTCCGAGTTGGTTCCCGCAATGTAGGTTCCGTCCACCGATACCAGCGCGAAACCAAAGGAGACTCGCTCTAGGCTCTCTCGAAAATGCAGTTTTACCAGCAACTCGACCTCCGCATGCTTGGGGATCTCAGGCGGATCGATCATGTCGCCGACCACAATCTCAAAATCAACCAGCCCGACCGCTCCGCTGCCCATTCTCGTTTCATGCGGGTTGTACGCAGCCCTACTCGCCGTGTAATCCGTCGGGTCCGATGTCAGAATGTGCCGCTGTCCGACTACGACACGGCTCTTCACTTCAGCCGGTTGCTCAAGCGAATCGACCGTTTCCTGGCGAGGCACCTGATTACCGAACAGCAGTGCATGATAGTGCGTGACAGCCTCGGAGATGGGACCGACATGCACCACCCTCCCTGCATCAATGACCACTCCGCGGTGGCAGATTCGGAGCAGCGTATCAGTTGCATGTGAAACGACCAGAATGGTCTTTCCCTGCTCCATATATGCCCGGATCTTTTGATAGCACCGATGCTGAAATCGCGAGTCGCCGACACTCAGCGCTTCATCAACAATCAGTATTTCAGGATCGACGTGAATCGCTGCAGCAAAGGCGACACGAACATACATGCCAGACGAGTATGTTTTAACCGGCTGATCAAAGAACTCCCCGATATCCGCAAACGCCTCGATCTCCTGCATACGCCGAAGCATCTCGCCACGCGCAATCCCCATGATGGCACCGTTGAGAACCACGTTCTCTCGCCCGGTAAATTCTGGATTGAAGCCGGCCCCCAACTCAAGAAGAGCAGAAATGCGTCCATTCACGACAACCTCACCATGAGTTGGTTGCATCACCGAGCAAATGATCTGCAATAAGGTCGATTTTCCCGATCCGTTGCGCCCAAGGATGCCGACGATCTCCCCGCGACAAATATCGAAACTCACGCCCTGCAGGGCCAAGAACTCTCGATGATACTGCTTCCGAAATGGGTGTAGTGCTTCGATGAGCCGCTCTTTGGGGGAGGAGAATAGCCGAAATTTCTTCGTGACACCCCGAACGGAAATAGCAATTTTGCTCTTCACAAATAGCAGCTCACATCACGTCCGGGAATTCAGGCTTCAGGCGGCGGAATGTATAGCTGCCTATCATAACGACCACTGAGCCAACCAACCAAAAGTAGATGGTTTCCCCAATGCCAGGCCATGTAGTGGTGTCAAAACTCAACAGCCCTCGATACCCCTCAACGATGTAGTAAAGCGGGTTGAATGCCAATAGCTTTCGATACTGTTCCGGCATAATCTCAGGCGACCAGACAATCGGTGTGATCCAGAACCACATGTTAAGAATGATGGCCAGCCCGTGACCAATATCGCGATAAAATACCTGAAGCGCAGCGAGCAACCATCCCAGACCCAACAGCAAAACACAACTGCAGAAAAAGAAATACAGAACCGCTAGCTGCTCGACGCGAAATGAAATCCCGTAGAAGATAAGCAGACCTGCCAAGATGAACAGGAAAATGGCATGAGGCACCACCCCCGAGACAAGGTACACAAACGGCAGTATTTCCGTTGGGAACACTGTTTTTTTGACGAGATGTGAATTACTGGTGATCGACTTCGTGATCGCCTGCAGCGTTTCGTTGAAGAAGAACCATGGAACTAATCCGCAGACAAACCAGAGTATAAACGGAGCGTTCTCCGGACCTTGCGCCCGGAAACCGATCGCAAAGACAAAATAAAAAATAACGACGATCGCGACTGGGTGGACAAATGCCCATAATATGCCCCCCATAGTTCCAGCATAGCGAGTCTCTAGATCTCGCAGGGCCAACGCCCAGATCATTGAGAGGTGACGGCTAACAACATTGCAGGACAGATGGGAAGATAAAGACCTGAAACTCATTTGCCGTTCGCATTGCTCGGCACTGCCCTAGGATGGACGCTTTCTACAAGCGCTGTGGTGACACCGCTAAAACCTAATTCTTCGCAAAGGGCATCTAACCTAGGTGCAAATATCACCTTGATCTGATTAATCATGTGATAGTGCCACGACTTCAGCACATTGACGTGATCCCCTGGGCTCCCTTTGCGAAAATGCTTTCCTGTTCCCACCGCCGATATCCTCGCCTCACGCATTGAATTCAGACTTGAACTGTCAACAAGGCCACCAAGTAACTCATCAGTAAGCTCTACATTCAGAAAAGCAGCCAGCCGTTGGATTTCGCGGTGCTTGTTTTGAACGAGACTGTCATAAACCATAATATGACAAGGGTATTCTTTGGAAAATTGAAGAATCTCCTGAGTCTGGCGCAGATAGTACCCGAACCCGTGCCAATTGAAATGTTCCGATGTTGCCCCGGACAGCAAGAGGGCGATCCCCTCATCTTGGCCCATTTGCGAAAAGTAACCTGCCGTATGTGTAGCATAACCGATTTCGGCATCCACATCATGAGCAAAATGAAAATACTGGGATACTGCCAAGTCATAGATATTTCGAATCAGGAAAATGGGCCGAGCATGGGCCTCAATCAATCGCGTCTTGACAGTGTGGCTTGGCACATTGTGCCAGATAAAGAATTTTCCGCACTCGAAAACAATCGGGCCTGCGCTTTCGTAATCAGAACCAGCCGACATAGTCGGAGCGTTTATTTCAAGACCCGTGAGTTTTGCGACGATATGCTCCAACAATTTCGTCCCGGACTTGAATACCGTAGCGACAAATACGGGTCGTACATCCTGCCATCCGGGAAAGAGCGTCGGCAACGCGACGTTTAACGGAACGTCACGACACTCCAGTATATCCCGGCCATTTTTAGCAGGGCTTATTGGGACAAGTCGTTCTAAAGTCTGCGCCATTTTCAGCTCAATCATGTGACGCTGCGAGGCCAGCGCAGATGCCGTGGCCTGGGCCATTTCCGCCATGCTCTGCTCGACAACGGAACGCTGTGCCTCGAGCTCAAATGTCATAGTCTTGGTCGCAGCCTTGATATGCCTCGTTAATCTCCATACCAGTGCCATGAGGGCAAGAACCCCCGCTAGGAAGAGTAGCTCAATCGTTCCGCTCACAATTTGTACCCTAACTGCCGGAAGCTATCTTGGGCCTCCTGACTTACCAATTTTTCAAAAGCCTCAACTTTCCAGTCTGGCCATTCAGCCCTTAGGACTTGAGGCAACACGCGAAGCTTCATCTCCCCTCGAAACGGCGTCCAGACCCAATCATAGATCAAGTCCAGCAAGCGTTCATCGTATTTGATACGCCCGTGGGTGATGTAGTCGATGATCTTGCAAAATACTCCGCGATCCGTCACCACCTGTTCGATGGGAATCTGCTGGATTGGCATTTTCGAGTCACTCGCAACGTCATTCATCTTCCACATACCCTGATATGTGGTCCAGATTTCGATATCCTCTTTCTCGTAACGTCTGAGTTTAAGCCGCTTGAAAAGTTCGTGATCGCAGCCGTGAATCCATTCATGATCGAGCGGCCCCCCCTCCCCTCCCAACATTCGCATATTTGTAGTGCGCCAGCGCACGTGGAAAAATAACCACGCATATGGATGGCGGGTAAGCTGTACAACCCGTACGATATCCGGCCAGGCATCCAGCAATGCATGCATCATAGTCGGCCGGTAGGAATAGCAGTCTCCGATAGCAGTGTACGTCATACCTACATCAGCCATAAAACGCGTAAACTTAATGAGGTCTGGACGCTGCGCTCGTGATCGCTCTTCCGGAAAGTATTTTGGACGAGAGCCTTCATTGGCCAAATATGCCATGATTTCAGGGTTAGCATTGAGTGCCTTAACAAACCAGGCAAACCAGTGATCCGCACCATAGCCCCAGGATGTCACGTAAAAGACATGACTAAGAGCATCCTGAACCGCATCTTGAGTAATGGGCTTTAGCATCCTGTCGCTCCAGTATTTGCATAACATGAATGTTCAGCGTGGCAGGGCCATCGCGTAGCGTCCCCGGGCACGCAGCAGATCCTTCTCGCCTTCCGGATCTAGGGCATCAGCCCCACGAGGCCCTCGCAGTTCGAGCCAGGTGAGAACATCTTGGGCCGTAACAGCCAGCGGCCTAAAGCATAGACCTGTGGCAACCGCATGTGTATTGTCTATCGAATAGAGGTGCGCCATGGATGGGGATAGATCACTCCATTCGGCAAGATCCAACCAGCGCTTACCGGCTGAACTCGTGCGCAGGAATTCTGCATCCACCCAAATTGTGCGGGCATCGCTCCCAGCGGAAGACGTCAATTGCTGCATTAACTGGCTGGCTGATATAGGCTGTTCGGGCCCGACAACATTGAAAATCCCTGCGCGCTCTTCTTCAAGCATGCGGACGATCCACTCCGCTGCATCGCGAACATCTATGATCTGCCACACCTGATCGGGAGAGCCAGGGACCAGCATCGCCCCACCTGCAGCTGTCCGCCTCACCCAATATGTGAACCGATGCGCCTGATCATAGGGTCCCACTAGACAACCGGGACGCACGATCAGCGCACGATTGCCGTAAATCTCTTGGACGGCCTTTTCACAGGTGGCTTTGAGAGGGCCATACGTTTCCGGCGTCAATGGCGGATCAGATTGCGCGGCTTGAAAGATGGTTGCAGCACTAGAATAGCGCTCATTAACACCTCTGACACTAAAGTCCGCATACTGGTTGACACTCGAAATGAAGGCGTAGAGGGGAGTATGTGGATATAATACTTTCGCCGACGCTGTCACTTGCCGAGGGAAATAACCGCAGGTATCAACCACAGCATCCCAGGCCCTACCCCGCAGAGGCAATAGATTGAGATTACGGTCGCCGCGCAATTTCTCAACTTCTGGAAACAACCGCGTATTGCTCAGGCCACGGTTATAATGAGTAACGTGATGACCTCGCGATAAAAACACCTCCGTAAGGTGCCTACCCAAAAAAACCGTGCCGCCCAGAATCAGTATTTTCATACAACGCTTTGTGGTTCGGCCATGGAGTACCATCATCATTGATGGCCAGCTGAGCCCCGCGAATGGTCGCCTCGCACACAGAGGTTACAGCGAAAGCTGCATAACCCCATGAGTTGCGCAAACGGCGTCAGTGAAAACCGGCACGAACAATCCTGACTCCGCGAGTATGCCTTGCTGTTACCTACACGGATCAAACCACTACCCAACTTTCACCAGGGGAATTATCTTCGCATCATTTACCTGGCTGATCTCCTCAGATCCACATTTTGGGATCGCTCGTCTCAGAGGAGGGGGGTCGTCGCACCACGACCGGAAATATACAGAAGTAGACCCGTCAAAAGCGTGCTGGCCCTGTATCGATTCACGAAGCTCTATTGCCGGAATATAGCCAGGATGTAGTACGAGAGCCTGCTCCAAGTGCAGCAATGCTCCGCCGTTGCAACCTATCCGATGTAACGCACGCGCGTAATTAAAATGCAAATCAGGCCTGAATGGATCAAACGTAACTGCCGCCCCGTACGATCTGACCATATGCTCTTCAGGCCCATGAGTCTCATAAAAACGCGCGAGGAAGAGTCTCGCCTCTACACAGTTTTCGTGTTGACCAAGCACCTGATTGGCCAGATTATGGGCTTCGGCATATAACCCGATATCGAAATAAAATTGAGCCTGCCGAAGGGACGCAAAGGCCTCCCCTGGTATCGTTTTGGAGAATACACTTTCTCTGTATGGGGCATTGCAAATGTCAAACCGCTCCCTACATGAACGGCATGTCATTCTAATACTATTCTTGCAATCTTGAGGGATAATGAAATTCTTATAGTGGTTTAGATGACCGCAGCTAGCACACGCCCATTCACAGTCGTAAACAGGACCTCGGATGGATGTCGAGGCTTGTTCAAACCTGACAACCTTTGCTATACGTAACAAACTCTCAAAATACACATAGACCATGAATCGAACCATATCCATATCAAAATTATTCATCGAGGATATGTTCAAATTTGTAGGAATATCCTTGATGTAATCGACTCGATCCTTTTGGTCAATTAAGCCATCTCTTAAAGCTGCCATATAATCAGGGCTTCCGGGGAAAACGATTAGCGGTGTAAGATTAATTTGATACCGACGATTATGAGCCCACCAATCCATGGATTCATTCGCCGTCTCAATGGTTTCAGCAGAGTCGCCAAATAACAAGTTCCCTTGAATGCCTATCTTGTAATGATTTGTTAAGCGCAAGGCTTCCTCGACACGAGCTTTCTTCGACTTCTTTTGCATGGAGTCAAGAACGGATTGCGACATGCTCTCAATACCGTAACTGATATAGACACACCCGGAGTCAGCCATGGCCCTGAGAGTTTCATCGGACGCGCTGTTCACATGGAGTTGGACCATCCAGGCGATGTTATAGGGCTTGATCCTCTTGCAGAACTCAAGAAGGCGACTTCTACTGAGCGAGAAGAGTTCATCAACGATCCCAATCATATTTATGGAGAACCGTTCCTTTACCGACTCCAGCTCCCTAAAAAAATCATCTAGATCCCGCTCTCGATAGGTCTTCCCTGTAGGATGAAAGCAGAACGTACACTTAAAGGGGCATGATCGACTCGAGATCATATCGAGGGACCGAGGGTTATCATCAGGGGCAACGTGAAAAAAATATGAATCCAGGACTCGCTGATTCTCGATACTCTTCTGCAGATCCAAGATCTCATAGTTCGGCCAGCGTATGTTTTCAAGATCTTCCCGTTGAGGACGCTCACCGTTCCTGCGAATCCTACCCCTACTTGTTCTAACCACAACTCCTTTAATCTCACTTAAGTCTTCGCCTGCTCTCAGTTTATTAAGTATTTCGACAATCGTTTCTTCACCTTCATTGATAACCCCGATATCAGCGTCTATTGCCTTCAGAATTACATCCGGTTCCCCGCTAACAACTCCCCCCCCCAAGATCGTGAATATGCTTGGATTCGACTCCTTGGCGGATCGAATAATCTCATTAATCTGGTCGATGAAGACTGAGAGGCCTCCGGTTGCCAATACGTCGGGATGCAAGTCTTTGACCTTCATCCTGACGAGATCAGAAACAGATCCCTCACAATGGTTTAAATTCAGTCCATCAACCTTGTATCCGGCACTCTGCGCTGCCGCCGCAATATAGGCGAGGCCCAACGGGACTTGATAAAAATCACCAAAATTCCCGTAGCGTGGTACGACCATGAGCATAGTTTTTAGTTCAGACATAGATCCTCCAAAAGCTCACTGGCTCGGTGCTTCCATGAATGTTTCTGGAATACGTACTTTTGAGCCTCGGTCCCTATTTGATGTCGACACTTGCTATCGTCGAGATAGGCTTTAGCCACGTCTTTCAGGTTATCTAAGCCATTGTAGCCTATGTAATGCACACCCTCCTCGAATGCCGACTCAAGACTACCGTGAATCTTTTCCCTAGACCTGTGGTGAAGCAAGAAACCGCCCGCTGCCATAACGGCCAAGTTTCGGGAATGCAAACCAAGTCCATGGGTATTGTTACCGAGATTCACCCTACTATTCGCATAGACATTGGCCAGCGACTCTTCCGAATGCAAGGTGCCTTTATAATACCGCGAGCTAAAATCATGCCGATCCATACAATTGCCGTAGATATGAATGTTATCTGACACTTTGGCCACAGCTTCTATCAGCAGTCTTCTTTCGTAAATTCGAGGATATGTTTGACTCATCCAGTTCAGCAACCCTAAAAAATAAGCATCGAAATTATTGGGAGAACCAGATCCATAGCCGTACAACTTCTCCAAACTCTCCTCACCAACGACAGCCTTCAAGCATCGCTTGGGAACCAACCTGATCATAAACCATAAAATGTCATCGGCAATTCTGGCATTGTTAAAGAATGGCACAATCTCCGCCCGAAGCGCTTTTTCGATTTCGTGAATATCCAGAGATCCTTCTAAGGGTCTATAGACCTGCTCTGTAAGAGCTTTCATCCTCTTGATGATTTCTTGGTTGTAGTTTAGTCCGAAGAAATTCCTCTTCTTTGCCGCCAAAATAAGCTTCTGGAATAAGACGAACAGTACGGAATGTGAAATTCTTGACTGACAAAATCTAGATGGCTGACTCGGCAAATCCAATGGTAACCCAGCGCACAACGAAAAATCACACACTTCTGACGATTTACTCGCGCGATTCGTTTCATTGATGCCTGTATAAAACGGCTTGGTCATATACTTTTGCGTCTCAAGTCGCAGACCAAGCTGCTTCGGGGTTCCTAAGGTGTAAAGGATATCGTCGTCATGCAGGTTAACCTCACCCGAGGTATCTAAGAATACATCCTGATACCAGGATACGTATCTGGCATGATGTTTCGTCTTGTAATCTCTTGGTCGAGATTTATTCACTGCCAGGACGACATCAATTTTGACCTCATCGATCAATGGCACATACGCGTGCTCAGAACTGCGAGCCACAATATATTCATGGCCAAAACCTTTGAGCTCCTCACCTAGCGATCGCAGCATCCTAATATCATAGGGATTATCAACACTCGGCACGAGCAGAAATTTGTTTGATTTCATGAAAAATTACCTCACCTAAATATGAGGGCGTAGGATTCGCTGATTAATCCATCTTCAGCGTCCAAGTTTAACTAGCCAGATCTATTCACTACCCACCGGCACAAGGATCCGTTCGCCTCCGTCAAAACCTACGCTGTATCCCCGAACACAGGTTACCCTGAATGCCACAGTTATATTTCAAGGAAGATCCATGCCCCTATCAACACGGGCACACGCTCAAATTCTTCAGCAGGTGCCTAGACCTTTGAAGCCCTAGCAATATCCGGAGCCATACGCTCGCCATATGGAGTACCAGCTCTCGAGACGATCCATACCAACCCGCTTGCTCTCACTCGCCTTCTCTTCCCGACCGATCATTTCGAGATGTGCGGCCTTGCTCCTAGCGATTTCAGACTATGCCCCATTACCCATAACATGCCGAATAGCCTGTACTTCACAAAGGCGGCTGCATCGAATGGACGAAGAAGAATAAAAGCCAGCACCACCGCCAATCTCGATTTGGCGCCAAGTAGCGAGTTTGCAGCATGCACTAGTCGATACTGCACTCCGGACCAATTCCTATGGACCGTGATACACGATGCGCGCAAAGCAGCAAAGCGGATACGAAGCCTGGTTCGACTACAAAACTGATTGGTATAAAGCTTGGGAGAAAGCCCAAAGCCCCTAACTTCGATTTTTTCGAGTATCGCCTCAAGATTGTCGAGATCAGTCAGTGTTTTCCAGAGATATCCCCCCGAATGCATGCGCATGACTCCAAGTGGCTGGGGACAAAAAACCGCACCTCTGAGGCTCGACACCGTCAACGCAGCAAACAAATCGGCCAGACCGCGATATTCCGCATCAAATCCTCCGATATATTGGAGTGATTCACGGTGAAAAACCAGTGTCGTTCCAGTAAACCAGTTGCCAAGTTTCAACGCCAGACAAATGCATTCCTCCGGGCTGAAATAACTCTCCTTCAGTGCGATAACCGGTGACGGATAAATATACCTACACTGACCGTGTTCATCCGCTGCCCAAACCATGGCAGACCATACACCAGGCCATCCAAACTTAGCTATGGACGATTGGGCTTGCTCAATCATCCCATCCATAAGACTATCGTTGGAGGCTAAAAAAACCACATAGTCACAAGTCACCTGCTTCAGACCTTCATTGAGGGTCTTCATGGTGCCAAGACAAGAAGCATTCGCGAGAACTATGCCTCCCTCAACGCCATCGAGTTTGGCTCTCGCTTTGGCCAGACTGTCATCCAATGACTGGTCATCGACAAAAATAATTTGGTTCGGTCGAACGCTTTGCTTAAGTACTGATTCAAGGCAGGTAGTCAGGAAAGCAGAATCATTGCGATTGGGTATAACGACTGCGATGGTTGGCGTCGGCGAAACAGATCCCATCACCTACGCAGCCTCTTTAGATGGTTCATATAGCCTCCAAGACTGGTGCTCCATCCGGCATGGTGACAATCAAACAAGATACGTGAGAGCCATAAGTATTCAGGATGCTAAAAGTAGATCTAAGCGAAGAAGCAAGATCACGCTGCGAATGTTTTCCACATGAGCTATAAGAAGTTGTGATGCAACGGTTTACGTCCGCCTCCAGGTTGGATTCGGGCGATCCCCTTGGCGTGGTTGTCCAACGCGACACTGACATAATGCTGAATCGGAAGGGTACCCATCATCGTTTGCGCATCGAACGCCGGTGATGCCAGATAATCCATGGCGCGCCAGTACCGCGTCGACTTCCAGATATCCTTAAACCGCTCTTCGGTGAAGTTCCCGATGTGCAGCTTGGAGTAGCGCGCGTTAAAAAACATGCCGGATGGTGCCACCAGGCCGCTCCCGCTGATCTGCAACAGAAACTGCGGCCCATAGAACCGCTGATAACTTGGCTTGTCGCCATCCTTGATCTTCGTCCACTTGACGATCACCTTCGTCTGTTCATTGCTCATGGCCTCGGCTTGCTCCAAGAGGTCGTGCAGACTCTCGTACTGGCTGTAATCGATCCCGAGCGTGCCCTGCTCATCATCCGAGCAATGTTTAATGACAGCGTAATCCGCTCCGAGATCAAGCCCGAGCTGGGCGAACGGAATGATTTCGTCCTTTAGGTGCGGCATCAGGACCATCTGAATGCCGAGTGTGACGGGCAAATCCATTCGCCGCTTAAAATCAATGGCATGGCGGATATGTTCAATAGCACGATCAAATACCTGCGTATGTTCCGGCCCCTTGTACATGATACTCGCGTAACTCTCAGGGCGACCCGCCGCCACTGTGAACCGTACCCACGTCAAGAAGGGGAGGACCTGTTCAATCTTCTCGGGTCCCCACTCCCATGCATTCGTCGCATTCCCCACGTCGATGCCGAGCTTCGCCGCGTGTTGGATGAACGGCACGTACGCTTTCGACAACGTGCTCTCACCATCGGACACAAGCGAGACACTTCGAATGCCGATGTCAGCAAAATCGTCGAGAAGGTTCAACGCATGCTGCGTACTGATGCTGCTGCGCGCCTGGGACTCCTGCATCATTGCGTAACAGAATGAGCACATTGAACCGCAAGCACGAGTGAGAGACATGTCGACGCTGACAGGAGCGATTCTTGAACCGGCCTCCCATGCTTCAACGCGATCGTAATGATAGGACAGTTTGTGCGAGTCGAGAATCAGAGCCCCTGCTCTGGTTTGAACAGCAGTCGTCATGCTTTCACCTCGATTCCGCGAAGATTGCGGAGTGAATTTCTATCCCCTAGCGCTTCAACCCATACGGTCAACCCGCCATCCACGGCCGATTTGATATAGGCCTCGAAATCCAATAGCACGGTTCCTCGATCACCCGCCGAGAGAGGCTCGTTGAGTTGTACGATGACCTGACCATCATCTTTAGCCGCAACGATCACCAGCAACCTCCGGAACTGTTCCTTACCGGCGACCATCGCTTTCTCCAAACTGGACAGACGCTCTGCTTCGGACCGTATCACCCATTCGGGAGCAGGCATAGGGGTCTCGACATTGGCATGGAGCAGATTACCTCCCATGGATTCCCCCCTTGTTGGACAGACACGGTTAAAACGGACCGGAGAACTCGCGATTGGGAGCATCGTGCGGTCCTTTGCGAACCAGCCCGGCAGACATTCTCCCGTAACCATCCGCCTCTTTTGTTTTGCCCATAAGGTCGAGAGCTGCATCGGCAATTGTTTGAGGGCCTGGGTAGTAATCCTCGGCCATAAAAGCAGACGTCGGGGTCGGAAAGTCTGGGGAAGCGATCCGGACCGGAGGCGCCTTCAGAAACGAGAACGCCTGCTCGACAACCTGGCTGATCAGTTCACCGGCGATGCTGCCGGTCCGAAATGCCGTATCCGCAACAATGAGACGGCCCGTTTTTCGAACCGAAGTGAGTACGCTTTCCACATCGAGCGGGCGTACGGTCCGCATGTCGATGACATCCAACCCAATTCCCATTTCCATCGACATTGATTTCGCCGCAATCAATGCTTCAAGCGCCATGTACGAAAACGCTGCTACCGTCACATCGGATCCCTCATGCAGGGTCCGCGCTTGACCGATAGGAACCCGATAGTAGTAGTCCGGCACATTATCCGAGACGTGATGAAGCCATCGATGTTCGATGAACAGAACCGGATTGTCGTCTTCAATAGCGGCAATCATCATGCCTTTTGCGTCATGAGCCGTGGTCGGCATGACAACCTTAAGTCCCGGTACCATCGCAAACATGGCTTGCAGGCTCTGAGAATGCTGAGGCCCCTGCCCCCACCCTCGTCCCACAATCATCCGAACCACCATCGGAACCGACGCTTTTCCATTAAACATGTAGTGCCATTTGGCGGCGTTGTTGACAAGCTGGTCCATGGCCAACAAAGCGAAATCAATGCGCTGATGGATCATGACCGGCCGGATACCAGACAATGCCGCACCGATACAGGCCCCGGTAAGCCCGTTTTCCGACAGCGGCATATCGAACACCCGACGCGCTCCATACTTTTGACGCAACCCGGACGTGGTGTTGAAAATCGCTTTCGGATCAGGAACCCCCTCACCGATCACGATGACGCGCGAATCCTTCTCCATCACCTGATCCAGGCTTTCGCGTATGGCTTCAGCAAACGTCAGTTGACGCTCCGCGACATCACGCATACACCTTCTCCCAGGCATCCTTGATAGTCGGTTTGCTGCTCGCCAGGGCAAATTCGAATGCGGCGGATACTTCTTCCCGAATCTGAGCCTCGATCCCAGTACAGGCTTGCTGATCGAGACAGCCGCTCTGCATTAAGACTTTCTTGTACCGATCAATCGGGCAATTATTCAGACCCGATTCAATTTCCTGTACAGATCGGTACTTGAGATGGTCATCGAAATCAGGCCCGCAGTGTTCTCGCCATCGGTAGGCATCAAACTCCAAGAACTGCGGTCCGCGCCCATTGCGAGCATTTTCTACTGCTGTCCGTACGAGCGAGCTAACCATCTCCACATCATTGCCGTCTGCCGCGACAGCGGGCATGCCGTGGGCCTCGGCAATCCGATAGATGGGACGATTGGGCTGGCGTTCGTCGCGGCGGGTATATACGGAAAAATCGTTGTTCTCGCAGACAAAAACGATCGGCAACCGGTGTAATGCCGAGAAATTCAGCGATTCATGCACCACACCTTCCTCAAAACACCCATCACCCAAGAAGCTCACCGTAACATCAGGAGTTCCTTTGAGCGAGGCGGCCCACGCGGAACCAACTGCTAACGGAACCGTCCCACCGACAATCGGCGTGGCGCCCATAAATCCGACATCCAAATCAACGAGATGCATGGAGCCTCCCCGGCCTCCACAGCAACCTGTCACACGGCCATACAGCTCAGCGACCATCGCACTGAGATCACCACCTTTGGCCAGGTAGTGACCATGCGCGCGATGATTGCTGAACACTTTATCCTCTTTGCGCAGGGCGGCACACACACCGACGGCAATAGCTTCTTGTCCGATACACAAGTGCATCGGGCACCGCATCATCTGTTCGGCATAACGAGTCGCCAGCGCTTCCTCGACCCGCCTGATACGGAGCATGGCATTGAACAAGCTCCTCCTGGTATGGTCATACATCGGCAACCGTCCCCTCAATTATTTCAGCAAGGTCGATACGTATTTTTTTAGCGCAACGGGATCAATCGGTTCACGATTACACACGATTTGCACATCCATCGCCGCTGCCACGCTTCCCACAAAGGCGGCGACTTCGCTTGGAAACCCTCTGCCGAGGCAGAGCGACGTTAAAGAAAGGAGAGCATCCCCCGCACCGATACGGTCAATCACTCGGGATGACAGAGCCGGCACTTTGTGAAACACGTTTTCCTTGGCGTCAAACATCATCATCCCTTTGGTCCCACGCGTGATCGCCAAATGACCGGCACTGATATTCGCGGCGATGGATTCAGCGACCTTCTCCAATGGATCATGCCTATTGTGTGCCGCCAACCGCAGCTCCGGCTCGTTCAGCGACGCAAAACTTGCTGAAGGGTACCGATTGATGACGTGATAACCCCTATTCCCACTATTGATCTGCGTATTGACCGCAAGAAACCGCGACTTGGCACACAGCAATCGAACCATATCGTTGGAAATAAACCCATTGCCGAAATCGGCAACTACAACGACATCAAATTTTGCAAGATGGTCGGTCAACCACTGGTGAATGTACGCTCCGGAATCCTCCAACATCGGCTCGTCATGAAAAAAGTACACCTCGAAGAGCTTTGAGAGATCACTGTCGACAAACCGTCTTTTGGTGACTGTCGGCGCATTCTTGAAATACGAAAAGATCGGTGTAATGTTCTGATGCAACTTCTCTCGGATGAACCCCTCATGACTCTGGGTGTCACCCAACCCCGCAACCAAGGTCACCGATTTGGCAAATCGAGCGATATGGTTGGCAACCGCCATCGAGCCACCCGCAAATTGCTCCTCGGTGTCATACTGCACGGCCAGCACATTGCCCTTCCCGGTCTGTCCCAATGGGGACACATAATGATACTGATCGATGATGGCGTCACCGACAACCAATACATTGAGCGTATCAAGGACCTCGACCATACGGTGGATTTCACGATCAGGCCACTTCTCACGAAACCGATCAAGATAGTCCTTGGTATCGGGACTGAACACCCCGAAATGTTCGTTCAGCAGACTGCTGGAGCTAAATGTGATCTCATCGGTGTAAAAGATTTCACCGCCATGTGCCTGCACGGCCTCCTGCTCATGAATGATGTTTCCCGTCACATCATTGCCATGAGAGCGATACTCGCTTCCCTTGGCGTAGACGCTCGGCTTGATTTGATGCAGGGCGTCGACAGCAGTCACGGCATGGTTGATCGCGACGAAATCAACGCACTCCAATGCCGCGAGATTTTCGGCCCGTAGCAGTTCGTTAAAGATCGGACGACCAGGCCCCTTGTTGACGTATGCATCCGCGGTCACCGTCACAAGGAGGACATCGCCTTCTTTTTTCGCGCGTTGCAGATAGCGAATATGTCCGGTATGCATGAGGTCGAAGGTGCCATGACATAGAACGACACGTTTACCCTGCTCCCTGAATTCGTGGGATTGGCCTGCGAGTTCATCTAGGCTGAGAATCTTTCTACTCGACATACCGTATCAACCCACCAGACCTGCCCCGAACCTGTCGGAGAGATTGTGCAACAAGAACTGATGACCGACTTCCACCAATCCATAATCCGCCGAATTGATCCAGAGATTCAGATCACCGAGAAAGCGGAGCGGGTTGTCCTGCGCAAACCCACTGAAGGTCACAACGTAACCTCCCGCAATGGTCGCCTCCGTCACGGCATTCCTGATATTCATGGACTTCCCCGAACTACTGATGGCAATCACCACATCACCCGCTTTGACCAGTTGCTTGACCATTCGCCCGAGTGCGTTCTCGTACCCGAAATCATTCGACATGCAGGTCATCAGAGAACTTTCGTGCAACGTTGTCGCTCTCAACTTGGCAACGTTGAAGAAGTCGGTGACGGCATGGCTCGCCACGGCGGCGCTTCCTCCATTACCGATCACATAGAGATGCCCCCCATCATTACGGAGTTGATTCAATCGGCGCCAGAGATCCTCCATTCCCGCTTCAAGGAACAGAGCCGACCCATCCCTGTGGGTTACTTCACAACGAGTGATGAGATCAGAAAATTCAACCACCCGAGCAGCAAGAGCAATCTCTTGGATCACTATTCTTCTCCTTAGACACCCAAGTGCTGAAACCACGCTTGGGTTGCCTGGCTGATACTTGAAGGATCCCATACTGGCGCATCCTTCCAGTCGTTGATATTCCTCAACATCATTTCCACCCCGGCTTCAAACGTAACCTTCGCCTTCCAGCTCAGGAGGGTTTCAATTTTTTCGACGGATGCAAACGTGCAATCAGGTTCACCCGGACGCTTGGGGATATGCACGACCGATCCTCCCAAGAGTTCGACCAAACGATTGACGCTGTAGTGATTGCCGCTGCCCACGTTCATCGCGACACCCGTGACCGAGGACTCAGCCGCGGCAAGAAACGCGCCGGCAACGTCCGTCACGTAGGTGAAGTCACGGGTTTGCTTGCCATCGCCGACGACGGTATAGGGATGCCCGTTTAGCTTCTGTGCCAGAAATACACCGAAGACGGCCCCATAGGCCCCGCTTGTTCGAGAACGTGTTCCGTAGACATTGAAGAGCCGCAATGAAAGCGCGGGAAGTTTATAGACCTGAGCCCAATGCAGTACCAGCTCCTCGCCCAGATACTTCGTCAGCGCATAGGGATATTGCGGTTTGATCGGAGATGATTCTGGCGTCGGATAGATATCCGGAATACCGTAGCTTGACGAGGAGGCTGCGTAGACGAACCGCCTTGCACCGCACATCCGCGCACACTCAAGCACATTGAACGTGCCGGTGACGTTCGTGCTGTAATACTGTGCCGGCATTTCGATTGAGGGGACGATATCCGCAAGCCCCGCAAGGTGAAAAACCCAGTCCACTTCTCGAAAAGCCGGCTGCAAAGACGGGAGATCGCGAATGTCCGCCTGAACGAAGGTACAGCGTGGATTGCTGGTCGCAGCTTTCAGATTGCTCATCCGACCGGATGTGAGGTTATCCACAACGATGACATCATGCCCCTTGTGGAGCAAAAGTTCGGATAAATGACTTCCTATGAATCCTGCCCCTCCCGTGACCACACACTTCATACTTCGTTGTTCCTCATGAATGACTGGCGTAGCCGCATGGCTCAAATGAAATTAACGTGCTCGATTTTCTCTTCTCGCAGAGTGAATAAATATCGATTCACCTCATCCATCCGGCAATTCTTGCGACAGTCTTTAATATTCAATTCATGCCGCACATAATGAAAATTGGCTTTCCGTTCAGGGCCTTCCCAAATCGACTGAAACGTCCGCTCGTTAATGTTTCCATACGCGAAACGCTCATCGAGCAGATACGCACTACAGCCGTACACCGCGCCATCGGCCATGATATACGCCCAAAAGAACGGAGTGGCATTGCATTTGGTATAGCGCTCACTCTCATCTTGAGTGTATTTCCTCATCGTATTTTCCCGAAACACCACATGGAAGCTCTCGGTATTGAGAATCCGAAGCGCATCGGCCAGCGCCAGATAGTTGCTGTAGTTGATATCCTCGTACATGTGCGTCTCACTGAACAAGTGCTGAGAATATGGCTTGACAACAAGATAATCAAGACCGATTTCATCTCGGCAAATCTTCGCAAGGAGCTCCATCTCGTGTGCATTCTCGGGCAACAAAATCGCTTGTGCTCCCAACGCACACCGCAATCCGGCCCGTCTCTTGGCTAAGACCGCATGCTTAAGATTGGCGATTACTCGATCGAAGTCTCGCTCTTTGGTGCAATGAATCTTGGCATAATTCGCTGCCGTCCCCGCATTCAGCGACGTCTTGATCCACGAAGTCAGCGGAAGAGACCGCTCGATGAACGCCTCGTTCAGCGCCGTGGCATTGGTCGTAAACGAGATATCGATACCGGCAGTGCTGGTGGCACTGACGAGCTCATTGATGTTCCGATGAAGGAGCGGCTCGCCTTCCCCGGCAAACATGATGCTCTTGACTCCCAAACGCCCCATTTCAGCAACGCGCTCTGAGAACATCTCGACATCCAGCATTCGACTTTTGTAACCGATGTAATCAACGGCGCAGAACGTACATCGATGGTTACAGGCACCCACAGGGGACACCTCGATATAAATTGGGTAGACAGCCTTTGCCCTTTCCCAATCATCGCCTGCATCCAAAAACTGCGTGACACGTTGCGGATGATAGATAAGTTTATGGCTATCAATTCCAAATTTATCCATTTTAGCGCCCTTTTTATTAAGTACACCACAAGCGACACGTGGGAATTATACAAACCATCATTCCCCAATCCCAACTCTGCAGACTGAACTTTATCCACTTCTGTAAACGAATGGTGGGACTCTACCAAATCAGACCCCATTGGGCAAACAAGCCGAAGACTTGCTCCCCTTATCTCCAAAGGACATCCCTGATATATTCACAATTTCAGAAGGTGCTTACCACACGCCGTGTATCTTGATCGGCAACTGTTCAAAATATCGGATTACCGAAACTGTGCGAATGAGGCACTATCGCCATCAAATGCCCCGCCTGTACTATAAAGGCTTGGCCACCTTGGCACTACGACAACCACACTTCACGACACCTAAGAAAGTCTGATTATATAATTTGGAGCTTAAAACGAAACTAGTTGAATCTCCAGTATTGTGAGATGAGGGCAAGCAAAAGCAGGATTACCCAGACCGGCTTTAGACTGAAGCACCTGGAGCAGATACAGCTGCACCGGTTGAGATCTTCACAATGAGTACCGATACCGCTCATCGTTTGTTCTCGCTGTCTTGCGCAATCTTCGTAGACGAGACAAAACCACGTCGCATCAATTCGTCGATTACCCGTCTCGCACAGATCTCAAGAGATTCGGCTCCCGTCCTGACAATAAGTTCAGGTGTTTCCGGCGCTTCATAGGGAGAACCGATTCCGGTGAATTGGGAGATTTGTCCGGCTCTGGCCTTTTTGTATATACCTTTCACATCGCGTGATTCGCAAATTGTGATAGGTGCATCGCAATAAATCTCGATAAAGTCTCCTTGCGCAACCATGCCGCGCACCCGTGCTCGGTCGGCACAGTACGGCGAGATGAATGCGGTGAGAACGATCACTCCCGCTTCCATAAACAGCTTCGCCACTTCCCCAATGCGTCGGATATTTTCATGGCGGTCGTGAGGTGAAAATCCCAAATCACCACAAAGCCCATGGCGCACATTATCTCCATCAAGCACAAACGTTTGGCACCCAGCTTGATGGAGGATCGCTTCGACCGCGTGTGCCAACGTCGATTTCCCTGCCCCCGACAACCCGGTAAACCAGATAATTCCACCACGATGGCCGTTTTGCGCTTCTCGGAGTGTGCGTGTCACTGTGGCATAGTGCCAGACAACATCTGATGATGTTGGGTGAGAGGACCTACCGCTCATGAACGAATATTCCAGCAGGATTTGAGAACCGCACGTGACCTATCTAGGCAACGACACTTGAACTCTTTGCGATCGCTAGATGAAACGCGGCAACGGGTTAGGCATTCAATCAATCACATTCCCGTGATCGCTCGTAAAAGATATTGCCCATACCCACTGTTAATCAATGGTTGTGCAAGCTTTTCCAGTCGCTCCGCATCAATCCATTGCTGTCGATATGCAATTTCTTCTGGACAGGCTACTTTCAGTCCTTGGCGGCTTTCCAGGGTCGCAATGAATTGGCCAGCATCGAGGAGCGACTCATGCGTGCCGGTATCCAGCCAGGCATACCCTCGTCCCATGATCTTGACATTCAACGTGCCCTGCTCCAGATACAACCGATTCAAATCCGTAATTTCCAGTTCGCCACGGGTCGAAGGCATTAGACTCTTGGCCAACTCGACAACCTGTCGGTCATAGAAATAGAGACCGGTCACAGCATAGCTGGATTTTGGCTGCCTTGGTTTTTCCTCAAGCGAAAGTACCTTCCCCTCTTCATCAAATTCGACCACTCCGTATCGCTCCGGATCTTGAACATGGTAGGCAAAGATTGTCGAACCATTGACACGCGTCATGGCATTGGTGAGTAGATCATGAAAGTCATGACCATAAAAAATATTATCTCCAAGAACTAAGGTACAGGGATCATTGGCAATGAATGATTCTCCGATGATAAAAGCTTGCGCTAATCCTTCGGGCGAAGGCTGCACGGCATACCGAAGATTGACTCCCCATTGATGGCCATTCCCCAATAGCTGTTCAAAGCGAGGAGTGTCCTGGGGAGTAGAGATGATGAGGATGTCCCGAATGCCCGCCAACATCAATGTGCTCAACGGGTAATAAATCATTGGCTTATCGAAGACTGGTAGGAGCTGCTTACTGATGGCTAACGTAGCCGGATAAAGCCGACTACCTGAGCCACCGGCGAGGATGATGCCTTTTCTTTGGTGAGTGGCCAGTGGTGAGTGGTCGGTCCTGAGTTGAGTCATGTGGTTTACCTTTTACTACTTACAACTTGCGACCCACCATCATCCAGAATCTGTTGCAGCACATGCTGTACCCCATTCTGCCAATCAGGCAACTCGAAACCAAAAATCCTACGCAACTTGTCGGTATCCAACCGCGAATTAGCTGGGCGCTTAGCGGCGGTGGGATATTCTGATGAGCGAATCCCTCGAATGGCCTCCGGCACGAGCTTGAGTGGTTTTCCAGCGGCCAGGGCTTCCGAGACGACAAACCTCGCATACTCACACCACGTTGTATCGCCGCCTGCAACCAGATGGTACAAACCGTAAGAGAAACGATCCGCCCCCTCTCTCTGCCTTTGCCGGACCAATTGAGCCGTCACATCCGCCAGCAAGGCTGCCGATGTTGGAGCTCCAAATTGATCGGCCACCACATTCAACTGTTCTCGCTCAAGAGCCAATCGCAGAATCGTTTTCGCAAAATTGTTTCCATGGACTCCAACTACCCAGCTCGTCCGGAGGGTAAGATATCGCGCTCCGCTTTGCTGTAAGGCTATCTCACCATCTCGTTTGGTACGCCCGTAAACACTCAGCGGGTTCGTGAGATCTTCTTCGGTGTAGGTGCCCAGCTTGAGACCATCAAATACATAGTCAGTGGAATAATGCACAACCCATGCCCCTAACTTCACAGATTCTTCCCCAAGAATCCCAGGTGTAACAGCATTCACAGCGTGCGCCAGTGCGAGTTCTGACTCTGCATTGTCTACTGCGGTGTAGGCTGCAGCATTCACAATCAGATCTGGGTGGCATGATCTAACGAGGGCACGAATAGCGGATGCATCAGCCAAATCGCATTCTGCGGAATCCACAGCACGGACCGTGCCCAATGGAGCCAGCGCACGTTGAAGCTCAAATCCGACCTGGCCATGCTTTCCTGTTAACAAGATCCGCATTACGCTCCGGCACCGTACTGTTGATCGATCCACGTACGATAGGCCCCGCTGGTCACGTTGGCGATCCAACGTGGATTTTGGAGATACCAGGTCACAGTTTTACGCAGACCGGATTCGAATGTTTCGAGAGGCTTCCAGCCTAGCTCGCGCTCGATTTTACTGGCATCCATGGCATAACGGCGATCGTGCCCTGGGCGATCCTTCACAAAGGTGATCAGAGAACGGCAAGTGGCAGGTGGCAGGTGGCAGGTGGCAGGTGGGGCAAGCCCATCTAGAGTATCGCAGAGGGTCTGCACAACATCTAAGTTCGTCTTTTCGTTCCAGCCGCCGATGTTATACGTTTCTCCCACAAGACCGCCTTGAAGCACGAGGCTGATGGCTCGGCAGTGATCGTTCACGTACAACCAGTCCCGCACTTGCAATCCATCCCCATAGATCGGAAGTGGTTTCCCAGCTAATGCATTCAAGATGCAGAGTGGGATCAGTTTCTCTGGAAATTGGTAGGGACCATAATTATTCGAACAATTGGTGGTCAGAACCGGCAGGCCATAGGTATGGTGATAGGCGCGGACGAGATGATCGCTGGCCGCCTTGCTGGCCGAGTAAGGGCTATTGGGCTCATAGCGGTTCATTTCACTGAAAGCTGGCGCGTCATGTGTCAATGAGCCGTACACCTCATCCGTAGAGACATGCAGAAACCGGAAACGCTGTTTGGCTTCGCCTGCTAATGCACCCCAATACGCACGCACCGATTCAAGCAAGTGAAAGGTACCGACGATGTTCGTCTGGATAAACTCACCAGGTCCATGAATAGATCGATCAACGTGACTTTCAGCGGCGAAATTAATAACCGCTCTCGGACCATGCTCCTTCAATAGTTTATCGACAAGCGCGGCATCGCCGATATCACCCCGCACAAAGATATGCCGCTCATCGTTTCCGAGACTAACGAGACTCTCCAGATTGCCTGCGTACGTGAGCTTGTCGAGATTGACCACAGACTCATCATGCTGTGTCAACCAGTCGAGCACAAAATTGGCCCCAATAAACCCCGCTCCACCGGTGACCAGGATACTCATCTCTTTATAACCCGTTTATGGACCGCACCGAATCACACCACACGTATTGCACACAGGCGCCATACGGTCTCATCACGACACACGCTGGGGGATGGCAGGTTGAAAGCTCGGCACCAGGCGCTTGAGATCTTGAAGCAGCTCGTCTTCATCACAACGAGGGAGATTCGTTTGCAACATCTCCAGCCATTGATCCAGCTCGCCGACGGAAACCGGAGCACCACTCGCTCGATTGATTTTCGCATGAACCGTGCGTTCGGCCTGTTCCTGCTCCTCAAAGAGTTCTTCATACATCTTTTCTCCAGGCCTCAAACCGGTATAGACAATGTCAATGTCTTTCCCTGGAACCAATCCAGCCAATACAATCATATTCCTGGCCAAATCAGCCACCTTGATCTGCTCTCCCATATCGAGGACAAAGACTTCCCCTCCCCGCCCCATCGCACTCGCCTGGAGTACGAGTTGCACTGCTTCCGGAATGGTCATGAAAAACCGCTTGATCTCTGGATGGGTGACCGTCACCGGCCCTCCTTTGCGGATCTGTTCAGTAAACAGAGGGACCACACTCCCGTTGCTGCCCAGCACATTCCCGAACCGCACCACCGTGAACTTTGTGAGACCGGGACTATTGAACTCCTGCATCATATGCTCGGCAATTCTCTTCGTCACACCCATCACACTTGAAGGATTGACAGCCTTGTCTGTGGAAATCAGGACAAATCGGCCGACGCCTGCCTTGACAGCGGCCTCGGCAACAATACGGGTGCCTAGAATATTGTTGCGGATGGCTTCTTTCGGATTCAGTTCCATCAGCGGAACATGCTTGTGCGCAGCGGCATGAAACACAATGTCAGGGCAGGTCTGGCGAAACACTTCCGTCACACGATCCGGCACGGTCACATCTCCGATGATGGGGAGAATTTTCACCGTCGGAAAGGCTGCGTGTAACTCCAGCAATAGCGAATGGAGCGTATTTTCGTAACGCTCAAACAAGATCAAGGCCTTGGGCTTGTGCTGGGCAATCTGTCGGCAAAGTTCGGATCCGATCGATCCTCCTGCTCCCGTTACGAGGAGCGTTTTCCCGCTGATGTGAGGAGACAACTCTTGGGAATCCGTCCGAATCGGCTCACGCTGGAGCAGATCGTCGACGCTCATTGGTCGCACTTGTTGCAGTGAGACAGGATCACCGAGCAATTGCTTGACATCGGGTAACGTCTTGATCGGCACCGAACAGCCTTCTGAGGCTGCAAGAATCTTCTGTTTCACCGTTGTGGAGCCGGAAGGGATAGCCACAATGATCTCGTCGACCTTCAACCGTTCGGCGGCTCTCTTGATGTCTGCAATGACTCCTACGACAGGAACTCCATGAATGTTCATCTTGCGCTTGATCGGATCATCATCCACGAACCCCACCGGATAGCAGTGGTAATTCGCATCATACAGCATGTCCCTGACTAAGAGCTCGCCCGCATGCCCTGCACCGACGATCAAGACACGTCGCGCACTCGGATCAAATACCTGAATCCACTCCCGGAACCCTCGCACAGCCAATCGACTGCCTGCCAAATAGAGCGCCGTCAACAGGCCTGTTAGGATGATCACGGATCGGGGATATTGTGCCACGCCGCCGAATTGATGGATCACCCCATAAAACACCGCGGCGCTGCTCACCGAGGCCAGCAGGATTCTCCAAAGATCGCGAAGGTCAACATATCTCCAGAGCCCTCGCTGAATCCCGAACACCCACAAGCCGATACCGTACACCAGCAACACGGCAGGCATGAAATCCCACATGATCTTCCGATACGCGCGAGGGAGACTCGCATCGAATCGCAGCGCAAATGCCGTCAGGTTGGCCGCGAAAATCAGCAGCAGTTGCGTACTCAGGACGAGAATCGACCGGTACTCAAGGACCCGGCCTCCAAATCTCCCTGCGAGGAAATGGAATAGCTTTGCCGTTGACTGTTTCATACGCCAGTTGGCACTGCGCCGTTGTTTTCTTGTTCTCTGAGCAAGGCCTCAGCAGCCTGGATAACCCGATGCACGGATAATTGCTGGAGGCAATCACTCAGACTATTCACGTGACGATCACATCCTTCGGCAAGACAAGGCACGCAGTCTCCGTCGCCTTGAAGCAACCACACATTCCCTTGCCGCTGCGATCCCTGCCTCTGCCATGGGCTTTGTGCGGTTGAAGGAAAGTCCTTCGGCCAAGGCCCCCACTTCACCGGATTGGAGGGACCAAATAGAACGACGGAGGACACTCCAACGGCAGCGGCCATATGACTGACCGCTGTATCCGTTCCAACATACAACGCAGCGCGACTTAATAAATAACCAAGGGTCGGCAAGGTCACTCGGCCGATCAAATTGACGGCCTTGGGTAGCCCCTGAATGATCTGATCACAATACGACTGCTCAGCCGTTTCGATCCCCGTCACAGCGACGATGAGCCCACGATCAATCAACCACCGTCCAAGCGCCACCCACGCATCGACGGTCCACGTTTTGTAGGCAAACTTTGGTGACACATGCAGCACGGCGTAGGACTGAGCATTCCTGACATCAGGGAACAGGATGCTAACAGATCGTGCATCCTCATCCGTCCAGCTCACTACAGGAGTACCGAGTGGTGTAATACCCAACGGGGTAAGTAGCCTGAGATTCATGGCAACCGTATGTGTAAGAAGATTGTCAAACGGGACCCACTGATTCAACATCTTCCGCTTCCACCAGGATTTCTTGTCGGGCAACAACGTCCCAATGCAATACTGTCCTGCGACCCAGGCATGAAACGTCGGACGATCGCCTGCAAGAGCCGATATTGCTACGTCGTAGCGCCGCCACAGCGAGCACAGCAAGGCGAGATGGGGACGAATCGCCGGACGCTCGGCGATGGTCCAGACTCGGCGGATATCCGCATTGCCGGAGAGAATATCCTGCGTCCCTTCGAATACAAGCATGTCGATCATCACGTTTGGCAACGCGGCCTTGAGCGAGCGAATGACCGGCGTGGCTAGGAGCACATCCCCAATTCGACGCGTACATACGACTAACACACTGCGGGGATCGCACTTCATGGTGTTGCTCGTCGCGGCGAAGCGGACTGATAATCAAGCAACGTTGCATGGTATTGATCAAGTCCAGCGACGGCTCGAACTGCCGATGAACGAAGAAGGTCATTCAGGCGTTTCTGATTATCGGGCAATCTCATGCGATCCTGCTCTGGATGCCATAAATGAAACACCGTTGCGGCGAAGCGCGCGCTCTTATGCTTCACTCCGGCATGGAGCAGT
This sequence comes from Candidatus Nitrospira nitrosa, assembly GCF_001458735.1. Classification (NCBI taxonomy): domain Bacteria; kingdom Pseudomonadati; phylum Nitrospirota; class Nitrospiria; order Nitrospirales; family Nitrospiraceae; genus Nitrospira; species Candidatus Nitrospira nitrosa. Next base: position 139,379 of record NZ_CZQA01000008.1, read on the forward strand.
CGAATGACCAAGTCAGAATCCTCGAGCCCCCATCCTTCATACGATTCGTCCAGCCCATTTACACGGATGAGGTCGGCACGCCATACAGAAAAGTTGCAAGTCTTGATGCCTTCCCAGCGGTAAGACCTCCATTTTCGAAACGGACCATCCGGCAATTCCATCAGCGGGAGCACGCGATTGACGTCTCGCTTCGACCAGGACAGGATCCAATCGAATACGCGCCAGGTATGAATCGGCACCTGTTGGGACAGAACACGATTCGTCAATCCAGCCGAGAGCAACACACGATTGGCTCCGAGGAAATAGCCCTGTTCAGCCAGCTGTTTATGGACACGCACGAAATGACGTGAGGGAACGCAGTCCCCATCCGTGAACACAATATAGTCGGCCCCAGACGACGCAACGGCACGATTGCGAATGGCAGCGGCTCGAAACCCCCGGTCCTCATGCCAGACATGTGTCAGCCGGAACGGTGCACGCTGTGCAAATTGCTGCACAACCTCCGCCGTGTCCTCCTTCGAACCATCATCGGCAACCACGAGGTCAAAATCTTGATCGCTTTGACGACAATACCCTTCCAGCACCGCTCCCAACGCATCCGGACGATTGTAGGTCGTCACGATCAGGGCTGTTTTCATTTGGAATGTGAATCGCCGGGGCGACGAAGAGGCGCATGCGTCGGGAGCGGCCAGAGCTCCTGTTGTTCAAACCGTTTGGCATACCGATAGAATGTGCCCTCAAAATTTCCGAAGGCGATGACAAATCCCGGCCAGCCATCGAGGAACCCCCGCTTCGCCAGATAGTGCTTGAGGAACGACCATACGCCGTGCCCCAGGGCCGCTCCCATCGACACTCGACGATCGGCGAGCTTGAGCGCACCCAGCGAGGAATAGCGATTGGCCTTTTTCACAACCTCTTCAAAGTCTCTGAACGGAACCTGCCAAATTGCCTGCTCCAAGCGGCCAACGGGCTTGCTTGTCAGCAATTCATATCCCTCGTGAACAGGCGACTCCGCGTACTTCATGGCCCCTTTTCGAAATAATTGTGGTTGGCGAAAATTGGGATACCAGCCGGAATGTTTGATCCAACGCCCCATGAAGTAATTCCGCCTGGGCACAAGATAGGCGTCGTGCGCGGGAGTTCCAGACAAAATCGCTAGGACTTCGTCCCTGACCTCCGACGTACATTGCTCGTCTGTATCGATGCTGAGCACCCAGTCGTGGGTGCACGCCTGGACCGCGCGATTCCGCAGATGGCCGAACCCTTCGAATGGAATCTGAACTACTCTCGCCCCCAACTCTCGCGCAATCCGGTCAGTCCCATCTGTACTGTTGGAATCGGCCACCACGATCTCGTCCGCCCATAGGACACTGTTCACCGCATCGGCAATTTTCCCGGCCTCGTTGTAGGCGATTATATAGGCTGAAATTTTCAGCATACTCGCTCCCCAACCATAAGCTCCCCCCATCCAGCAGGCACTATCGATGGAGAACTTTCACCTCCAAATTTGACCCAAAAAATGGCTGGAGCCCCAGGGCTTGACGCGGTTGGCCTTATCAAGAAGCCGCTCCTGATAGGTGGGCTTATATCTGAATGTGACACAGGTCTGTTGAAGTGTACGGGCGCCATCCTCATCCGCGATGGGTTGCCTGTAGCACATCATGAGCGGTTAATAAATCGCACTTTCCCATACGGTAACAGCCTTTATTTCCAAGAAAATCGACCATTCTCTCTTCCTCCATGCATCGACATGCCAAAATGGCGAGTCTCTTGAGCGCACCACGACTGTATTTGGCGAAGTTTTTTGATTTTCTTCAATTTTCGCTCCAGCCAGCCTTGTTGCAACAATCGGTAATTGCGGCGGTTGCCCAGACCGTCTTTTTCCGATAGTCCTCGTTCCTGCTTCAGAGCTGATTGAGTAATAGAGCCGTAGTGATGCAGCCAAGATCTACCGGTCATCCCGATAGGAATTCTAGCCTTATCCACTTCATGGAAAAACATGGTATCCTCATAACCCAGCAATTTTGGTATCGGCTGAAAATAACCGATCTCCAGCCAAACAGACTCATGAACAGCAAGACACACAGCATGCCGACCGCCTATTCGGAGAGCATCTTTCATTTTCGCCATAGCATCTTCTGCGAATGCATCAAAATCGTAGTCCAGCGGCCCCTCAATCAATGCCGGCGAAATGATTTTTAAACCATTTGCTTCGGCAACATCGATCAGGTTTTCGACCCACCCACGAGATACAAGCACATCGTTGTTCATGATAATTGTCCATTCGGATTGAAGCGCCAACGCGCCCTGGTTCCATGCAACACCACAGCCCAAGTTGGACTTATTAAATATCCGCCCACCCAATGGCAGAGTATTCAAATAGTTTTTTGTGTCGTCGCTTGACCCATTATCGACAACCACCAAGCGACTCACATCAAGTCCGTGCTTAATCATGCTGTCAATACAGTGCCGAGTGTAATTCACCTGATTGTAGCAAGCAAACGTGATCGAATATTTAAGTGGATTCATTTTTCTCACTACCCTGGCCTACAGCATGATGAACAAGCAACGAACTTATGAAACACGTAAACATGAGGGCATGGAAGGTGGCCGTGAATTTCAAATTGAACACCTCGGTGGTCATGCCGCTAATGAAGGTGCACACTAAATAACTAAGCGCAAGCAAAGCAATTCTCTTGATTTGCGGGGAAGGCGCACACAAACTTCGGATAAAAAACAGCGCAGGCATTAGAAAAAGCGCGCTACTCGACAGCAAGCCCCAAACCCCTGAACGAACCATATTGGTTGCAATTTCATTATGAAAACCGGAGTGCAGTGCAAATTCTTGAGTTTGTTGAAGCGCGTAACGATTCAAGTCAGGGCTGTTGATAAACGTCGCAAATCCATGATCACCAAAGCCTGACCATGGATTCTGAGCGAACAAAAAAACCGCCATGCGCAAAAAAGATAATCGATCTCCCACCGATGTCTGCGGGTTCAGCGAATCCCAGTGATAGGAGATTATTTCTTGCACAGCCACGTCCAACCGCTGCTGCAAGGTGGCGGATAAATAGTAACTCCCACTCGCCAGCAAAAGTATGCTTATGAACACTGGAGCTCGATAACGAGTCAGTCTCAAATGTGACCACATGTATAGAACTAGAGGAAGCGCCAGCCACCCGGTGCGACTGCCTGATAAAATTGACAAATACACGCCCACAATAAAGCCTGTGGTCTTATAAACTCTCACTCCCCAGTCATCGCGCCCATACAAATCAATTGATAATAAACAACACAGCCCCAAGGTCATATTCAAACTGCCAAATGTCAAAGGGTCGACAAAATACGTTGATGCGCGAAAATGAGCCGGATCGTTCAGATGCCCCCATGGGTTTTCAGGATTTAAAGTCACAACAATGCATGTAATAAATATGGCTCCAGGCATTACATAAATCATCGACTTGAGCACATCAAAACGATGCTGAAACAGAACCAACAGTATCGGTATGGATAAAACAAATCTTGAAGGACTGTCATAATCGCGCCCGCTGTAATCCTGCCGCCCTGTCTGCCCTAAAAAAATGGCTGCCACCGGCACAATAAATAGAATGATATAACACCATAACCAGTTATTGTTCCTCAGAAAGCTTGGCGAATGGCGCGCGTAGTCCACACACAACATGAAAACTGCTAACGCACTACTGGCAAAGAGAATCCCGCTTATCCAACCTTTTATTGTCAAGACAAACAATGGCGATACGGCCAGCAACGTTTGCAGCCCACAGGAGAGCTTGATCATCATCCAGCACTTTACCTCTCTGCTTGTTCGACCCAGTCGGCGAATTATTCAAATATTCAGTGCGGCTTACGGATGACGCTCTCAACCTTCATTGGAAGATCTGCTTACTTCTTGATTCCGGTCGTGAACCTCATCCGGGCTTTTCCTTCTTCGGCTGAGACCTTTCCGGTTCCCGCGCCTTCTGGCGATACTTCGTCGAACTGGCTAACCTTATGAATTCCTTCGAGACTTCTGGAAATCGCATTGCTGAATCCCAAGGCCTCGATTACCTGGCCACTGTGTGCGCGGATCTGTACGCCCTCAAACGAGGCCATGCCTATCGTACGGCTAGCGCAATCAGGGTTGCGGGCGCCCATCTCCGACAACATGCCTCCTGGTCGCAATACACGCTTGATCACCCAAACCGCTGGGAGAGGGAGACCGTGAGAACTCTTCTAACACCGAACGACAACCCACAGCATTGAACAAGTCGTCTGAACAAAGAATGACATCGGCCTCCACAACCGAGATCGGAAAGGCAATCCTCTTCACATATATTTCTGGGTACTCAGCAGCCTGATCTCGAATATCACGTAAATGGATAGCGAGGCGTATGGCCTCACTCTTTGTCTTCGGTTGGCACGATGTGAAATCGAGTCCGGTCAAGCTATGTATTGACTGTCACTCTGGAGGAGTCCTCGGCCGGCATAGCCTGTACCTTTTTCTTACTACCTGCCACCTGAGAATCCTGAACCGGGCAAGAGGTTGCCATCTTCAGTTCAAGCATATGCACGAGCATCGCCAATAGGACGAACATTCCCGCCCACACACCAAGGATGATGACTCGCACGTTGTCTGTTGAGTGATGATATGAAACGGCTAGCCCTCCGCACAGAATCATGACTCCGTACTCTGCAAGCACAGTCCGACGATGGCTCCACCCGCTCAGCACTACCCGCTGGTAATAATGCTCCCGGTGCGCTTCCCAGACCCTTTTCCCATGTAGAACCCGTTTGACCAATGTCACGGTCGCATCCACAATGAAGGGAGAGAAAATCATAATCGGGACCCATATCTCGAACAATCTGTCTCGAACCCCAAGAATCATCAATGTGCCTGCCAAAAACCCAACGGTGATGCTTCCCGCATCGCCCATAAAGATACGCGCGGGCGGAAAGTTATGCATGAGAAACCCCAGCGCACCCATCGCAACAAATGTGGAAATGATCAGCATGACCGGGAACTGTGCCTGCCATCCCAAATAGGCAAGAAACCCGAAGCCCCAAAACGTCATTCCACCGGCGAAGCCGTCCATACCGTCCATAAAGTTGTAGAGGTTGGCCATCCAAACCAGCAACAAGGCACTCACGGGGACTGCCGCCAGCCCGAGTTGAATGGTAGGCCCTCCAGGAATAGGGATAGCTGACACGGTTAACCCAACACCGGCGATAACGATACAGGCGGCGGCAACCTGCACGCTCAACCGGAGCGTGGCGGGAAGCCCAATACAGTCGTCGATGAATGACACCACGAAGACGAGTAACATCGATAGAATGATCCACAAACTGCCTGACGCCACTCCTTTCGGCAACACGGACTTCGAGGGTTGCGTAATGGCCAATAGACTCGCAACCAGAATAAGTCCGATCACGACGCTGCCGATCACTGCTAACCCTCCAGTCTGGGGAGTCGGCATGGCGTGTAAGGTTCGCTCGTTGGGATGGGCAAGAATAGACAGGAAAGATTTCGGTGAACAGAGTCGCTTCGTGATCCACCATGCGACCACAAACGCAACCAGAGCTGGAAAAGCCATCAACATCATCGCCCCATGGTACTCCGTGTTTGTGTCCTTGTCAGCATGTGAGCGTGCTGAGTGCGGATGATTCCCAAAATCATGGATGCGGTATCCACAGGGCGCGGCTGAACTGAGTCACGGGGCAATGCTCCATCTCAACCGCCGCCCTGTGTCATGCAACCATTACCCGTTTGGCCGCATGCGCACGGAACCAGTCGGCGGTCTCCGCAAGACCTTGATCGACGCAAAATGGAGGATGCCAGTCCAACTCTTGCCTGATTTTCGATGGGTTGACCTGGAGAGACTCAACCAGACGCTCAACCACCATCTGCTTTCCAACAACTTGCCCCAACCTACGGAGTATCGGGATAGGCAATGGCCAAAGACGTGCCCGTAATCCCAATGCCGCGCCGAGTCGCCGAATCAAGTCTGGAGTAGACAGATCCTCTCCGTCACTCACCAAATAGGTCCGACCTGCCGCTCTATCGTCCTCGACGGATCGGATGAGCGCATCAACCAGGTTCCCCTGGTAGATAAGACTGCGTCGGTTTTCTACTAGAGCAAACGGCAGCGGAATTCCCTTTTGGACAATCTTTAGAAGTTGCAGAAAATTGCCTCCCACACCGGGACCATACACAAGCGGCGACCGAATCACGACGATCTCAAGACTCGTTTGGGATGAGACCATTGCTAGGCCCCGCTCTGCTTCCCACTTTGAAACACCATACGGATCCTGCGGACTTGGGGAATCCTCTTCCGTAAACGGCGCGCTGCTCTTCTCGCCATGTACTTTGATCGAGCTCATGTACACGAACCGACGGACTCCTTGTGCCCCTGCGGCCCGGGCAAGCCGTTCGGTCCAGTCTGCGTTGATTCGAGTAAATTCGTGACGTCGATCGGACTCGTGGCCAGCCATAACGTGGACCCGCGCCGCCAAGTGGATGACCACATGCACCCCCTTGAGCACTTGTTGCAGTTCGGCCGCCGTCGATTGATCGTGTAAGACCACCCAGTTGAGACCACCGGGATGAGAACGTTCTTGCAGTGGTGTTTTGCTTGGATTTCGTATCGTCCCCCGCACCTCATACCCGGCCCTCAGAAGATTCAGACGTAACGCTCTCCCGATGAACCCCGTTGCCCCGGTAACGAGTATCTGTTGCCCCATCTTAACTCGGACATGCCAGGTCAGCCTGGTCGAATTGAGGCACTTCGGTATGATGAGAACTTTGCCCACCTGCCCACCGGCTGCGCAGGTCGACCAAATCGCCAAGACTGCAGATTCGGCTCTTCACTTCACCAGAAACTCCAATAACTTGGCGGGGTATTTCGAGGAAATCTTCAAGATGTTCGTGTGGATCCCGTTCTCGCGACAGGCGCGTAAGACTTCTCGATTGAGCAAGAGCGTACTGCGCCAACCGCCGGTGCTAATGCCGCCAACCCGCATCCGCACCAGCGTTTCCGGAAGATTGCGGTAGACCAACCTCTTCTCGTGAAAGATTCGTGCGCAATACTCAAAATCGCCGGCGATGCGGTAGTCTGTGCGAAACAGCCCGAATCGCTCATATACCTGTCGTCTGAGAAAAAGCGCCGGATGGGCCGGCATCCACCCCCATGCAATTCGGTCAGGTGTAAACCGTGCGGATCGATATCGGCGAACGGTACGCGCGGGATGCTCCGGCCGGAAAAACTCCACATCCCCCAACAGAGCATCCAGTCGTTCAGCTTCCATAACCGTCATCACGCGGGAGAGCACCGCCGGCCCAGCATAGACATCATCAGCATTCAGAAAGCCGATTACATCGCCGGATGCGAGCATCAGCCCCTTATTCATCGCGTCATACACCCCCAGATCCGGCTCAGACACCAGTCTCGAAATCCGCCCCGACGATTGCCGCGCGATCTCCACGGTCTTATCCTGTGAAGCGCCGTCAATAACAATGTGCTCAAGATCGGAATACGTCTGTACCGCGACCGAATGGATCGTACTCGCGACAGTCGACGCGGCATTGTAGGCAACTGTGACAATGGTGATCTTCATGACACGACATTCAACATGGGACAGTGACCGCCTTGTCCTGTCCGATCCAACACATTCAAATACAGCGCCCTATAACGCTCAGCGACGTCCCTGAGATCGAACTCAGCTTCGACCTTTTCACGTGCCCGTTTCGACAACGCACACCAGCGCTCTTTATTTTCCAAGACCCACTGCATGCCATGAGCCAGATCAAGCGACTCAAACGATCTCGCCAGATAACCGTTCTGTCTATGTTCGATCAAATCCGGCATCCCTCCGATATCGAACGCCACACAGGGCGTGCCGCACGCAAGCGCTTCCATCACAGTATTGGACAAGTTCTCTTGGAGTGACGGTACCACCACGACATCAACAGCTGAGGCCAACAGAGCCAGGGTCACGTCATCGTTCAAAATACCCATATAGTTGACCGGCAGACCAAAATCCGGCGGAGAGATCGGCCGTGATGCCCCTACGATAACAACTTCGCAGTCGTTTTGATGGTCCTGAGCCTTGCGAAATGTCTGCAGGGCTTCCTTCAGCTCTTGAGACCCTTTACGGTGGCCCATATTGGCATTGAGCGTGCCAAACAAGATCAGTCGCTTCCCAGTCGGAAGTCCGAGCAGTTCCCTCGCTCTCTGTTTATCAACCGCCCGAAATCGCGTGATATCCAGCCCGTTGGGAATAACCTCGATGCGCTTGTCGAAAAACAGTGCACTCTTTCGTGCGCACTCGGCAAGCCATCGGCTGGGGGTCACAACGGTCAGCGAAACCTCAGCCCATTTCCTCCGTTTCTGTTGCCACACCAATCGTGACAAGTCCGTCTCTCGAGAAGAGCCAAGCTCTGGGCACTTCCCACATGTTCCGATATACCGCCCACAGTTATTGTCATAGTGGCACCCACCTGTAAACGCCCACATATCATGCAGCGTCCACACGACAGGCGCTCCGAAATCGGTGAGAGCCGACGGATTCAGAAACCCCCCTGCCACCCAGTGCAGATGGACAATGTCAGGCTTCATCCGTCGCACACGCTTCACATAATTCCCAGGAAGCAGCCCCGGGTAATACACACCACTCCCACGCCTAGGGTAGAAATACGTCGGTAAAATATCGAATTGCGGCCTCATGACCCCCAACAAAGTCTCGAAACGGCTGCGCGGACCATCTACGTAGGGATCATCGCTGCTCTTTGACTGCACAAGCATCTGGGACTCGATGCCTGCCGCTCGAAGGCCACAGTGAAGCCGATACGCCGCTCGCGCCGCTCCGCCACGAATATCATACGTGTTCATCAGCAGCGGTCTCATGAATCGAACGTGTCGACTCCTAATCTGAAACCGTTCACAAGAAGGAACAACCCGCTTAACACAATATCACCCATTGAGCGCTCTCCATATCGGTCTCACCAATGCCTTGATTGGTTCGACGATGGGATGCACAACACGCGACCAGCTTTTCGAGAGCCGCTCCTGCCGACGCGCTTTCTCCCAGTTTGGCTCAGAATCGGTTTTCCGAAAAATCTGCGCATGCCTGACACCAGGAATGGTGCCGACATATGTGCAGCCAAGCGAAGGAACGATATGGCGGAACGCATACCGTAGATGGAAGGTTTGAGGAAGATGGCATTTAATGTCCGGGTAAAAGCAATTCGCCGTCACGATATATCCTCCCACATGGACATGATGGAGCAGGTGTCCGAAGACGTCTAATGGATCGACGATGTGCTCCAATACGTCTTGCGCGACAATGCAGTCCGCACGCCCTGACAATGCCGCGACAAAGGTCAGATTCGTAAAACTTCTGGAGACAGCGAGGGCAAGTTTTCGCGGGAATGGCTCAACAACCATCACTTGTGAATTTGGACAGAGGGCAGCAATCTTTCTGGCAAGGGAACCATACCCGCCTCCATAGTCATAAATCACCGCAAAGGCATGCCCAGCGAGCCACGCAGCAATCCGGTCCCGATGCCGCTTCGAATCTTGGTCACATTCCGTGAAAAGGCCATTGAGCAACCATACGGGTGACTCATAGAACTTTGAAACCGCCTCCTGGTCAGTCTCCGAATATCCGGCCCCAGCATTCTCCCATTCACAATCCATCAACTCCCATATTTTCGCCAGATCAAGCTCACTCCCTTGCAGGCGAGAGAGATACGCCAACTCGTCACCAGCCAACTCATGATCGGGGATATCAATCTGAAGAATACGCATCGCGCTAGTCGGCAGCGTACAGCAGCCTACCTTATCGAAACACCTGTTGACGATTAGCCCGTCCCGGAAGCTAAGTACCTCCGCGCCCATCGAAACATCGCACCCAACTGACCTCCCGTTTGCCTGAATAAAGCTTTCTTCACCAGCGCATAGTCGTGATCCACAACTTGTCTCAAACGCGGAAACGACACCGGCTCATCCGAGATCGGCTGTCGCGCCAAGGTCCATCGCAACACTCTCGACCCATGCGTGCCGCTTGCAAAACCGATGTTTCGCACAAGAGAACGTGGCGGAAAGAGCGCCATCCCGCCTCTCGAGAACACACTCAGATACCAGCGAATTGCCCACGAATCGATCTTTCCATCCAGCTGCATCTGCATCATCGTCGCATAGTCGAAATAATCGTCCAGATTGAAGCGCTTCCTCAATGTACGATCATCGCGAATCTTCTCCCATCCTTGCGCCGATGGATCGAACTGCTTCCACGCCCTTTCCCAAGTACCCCATCCCCAGGATGTGACAAACGGCACAAACAGCGCTTCCGTCCGCCTGGAAAATTCTGGCACATGGGCAATATGGCCTGAGATCTGCATAACACGGGCATCGTGCTCATAGACTGTCAGCGCATCGTTCATATAGGACAAAAACCTTGAAGACGTCACCAAATCATCTTCTACCACGATGACACAGCCATACCTCTCGCACAGACCGGTGACTCCATCGATTATGGAACGAGCCAACCCGTAGTTGATAGGACGCTCGATGAGCGTGACAGACTGGAACCCGCTGATGGTTCGGATATAGGATCGGACTTCCTCAACTGGCTGCCGTGGCGTTTCATCTGTTGGCGCGTCGGAAAACACGTAAAGCGGAGTCTCAACGGCAAGCGTATTGGCTGCTAATGCTTCTACGGTTTGCCGAGTGTGATCGGGACGGTTGTAGACAAATAAAGCAACGGGCGCGCGGAACACTACTGACCCTTCTGCGGCAACAAGACCGATTTGAACCAAAAGAGAATATAGGGCGCCAACCAAGCCAGGAACCACAAGGGGCCCTTATGCCGATAGGTAAACACCCCCCAGGCCTTGATTGGGAACCCCTTCGGCCCGAGCAGTTGTTTCCATCGCGTGGAAAGCGGCGTCTGACCGCCTGCATATGGACGCGGTTGGTCGTTGCTTGCGCACGTCCCGCAGTACCCAGGAGCAATGTAGATGCGACATCCATGCTTGACAGCTCGCAAGCCATAGTCGAGATCTCCCATCGTGTGCACGAAGGCCACATCGAGGTTTCCAATTCGCTCGACGACGGATCTTGGGATCAACACAATGTTGCCGTTCATCGTATCGCACGCGAGCGGTGTCTCCATATGCGGAGGTGTTTTTTTCCATGAGATCACGCCCGTTGGCTTAAGATATCGGCGCCACCCACCATACGTAAACTGGCCCGTCTTGGGATCACGGGTGCTGCCGACAACGATGGTTGCCTCACACGCATCGCGAGCAACTTTCCGGTAGGTATCGAACATTCTCACCAACGCACCCTGATCAAGAAGTGTGTCATCGTTAAGCCACAGGTAGAAATCGTAGTTCCGGTTGATGGCTTCCTCAAACGCCCAGCGGACACCTCCACACCAAAACAAGTTTCCATCCCCAGTGAGGATCGTGGCGTGAGGAACAAGATCGCAGACTGCTTGCGCCGTGCCGTCGCTTGACCCATCATCCACAAGAAACAGATCGACCGACGCATCTGGAATAGCCTGAGACTTCAAGAAACGGACGCTTTCAGTGGTGGATGCGACTCTGTTATGGCAGGCCATGAGGGCCGCAATGCGAACCATGGAAACACCTTGTCCGTGGTGCCCGCCGCCATCGCCCATAACGCTTATCGTTTCCTAAACTGTAGGACTAAACAGTCCTTTTCACGAAACGGAGATTCGATCACGCGCAACAGGAACATCAATAGGTAACGCATCGACGCTGCATCCAACCAATTTCGGTGCCAATCCAATCGGAATTCCTTTGAATAGAGAGCCGCCTTAAGATTCAGTCGGAACCACGATTCCGGTGTCCGGCTCCACGCCAGGAGCAGATCAAACCCATACTGGTTCGCCAACTTCTTCATTGCGTCACGCGTGTAATGAAAGAGATGAAATGGCGCAAACCATCCACTGACCCAATTGCATCCGAATACTTTTCGCCATATGCTGGCGGCATTGGGCATGGCAAGATACAGCATCCCGCCATTTCTCAAGATCCTCGAAAGTTCCTGAAAAAACCCATGAGGGTCACGAAGATGCTCAAATACCTGCATGAGGTAGACGATATCGAACTCACCCGATGGAAACGGAATATGAGAAAAGTCTTCCACCTTCTTCACATCGTAGCCATGTTTCCGACATGCTTCGACCGTATACGCCGCGATCTCTGCTCCCGAGATTGCCACTCCGCGATGATGGAAATCACTCAGGTATCCGGCATGACCGCACCCATAATCAAGGACTCGCGCCCCCGAAGGAACCTCTACGAAATCCCGTGGGTCCACATCGCCACTGACCCAATGAAACAGCTTTCTGAGGTTCGGATAGCGTGACCCCGCCCTCTGCGAGAAATCGATTTGGTTATCTTGTGAATAGGCATGGTAATACGAGGCCAATTGGTCGTCCGTCGGGAGTGGCACCATAGAAATGACCGTGCACTTTTGACACTCGGCAACTCGCCACACCCCAGGCAACCCCTTCCGTCTATCGCTCAGAAGAACCCCTCCGGTACTATCCAGTGCCTTTTCATAACAAACGGGGCAGCCAAGACCGATAGGAGGCATCTGGATGGAACCCGCTTGCCCTGCTTGTGTTTCAGAAACAATCACGTGGTGAATTTACCCGTATCGCGTAAGGAAAAGCACAACACTAATCGCCTACTTTCATTAGGATAATCAGGGCATGATCAGGGAATCGTGATGGCAACCCATTATATTTCTTCAGCGTCACCATCCTTTTAAAATGACTCAGCAGCGTCCTGTAGAAAGGATAGTTATACGCAGCAGCCGCATGGGTTGGAACCCAATTTTCAAGCTTGAAGTTAGATAGACTCTCGAAAAACAATCTGGACGGGAAAACAATATGCTCAGGATACTGGACATACCACCAATGAGCACCGGACGCCCTTGCACTCACGGACTGAATGTCGCCCGTCAGTACAATCAACTTGCCCCCCTTAACCAGCTTGTCATGGCAGTTACTCAGAAAGGTTGGAATGTCGTAGAGATGTTCAATCAAATCAAATGCCGTGATGATTTCAAACTGATCCGATATCTCGTCAAAAGCTTGATAGGGTGTATGCCCTTTGCCGCGTATGACCGCGCGACTGTCATCGGAATATTCCAATCCTGACGTTACACACCCGAATGTTCCAGCGAAGTCGAGTAGCTCACCGGTATTGCAGCCGACATCCAAGACCCGCCCTTTGTCTTTAAAGACTAGGGACATGGCATGCACAACCTCCGAGGTTTTTGACTGGTCAAATGGAATTCTTGACCAACGATCGCCAGCTCGGGACATCGAATATAAGGTTGTGGTTGTCGTCTCCGGAATAATATTTTGAACGAATCCAGAAGAACATTGCCCGCAAACCCAAATCTCAGGCTGGTGATTCAACCTGATCTCCAGGGAAGAAAAATTTACTGTTCCGCCATAGTCGGCAGAATCTACCTTGTGGACATTACTTGAATGGCATAGCGGACAGCCATTTCGCCTAAAACTATTATCGACTAGCGTGATATTCATCGTTCACAATCACGCGATAACCAGGGTTCTATTACGTCCCTTCCCCATATATTGCTAAATCCTCTGCGCTATCCACTTCGCCCCACTCTCCTGCGTACGGCAATGCACGGACTTTGACTCCATACCCTATGATCAGCCGTTGTAACATCCCTGTCATATCCAGCTTATCGCACAGTGTCGAAACCAGTCCTGCACGCAACGATTCGACTTGTCGCCACGAGCCTGGAGTGAATCGCAACAGCCCCATATATTGGCCTTGGACATCCTCGATATGCTTAGGCTTCTGTCCTATTTCAAGCAGATCACCATTGTCATCTATTCGGAAGGTTTCCGCATCTGATAGCGGATCTTCAAAACGGTCCTCCCATAACGCGCGCCAATTCCGATCATAGGTTATTGCCAATTCGGCATTCGCATCCATCAACATTCGTACGGCACTGGCATCATAAAAAATGTCCGAATAGCTCACCACACAGGGTACGCTTTTCAACCATTCCTGCGCACAGGCGAGGGAACTAACCATGTTAGTCTCAGCCCAGCGCGGGTTGTCGAATGGCGTGAGGGCAAACCCTTCGAGCATTTCTTTGCGATACCCCCGTACAATGCCAATTTCAGTAATTCCAGCTCCCTGCAGTGCCGAAATTTGCCATTGCAGTAGCGTCTTTCCGCGTAGCTCCACCATGCATTTGGGGCGTTCGTCCGTTAAGTATTTCATGCGGCTGCCCCGACCGGCAGCGAGAATAATGGCTCTCATCACAATTCCATCTCAAGTGAGAGGACGCTGGTCACAGAAGCAGCGGACAGTGCCATGTTCGGGTCCCTGTCAAAACGGTTCAGACCCTCTCGAGTCCACGCCACACTGCACGCCGAGCAAGCCCGGGCATTTCCAGCTACCACCTACCCCTGAATCAATGCTTGAAATCTGTTCATATCTGGGGGTGAAAAGGTGCTTTCACGTTCGGGATGCCACATCCAGCCTTCCCATGGCAGGACCTCATGACGCATAGCCTCAATCGTCCCGTCTTCAGCGCGGGCCATTACCACAAACCCCGGCGGGCAATCGGCCAAAGCAACATTATGGAAACTATTCACCTCGTCCGGCCACTCACCAGAGATTGCTACTATTTGCAAGTGATGACGGGTACGCACATGACCACTCACCGATATGAGGCTGCCATTCGCCCACACCGCCATCATCTGCATTCCCCGGCAGATTCCCAACGTAGGCAACCTTTGGTCCTTAGCATAGGCCAGCAAACAATGCTCGGTGCTGTCACGCTCAGGAACTTCACCGATATCATTGCCGCCTGAAAGCAACACGGCATCTGGATTTATGGCAAATAACCAATCTTGTAACCCCATCCTGTTATCATCGCGTTTAGCCCTTGGCATGAAGATATTGGGTACTGGTACTGGGATACAGCCGCTAGCCGTCAGCCACTGACACAACCGCTGATCCACTGCATCGCGCCGCTCGCCCCGCTCTGCCCATACATCAACCCTCTGGCTCACAGCCACTTTCAACCCCGTGCTCAAGCCAGTACCTCCACCCGGCGCCCGGCGCAATCCACGTGCAGACGAGTAGCCTGTGACCAACGCCGATATAGCATCTCTCCAGCACCGATGACGGCGGGTAAGCCCATTTCACCGGCACGGATTGCCATATGTGAATTAGCTCCACCCCAAGCCGTAATCAGCCCGGCTATGGGACAAGCAAATAACCAGTCGAACCCAGGATCGGCATTAGGGATACAGACAATCGCACCGACCAGTTTCTCGCGCACATTACATCCCGCAATTGGAGCCGTGACCTGCTTTTGAGTTATGAAATTGGGCGACGCTTCCGGCAATTCAAATGCCCACACATCTTCCGGTTGCGCGATTACAGGGGGCAGGGAAAGAGCAAGCGTCTCGCTGTAGCGAGCCGCTCCTTCCTCAATGGAGCGAGCAAGGAGGCCCTTTGGATCAGCAGCCGCCACATGGAGTTCCCTGAATACCGCAATGTCGCAGTAAGCAAGACTCTCCTTCGAAAATCCCCATTCCGCTCCACAACTGGACACCAAGGCGAGAACATCGGACAGGTTACGGGTGAAATGAAACTTTGCCAATTCTCTCAATTCAATTCCAGCTTGCAGGAAATTGAACAATTCAACAGGATTTGACTGCAGACCGTGGGCTTCCAACAGTTGTACTATCTCGCGCATCTGCGGCAATGTCATTGAGAAAGGTTCAGCGGTCTCTTCCAATGAGGGACGTTGATCCCAGTCAAAATACAACTCTGGCGCCTCATCATAGCGAGGCGACAAAATGTCATAGGTCCCAGGTCGTAAATGTCCGTAGCGCGCCAGAAAGGTGGCTTTGTCTAGGATTGCCCGGTCTCTGCCCAATTGGCTACTGACAGTGGACACACTCGCCATAAACGAATCGTAATCGGATTGTGCAAGTATCCCGACCGTAACCAACGATTTGAGCATTTGTATGGCGACAAAGCCTGCCCGCGCTAACCCGGCAAATGGCAAGGTCCCGTAACGTTTGGCGTCTTCCAGCAACCAATAGATTCGCTCCAGTGGGTCCGAGCTAGAAGAGAGTAGTTGCTCTCGGCGTTGTTTGAGAATATCCAATTTGGCAGCATCGGATCGCCACAAACCATCTTGCGGATGTACGATGCGGTTCGTGAGGGTTCGAAGGCTATCGGCAATGGTCTTTTGTTCCTCGGCTGAGAATCTCGCTTCCGTTAGGCGCTCAAGACGTGCCGGCAGATCCAATGTGTAGCATGAAAACACAATCTCGAACTCCACCTTGTCATGCAGAGTGGGCTCGTCTAACAATCGGTCGATGTAATAATCCACCAGACGTCCGGCCAGTTTCTCGTCCAAATCCGCCGGAATGAATGAATTGAAGGACAGCCTCACATCGATGTAGGGCAACCCGAAGAAGTGCGGCATCAGCGGGAAGCTACGCAGGTTCCGGTAACCATAGTTATTCCGCTGATATGCCCAAATGGCATCTGTCACTAGCTCGCGGTACAGTGACAACGCAAGCGGCTTAGGACGCACTCCGATAATTTCGGCAGGGTTCCAATCCGGCATCACACCATAGACTGTGCGCCGCCCCATCAGAAAAGGATGCGGACGCATCCCGCGTGCTACTTTGTCGGCGATCAATGTAATCCTCTGCGCCTGCACTTCAGGCAACTGACCGGCTGCTGGCATGACCAATGGACGCACCTGCAAGAGCCATAGGGTATCCGTATCATTTTTATGGGTGACAGCAAACTCGCAATCCAGCGGTACACCGTCAAACAGCGTCAGCAATTCATCCAACAAAGCCACCGTGCCACCCAATTCACGTGGAGGCGGAAACGGGGACAAAGCCGCACCCTGCCATATTCTTCCGTTATACCCTCCCGTCACCCTGGCAGTATCTGATCCTTCGGTCCAGTTCACCACTCGATAGGATGCGCACGTATTAGGATCATGGGAAAACGCCACCCCAGATCGGACAACGTGTTGCAACATGGGCTGTATCAGCACTTCATCGGCATCGACGGCTGCCCCATACGAGGCAATCACTTGCTCGATCGCGCGCTCCAGCCCTTCCGCCGGCACGTCCCGCAAGGTCAGATAAGCCCCGGCATTGGATCTGCTCGTACCGTCTTCCAGTTGGCAACTAGAGCGCACAATCCATGGAGCAGCACCCAGCGAAGCAGAAACCTGTGCGAGACAACTTCCGCGATCCCGCCGCCAGTCGGCCACGGTGAACTGCACAAGTCGTGCGATACGGGCAGACTTCAGTCTATGCTGTACCTGCGCCAACGTTCCAGCTTTGGTGGTGAATGTGAGGATCCTGGATGCCATATGCTTGCCTTACACTAATTGAGCAACCCAAATGTTGGTGGAGTACGGAATGCGGATGGTAGCTTGACCCAGCCCTCTTAGGTACTCCTCAATGGCCTGAACAACCTTTGGGAAATTTGCGCCAGCCTGGCGTGCTAAGGTTGCATGGGATCGCCACGCCTCCACACATTCCTCGATGGATTGCTCGTGTACCACACTGGCATCCACATGCACCACTGGGCCAAACAAACCGCTTTCCTCAATCACCGTTGTCTGATTTTCCCGGCGTGTACCATAGCCATAACCCGCCACCAACGCTTTGATAATGGATTCGATACGGTCCTGAATCGGATCATCCAATTGACGATGGTTCCACATACACGCAAACCAGCCATTCTGCTTGAGGATACGGGCAGTTTCCTTAAGAGCCAACTGACGATCACATACATTGAATGAACTGCCAAAGGTGACCATATGGAACGACTGGTCTGTTTGGCCCGTCTGTTCACCCGTGCCCTCAAACCAGCGTACATTGGGTAACAATGCGGTGCGCTTGATTCCGTTAGCACGCATCGCGTTATTGGGTTCCACTGCTGTGACATCAAATCCTCGAACCGCTAGCATCAACGTCAGATGAGCCACTCCAGCCCCGACGTCACAGATCGCACCCGACTTGAGACTGGCAATGGACAACATGGCATTTATAGCTGGATCCGCATAATCTGGGCGCTTGAGATAGGCATTCGCCAACGTGGTGTAATCCCATTCAGTTTTCATCGAAAGTTTTCCCTCTTGAGATGTTTCATAAACTCTTCCGCCACTGCATCAACCGATTTCGATGGGTCAAATTCAAGAACCCAATCTGCCGATTCAGGCTCATCGATGGGCAAGTCCAGTCCAGCCACATCTGAAAGTTCACCGGCATCGAAACGCCGGTATATACCTTTAGGGTCACGGCGACGAAGTTCTTCCACCGGCACTTTTAGATATACCTCAAAATAGCCAGGCAGGTTTGCCCGATTCCAAACATGGATTTCACGGAACAGGGAGATAGTGGCAATCACCACCGTCACCCCTTGTCCAGCGATGATTCGGCACAAATGTGCATACTGAAAGGCCAGGGCCAACCGTCCTTCTCGTCCATGGTTCTTGGCATTGGCCGCCGTCGCGCCAAATACATCGCGTAACTCATCTCCATCTAAAAATACAACCACTTCTCCACTGACACGCAGCTGCGCAACAATCTTGCCTGCCAGCGTTGTTTTCCCGGCTCCTGAAAGTCCCGTGATCCAATATACTGCCGCCTGCTTCACACGTTGTACCAACCATTAACCTCTTAAGTTCTAGCTCCAAGTGCAACGCTGCCAGCCCCTCATGGGCTATGGTGTTGCCATGCGAACACGATGCTCTCAACAGCTGAACGTGCAACCGTCAGTCTAGGGCTCGCCCAAGGGCATTCGCTCCGAACCCTGGCGCGGATTTGGGGACGGGCCCCGAGCCCTGTGAGCCGCGAGGTCGCTCGGAACCCGATACCCGACTGTCCCTCCCGGGCCTGTACGACGCAGCACCACGCAGATATTCGAGCTCACCGCCCACGGCGCCTTCGCAAACTCCGTGACCCATGGTTGTGGCCGTCTGTCTGGACGCACCTGACGGCGGGCTGCTCATCTGAGCAGATTGCGGGACGTCTGCATCGCCGGTATCCTGACGACATGAGCAAGTCGCTGTCTGCTGAAACCATCTAGGCAGGACTGTAGGTGCTGCCACGTGGCGCCTTGCGGACTAAATGGTTGACAGCCCTGCGCCAGGTGCGTAAGACCCGTCGACCTCGGGCGCGTAGGAAGGACCGACGCGGCCACTCGTGCAGTGCCGTGGCACTGGGAGGGCGACCGCCTCAAGGGAGCGCAGAGTGGTTCGACCGTGGGCACCCTGGTGGAACGGACGCCCCTCCTGATCCTACTGGCTCGCATGGACGGGACGGCTGCCACGAGAGCTTACCAGGGCTTCACGAAGATGCTTTGGCATGTCCCTACCCCACTGCGGAAAATGCTGACCTATGATCGGGGGGAAAGAGATGGCGGAGCCTGAGCGGGTAGCGAACCGCCTCTCGCTCCAGGTGTACGCTGCCGATCCGCACAGCCCCGGCAACACGGGCCCAACGAGACGACCAATGGCTTGCTGCGCCAATACTTGCCAAGGGCACTCCTCTCTCCACATCCACCCAGAGTGACCTGACCGCCATCGTGCATCAGCTCAATACGCGCCCACGAAAATGTTTGAACTTTGCGACGCCTCTGGAGGTTGACGCGCAGTGGCGTCAGTATTCACTCGTTGCACTTGGAACTTGATACCCCCTCCTTTTTAAAAGATTCCTGCACCGCCTCAGAGAGCCCCTCACACTTGAAGGAAGCTGGATATCATGTTTTTCCATAGCACGAACGATTCTCCACCAGGGCTTGACGGTATGCCGCCTGACCAGTCCTTGGATTTTTCGAATACCATCACCTTCTTTAATCCCGAGCATCAACTCTTCTAACCCCTTCAATAGCACAAATGTTTCATATCCGGATAAGCCGGATCTTTTGAGCATATCCTCGTCCAGCGACAAAACAAACTGGAGGGCTTGAGTTCTATTTGCCGAAATATCCGCGCCATCGCTTTCAGCGCGCCAAAAGTTTGGCGCAACCGGAAGGTGCTTATAAAAGCCAAGCACACTGGCATGAGGCATGTAATTTTTCTTGGCGACTTCCATCTGTTGCTCATAGCCAAAATATGCAAGCAATCTACCTGCACCTTCGGCAATTCTCGTGATATTCGCCGTCTCATCCGAAGATTGCCACGTACCGACTTGACTGGCCCGATTGATCAACTCCGTATCTTCAGGATGCTGCTCCCGATATTTCTTTTCAGCAGTGGCAGCTTTCTCAAACGTAGAGTTTTCCAGCGCATCCACAATTTCACGGTCTTCGGCTTGAATTCCCACAAAGTGCAGGACATCCCTGATCGTACGATCGGCGTCCCGTTTGTAATCTTCGAAGCGAAAACGCCTGACATTTGACTGCTGTAGCCAGACTTCGTTGAACAGACACCATGTATCGATCTTATTGCGCAAGGTGTATGGATCCGGAAAATCTAGAAACTCGCCGAAATCCATTTCCGGCAATTCGCGACGATAACGGGACAACAGCGCGTCACGCGGATCACGCACGAAATATATGATCCGATGCGCTTGATGCCTAGCGGTCGGCCATTGATGTGCCCACTCAATCTCGATATCTTTGCGGAAATTAAACGTATGTCGTGAGCTAAGAATCGGAAGCCATTTTTTCAATCTGACTTCAGCTGGGTTAAGCGTATAGCCTTCCGACTTGAAACGTTCCCACATGACACCCATAGTCTCTCGGTATGTCTTTATGCCAAGTTCAAGAAAGCAATTGATTAACCATGTGGCCCCTGACGGCTCACGCGGGGAAATGAGGTACAGTTTTTCCGGCTTCATCTGTCCTCACCTACTTTTCATCAAGAACTATGGCCAAGCCAACCCGTGGAAACTCTCATGATACGAATCGACAACGGTTCCAACATAAGCCAGCACAGAAATATTGCAGCAATCACGCTCTCCACAATCAGAACACCTGTGAGATCAGTAATGAAGTAACCAACGAGCGCAGCACACACGGAAACTGTGAGCAGTAATGTAGCACGCACCGCCACTCTTTGAATTTCCTGTTTGAATCCCACAATACCACCAATCATTTGGACAAACCGATGGTATTCAGCCCACGCGTTGTAGGCTGTGGTTAGCGATAACCCGATCCCTGCACCCCAAAGACCCAAAAATGGAATCAAGGTCAATGATACGATACAGTTGAGCACCGCTAGATTCAGATGCATCCGAAAGATAAAGCCTAGATCACGAATTCCAATCAGAGCGCTGTATAGAGGGCCGGCGAAGATGATCCCGATGCTGGACGGAATGAGAGTGACGTAGAAGACTGGTAGATAGTCCATTTCACCTCTCAGCCAATACCGTGAAACGAACACCATTAATACGCAGCCAATACCATGCATCAAGATGGCGGGGATTAGTCCGTAATGCACCACCTTGAGGTAGTCGTTGCCCCCCTCAATACTCAACTTACTCGACAATTGCAGAAACGTACGACATGCCCCTCCAAAGAGTCCTCGGATGCCCACAACTATTTTCATGGCAACTTCATAGGTGGAAACACTTGTCGGCCCAACAAATCGGTTAAGCAAGAATTTATTGAACGGGTCGAAGAATATGTTGACCAGATTCGCCCCCTGCAACGCGACGCCCTGATTCAATAAACCAGGAAATAATCTAATTGTTTCGGCTGATGGCTTGAATGAGCTCAGATGTTTCATCCTCAAGCGCACCCAAGTGGCCAGCAACAAGTCGATTACGCCACCTGCCAGCATAAATTTCCCAATACCAACGATGTTCAGCTTATGGGAAGAGTAAGAGCTAAACACAATCAAAGTAAAAACTGCTGGCGGGCCGAATAGTTGCGCCTGGGCCGCAAGGTCGAACCGGCCTAAACTCTCAATGACAGCCACATGACCGGCTCCTAGTATCTGACAAATCGCGATAAGCACGACGATCACAAGCAACTGTGAAAGTTGACTTTCGACTAGAATATCGCCCCCCCAGTAAATAAAGGTATGCAGGAAAGGCTGTCCGAGGAGGAACGCGGCGGAACCAAGAATGGCCACGCCTACTAGCGTCACCGTCCACACAGCAGAAAATAGGATGTCTAAACCGTGCCCTGAGTCGGGCTGACGCTGTAACTCGGCAGCATGCGTAACAGCAATGGTATGTATGCTGTTGAGTAAGGCCACATAAAACGCCGTGATTGACAGCATGAGGGTCAAGTAACCATATGAAACCGCTCCGGCTAGATTGATCGCCAAAAGGAGATTACCCAATCCGAATAGGAGGCGAACCACCGCCGAAACTCCTCCCCATGAGGCATTCCTAAACAAATTTGGCATGGATCAAAGCCCGTGCGCTAAAAACTGCCATGAAAATAGTGGCCGGCATGCCGGTTGAATTGCAGCCCGAACTCATTGCCTACCAAGCGGGAAGACCTGGGTTGAATGAGACAGATGTACTCTCAATCCACTCATCCGAGCCAGCAATGCTCTACCTTGATGAGAGGGCCTCCACCGTGGACATCCGCTGGGAGTCGATTAACTCGAGAGTTTTCCCCAACCTCCTAAATATAATGCTCCGTACCGACGCTCACCCTCCCACCACATCATTCACATCGATCTCCACTGCTGCCGCTTGTTGAATGAGATGCACTCCGATCACCAATCGATGTCGTTTCTCTTTCCGTAGCAGAATTCCGTAAATACCCTGCAAGGGACCACGAATGACCTCAACCTTCATCCCTTCGTGCAGATAGGGATGAGGATCATACGGAAGGACACTTGTCATCAAACGCCGTAGTGCGTCAATCTCCAGCTCTGGAATCGGTTCAGGCCGACTCCCATTGCCGACGATTTCAACCACGCCGATGGTCTTTTGTATGGGTGCTTTTTCTTGCTGGGAAAACCGTACAAAACAATACCCAGCAAACAGCGGGACCTCAATTTCTTTTTTTCTATCCTTCCACTGGCTCAATCGTTTGACCGTCGGAAGCAACGGCTCGATTCCTTGTTTATCCAACTGATCCCGTACCAGCTTCTCATGGCGAGACTTCGTTCTCAGGGCATACCAGTGAAGATTGCCTGTCTGATCCATCTGGTTTATCTCGCCTGTTTAGGCACCTGATCTATCTGGTGTACTTGGCTCATCCTCGCGAGAAAGACTTGATAGTCAGCTTCTACCATAAAGACCATTTAGGTACAGCTCCGCCCTCTCACTTACAGTGAAAAAACGGTGGTCTTGCGCGCTTACACCGACGTCAGCGCGATAATCTTGCTGACTGGAACCTGATGATGTTCCAGTTTGGTTCGGAGCCCAGCCGTCAGATCGAAGTGTGCCAGCAGCACCGCATCAAACTCCCATTCCTGCAAGACATCCGACGACCAGACCGGGTACGAGAGAAACGATTCCTGCCGTCCATCATCCACAAATCCCACCAACGTCATCTGCATCTCACGGAGCGACAAATAGGCCATTTCCGCAAGTTCACTGGTTCCATAAATCACGACCCGTTTCATTCCATTTTGAGCCATATGAGACAGGGCTTCTCGAAAGCGCGCGCGCATATCACGATAATGCGACAGGACATACTCTATATGAAGGGAAGTCAACCTCGACTTCTCCGCAGACCCTTCTGGTGTCAACACGTAACGGACACGGTGGGAAGGGATCGAGGCAATACTGATATACCCGTTTCGCACCAATCGCTTCAGGTACAGATTTGCAAGCCCCAGGGCGACCCCAAGCTTTGCCGCAAGGGAACGCTGTGTCACCCCGCCATCTCGCTCCACTTCGGTCAGCAAGAGCAGATCTCGTTGGTCTTGCAGATTCATAGAGTTATGAGTATCTCAGTAGATGCGTTCAGGATATGAACATATACGTGAAGTGGAGTCAAGACCAATACCGAGAAACCATGCGTCCAGCCGATAGTCGACCTCAGACGTGGTGTATGACGAGAGCCGAAGGAGCATCAATCACCAGCCTGATGGCAGTCGCCACCTTGTCGACCGTGAAATGATCAAGACAATCCCAGTATGAGCAGGCTTCACCGATACATTTGTCGCAGGTTGGAACATCCGGGCGTAGGACGACTCCCCTTCCAAGAGGCTTCCATCTCACGGGCAAATTGTTTCGGCGAGGATCAAACAGGCTGACTGTGGGGATTCCCAGCGCTGCCGCCATATGAGCTGGTCCCGTGGCTCCCGAAACGACCACATGGGCATGAACAATCACTGCCATAAGCTGGCGGAGCGACAGTTGCCCCATACAATTCTTGATCTCGGTTGGGATGTGCATGGGAGGCTGGGCATGGGATTCAAACTGTTTTCTTTCTGACTCGCTGCCAGTCAAGATCACCCCATAACCGGCTTGCGCCAACTCAGCAGCCAGATCCCGGTAATACTCCGGTCGCCATCGGCGTGCAGAAAAGCCTCCAGGATGAATGATGACTCGCGGGCTCGGCAAATCCGCCCAATAGGATACCCCAATGTTTCGCTCCTGCTCCGTCACGAACAACCTTGGAGGTTGAACCTCTCGAGGGGGCACCCCCAAGCCTCTCAACATCTCAACGTTGTATGCTGATTCATGTTTCGCAAATTCACTGCGATGTTCATAGATCCGTCTATTCGACAAGAGGCTATACCAACGATAGCCCGTCGCAATTCGTATCGGTACCCGCGCCAGCCAGGCCGCCCACATCAACCGGCGAAACGGCTTGAGAAACACCGCCACCTCAACTCCGTGTAAAAAGGCACGACGCAATTCTGCCAACGGATCTGTGAGACGAATGGTGCGGACAGCATCCACATCAGGATGGTGCTCAAGCAGCGGCGCCACTGTGGGACTGGTTAAGAACTCGACTCTGACACCCGGCACGAGTTCCCGTAGTTGCGTTGCCACGGGAAGCGAGAGGAGCACATCGCCGATACCGTCAGGTCGAACGATCAAGACGTTCATTGACATGGCGCGTGAGCCGTTAACCTCGGGTGAATAGCATCAACTACCTGGGTCGGCGTAATGAGGTGAAGACATTCCAATTCTGGAATATGTCGGCAGACACGGCTGAAACAGGGGCTACATGGAACCGGCCCACTCAGGATCTGATGGCCATCGCCATACGGTCCGGTCCGAATCGCACTCGTCGGTCCGAACAGTGCGACGACAGAAACTCCCAGGGCTGATGCAATATGCATCGGCCCAGAGTCGTTGGTCACCATGGCAGATGCTGTTGAAAGCAGCGCCGGTAAACATCCCAATGGGATTTCCCCACAGAGGTCGATAAAAGAACTCGCCGTCAGAGCCCTGAGCTGATTCGTATAAAAACGCTCCTCCGAACTTCCGATGACCACGACCGGCCCAAGCTGCGAGGCATACAGTTGGTCCAGGACCGCAGCGAACGCCGTGAGCGGCCATCGCTTTGTCGGCCACCGCGCCCCAATATTCATCGCAATCCATGGCCGATCGATGGCAAAACCTTGACGGTGGCAGACCGTTCGAACAGTGGCGATATCCTCTTCCAGGAGCTTGAACCGAAACTGGGGTTTCTCAGGGAGTCTCACCCCCAAGGCACTCAATAGGGAAAGGTATCGATCGACTGCGTGAACATTCAGATGTGTGACCGGAACACGGGTGGTATAGAACCAAGGACTACCCTCCCGTCCGTTCGCAAAACCAAACCGTGTCGGTGCACCACTCAACCAAGCCAGGACACCGCTTCGAAACAACCCTTGCAAATCAAGCGCGAGGTCAAACCGCTCAGCCCTGAGCGCCAACCCCTCCCGCACCCAACTGCTGACCGTCATGTCGATCGGCCAGATACGATCGATCCCCTCCGCTCGCTCAACGAGCTCAGCCCATTGGCGCTTCACCACCCATGTCAGATGCACCCCGGGCCACTGCGCCTTGATCGCCGACACCACTGGAAACGTATGGACGATATCTCCGAGCGAACTCGGCTTGATCAGAAGAATACGGGCGCTATCCCATAGGGAAAAAGGAGCCGCATCCAAAGAGGTGACAGATGACACCGGACAACCTTTCTGTCTTTGCAGCGGGGACAACATCGGAATACTGAGTCACGATGCAGGTCCCTCACCCGTACCGACACCATCTCTCTTCATGCACATGTGGGGACATGGGCCTGCACATGAGGGGCATAGAGGCCATCAAGTATCGCCTTACCGCTGCTCGAAGCTGCCGTTTCGCGTCGCTCTTCGAGCGACCGACAGAGACGTTGCCACACTCGCACATATGGGGAGGGACTGAGGTGATGCCGCAAAAACGTGTGTTGGCGCACAATTCTCGAGATCCACTCGCAATTTCCTGGAATCATAGCGGAGAATGGATCGGCAATCAGGGGCTCTTTTGGAGTGAAAAACATCGTGATATTCCCACCATCCTGGGAGATGAGATGCGAGGTTTCATACAATCCCTGTTTTTTGGCTAACCGGCGCAATGACACAACATTGAAATTGTAGAGGTGGGCTTCGTGGAATGTATTGCGAGGTGCCTGGCAGGTCGCCTCCACATTCGGAACCTCTACAACGAGTACCCCGTCAGGTTTTAACCAAGAACGGAGGCGTGCCAGAATGAAGCCCGGGTCTTCCGTATGTTCAAGGACATGCCAAATCGTCACGATATCGAACGAGGCGGGAGCAAACGTCGCGTCTTGTACGAATCCAACTTGAACCGTCAACCCATATTGTTGGATCGAATGATCAGCATACCCTCGATTCGGCTCGATCCCATTCACAACATGACCCAGCGATTGGAGTAAATAGGCGAACTCTCCGCCTCCAGTGCCGACGTCGAGTACTGTTTTCCGACTCGACAACAACTGCGTAATCTTCCCAAACCGTGACAGAGCGACCTTGCCCGCACGCACGACATGCTTGGGTTTCGGACTGTAGGTGTTCTTATACGCAAGGCGATACTCTGCTTCATAAAACTGTCGGGCATCGTGTGGCCGCGGATCCGACCATACGAGCCCACAGGCTTGGCAGATGACGGTCCGTAACGGGTTCCTGCTACGACTTCTGGTTGAAAGAATCGAAACCTCGGTCCCGCCACAGAGGTTACAGGGGATGGAACAATCCTTCGTACCTTGGTCCACGGCCATCACCATTTCTCCTCGAGTCGCACAACGCGCTGGGTATCGTATCCCGAGACAACTTACTCTCGCTGCGTAGCCAACACAAGTCCGGCCTTGTCCGGCATGCCGCACACTTCTCAAACCGTATGCTCGACCCAACCCGTACTATTCATGCTGTGATAGAGCTCCACGCTTCACATCAGACAACAACCAGTCCACAGCCTCGGTCAGGGAGGCTTCAACTCTATCCGGAATCAGCTGAGTGTCCGTCAAACCTTCCACGTCTTGCAGACGAGTCGCCCCGGTGGTCACGAGGACACTTCGTGCTCCCACCCGTTTGGCTAATTCGACATCACGGAGGTGATCGCCGATCACATACGACTGCTTCAGATCCACCTCCTGTTCTTGGACTGCCTGGTCAATCATCCCACGGTTGGGCTTTCGACACCCACACCCGTCATCCGGATGATGGGGACAAAAGTAGATACCGTCCAGTGTCGTGCCTGCCTGACCAAGCAGATACGCGAGCTTCCTATGGATAGCATCAAGATGCTGGCGAGAGAGGAGTCCTCGTGCGATACCCGATTGATTCGTCACAAGGATCAATCGGGCACCCGCCAGTTTCAACCGTCCGAGCGCCTCCGCCACGCCAGGGAATAATTCAAACTGGTCCGGGGAGTTGATATATCCAGGATCAGGATTGAGCGTGCCGTCTCGGTCAAGAAAGATGGTGTAGCCTTCCAGGAGCCGATTAGGCATCAGGTGCGAGGCGTGAAGCGCAGATGAGCTGTTCTTCGCTTGCCCTTCACCCGTTACCCCTAACCTACTCACTTGTCGCAGCGCCGCTTCGTATACCCGGTCAACGGAGATACGGGTCATGCATCGGTGATCAATCGGGCATTCCCGAAGCAGACAGGGCGCACAATCAACCGCTTCTCGAACCACCGACTGCTCCTGTCCATATGGAGAAGTCGTGCGCGAATCTGTCGGACCAAACACCGCAAGCACCGGCACTCCGCACGCAGCCGCCACATGCATCGGCCCTGTATCATTGGTGATGAGGAGACGACATCGCTTCACCACTGCCATCAATTCTCGAATCGTCGTGGCGCCGGACAACACCACTGTTCGTCCGTTGATTCGAGATGCGATGTCCTGACCCAAGGACTCCTCACCCTTCGCTCCCAGAATCGCCACGAGCACCTGCCTACCTTCGTCACGACCTACTTGTGCGGCAAGTCTGCTCGCGACTTCAGCAAACCGCTCCGGCAACCATCGCTTCGCGCTGCCGTAAGTCGATCCAGGATTGATCCCGATCACGATATCCGAGACACCGGTCCCAAGTGTTTCGAGTCTCGCATCCAACGCGTGACTCTCTTCCGCCGTTACATGCAGTGTCGGTTTTGGAGCACCACCAGACAAGCCCAAGGGTTTCAGCAAATTCCAGTAGTACTCGACTTGATGGACTGATTGGCGAGGCTCAACTACGGCGACCGGGTTGGTCAGGAAGAAGACTCGTCCATCCGTCGCATAGCCATACCGCTGATGAATGCCGGCGAGCCACGCAAGAAATGCCGCCTCAAAGGCGTTCTGAAACAGCACGGCGAGATCGAACCCATGACGCCGCAACAAACCAGCAAGCGCCCACTTCCCTGAGAGTCCGGCATGAGCCCCCTTATCCTCGTAGACCAGCACCCGATTCAGCTCTGGAGCGGCACGGAACAGCTCAGCAACAGCAGATTTGGCCAGCATCGTGACTTCTGCCTCAGGAAATAGCGACCTGAGACCTCGAAGAGCAGGCTCGCACATGACGGCATCGCCGATCCAATTCGGTGCCCGTAGCAGAATTTTTCGAGGCTGCGTTTCAAGCATGACGCTCCGCTGTGTGACGGCTTCGCGATAGAGGCCCATCTATCAGCTGAGACAACCGCTCTTCTCCTCGAACCACGTATGTTTCAAGCCGAAGCATCCACCAGGAAGCGTCGGCCTCGAGCAAGGGCTTCAGTTTCCCCCCATCCTTTTCAGTCGTCAACACGAAGTCACTCCCGCTACCCCGCACCTGATTGCGAACCTCCCCGATCTCACGTTGACTGTAGCGATGATGATCTTCAAACATGGTCTCGCCCACTATCTCGACTCCAACGGATTCAGCCGAGCGGCGGAACGAGGGGCTATTGCCGATTCCGCTCACCAACCAAGCCTTTTTCCCCTTCCCCCATTCAATGACCTGTGACGCCCCCGACCCAATCGCAATGAAAGACTCCGGTCGAAAGACCACCTCAATGTCATCATCGGAGCCACAAGGCATCCTGCGTAATCGGCTCCGAATGGCATCGACGTCCTGGCGAGAATCGGCTCGAGTGATCACCACCGCGCTCGCCCGATCCAATTCCTGCAACGGTTCTCGGAGTCTTCCCGCCGGGAGCAATGCGTCGAGTCCGACCGCATCGGTTGCATCCAGCAGGAGCAAATCCACGTCTCGATGAAGCGCGAGATGCTGAAACCCATCATCCAAAATCATACAATCGACGGGATGTTGCTGTAAGACCCAGCGACCGAGTGCCACACGATTTGCGCCCACCGCCACGACAGTTTGGGGACAACGCTGGGCCATTAGGAACGGTTCATCCCCCGACTCCGATGAATCAGCCAAAATGTGCGCTCCATCCGATACCAGAACATGCGATGCATGACTCGTCCGCTTATAGCCTCGGCTCAAGATTGCGACTCGCCAGCCCTTGGCCACTAATCGTTGGGCCAGAAAAATAACGAACGGAGTCTTTCCTGTTCCTCCGACCGTCAGGTTCCCCACGCTAATGACCGGACAAGGCAACCGTGCGGTTACCAGCCAACCATGTCGATAGCACCATCGCCGAACCTGGGTGGTGAGACCGTACAACCCGGCAATCCAGTACAGCCATGTACGGACCGGTTGTCCTGGAGACAGAAATGACATATCAGGGTTTGACCACCAGAGGCCCTGCCCCTGTTGTCAGAGAATGGTCGGAGTACGACGAAGCAGTACGGATGCACTGTTCTATCTGCTCCACACTCCGCATAAGTGCGCCTTGATTGTCCGACACCACCTGTTTCGCCACCTGACCATCTTGATTCCGTTTGTCAGGCTGACGTATCCATTCCTCAATCGAGACGACAAGATCCTCCACTCCCATCACCCGACGTCCTCCTCCGGACTGTGACAAGAGCGTCGCTATTTCGGCGCAATGGTCTGTATAGGGTCCGAACATCACCGGAGTCCCCCACACGGCAGGCTCGAGCAAATTGTGCCCTCCGACGGGAATCAACGTCCCTCCCACAAAAGCCACGACGGCGTCTCGATAGGCGCGAGCAAGCTCTCCTCTTGTATCTAAAATGATCACACGAGGGCCCTTGTGCGCCGATTGAATCCGGCTCCTCCGTTCGACGGCGAATCCCGCCTCTCGAAAAATGGCTTCGACTTTCTCGGCTCGTTCGATATGGCGCGGCGCCACCATCAAGACCGTATCAGGATGGTTCTTGACGATCTGTGCATAGGCCGAAGCCAGGAGTTCCTCTTCACCAGCATGGGTACTGCCGGCAAGAATCAATTGTTCGCACTCCTCAACCCCCAAACTCTGGCGGAGCGACGCCTCCGCCTTCATCTCCGGGAGCGGCTGATCAAACTTGATATTACCGGTCACATGAACACGTGAAGGTTCCGCTCCCAACGCCACAATACGCTCCTGATCCCTGTCCGATTGCATCAAACAGAGCGTCAGCGTTTGAAGAACCGTCCGATAGAAGGAGCGAATAAGAGGCAGATCCTGACGACCGAACGATCGGGAAGACAACCGGCCGTTCACGAGGACGGACGGCACATCGTGCTCATGCAGTGACCACAAGAGATTGGGCCACAACTCCGTCTCGACAAATACATACAGGATCGGCTGCATATGACGGATCATCCGCCCCACCGCCCAGGTGAAATCAAGTGGCGCATACCGATGTTCGGCAACACCCTTTAAGCGCTGCTCGACCGCTTCACGGCCAGTCTCGGTCACCGTTGTCAGGATATAGCGAAATTCGGGATGGTGTTCATGCAATGCCCTGACCAGCGGCGAAACAGCGACCACTTCACCGAGCGACACGGCATGAATCCACACCAGCGGTCGAGACGGTTGGGTCCCGTCAAAAATAGGTAGCTGCCAGCCCATGCGCTGCAGGAAACCAGGCCGGCAGCGTGGCTTGGCAAGGAGAACACCCACGATTACGGGCGATGCGAGAAGAAGGCCAATGTTATAGAGAAGCTTCCACATGGGAACGAAGTTAGACGTAAGAGGTAAAAGGTGAAACGTCTTGCAAAACTTCAGTACCTCCTACGCTTCACGTCTCACTGCTCACGCGTCACATCTTCTTCGGCCTGATCTGTCAACTGATTGAGGGCTGTCTCAAGTTCCGCCCGAAGGGTTTCAAGCATGGCAGCATCCGCCTCGCGCGGGACCCAGAGCGGGCTTCCATAGAGGAATAGGCCTCTGGAGAACGGGTACGGGACCATAAAGCGGTCCCAGCTCGCAAAGAGTTTTTTTTTGAGCAGGCAAAGATCATGGGCACGATGGGAAGCCCGCTGGCTTTAGCCATTTGAATGACCCCAAGCTTGACCACCTGCCGAGGGCCCTTAGGACCATCAGGAGTCACAGCGACATCTTGGCCAGACCGGCCGAGTTTGATCAACGCTCGCAACGCTCCCGCCCCTCCTCGGGTACTGGAGCCACGCACCGCCTTGTGACCAAATCGGGCCACGATGCGCGCAATGATTTCACCGTCGCCATGTTGGCTGATCAACGCTTGTGTACCCGTTCCACGGTAGCCGAACAGCATCATCAACTGCTGCCCATGCCAAAATGCAAAAATCGCGTGCTGCCCTTCTCGATACAAGGCATCCACCGCCTCATGGCCGCCCGTTTCACACCGCATCGACCAGGCGACTCCGCGCATGAGGGCGGCCGCCACCGGAGGTAGGACCGAAAGCTTCAACCATTTCACGAAGGGCGAGTGTTTCATCGGTTCAGCGTGGCAACTCCTCGGATTGGAACTGCATCGTATGGAGCCGGTGATAGGTTCCGCCCTGTCGAAGCAATTCCTCGTGTGTCCCAATTTCAACAATGGCTCCGCGTTCCAAGACCACAATGCGATCGGCATTTTGGATCGTGGAGAGCCGATGCGCAATCACCAGAGTCGTCCGATTCTTCATCAGATTCGCGAGCGCCAATTGCACGATCCGTTCAGACTCCGTATCCAGCGCTGAAGTCGCCTCATCCAGAATCAACAGCGGCGGATCACGAAGAATGGCGCGAGCAATAGCCAGTCGTTGGCGCTCACCTCCCGATAACTTGAGCCCACGCTCCCCGATGACCGATTCATAGCCCTCAGGAAGACGGAGAATAAAGTCGTGGGCATACGCCAGTTTGGCAGCCTGCTCCACATCCGCTTGGCTCGCACCAGTCCGTCCGAACGCGATGTTTCGTCGGATGGCATCATCGAACAAGACGATTTCTTGGGAAACGATGCCAATATGCGCGCGCAGTGACTGCAACTCATATGAGGCCAACGGAAAGCCATCGATGAGAATGCGCCCAGCTGTCGGCTCATAAAACCGTGGCAGCAAACTCACCAATGAGGTCTTTCCACTCCCACTGCTCCCCACCAGGGCAATCACTTCACCCGGCTTAATGACCAGATCAATATCGGTCAGGGCGGAAATCGTGTGGTTCTCATAGCGCAAGGACACGCCCTGAAATTCAATGGCCTGCTTGATCCCCATCAACGGGGCTGTCCCGTGATCGTGAGACTGTTCCGTTTTCATGTCCAACATCTCAAAAACGCGTTCCGCCGCCGCCAGTGCCTGCTGAATCAAGTTGTTCGACCCCGACAACTTTCGAATCGGTGTATAGGCTAAAATCATAGCCGCCATAAACGAAAAGAACGCGCCGGGAGTCATCGTTCCGTTGATCACGAGATAACCACCATACCAGATCAGTGTGGCGACGCTGATCACACCGATAATTTCCATGTGGGAATGACCGATCGCCCACACTTGATTCGTTTTTAACGTCGTGGAGAGATAGGCGCGGTTCCGTTCTCGGAATCGCTCCCCTTCCGCATCTTCACGGCCAAAGGCTTTGACGACTCGGATACCCGCGAAGATTTCTTGCAGCGTCGACGACATGTCGCCCATCTGCTCTTGTCCGCTGGCAGCTAATTTCTTCAACCGTTTCCCCACACGCACCATCGTCAGGCCGGCCAGTGGAAGCACGATGAGGGAGATACCGGCCAATCTCCAATCCTGATAGAGGATGATCCCGACCATGGCGAGAAACGTGAGTGCATTCTGGAAGGTGTCTTTGACGACGTTCGAGGCTGCATTCGCCATCAATCCCACGTCGTTGACGACTCGAGAAACCAAGCGGCCGGAGGTGTTCGAATCATGAAACCCAACCGGCAACCGCATGAGCTGCTGAAACAACTCTTGGCGAATATCGGCCACCACTTGATTGCTGACATAGGCCATAAGATAGTTCACCCCATAGCTGAACACCGCCTTCACGGCCGCGATCCCCAACAGCGCCAAGGGCAAGACCAACAGCAGCCGTTCATCTTTTTCGATAAAGATGCCGTCGAGCACCGGGCGAGCTAGCCATGCGTACACCCCGGTCGAGAGCGCCACCAGGCCGGAGCACACAAACCCGCCCACAAACCTCGCCCGATATGGGCGGACATACTGCATAAGCCGTTTAAACCGCTCTACGCCCGACATACCGCCAACACCTTCTCCGCCGCTCTGATTGAGGCACCCGGTGCGCCTAGCGCGTCTCGTACCTGTGCCAAGCTCCGCTTCATTTCAGCATAGGCCGTAGGATCTTCTAAGATCCGTAAGGTCTCTTCATAGAGCCGCTGACCGGTGGCCTGATTCTGCAACAACTCCGGCACGACGGATCGACCTGCCACGAGATTGACAAGCCCGATCCATTTGACTCGCATAAAGAATCTCCCGATCCACCATTGCCATGCGCTGATGTGATAGAGCAGCACCATGGGGGTTCCCACCACGGCTGCTTGCAAAATTGCCGTACCCGACTTGACTAGTGCAAAATCGCAGACTGCCAGTACTTCACTGGTCTGTTCTTTTATCACGGTGATCGGCACTCGGTTCTGTTGGAGAAACGGCTGCAGCAGATTATCCTGAATCGTGGAGGCTTGCGCGAGGAGAAACTTCGTCCCTGGCTTATGCCGTGCCAATTTCTCCGCTGCTGACAGGAGGATCGGCAGCAGAACCTGTACTTCATGCGCCCGACTCCCCGGCAATAAAGCAATCACACGTTCCTGAGGGGAGAAGCCAAACTTGGCACGCAACGTCGCCCGATCATAAGACCCGCCGACTGCATCAAGTATGGGATGGCCGACAAACGTACATCGCATACCCGCTTTCTCAAAAAGCGGTTTTTCAAAAGGTAGAATCACCAAGACCTGATCGACTCGTTTTCTGATCCAGTACATCCGCCATGGTCCCCAGGCCCAGATCTGCGGCGCAATATAATAGAGTACGCGCAACCCAGCACTTTTTGCAAAATAGGCATACCGTAGGTTTAATCCTGGGTTATCGACAAAGATCACCAGATCCCATGGTTCGGACCTAAACAACCGCCGCATGAAGAAAAACCGTCTGACGATCGCCACCAACGCCAACGGTCCGACCATGCCCATCACATCGAACTGCCCCATCTTGCAGACTAATTGCACACCAGCCGCCTCCATTGCTGCCCCGCCGATCCCAGCCAGCGAAACCTGGGGATCTTGGGCCTTGAGGGCCTTGGCAAGATTCGCCCCATGGAGATCACCTGAGGCTTCGCCCGTTACAATTAGAATGCGTGCCACGATGGTCTATCAAGCATAGTCGATACGATTATTGTGGTTGGATGAGTCTGGCTGACTGAACCTAATCCCACGGATTCGGGCACGGCTACCCAGACTGTTTTTGTTACTCCGCCACCTTGATTGCAGCCAGCACGCGATGCGCCAGCTCCACTGCGGCCGCGCCATCTTCGCCTGACACGACAGGGCACGTTCGCTCACGCACAGCATGAAGGAACGACTCGAGCTGTAATTTGAGAGGCTCTGCATCGCCGGCTTGAATCTCTTCCATTGCCATCGTCGGTTTTCCACCAGGCGTAAGCGATCGGCGCCCGACCATTCCTTGGCGAGACTGAAAATCGATCGTGACACACCCGTCGGATTGGAACACGCGCCATTGACGCATGGCCTTTGGCGAGATTCGACTAGCGGTGAGCTGTGCAACAGTGCCTTCCCTGAATTGGATGCGCACATTGGCGACATCATTGGTCTGAGAAAGCAGAATTCCACCGGTAGCCCAAACCGCCTCGACGGGACCAGGGTTGCAGGAAAGCAGGAGATCAATGTCATGAATCATGAGATCCAACACGACGTCGACGTCGGTACCCCGTTCACTATACGTGCTCAATCGATGACATTCGAACAAGATCGGAGTGTGGATATGAGGTCGCATCAACGGCAGGATGGGATTGAACCGCTCACTATGCCCCACCTGCAGTGTACAATCCTGACGGCTGGCCAACCCCACAAGGTCCTGTGCCTCACCCGACAACACCGCAATGGGCTTTTCCACAAGAACATGCTTTCTTGCTTGGAGACATGCCTTTGCAACAGCATAATGGGCGGAGGTGGGTACGGCAATGCTGACGATATCAACCTGTTTCAGAAGATCCGGCAGACTTCGGAATGCCTGTGTCCCGTAGTTCTGGGCGATCGCGGAGGCCCGTACATCATCTTGATCCAGGACACCAACCAGCATCGTATCCGGTGATGAGGCATAGAGACGTGCATGATGTTGCCCGAGATGTCCGACTCCAACCACGCCCGCACGAAGTTTGATCATACTGTCTTTGGAAACGCGTTAGAGAGTCTGCAATCCCACGAAGGATTGCCCCTCTCGGATCGACCGATCAACACCACGTCACATACTGACGATCACCTGTTCACTGTGGGTATCATGCTCGACTCTTCTTCTCGAGCCACGCCAACCACGGCGATTCCGGCATCCGCTGCATGGCGAAGGAGCACCTCTCGATCCAGCATCACCGACCGACCTGCTTCAACAGCGAGCACGGACGCCTTGACAGAGCGCATGACCTCAATGGTTCTAGGCCCGACAGCCGGTAAATCAAATCGGAGATCCTGCTGCGGCTTGCACCGTTTCACGACGACGACTCCATCTTTGGCGAGTGCACCTCCACGCTTGATCGCCTCATCGGTTCCTTCGACTGCTTCGACCGCCACAACGACTCGGTCCTTGATCACGACACACTGCCCGATGTCGAGGCGCCCCGTCTCTTTGGCCACATCCCATCC
Source organism: Candidatus Nitrospira nitrosa (assembly GCF_001458735.1). Classification (NCBI taxonomy): domain Bacteria; kingdom Pseudomonadati; phylum Nitrospirota; class Nitrospiria; order Nitrospirales; family Nitrospiraceae; genus Nitrospira; species Candidatus Nitrospira nitrosa. The sequence goes on from NZ_CZQA01000008.1 coordinate 175,986, forward strand.
ATAGCGGATATCGGCCCACTCTTTCTTAGTCGGTTGGCGGGAAGTCAGCGTCCCTTCCTCAACCAGGATCCCCTCCAAACCAAACGTCGACTCACAGATGGTGATGCCGTCCTTTTCTAGCTCAGCAGCAAGTGCGCGCAGAATATCGTCATCCTTCCCCAAGGCCAATTTCGCGGCCAGGGCCAACACGCGAAAGTCAGGACGGACATTGCTATAGATATGGGTTTTCTTGATGCCTCCCAACATAACAACCTGGTGAACACCGTCGGCCTTAAACGCATTGATCAATTTGTTGAGCTGACCAATCTTGACCCAATGGATCCGGTCAACATGCTGTTCAAGTTCCGGTTCCGTTTCACCTTCGTGGGCCACAGCAACGACTTGAAGCCCCATCTTGCGAGCGTTATCGGAAAAGATGATCGGGAATCGCCCGTTTCCGGCGATCACCCCGATTCGACCGTCCGCTATAGGCATGGTCAGACCCATACGTAATCGATGTCACACCGGTTGATCGAATTCACGTTCAAGGTCGGAGCTGACGGCCCTCGAGATTCCTCGTTTCGTCCCCTCCATGAACGCAAGAATCTTGGCCACATCCTCCTGCCCCTTGAACTCCTTTTTCGCCAACTTGACCGCCTCGGCCGTTCGATGACCTGTTCGAAAGAGCAGATCAAACGCCTTCCTTAACAAGGCAATGCGGTCTACGGAGAAGCCATGTCGTTGCAAGCCGACCGTATTGAGGCCATACAGATGCGCACGATATCCACCGGCCGCGAACGCAAACGGCGGGATATCCTGACCGATCGCACAACACCCTCCGACCATGACATAGTCTCCGATGCGCACAAACTGAAGCACACCGGTCAACCCCCCGATGACGGAATGATCTCCGATCGTGATATGTCCGGCCAAGCTCGCTGCGTTGGCCATAATAATGTGGTTGCCGAGCCGGCAATCGTGCGCCACATGCACATAGGCCATGAGAATACCCTTGGAACCTAGCGACGTCACACCACCCCCTTGGACGGTTCCCCTGTTGATCGTGACGTATTCCCGGAGGATGTTGTCATGGCCGATCGTCACCTTGGTCGGCTCGCCTTTATAGGCGAGGTGCTGAGGAGGCCCTCCGATGGAGGCAAAGGGGTGCACTTCGTTTCGTTCTCCAATCTCCGTCCACCCCTCGACATTCACATGAGAGTGGAGGCGGCTCCCCTTTCCAATGACCACGTGTTCTCCAACGACACAGAAGGGCCCTACCTCGACATCAGTATCGAGCGTGGCCTTGGGATGGACAATCGCTGATGGATGTATCTTCACACCTGCCCCCTTTAAAATTAGTCAGCCTTGAACCACGCTCTTCCGACCATATGCGCGTCCGACCTTGTGGCCCGGAGGTTGACACGTGACAATGATTGATTATTGCGTTTCGGCCTTTTCGTCCATCACCATCGCCGTGACCACAGCCTCGCACACCACCTCATTGTCGACGAATGCCTTCCCCTGCATCTTCCAGAACGGCGGACGCTTCTTGAGCACATCGATCTCTAACCGAAGCTGATCACCCGGCACGACCGGTTTCCTGAATTTTGCTTCTTCAACTCCCGTCAAATACATGATGGTTTTACCGACCGTCCCTCCCGACTTGAACACCAGCACCCCTCCCACCTGCGCCATGGCCTCGATCAACAGCACCCCCGGCATGACCGGGCGCCCTGGAAAATGACCTTGAAAAAACGGCTCATTGATCGTGACATTCTTGATCCCGATGATTCGCTTATGTGGCTCAAACTCTTTGACCCGATCCACCAATAGGAAGGGGTACCGGTGGGGAAGTAATGCTTGAATTTCAGCCTGCTCGACCGATGCCATTGCCCTGCCTCCTCTCTGTCCTTGACCTAAGGGTTTTGCCGATCAAATTCTTTGACGACCAATTCCGTCACATCCAATGCAGCCCGATGATAGAGCACGACGCGAAGCACCGAATCATTACCCTTGTCGAGAATGGCCGCATAGCCTTCTCTTTGAGCGACGGCTTGCGCAGCGGCCGCAATCTTTTTTGAATATTCCGCGACCATTTCACCTCGCTTCTGCTGAACCTCACGATTGAACTCTTGCACCCGATGCTGATAGGCCTCCACCTTGCCCCTCAACTGTTCTTCCTTCTCTTGCCGGACAGCATCGGCGAGCTTGGCGTTCGGGTCTTCCAGCGATTGCTGTAATTCCTTGAGTTCCTGCTCGTCAGAATTGATAATCTTCTGTCTGGTCTGGGCATAGCCCGCCATATCTTCCAACGCCGCCTTCCCCGCCTTACTCCGCTCAAAGACGAGCTGTTGATCCATCACCCCCACCTTAAGCGGATCTCCCGCATAAAGAGGCGCCGCCCATTGAGCCACAGACCACAGAACAGCCACCACGATCATTTTGGTACGATTCATCATGACCTACCTCCCGCAGACACTATGGATATTCGCGGTTAAACGCTTCGATCACTTGGTTTGAAATATCCAACCCCTCTTCATGATAGATGGTTGCCCCCCCCTTGCTCTTATCAACCACCACCTGCACGCTCAAACTCTTTGCGACCTTGGCGACCACCGCTTCGACCTTGTCACGAAACCCTTCCAGGACATCCTTCTGCTTTTCTTGAACTTCGCGATTCAACTCCGCGGCCTTTTGTTGATACTCCTGCATGCGTCGACGAAATTGTTCCTCACGCTCCCGTTTCGCCGTGGGACTCAGGACGGACGCTTGTCGTGCGAAATCCTCCTCCATCCGCCGCAACTCCCTCTCCTCCGACTCCATCAAGGCCTGTCGGTTCTTGGAGAAGGAGGCTAGAATATCCTTCGCCCGCTTCCCCGCGTTGGTTTCGTTCAGGAGACGCTGAGCGTTGATCACCCCTACCTTGCTCTCAAACTTGACTCCCGAACCCGCACATCCACCGACAAGCAACACGATACCCAATACTCCCGATATCCACCCAAGCCGCCATACCGAGTACCGTGACCACGTCCTATGCACACTCAACTCCCTCACAACAACACTCCCTTTAGAACAAGGTTCCGATCGTGAACTCGAACACGCCGGCTCGCTCACCGGTTTTCGCGTCGAGATTGATTCCGTAAGCCACTCGCAAGGGGCCGAAGGGAGAGATCCATCGACCCTCAAGACCCGCAGCGGGCCGCAAATTGATCGACAACGGCTCATCGTCATCAAACCCTTTGCCATAGTCGAAAAAAATGACACCGTTCAATTTGGCTTCCGCCGAAATCGTGAAGATCAACTCGCTGCTGAAAATCAACTGTTTGGCCGCACCGAAGGGCGCACGAGTCGTCGGAACGACGGGACCGGCTCGTCCGAACGCAAATCCGCGCATGGTATTGATCCCGCCCACGAAGAATCGTTCACTGAGTGGAATCCGCGTCGAGCCACCCATCGCCTGGACCTCTCCGTAGCGAGCCCGCAGCGACACTCGCATGTCGAACGGCAGCGGAGTGACCTTGATCACATCGACATGGTACTTAATGAAATTATTGGTCCCACCCATCAGCGGCGTCCCGATATCAAACCCACCGCCGATCCGCCAACCAGTCCGAGGGTCAAGGTAGTAGTCTCTCGTATCCCGAAAGAGCGCAAAACGAAATCCCGTCGACGACTGTGTTCCCAACTGGCGACAGACAATCGGCACTAGATCCGGGCAGACACCGAGCTGAGGATCTCGGAATGTGATTTGCTCTCCAAACATGCTGACACTGCCGGTGACGTACTCCGACAACCATCGACCCAGCGTGACATTTCCACCGGTTCGCTCTTCAAAATAGGAAAGATAATTCGTCATACTCCGATAACCATCCACCTGGAGCGACGTCAACGAATCATAGAGGTAGGGATTGCGGAAGGTAATGGACCCGAGACTTCGGCGCTGTCCCAACTGCCCGCGGATGCGACCGAGATACCCATACCCACCCAAATTCCCTTGCGTAATGTCGGCGATCGCCACAAGTCGATCGAGGGTGCTAAAGCCTCCGCCGAGACTAAACATGCCGGTCGGCTTTTCCTTCACGCGCACATTCAGATCCACCTTATCCGGCGCAACCTGATTCGGCAAAATCTCGACCGTCTCGAAGAAGTTCAGGTTGTTCAATCGCTGAAAACTCCGTTTCAGCGAGGCGGTATCGATCACATCTTGCTCATCGACTCGTATTTCTCGTCGAATCACGTTATCGCGCGTCTTGTCGTTTCCGTGGATATTGATCTGTCGGATCCGCATCATCTCGCCTTCTTTAAGACTGAAGATGATCGCGACAGTTCGTTCCTCATTGTTCGGATTGACGCTGGGAACCACCTCGGCGAAGGAATATCCCTTACTCCCATACAGGTCCGTCAGCCGTGTGATCTCATCCCGGATTTTGGCTCGTTGAAAGATTTCCCCATCTTTGATCTTCAACCCTTGACGAAGCTCAGGGTCATCGAACACCGTATACCCTCGAAACCCGACTTCACTGACTGTAAACGGTTCTCCCTCGGAGACGGGATAGCTGACAATAAACCATTTTTTGTCTTCGGTCAGCTCAACCGATGGCTGACCGACTCGAGCATTGAAATATCCCTTGTTGAGCAACACCTCCCTGATCCGCTCCACGTCGTTGTCCATCTCCTCACGTTTCAGCAGACCGGCATCAGAGAAGAAAGAGGGGAGTTTCAGTTTCGTGAAGACGCCATACCACGGGATCCACTCTCTGGTCGCCATCACACTGAGCAGCTCTGCCTTACTGGTCCCAGTAAGCCCCTCAAAAATCACCGTTTTGACCCGTGCTTTCTCTCCTTCTGTCACGTGAAAGAGCAGGCGCATTCGATCGTCATCGATCGCCTGAATCACCGGCGTGACCTGCGCACTATAGTATCCGTCCTGCTGGTAGGCGAGACGCAGCCGCTCGGCACTTTCCTTCACCTGTTGCTGATCGAGAAACGTCTGGCTCTTGATCGTCGTTTTTTCCTTCAACTTCTCGTCACTCAGATGCTCGTTTCCGTCAAAGACGACCTCACTGATGAAAGGTTTTTCCCGCACAACGAACGTCACCGCCATACCGGCCGGAACCGACTCAGTTTCCACCTGCACATCCTCGAAAAATCCCGTGTCGTACAGAATCCGAATCTGTCCACGCACATGTTCCGATGAATACGGATCGTCTGGCTTGAGAGTAAGACGACCAACAATAGCCGATGCCTCAATCCGTTTAGCGCCCCGGATGTCGATCGAGGTCACCTTTGGCTCGACCCCCTGCCCATAACTATCAAGCCCACCCCAAAAGACGGAAGCCACCAGTGCCAGAACCATCAGTAATCGAGATCTGTGGACGGCATGCCCGGTCACCAATGAGGATTCCTCTGATGCAAGACGGAGGTGGACGGTAGAGGCGACATCATCATAGTTGATCTCACACTATCCTTACGTAGCAAACCCAGCTGTCTGTGATCACGCACAGACAATAGACCAGTCCTTAGCCGGCAGTGTACTCACAGCAGATCCATGGCTCGAGACAGCTCTCAAGTACGCGTCTTGACGACGCACGGGCTCGCAAAACTCCCGGATTATATTGAGGTTGCCACACATTGTAAAGCAGCGATCTGACCTTCACTTTGAGATTCACCAGCGTCCTGCGCTCCTCATCGATCAAAGCACACACCGCACTGAATTGCGCCCCATGCGAGTTGAGCCCACTTGCTCGCTCTACAGCCCACCACCAGCGCGCGAATGGCTGATTGGAACTACTTGACCTAACAACTCATGACGGAACGTTGTAGAACAGCGGGCCATAATCCTAAGACCGCACAAGCCTGCCTGCTTCGTGACGATTGGTGACAAAACTGCCTAAGCCGCTATCCCCTGGGGCATCGTACGTGACGCATGAAACGTCCGAATTTCAAAACGACCGACGCTTCACGGTTCACCGTTCGGCGGGCACACGGCCCTGAATTTTCACGAATGGCGAACGATGAGCGATAGATACTCTATACAGCGACTTAATCAGCGGTTGCATGAGAATCGCCTGAAGATCAGAGAGGCTAGAAATAGGACCGTCACAGTCTCCAGACAAAGGCCCCGACAATCATCGTGTAGTCCATCCACTCAATTGACATTCCCTGCAATCAGTTCGTCTGTTTCTTGACTTCGCTCAATCCATCACATACTATCCTCACATGTCTCGTCTGGCAGTCAGAAAAGCCGTGATCCCTGCAGCTGGTCTGGGCACTCGTTTCCTTCCCGCGACCAAAGCCTCTCCCAAGGAGATGTTGCCTCTGGTCGACAAGCCGCTCATTCAATATACGGTTGAAGAAGCGGTGGCCTCCGGCATCGAAGATATCATCGTGATCACAGGGCGCGGCAAGCGTGCCATCGAAGATCATTTTGATCGTTCCGTCGAGTTGGAAGAAAATTTAAAGGGAACCGGAAAAAGCCAAGTCCTTCATCAGATTCGACAGATTTCGAACCTTGCGAACTTCTGCTATGTCCGCCAGTCAGAGGCATTGGGTTTGGGGCATGCTGTCTTGTGTGCCCAACACCTGATCGGCGACGAGCCATTCGCTGTGATTCTGGGGGACGAAATCATCGACGCCGACGTGCCGGGACTTGCTCAATTGATCCACGTCTATAAGAAACGACACGGGGCAGTTCTTGGAGTCCAGGATGTTCCGAAGGCGGATGTCAGTCGATATGGCATCGTCACACCGAAACGCCTCTCTCACGGGTTGCATCGCGTCGAGGATTTGGTTGAGAAACCATCGCCCGCCGATGCGCCTTCTACGCTCGCTGTGATCGGCCGCTATGTGCTTCCTCCGGAAATCTTTCCCATCCTGAGAAAAACAGCCCCGGGAAAGAACGGAGAAATTCAGTTGACCGATGCACTCAAGACACTGGCAAAAAAATCTCCGATGTATGCGATTGAGGTCGAGGGCCAGCGTCACGACGCTGGAGACAAGCTGGGATTTTTGATCGCCACCGTGGAGTTTGCCTTAAAGAACCCGACATTGGGGGCAGAATTCCGCGACTACCTCTCGACCAGAACGCACACCACATCGACTAGTCGTCGCGGATGATCCTATCGGTCATGATGTGGGGAGTCCGTCACAAGGACCCAGGTAACGCAGGCTTCTGCACGAAACTGGACCGTGATCGGAGTGTTCGCTCAGCACATCGCGCAAGCTCAAGTGACTCTTCTTTCTGAACGTTACGTACTACAATGTGAAGGAGCGGATCGTTCCATCATGCGCGAGTGGTAACAGTCTTCTGGTTCATTGAACCGAAGTTCCATCTGTCGATAAACAGAACAGGCCTATAGATATGACCGACCTAAACGAGCAGGATATCCAGCCTCCCCAAAACATTGAGGTTCCCAGCCAGCTCCCGATGTTGCCGGTCCGAGACATTGTCGTCTTTCCGTACATGGTCCTTCCATTGTTCGTTGGACGCGACATGTCGATCAAGGCGATCGAAGCAGCCTTGGCGGGCAACCGAATGATTTTTCTGGCCACGCAAAAAGCGTTGGACGTCGAGAACCCAGCCCCCAAGGACATCCACACCGTTGGGACCGCCGGCATCATCATGCGGATGCTGAAGTTGCCGGATGAACGCATCAAAATCTTGGTCCAAGGCATCGCGAAAGCCAAGATCAACAAGTACATCCAAACCGATCCGTACTACTCCGTTCGAATCGACAAAGTTCCCGACACGAAACCAACGGCCACACCACTGGAAGCCGAAGCCGTGATGAGGACCGTCAAGGAACAGATCGAGCGGATCGTCAGTTTAGGCAAAGTCCTGATCCCTGATGTCATGGTCGTCATCGAAAATCTTGAGGAACCTGGGCGCTTAGCCGACATGGTCGCCTCCAATCTTGGCCTCAAAGTCGACATAACCCAAGCCGTCTTAGAAATTGCCGACCCTATCCGACGACTTCGCCAGGTCAGCGACATTCTCGGGAAAGAAATTGAAGTCCTCTCCATGCAGCAGAAGATCCAGGCGCAAGCCAAAGGTGAGATGGACAAAACACAGCGTGAATACTTTCTCCGGGAACAGCTGAAGGCGATTCAGAAAGAGTTGGGCGAACTGGACGAACGAGCGGAAGAGGTCACGGAATTCCGCAAACGCATCAAAGACGCCAAGATGCCCGAGAAGGTGTTGAAAGAAGCGGAAAAACAGCTTAAGCGCCTTGAAAAAATGCATCCAGACACCGCTGAGTCCGCCACCGTCCGGACCTATCTGGAATGGATGGTCGAGCTACCCTGGTCGAAGCGGTCGAAGGACAATCTTGAATTGAAAGCCGCGGCCAAGGTGCTGAACGCCGATCACTACGATCTTGAAAAGGTCAAAGAACGGATTCTGGAATATCTGGCGGTTCGAAAGCTGAAGGAAAAAATGAAGGGACCGATCTTGTGCTTCGTCGGTCCGCCCGGAGTCGGCAAAACTTCGTTGGGCAAATCCATTGCCAAGGCCTTAGGTCGCGAATTCGTGCGGATCAGTTTGGGCGGTGTGCGGGACGAGGCGGAAATCCGCGGCCATCGCCGCACCTACGTCGGAGCATTGCCCGGACGTATCATCCAGGGCATGAAGCAGGCGGGCACCAGTAATCCCGTATTCATGCTGGACGAGGTGGATAAGGTGGGAATGGATTTTAGAGGCGATCCTTCTGCCGCCTTACTGGAAGTGCTCGACCCCGAACAGAACACGGCCTTCACCGACCATTACCTCGGGGTCCCATTCGACCTCACCGAAGTGATGTTCATCACCACAGCCAATTTGATCGATCCGATTCTGCCTGCACTACGCGACCGAATGGAGATCATCGAAATCCCAGGATATACGGAGGAGGAGAAACTCGGCATCGCCCAGCGCTACTTAATTCCTCGCCAACTCGACGAACACGGCATCACGAACAAACATGTGCAGCTCTCGGAACCTGCCATCAGACAAATCATCTCGCACTATACGAGAGAAGCCGGAGTCAGAAATCTTGAGCGCGAGATCGCAAACGTCATGCGTAAGGTCGCCAAGAAAGTGGCCGAGGGCAAGGGACAGGGATTCTCCATTGATCCATCAAATCTGAATAAATACCTCGGAGTCTCAAAATACGTTCCGGAAGCTGAGCTTGAACAAGACGAGACCGGCGTCGCCACCGGTCTGGCCTGGACCGAGGCGGGCGGCGATGTGCTGTACATCGAGGCAACCGTCATGAAGGGCAAGGGCCAATTGACCCTTACGGGACACCTCGGGGATGTGATGAAAGAGTCCGCCCAAGCAGCCCTCAGCTATGTCCGTTCGAGAGAGAAAAGCTTGAACATCGATCCCAGCGTGTTCAGTAAGCAAGACCTGCATATCCACGTCCCAGCCGGGGCCATCCCCAAAGACGGGCCCTCCGCCGGCATCACGATGGCCACGGCAATTGCCTCGGCGTTCTCTGGTATTCCCACAAGGCGTGACCTGGCCATGACGGGAGAGATCACCTTGCGCGGCCGTGTCCTTCCCATCGGCGGATTGAAAGAAAAGATCCTGGCGGCCAAACGGGCCAAGCTAACGACCGTCATCCTGCCTCGCCGGAACAAGAAGGATCTCGAAGAAATTCCCAAACACCTTCTGAAAGGCATTCAGCTGGCTTTTGTCGATACGATGGACGACGTCATCAAGATCGCACTCCGTCGACGGGGGAAGACGCCGCCAACTTCAAAAAAACAACCAGCCTCTCCAGCACCAGCCCGCATCCGTCCTCTACGGTCAGGCAAGGGGCGGCTGTCTCACGAACTACCAGCCACCGTGATGACCGACCGGGTCCCGGCGCGTTCATAGGATCGCCTTGTGGCCAATCGCAAGGCCAAGCCGGCCATTCAGGAATTCCCTCTGATCCGAGGCCTCGCGCACCGGTTCGCTCGCCGCGCGCCGAACCTCATCCAGGGCATCGGTGACGATGCCGCGGTCGTTGAACCGACATCACAGACCTGGTGGCACGTCACAACGGACCTGCTCGCGGAAGGCATCCATTTCAATTTTAAGTCTGCAGCCCCGGAGTCCGTCGGGTATCGGGCCGCCATGGCCAACCTCAGCGATCTCGCCGCCATGGGGGCCACCCCTCGCTATTTGCTCATCTCTCTTGCCATTCCAAAGACGCTGGCGTCAGCGCACATCTTCAAGCTCTACAGCGGTCTGATGAACGCATGCCGTCGTGCTCGCGTGGCGCTCATCGGTGGTGATACCTCCGCCTCCAAGGCTGGGCTTTTTCTCAGCATCACGCTCATCGGAACCACCCCCACACGGCAGGCCCTCTTTCGTCACGGGGCTCAAGTCGATGACCTGATCTACGTCACCGGTACACTCGGGGATTCTCTCGCCGGTCTTCGCCTCTTGATGCCGCTCCATAAGGCTCAACGTTCAAGCAAGAGCAGGATCGCCCTCTCCGCCTTACACCAACGATTTCTGATCAACCGCCACTTCCGCCCAACAGCGAGAGTGGCCGAAGGGCAATGGCTGAATCAGGAGCGGCTGGCCTCTTCCGCCATTGATATCTCCGATGGTCTATCGGGAGATCTTCGTCACTTGTGTGAAGCGAGTCAGGTCGGCGCCGAAGTAGAACTCGAGAAACTCCCGATCTCGGCAGCCTGCCGGGCCTACGGCAAAGCAGCTGGCCGCTCCCCGGTTCAGCTCGCGCTCAGCGGAGGCGAGGACTATGAACTGCTCTTCACCGCCGCGCCAGACTGCCGAAGTAAGATTGAACGGCAAGCCCGAGCCCGCGGCTATCGCGTCACCTGTATCGGCACGATTCGCCCGAAGCGATTTAGAATGCAGATGTCATCCGGCGGACAAAGACAACCGTTACCGGTCACCAGCTACGAGCATTTTCACTGATGTCCGAACTCAACACACAGCCAGTGAAAGGGGGCCGATCGTTTCGCGCACTCTTACGCCAAGTCCTTCATCTACAAGAATCCCCGCGCCGCACGGCCTTGGCCTTCGCCTTGGGGGTCTTTATCGCGTTTTCGCCGGCGTATGGCCTGCATACGGCCATGGTGGCGCTGTGCACTTGGCTGTTCGGTCTCAACTTTGTCGCGTTGTTTGCTGGAGCGCTGATCAACAATCCCTGGACCATCATTCCGATCCTAGGCGCGACGTATTGGACCGGAGCCTTCTTGCTAGGACGAACCGATACACCGACCTTCGACTGGCACGACTTGAGCTTCAGCGGCATCTATGACCAAGTCCTCCCCTATGCCGGCCCATTTGTGCTGGGAGGCCTCATCCTCAGTGTACTCGGCACTTTGGTTTCATACCCCGCCGCGTATTTCTTTATTGCGAAATATCGGCCTGAGTCGGCCTCCGATGGGGCTAAACCATTGCCGCCCTCAAACCGGGTGGGCTAAGATATTCATTAGCTATGGAATCAGTAGACCGTCCTGATGCCCCCTTTGATGGTTCCGCACTCATCGCCGACCCGATTCACAAGTACGTCACCTTTACCGTTCCCTTCGCGAACCCCGACCCACACGAACATACTGAGAAGGACCTGATCGATTCCCCTTGGGTTCAGCGACTGCGGTACATCTATCAGTTACAAAGTGCCCGATGGGTCTATCCGTCCGCCGAACACACCAGATTCGTCCATTCCTTAGGGACGATGCATGTGGCAGGACGATTTGCCCGACACTTGTACCCCTTTCTGAAAAATACCGTCAACGACGTGCCGTCGGCCAATTATGTTGAGGAGCTCTTGCGAATCACCGCGTTGGTGCACGACATCGGACACGGTCCGTTCTGCCATTTCTTCGACGACAATTTCCTCCATGGATTCGGCTTGACCCATGAACGATTGGGACAAATTATCATCCGCGACCATCTCGCCCCCTTCATCAAAAAGATCCGCCGCAGTCCCTCCGGACCCTTCGCCAAAGGTGAGGAATTGGACCCGGACCAGATCGCCCATCTGATCCTCAAAGAAAAGGGCAAGGACAACTCCCGGCTCCCTCGCTGGTTGAACATGCTCCAACCCGTCATCTCCGGAAGCTACACCGGGGACAATCTGGATTACGTTTTACGGGACTCCTATATGTGCGGCGTCGCGGTGGGACCGGTCGATCTCACGCGGTTGATTCATTACACCATCGTGACGGAGAAGGGATTCACCATTCATAAGACCGGCCTTCCCGCGCTCCAGATGTTCCTCAACACCCGGATGTATCTTTATTCGAATGTGTATTTCCATCGCACAACCAGAGCCATCGACATTCATCTTCGCGATATTTTCGGAGACACGATGAAGCTCATCTCTCCCCGTGATCCGCGAAAGAATATGAGTGGCTACCAAACGCTCACGGATTGGTCGCTCCTGGAAGAGGTCCGAGCATGGACACAGAGCCGCAACAAATCCCGTCGTCATTTGGGACAGGAGTGGACGAGGATCTTCAACCGTGACGTCAAATGGAAGATGGCCTACAGTACGACCTTGAAAGAAAAGGGACAGGAGCGCGGTATGGCCTTCCCCAACCATCGACACTTTGAGCAGCAAATTATCAAGGAACTTCCGACTCGTTTGAAGCGATATCCGTTTCGGGTGGACATGGCCCTGTTGGATCCACGGCCGGACCCGAAGGATTCACGGGGCAATCCCCTCTACGTCTATGATCCTGGCACAGGCCAGGTTTCAACTGAGCTATTGGAAGAATGCTTAGATCTACTGCCTACGAGACTGGTCCAGTTTCGGATTTACTCGACAGACCATACCCACGACGCCGCCCTCTCGCAAGCCGCCGCGACGGTGCTGAATAAAAGACCGACAAGTCTGGAGTCACACTACTGAACGCTGTTTATGGACTCGTGGGGGCTGAACGCAGGCCGCGGGGACGGAGAACGGATATGACGGGAGACACCTGTCACTAGGCCGACATCTTGAGCGGGAGACTCTTCATCAAGTGGGATTTCTTGCTGGTCATGAAGTCCCGCTGAGGCTCTAATGGGAAATGCGAGCCGCGCTTCGACCGTGGGAAGCGGCGCTCGAACTGTTCGATGACCTCAAGCGCTTCCGCCTCCTCTCCTGCCTGAAGCAAGAGTTGCACGAGCCGGAGATACGCGGGAACAAGCAGCATGAGGTGTCGCACTTCTTTCGCCTCATTGACCACATAACGATAGCCTTCGATCGAGACTTCCGGACTGCTTCGTTCAGACACCATGGCCTCGATCAAATAGATTGATACTCGATCCGTTTCTGCGCTGATACAACGTTCCCACTGCCCGTTCACCAAAGCACGGACTTCTTCGGCGGAGAGTTGAATGCCGCCCTTCTTGACGTTCTTACGCAGGTTTTCCAACACGCCTCTGGCCTCCAGCCACGCGCCGTACAGACCGAGTAGAACTCCGTTGCAGGGTGTCGGCCTGGTACATTCCCCGATGAGAGGAGAAAAATGTTTCTTCGCAACGTGAGAGGGTAAGAACACACGGCCGTGCGCAGCCTCACAGACCTCGCAAACATGATCGGCATCAGGCGCAACATAGATATACATTCGAGTGCCGGAGCGATCAAAGATATCCACGGCCAGGATACGCCCGGACAGAATTTGCAGTTGATAGTACTGCCAGAGAACCAGGAGGACAAGAATGGCCACCGCATAGATCGTCACGTCCGGAAATTCAAACCCGTCAAACATCAGCACGCTCCCCTATTTGTTGTGTGAGACTAACGACAACCTGGATTGTCCGATGTGGATCGCAAAAAATCCTCGTATTCTCCACACATACAAGACTGTATCGGTCACTTCGGCAGCACACTTGATCCCCTTCTGTTCCTTTGAGTCAGGGGCTTGGCCTCTGATGGACAATGGCATAGAACATGCGTAATCGCTCAGTTAACGAGGATGTACGCGCGCAAAAGAAAGGGACACCGCTATGGTGGTTCCTGTGAAGCGTCTGATTGCCGTTTGGGGGCTCTCACTCTGGTTCGTCGTTCCAACCTATGCCCAGGGTCAGCAGGAAGCCGCCAAGATCCTCCAAGGGATGTCTCCGGACATGCTGGCAAAGGTCCAATCGTTGGCCCAAATCCTCCAGCAAGGCATCAAGGAAGGACAACTCACGGACGATGAGATCAAGCGAGACATGATGTCGGGTCAGCTGGGGGAAACGCTCAGGCAAATGAACCCGGAGGCAGGTCAGTTGCTCCACGACATCAGCGAAGGCTCGAAGGAAGGGAAAGGACCAGGTGAAGAGAGCCTCATGCCGTTGATCGGAGAATTAGGTAACTCGCCTGAATAAAGAGCGCGCACAGCCATCGCCCATCAGGCAATACAGGTTCTATCGGGGGACCGCTTGCCGATTATCCGCTGATGTTAAAGCCTCTGAGAAAGAAATGCTTTTCTTCTCTTTGATTAGGAGATTTCATTATGGTTCCTCGTTCACTGTTTCACGCCGTTGTCATCATGGCAGTACTGTCCGCAGCAGACTCGATTCCTGCTCTTGCGGCAGATTCCCCACAGCAATTGAAAGCTGCGTGCGACAAAGGCAATGCGGCTGCGTGTGATTCCCTCGGATGGAGGTATTGGAAAGGGGATGGAGTAAAGCAAGATATCGCTCACGCCTCAGACCTATTCAGAAAATCCTGTGCTACAGGAGACCCGCATGGGTGTGTCAATCTTGGCGTGATGTATGGGCAGGGCACCGGTACTGGACCTGACCCCGTTCAAGCTGTGGCTTTATACAGAAAAGCCTGTGATGGCGGGGAACCCCAAGGCTGTTCTTATCTAGGCACAATGTATATGAAAGGGACCGGGGTGTTAGAAGACCACGCTCAAGCTGTGACCTTCTACAGGAAGGCGTGTGACCTCGGGGACATCAATAGTTGCGCCAGTTTGGGGTGGATGTATGCAGAGGGAATCGGTGTCGCGCAAGCCCCCTCTCAAGCTGAACCTTTCTACCGTAAAGCTTGCGAAGGTGGGGCACTGGAGACCTGTTCCAACCTCGGTACGATGTATATAACCGGAACTGGTGTTGCACAAAACCCCGGGCAAGCGGCAGGGTTCTACCGGAGAGCTTGTGATGGTGGGGAATTGGGTAGCTGTGGCAGTCTCGGTCTGATGTACGCGGACGGAATCGGTGTCGCACAAGATCCCTCTCACGCTCTGACCCTCTACAGGAAAGCCTGCGACGGCAGGAACCCCCAAGGCTGCCTTGGCCTTGGAGTGATGTATGTGAAGGGAATTGGCATCAAACGAGATCTCAGCCACGCCGCCCATATGTTCAGAAAAGCCTGTGACGGTGGAGAAGCGCTAGGCTGTACCAGTCTTGGGATCGCATATCAGTTTGGAGAAGGTGTGAAGAAGGATCGAGCCGAAGCGCTCAGATATTACGGAAAGGCCTGTGATCTGAAGAACCAAATGGGATGTGAGCGGCTTACCCTAGTGAAAACAGGAGGTCGATGAAAGGATTGAAAAACTATGTGGCGATCAAGGCCCCTTGCATGGCTGACATTATCTGGATGATTCCAATCGACCATTTTACCGTTGATCAGATGATTGGGTATCTGGCCGGAATAAGATACTTACATTGAACCAACCGATGAAGCCCTGCATGGCTTTATCGGAAGCATCTATCGATACTCCATCACTCCGTTATCTCGATAAGAACCGCACACGCCCCCCTCGAAAGCGAGAATGATCGTCACTGCGAGAGTTTCCGACTGACCTCGCCGGGGCGGGAAGAGTAGAATGGAAGCATGCCGGACGATTCCTCCCTCATAAGCTGTACTGAAAAGTTAGCCCTTATTACACCGTGGATCAATCCGGAAGAGCGGATCACCGTGCAGTTTGACGATCAAGGCGATATCAACACCGTCGTAGCCGACTGCACGGAACAGCTAGTCGATCTGGAATTGGAAACGCCTGTGCCCCATATGCGCCAGAAACTGTCCATCCCGCTTAGCGAACTTGATGTCTCTGAAGATCCCACCCACTATACGCGTGATCCCGATAAACCATTGCAATTCAAACGACTGCTGCTGATCGTCAAAGGGAAACGTCCGGCGATTGTGTATTGAGAGAACTTTAGCGTTCCAGGACGCCGCCTGCCTGCTGAAAGCACCTCACAATAACCGTCCAGCACCAATGTTGTATGGTTAATAACGATATCCGACCACGTATATTCCCCATATAAATGCGCCACTTTCTATCCACACTATTTAAATGCGGGGCAACAGGATGACAGACTTACATCAGAGCTCAGAGTAACGTGCATCAGCTCACCAGCCTCTGAAGCTCAGTCAGAGTTTTTGTGATGTGATCACGCGCTTGGTCCGGATTCCAACTTGAGGCAATGCTCCCAGACATCGATACTCCAATTCCGTTGCTGCTCTTATGGAAACGAGCCCAACACAACCCGCGAAGCAGAACTTTCACGCTCTCCACACGGGTCTGGTTGAAATACGACACGATGTCAGCGCTGACGTGTTCTTCGTTCGGTTTGAATATGGCATCCTCAGATACACGGGCGATCGTTCGGATCACGAATACACCACTTCGAATTGAACGAAATTCAATCTTGCCTGAACGGGTCATGCACGCGTCCAGCTCTATCAGCGATGTGGGACACAGAACGGTTAAGGATAGAGTTGTCGGGTTCGTATACGTCGCCCGAACTCTGACCGGCAACCCTCTCCAGCAACCATTGAGCAAACGGTCGCTCCAAATCCCCCAGCTCATACGTGGAGCTTCTAAACTGCTAGCCAAATACCCGATGACCCGCGTGTGGTGGCGGACCGACCAAACGATGATTCCAGCAATTACTGCAACGAACAGTCCCAAAATGATCAATACTTGGTTCGTCATAAAAAGTGCCCTGCCACAGAATTCCAACCGTCGTCCAACGCTGGCTTATGTTACTGCCTCTTTTAACCTCTGGACAGCTTTTTGAATATTGCAAAGATTAATTCGGCAGTTTACAGAGGATTCAGCTCATTTGAGTTTAATTCGCAAAGGATATTCACGGAGGTGGCAGTCACTTAGTATTCGCATGTTCAAGCCTATCACAAGACCGGGAACACACCGGAGTAAAGTGGCCCATTCTGTCTCGGGTTTAGGTCTGAGGACAATGCAAGTTGGATGTTACAGGCTGGTCAAATTCAGTTGTCTTTGACCAGCTTAGGCAGGACAAAATCCAACAAGATCGATCAAGTATTCTGCCAATTCGAGAAGATTCTTGGGACAAGGTTAAAAGCTAGAAAGAAGAACCTGTGAAAAGTTCTTCAGACGCAAACAAGTCGGTTCATAGAGCAATACTTTCTAATTCCTACTTGTCAGATCTCACCTTCCTTCACGACTCCTTTCCCTGCTCCACCGATTCTTTAACGTGGTTGAACCCGGCTGCTTTCCTCTCTTCCTTCTCAGTCTTCGTGTGTGACTTGAGATCGCGCTCGTCTTGATGGCCACCGATGAGCGCCCCGGTGATCAGCATTTGGATGCCGATGAGGAGGAAGAACAAGGCGCTCTTGTACTGCCCACTCGCATCGACCAGTGAAAACTTATGCGCCGAGATGAGAAGGGAGACTGCCGCGCACAGGAATAAGAAAGTTCGCATGACGGATGGCTCATTGTGAATAATGATGTTCCAAAGGGTATGCCCGCGGTGAGACTCCGGTCAACCGGAAATCACTCGGGGGGAAAGGACCGGAACAAGATGGAAGTTACGGAGATGGCGAACCCATACCGGAAACCGGTTCAGTATTCGACACAGGGGGTTGAGTTGCAGACGGTACGGAGCCTTTGAAAGGGAGATCAAGCAGTGCGTAAGGGTTCACGCGCGCGCCGTTGAGTTTCACACCCCAATGGAGGTGCGGACCAGTCGCTCGACCACTGGCGCCGACCTTCCCCACGATCTGCCCGGCTTTCACAACCTCCCCATCATTGACCAGCACCTCGGACAGATGGAAATACATCGAGTAGAATCCCAATCCATGATCAAGAAAGATACCCTTACCGGAGAAAAAATGATCAACAGTGAGCTTCACCACGCCATCATTTGTGGCTGCGACCGGTGTACCAAGCGGAGCCCCAATGTCTTCCCCATTATGCGGATTCCGTGGTTGGCCGTTCATGATTCGGACGCTGCCGAAAATCCCGGTGCGTTTCCCATTCACCGGCTCGACGAACCCAGGCTGCCACAATCGTGTCTGTGAATCACTCGCCAAGGCCGTCTTCACCTGCTCTTGCTCTGTCTTCCAGCGGGCGAGGGTCTTCTCGTCCAGATCGACCTTGTCTTTGGGCAGTGTAAGATGTTCGATGTGAAACTTCTCTTTGAGAACCGACACGTTGTAATTGAGTGTACGACTCTGTTCCCCCTGCTTCAACTCAACAATCAGGTCATGCGTTCCCGGCTCATCTTGCAGATCAATCCCGAGCAACCCCACAAATCCTTTCGGCTCTTCACGTCGTGGATCTGGAAAGAAGCGGATGGAGCGACCAAGAAACGTTCCCTGAACTGTGGCCGATTCATCATCAGCAGGCACTTTCACGACCAGCACTTGGCCCTGTTTTCCGCTATAACGGCCCTCTGCACCATGGGCGGTCGGTAGGGAGCTTGGTAAGAGAGCACCGACAAGGTTCGTCAGGAGCCCGACCACGAGAGCGAGCAGTGCCAGCCTTATGAGCCTTGTATGAAAGAGATTAGATAAGGGTCTCATCGGTAGAATCGGCCTCCGGAAACTTGGGAAATCAGTTCTTCAACTCGTCGATTTGTTGCACTAAAGGGGTCCATGCAGAGAATCGTTTCCTCCCAGTACCCATTCAGTTTCAAATAGGTCCAATCTACCGTGTAGGATCGATTCTTCGCCCGTGCGAAGCGAATGAAGTCGCCTCGCACCTTTGCCCTCGTCGTTTGCGGAGGGGTCGACATTGCCCGCTGAACGGCGTCTTCCTCCACAACTCGTTCGACCACCCCACGAGTCTCCATGAGATAGTACAACCCTCTCGTCCGCTTCACATCATGATACTGAAGATCCAGCAGCAACACACGCGGATCATCCCACCCGCAATTCTTCTTGTCGACGTAGGATTGGATCAGGTGTTTCTTCGTGACCCAATCGATCTGATGCATCAGCTGCATCGGATCCTCCTCCAACTGCTGCAACACCGTTTCCCACTTATTGCACACATCATCAAGAACTGGCTCATGCGTTTCTTGCGCCAGATAGTCCTTCGCCCGGCTCAGATAGACCCGTTGAATCTCAATGGCGGTCATCTGTCGACCGTCATCGAGCCGCACCTTCTTTTTCAATGTGGGATCGCGGGACACCTCTCGGATCGCCTTCACGGAGTCTTCGAGTTCCATCCCATGAACCGCATAGCCCTCTTCGATCATCGACAGGACCAGCGCGGCGGTTCCCACCTTCAGGTAGGTCGCATACTCGGACATGTTCGAATCGCCGACGATGATATGCAGACGCCGATACCGTTCCGCATCGGAATGCGGCTCATCGCGGGTATTGATGATACTCCGAGAAGACGTCGTCGACGACGATGTCTTCTCATGGATATGCTGCGCGCGCTGCGAGATAAAGTACTGCGGCTTCCCCGAGACCTTTAAGACTTTCCCGGCTCCGCTGAAGATCTGTCTGGTCACGAAAAACGGGATCAACTGTTCGGTGACCTTCCAAAAGTCGACATCCCGTCGCATCAGGAAGTTTTCGTGGCATCCGTACGTATTGCCCAACGAGTCCGTATTGTTCTTGAAAATATAGATCTCCCCGGACAACCCTTCCTCACGGAGCCGCTCCTCTGCGGCAGGCAAACAGGCTTCCAGGAGTCGCTCTCCCGCCTTATCGTGCACAACAAGATCCAGGATATTGTCGCACTCCGGAGTCGAATACTCCGGATGGCAGCCAGTATCTTGGTAGAACCGAGCCCCATTGACTAAAAAGGCGTTCGACGGCCAGCTGTTCGGAATCAGTCCTTCAAAGATGTATCCCAGGACTTTTTCCATCGGCAGATAAATCCGGCCATTGGGAGAAAAAATGAGGCCGTATTCGTTCTCGAGGCCATAAATCCGTTGTTTCATGGGACCCACCGTCATCATGCGCAAGCCACACTCAGATTATACGCCCAGGCCGGGATCTTCAACAAAGGACACCATTATGGACGGCCGAAGTTGTCAGGCTGTAGAGAAACTCAATCCGATGCCAACTGGAGAGCTGAAATATTCCAGAGGAGATGGATATCACAATACCGTCAGGATGCTCAAAAGGGCGTTGTTTCTCACCCACCCACCCCGTCGCGCCAAGAGTCGACTTTCACCAACCAAGGCCACACTCCCATACCTCGTGGCAAACAAATGACGCTTCACAAGCTATGTTTCACGCATGTGAAATCAACGCGAGAATGTCGCTGTCGGTCTTTTTGAGCATCCTGTTATGAGGAGAGCGCCTCTCGAATGTCACTGACTGCTAGGCGACGGAACTTCCGACCGGTCCGACTGCGGTCCAGCACTGCAACCTCCAACCCCTCCGGCTGGAGCTTTTGATTGGCCGTTTGATCGAGAGCTGTCACACAGAGGCGTAAGGCCTCGTCGAGATTCGGAGCATGACTGGGGCTTTTCTCCTTCAGAAAACCCTGTACCACGTC
The DNA here is from genome assembly GCF_001458735.1 of Candidatus Nitrospira nitrosa. Taxonomy (NCBI): domain Bacteria; kingdom Pseudomonadati; phylum Nitrospirota; class Nitrospiria; order Nitrospirales; family Nitrospiraceae; genus Nitrospira; species Candidatus Nitrospira nitrosa. The sequence goes on from NZ_CZQA01000008.1 coordinate 196,617, forward strand.
CGCCCGTCCCCCAATCACAGCAAAGTTCTTCTCGTCGATGATGCTCCCGTCAAAGGAGATACGATAGATTTCATTCGGATGGGTGTTGGTACCGGTCTGTACCACGAGAATTTCCACCTCCAGCGGTTTCATTTCCTGGCTGAAGACGGTCCCAAGACTTTGCGAATACCCATTCGCCAATGACCGACCGGTCACGTCTTCCCGGCTATACATGAACCCTTTGAGATCGGCGTGGCGAATGCCGGCCTTCCGAAGATTCTCGAACTCGCTATACTTGCCGGCCCCGGCAAACGCAATATTGTCGTAGATCTCAGAGACTTTATGCAGCGAGGCGCTCGGATTGTCGGCGGCCAAGAGAATCCCGTCGACGTACTCCATCGCGATGATCGATCGGCCCTTGGCGATCCCCTTCTTGGCGTACTCCGCCTTATCCTGCATCATTTGTTCAGGAGACACGTAGTAGGGCATCGGCATAGTTACGTCTCCCGTGAACGGCGAGCCGCCATGACAGCGTCACAGACCGTCCGGAGTGTGTCCTCCGAGACATCCGTGATGCCTTGATCGGTCACTAGCTTCGCGGTGGGATAAATCCCTCGCACGAGGTCGGGCCCACCAGTCCCAACATCGTCATCCGCGGCATTGTAGAGTGCTAAGACTGCCAGCTTGATCACCTCCGCCTCGGAAAGATTCCGCTGGAAGTGTTCCCGCATCGTATTGCGAGCGTCTTTTCCCCCGGACCCAATCGCATGGTAATCGGATTCTTCGTATCGCCCGCCGGTGATATCGTACTTGAAAATACGCCCCTCCCCGCGTTTCAGATCATAGCCGACATAGAGCGGCATCACGACCAACCCCTGAAACACCATGGGCAAGTTCGCCTTCACCATCTGGCCAAGCTTATTGGCCTTCCCTTCGCATGAAAGCGGCATACCTTCCAATTTTTCGTAATGCTCCAACTCAGTCTGGAAGAGCTTGGCCATCTCGATACAGGGACCGGCCGCCCCCGCGATCGCCATCGCCGACCACTCATCGATCTTGAATACCTTCTCAATCCGGCGATCAGCGATCTGAAATCCTTCCGTCGCGCGACGATCCCCGGCAATGATCACTCCCTGCTGATACTTGATCGCCAACACAGTCGTCGCAGTGGGCACCGTCACGGTACCGGCGGTTCGTGCCTGATCGGAATTCGAGGCGAGCCCTGAGGCTCCGAGCGCCAGGGCCGGATAATGTTGGGACAGGAACTCCACGAAACTCGATCCATCGTGGTCAGGGAGGTGGGGTAACTTCATCGTGGCCCTGACAGGAGGTTGAAAAAGTCCGCCAGCTTCGTGCTCGCGTCGTTCAGAGGCTCAACATACGGGACACCGTATGCCTCGCGGCTTCGCCCGCTGCGACCTTGCTGGACAGCCTTTTTGACCATCCCGTGAGCAATCTTCATTGATTGGCTACCTTCCATGGTTTTTGTGCTTTGCGGCTACGTCGAAGTAAGTTCCGGCAGCTTACGAAAACCACCGTTCGTCACACCTTGAGTTTGTCGAGAAGCACATCAACCGAATCGGAAGAATCCAGTAGCGCTCCAGTCAAGGCTTGTGTCCCACGATGGGGATCCATCAGGGGAACTTTCTTGATCGTGGTATCGCCGGCATCGAATAAGACTGAGGTCCAACTGGCACCGTACAAGGATTTCGAAAACTTGCTCACACAACGGCCACGAAAATACGCTCGCGTGCCCGTCGGAGGTTGGGACTCGGCCCGTTGGATTTCTTCCTCATCAACGATCCGCTCGATCAGCTGACTCCGCTCCAGCGTATAGAAAAGCCCTTTTTCAGGACGCACGTCATGGTATTGCAGGTCCATTAATTTTACGCGTGGGTCGTCCCATCCACAGCCTTTTCTCTCCATGTAGGACTCAATCAAGTGTCGCTTCGCCACCCAATCCAATGAATGGACCAACAAACGCGGATCCTGCTCGAGCTTGTTGAGAACCTCTTCCCAACGGAGCAGCACATCCTGAATGACGGGACCAGGTGCTTGCGAGGCATAAAATACCTTGGCCGCGTTCAAGTAGGCCCGTTGGACCGCCAGCGCCGTCGTGGGTCTTCCACCTGCCAACTTCACCGTCTGCTTGACTTCCAGGTCTCGCGATACCTGTTTGAACACCCGAACCGGCTCTTCAAGTTCCATCTGCGGCAAATCGGCACCAGCCTCCAGCAGATGCAACACAATGTCCAAGGTTCCGACCTTGAGATAGGTGGAGAGCTCCGCCATGTTGGCATCGCCCACAATCACATGCAGCCTCCGAAACCTGGCCGCATCCGCATGCGGTTCGTCGCGCGTGTTGATGATCGGGCGCTTGACCATCGTGTTCAGATCCATGAGACACTCAAAAAAGTCCGCCCGCTGAGAGATCTGATACTCCGCTGGGGTGGTCTGATTTTCAGCGCCGACTTTTCCCGCCCCGGCAAAGATCGGCCTGGTCACAAGAAACGGGGTCAGCACACGCGCAATCCGATCGAACGACACGGTCCTCGAGACTAGATAGTTCTCATGGTACCCGTAGCTGTTGCCCTTGCCGTCGGAGTTGTTCTTATAGAGGGTATAAACTTCAAAGCCTCGCGCGCGGGCCATGGTCTGCAGGCATGAAGCCAGAATACGCTCCCCTACTCGCTCAAACGCCACGATCTCTCGTGCCTGGGAACACTCGGGCGTCGAGTACTCAGGGTGAGCCCCGTCCACATACAACCGTCCGCCGTTCGACAATACCTTGTTCAGCTGTCGGTTATAGTCAGGGTTCGGGCGCTCACGCTCACCGTCGACCTCAAACCCACGTGCATCGACCAGGGGGTTCTCGTTTTCATAGTCCCAGATTGCGGTTGGAGCCGCCAGGTTCGGATAGTGCCCGATCACGGCAAAGGACCCGGACACCGGATCCATCGCCGAAGCATCTCTCGAGGCAATCCCGAACTCAGTTTCCGTACCAATCACCCGGGCGGAGTTCGTGGAAGTCTGTTCGTTCATCATGTCGCTAGAGATAGTGGCCGGTGCTCATCGTTTCAATCTGACGATGTTCCGTCGGTCCACCGCTGATGGTTCGTAGATGGATGATCTTCTCACCCTTCTTGCCGGCCACCTTGGCCCAATCGTCCGGATTGGTCGTATTCGGAAGATCTTCGTGCTCCTTGAACTCTTCACGGATGGCACGGATCAAGTCCTCCGATCGCAACCCGGTTCCCTCATTCGCGATCACCCGTTTCACGGCAAACTTCTTCGCCCGCGACACGATCCCTTCAATCAACGCGCCACTGGCGAAGTCTTTGAAGTACAGCACTTCCTTTTCACCGTTGGCATAGGTCACTTCGATGAACTTATTTTCTTCGCTGGCCGCATACATAGCTTCGACAGTCATCGCGGTCAAGCGTTCGACCAGCGCGTGCCGATCCCCTGCATGCCGCGCAACGTCTTCCTCGGCAAACGGAAGCGCTGTCGAGATATACTTCGAGAAAATGTCCCGTGCGGCATCAGCATCCGGACGCCCCACCTTCACTTTGACGTCCAATCGCCCCGCACGCAGCACAGCCGGGTCAATCAAATCCTGACGATTGCTCGCTCCGATGACGATGACATTGCGCAATCGTTCGACGCCGTCGATCTCGGAGAGAAATTGGGGAACGATCGTTGATTCAATATCCGAGGACACGCCGGTCCCACGGGTTCGGAAGAGCGCATCCATTTCATCAAAAAACACGATCACCGGATGCCCATCCTCTGCCCGCTCCTTGGCCTTCTTGAACACCTCACGGACCTGACGCTCCGATTCACCGACATACTTATTGAGTAGTTCAGGGCCTTTGACATGCAGGAAGTAGCTCCGAATCTCTTTCCCGGATCGATCACCCAGCTTTTTGGCGATCGAGTTGGCTACCGCTTTAGCGATCAGGGTCTTTCCGCAACCAGGCGGCCCATAGAGCAACACCCCTTTAGGCGCACTGAGCTTATACTCCGCAAAGACTTGTGGATGCAGAAACGGGAGTTCGACGGCATCACGAACTTGTTCCAACTCTTTCTGAAGGCCGCCGATGTGCGCATAGTCCACATCCGGGACTTCTTCCAACACCAGCTCTTCCGCTTCGGACTTGGGAAGCTTTTCAATCACGTAGCCGGAACGAGCGTCGTAAAGGAGGTGATCTCCCACGCTCAGCCGTTCGGCCAACAGGGGATCGCCCAGATCGGCCACCTTCTCCTCGTCAAAGTGGAGTGTGACCAATGCCCGACCCCCTTCCAGCACATCCTTGAGTCGAACAACCTCGCCTTGACTCTCGAATTCTTTGACCTCGATCACATTGAGGGCTTCATTCAGGACGACCTCTCGTCCCTTCCGCAACTCGGTCCGCTTGATCGAGGGATGAAGGCTCACCTTCATTTTCCGTCCGGATACATAGACATTGCCCGTTCCGTCTTCGTTCAGGCTGGAAAAAATGGCGTAGCTCGACGGAGGCGCCGTCAGCTTTTCCACCTCAGCCCGCAGGGCCTCGATCTGAGCCTTGGCCTCTTGGAGCGTCGCGACGAGTTTCTCGTTTTGTTTGGTCGCTTGGTCGAGTTGGTAGCGAGATTGATACAGTCGACGGATCTCTTCTTCCATCGACTGAATTTGGACGCGAAGTTTGTCGAGCTCTCGAGCCTGTTCACTGTTCTTGTGAATCATCTCCCCCTCCCCGTCGGACAACCGCTTTGTAATCTTCTTGACAGAATCTCGGAGGGACCGGAGCCGGTTTGGCTGACTCTTGCTATCCGCCATAGTGAGACGACACGATCAGCTCAACATATCGAGCCTAAGCGAGAGTACGTTAGGTGTGAGGGATTCTAACACCCGACCTAGGGGTGGTCAACTCCAACGGGTGTTCTGACGCGGGATAGACTCACTCGCCGTCACATCGCATCACATCTGCAACGCGTCCGTGAACTCCCGAAGCGCTTCACCGATATCATCACGCGTCAACAACGCCCCGATCACCGCGACTCCGTGAGCACCGGCTCGGCGAACGTCTCCCACCCGTTCGCACGTAATGCCTCCGATGGCAAATACCGGGACGGACGATCGACGGCAAACCTCGGTCAGTAATGCAAGCCCTAGCGGATGCCCGAATGCTCGTTTGGACGGTGTGTCAAAGATGGGGCCAAACACGACATAATCAGCACCCTGCTGATTCGCCCGTTGGACATCTTCGGCAGAGTGGGTGGAGACTCCAATCAATCGCCGCGACCCGACTAACTCACGAACCGGCTGCGCCGGCAGGCTGTTGGATCGAAGATGCACTCCATCAAGATTGAGCGCCATCATAAGATCCACACGGTCATTGACGATCAGAGGAACGGCGCGTGGCGTCGTGATTGACTGAATTTCCTGTAACAGCGGAAGGAGCTCGCCCGTCGGAAGATCACGTTCGCGCACTTGAATAGCCGGCAGACCTGCAACGACGGCGTGATGGAGAATCTCGGGAAGGGGACGCCCGCGCGTCTGATGACGATCAGTCACGAGGAGCAAGCGAAAATCAATGGGCGGCATCAGTAAAGGAATGAGACAAAATCGATGAGCTCACAAAGGCGATCTCTCCTCTCACATTCTGGCTACTCGTCATTGTTATACAACCACACAACTCTGGCTTCAGCCCTCACGACTGTCTTTAGAGCATCCCTTCGATCGGACTGCTGGCCGTGGCATACAGCTTCCGAGGAATACGGCCGGCCTTGTACGCCAGTCGACCGGCATGCACCGCATACTTCATGGCTTCCGCCATCGCAAGCGGATCTTGGGCCCCGGCAATCGCTGTGTTCATCAGCACCGCATCGGCGCCTAACTCCATCGCAAATGCGGCATCGGACGCGGTCCCCACACCGGCATCGACGATGATCGGCACCTTGATCATTTCCATAATGATTTTCAAATTATAGGGGTTGCGGATTCCAAGACCTGATCCGATCGGCGCCGCCAGCGGCATGACGGCGGGACACCCAACATCGACGAGTTTCTGCGCGACGATGGGATCGTCATTCGTGTAGGGAAGGACAATGAATCCTTCCTTAATGAGAATCTTGGCAGCTTCGATTAAGCCCGCCGTATCCGGGAACAACGTTCGCTCGTCGCCGAGCACTTCCAACTTCACTAAATCGGACACGCCAGCAGCGCGAGCCAGTCGCGAGTATCGCACGGCATCTTCCACCGTATAACATCCGGCTGTGTTGGGCAAAATCGTATATTTTTTAGGGTCGATGTAATCGAGAAGATTCTCCTTCGATCGATCGGTGATATTCACGCGACGGACCGCGACCGTCACGACATCGGCGCCAGACAGCTCTATCGCTTTTTTCGTTTCCGCAAAGTCTTTGTATTTTCCCGTTCCAACCCAGAGCCTGGATTTGAACTCACGTCCAGCAATTATCAGTCGATCGTCCATCATGCTGTCCTCTCAAAATGATCCGCCACCGATGAAACTCATAATCTCCACCCGATCTCCGTCCTTGATCTGGCGCTGACCCAAAGCTGCACGATCCAGAATTTCGAGGTTCAGCTCCACCGCGACCCTTTCGGTCTTGATGTCCAACTCTGTCAATAAATCCGAGACCGTTGCCCCACTACGACAGGTCCGCGCTTCCCCGTTCACATGGATTTTAATGGCATTCTGCATGCCTCTCATCCTATGGGACAGGAATTCACCTTGTCAATAAATGGGGCTTGCGCCGGTATCGGCGAAACCCGCACAATAGCCGGGTAAGAGTCTACCCATGCAGGACAACAATCAGCATCTCGCGGCGATTTTTCGCTCAATGGCCGATCTGCTGTCGGCTCAGCGAGCGAACCCCTATCGCGTGCGGGCCTATCGACATGCGGCGGAAGCGTTGCTTGCCCTTGAAGAAGATGTGGCAGTGGTGTCACAGCGCCAGGGGCTTGAAGAAATTGACGGGATCGGCACGGATTTAGCCAAAAAGATCGAGGAGTTTCTTGAGACCGGGAAGATCCGTTCCTACGAAGAGCTGAAAACTCCACTCCCCGAGGAGGTTAAGAGTTGGGCAACACTTCCGGGGCTGTCGGATTCACTCGTCTCGTACTTGTACTTCAGACTGAGTATCAAGACCTTGCCCGATCTGGCCCAACTCATCGAGTCTCACTTACTTCGAACTCTCCCGAGCTTCTCAGGATCAGAAGAAACGTTGTTACAGGCGGTCCAACAACGGATCCAAAATCCCGAGCATTAGGAGGTTAAGACCCAGTTAAGACCCTTGCTGCCCTTCAACCTCCATGAGGCGGAAGGGCAGTCTTGTTACTATCCCCGCTATGACGCCTTGAGTTCCTTAAATACCTTCCAGCTCTTTAACAATTCTACCGCCTTCTGCAGCTGCACATCTTGATCAAGAGAAAGCTCCCCACCCGCTTCAGGCAAGGCTGGTGGAGGCGTCCCGTTCTTCGATCCTCCCTCGTCCGGAGACTTCCCATTCTGTGGTGCGGCATCCTTCCCTGTCGGAGGCTTGACCGCTTTCGGCTCTGCTTCCTTGTCTCCAGATTTCCCTTCGGTCGCCTTGGCCACCACTGGCCCAGACAGCTTCACCACAATATCGGGGGTAATCCCGGTCGACTGGATCGATCGACCTTTCGGCGTATAGTACTTCGCGGTCGTGAGGCGAAGTCCCGACCCATCTCCCAAAGCCAAGATGGTCTGGACCGATCCTTTTCCAAACGATGTCGTTCCCACCACGAGACCCCGGCCCCAATCTTGGAGCGCTCCAGCAACGATTTCCGATGCGCTCGCTGATCCCTCGTTCACAAGGATAATGACAGGAAGGTCCTCCAATTGATCTTTTGCCTTCGCAACCCATTCATCCTTCTTCCCTTCTCGGCTCTTGGTATAGACCACCAGCTTTCCCGTCGGCAGGAATTGCTCGGACACATCAACCGCCGCCGTCAGTAGCCCGCCTGGATTGTTCCGTAGGTCGAGGATCGCGCCCTGGACCTTCTGCTCCTTAAATTGCTTGATCGCTTTGGCCAAATCCCTCCCCGTGGCTTCTTGGAACTGGGTGAGCCGAACATAGCCGAGGTTATCGATCACCTTGGACTTTACACTTTCAATTTTGATGGTGTCCCGAACGAGGGTAAACACCAAGGGATCTGTCGCACCATCGCGTTGAATGGTCAGATTGACTTTACTCCCCTTCGGCCCCCGCATCTTCTGCACGGCATCCATCAACGTCAAATCTTTGGTCGGATCCTCATTGACCTTGGTGATGAAATCCCCTGCCTTGATGCCGGCTCGATGAGCAGGGGTACCTTCGATCGGGGCAATCACCGCCAACCGATTATCCTTCACGCCGATTTGGATCCCGACTCCTCCAAATTCGCCTCTGGTTTCAACCTGCATCTCTTTGTACATCTCAGGCGTCATATAGGCAGAGTGCGGATCGAGCGTCGACAGCATCCCGCGAATAGCGCCTTGAATCAAATCTTTCGGTTTTGTCTCGTCGACATAGTGCTTCTGGACCTGGTTCAGCACTTCCGAGAAGGTCTTCAGCTCCTCATAGGTTTCGCTGGCATGTCCGGTCCGCTCCCAACCCTTCCCGATGATGACGCCACCAAGCAGGGCGAGTGCAATCATCGGCCCGACCACCCAAGATTTTCGCCGCGGTTGCTGTTCCATCATCTTTTCATCCCTTCTTTCTTACGCCATCGAACCATTCGGTCTGGAGGCGCGTTCACGACTTCCCTTTATTTCTTCGCCAGCCAGTGGAGCGGATCGACCGGCTCAGCTCCCTCACGCAACTCAAAGTATAATGTATTTTCTCCTGTCATGCCCGTGTCTCCGGTTTCCCCAATCGACTGGCCTTCGACCACCTGCTCACCAACCTTGGCCAAAATCTTGGATGCATGGGCATACAGCGAGAAGAACCCGTTGGCATGATCCAGGATTATAACGAGTCCGTACCCTTTCAACCAGTCCGCATAAACAATGCTCCCGGGCATCACGGCATGAATCTGACTCCCCTCGGTCGTACGAATTTCGATCCCTTTGCGTTGGACATAGGTGTCAAAGGTGGGATGCTTCTGCCGCCCGAAGAACGACACCACCTGTCCTTCGGCCGGCCAGGGCAGTGCTCCTCGAACGCCACGTGGGAGCGATGCCGTCGTCGGCGGGCGCATGGCCACGGCCCGCCGACGCGATTCCAAGTCCTGCAGCAAATGATCCACCCGTGAGGCTGACCGTTCCAGCTCTTCGACCGCACGATGATAGGCATCTTTCTGATGTGTAATTTTCGTCAGATAGAGGGTTTTCTCTTTTTGAAGCACTCGAATGTCGGCAAGCTTCTTTTCGATGTTTTGCTTGAAAACCACCAGCCCATCTCGAGCGTCAGCCCGCTGGTGCTCAGCCTGCTCCATCCGTGCCATGTCGGCTCGAAAACCTCGAAGCAGCTCGTAGTCCTTCTGCGAGACAGCGGAGAGATACTGCCCGCGGCGTTGAAGATCTCCGTAGGAATCAGCGGTTAACAGCGCCTTCACATACCCGAACCGGCCTTCCATGTACTGCACGCGAAGCCGGGCCAAGATGGCCTCCCGTCGCGATTGGACACTGGTCCGCGTCACCACCAACTGTTCAGTAATCTCATTCAGCTCATGATCTTTTTGTCGCAGTTTTCTATTGATATCCTGATGATCTTGTCGATGGTGGAGCAATCGTTCATCCAAGGATTGGAGTCCTTGTAGCACGGATTCCCTCTTTTTTTCGGCAGCTTCTTCCCGCTTCCGCTTTTCTTCAATTTTGTCTTTTAGTGCTTCAAGACGCTTTCGCTCACGCTGAATTTTTTCGGCGAGGGGATCCGTGGCTGCCTCAACGGGCATGACCCACCCCCCGAGTGCCAGAAACCCGGCCAGCAGAAGGAGGGGGAGTCTCATACACGTCCTTCTCTAATGCGCAGTAGCGAGACCACACTGCCGGTAAAACCCAGTGCCATTCCAGCGAGGACCAGTGCAAGACAAGCAGAGAGTGGGAAAAATGATATCAGCCCCTCCATTTCGCTGAAACGGCTGACGAACTGCACTTGTTGCCGGAACAGTTCGAACCCGACCTTGAGAATTCCCAGGGATAAGGCGCTGCCACACGCTCCCAGCACCGCCCCCTCGAGGAAGTACGGAACACGGATGAAGGTGCCGGTGGCCCCGATCGAGCGAAGAATTTCGATCTCTTCTCGTCTGGTAAACAAAGTAAGCCTGATTGTATTCCCGATAATCGTCACCGCGGCGGCTGAGAGGAGGATCCCCACGCCGAGCGCTGCCAATTCAATATAGCCGATGAGCTCGGCCAACAGGCTGATCCATTGCTGATTATAGTCGACCTTTGCCACTCCTCCCATGGTTTGAACTTGTTCCACCCATTCTTTAATGGCCTCGGGAGAGCGAGAGTTCTGAGCCAGCGTCACGACGAATGAGGCCGGGAGAGGATTCTCGCCAAGCCCCTCGAGCAGATGAGAATCATCGGGGAATTGCGTACGGAACTCCGCCAAAGCCTGCTCCTTCGAGATATAGAGCACACTTCCTACCATGTGATCGGACTTGAGCATCAGTTCAAGCTGCAGACGCCCATCTCGAGAGAGGCGGTCCTCCAAATACACCATAACCTTGACGTCTTCCTGAAGCCATCCCGCCGCATGCTGTAGATTCACATAGAGGAGGAGAAAGATTCCAACACAGGTCAACGTAAATGCCGTGGTCAAGATGGCAACGATGGTCGTCATGCGGTTCGTCCGCATGTTGGCCCAGGCCTCGCGAACCAGATAGAAGAGCCGCCTCATACGCCGACCCGGTCAGGCATCGCCCGTTCCGGGAGGACGACGCCTTGCATCAAGCTGATCACTCGGCAATTCACTTGACGCATGACATGATGATTATGCGTCGCCACAACCACCGTGGTACCCCTGGCATTGATCAGTTTAAACAGCTCGATGATCTCACCCGTGAGTTCGGGATCAAGATTGCCCGTCGGCTCATCCGCCAACAGAACGACCGGTCCGTTCACGATCGCCCGAGCGATACACACTCGCTGTTGCTCTCCCGTGGACAGACTACTGGGGGACTGGTCACGCTTATGCTCAACGCCGACTGCTCGCAACGCTTCCGTGACCTTACGTCGAATATCTTTTTCTGAGACACCCTGCACGATTAGCGGGAGTGCCACATTGTCAAATACTGATTTCTTCGGCAGCAAGCGGAAGTCTTGAAAGACCGAGCCCACCTTCCGTCGCAGGTATGGGATCTCAGACCGTTTCAGTTTCGTGACATTCTTACCTTGAACAAAAAGCTGTCCCTCATCCGGTTGCTCCTCCCCGATCAGCATACGTAGGATCGTCGATTTTCCCGATCCACTGGGGCCCATGAGCAGCACGAACTCTCCCTTCTCGATCTCGATCATGACGTCGGAGAGCGCGGGTCTTCGGTCGTACCATTTCGAGACATGGATGAGCTGAATCATCGCGTCCACGAAGACCCCTCTCGATAGAGATGAGACCTGTCACAACTCGGTGACATCGAACGCATTGGAGATGTGTTCAATCTGCCCCGGGGCCGATGGCTTTCCTTGAACCAAGACAACATCGAATCGACAGAGCTTATCAGACCAGTGCCGCTGCGCCAGATACTGCGCGGCCAGCTTCGACAGTTTCGCCTGCTTACGGCGATCCACTGCCGACAGTGCGCCTCCAAACGCCTCAGTGCTCCTACCCTTGACCTCGACAAAGACGACGACCCCCTGATCATCTGCGACGAGGTCCAATTCACCGATTGAGAGCCGCACATTTCGGTCAAGGATACGATACCCCTTCGCGATCAAGAACTGCTCCGCCCTCATCTCGCTGACCTGGCCGAACTGGTGACGCGGATCTGCAGCGTACATGGGATTATGCCTCGGATAACGTGGGACCCGTCGGATGAACCTCCCCCATCTTCCTGGCACTCATGGCAAGTTTGACTGGAGCAAAACTTCGACGGTGGATGGAACAAGGGCCGTGGTGCGCAAGCCGTTCCAGGTGTTCCGCCGTCCCATACCCCTTGTGTGAGAGGAACCCGTACTCCGGGAACGTGTCATGATAGCGTGCCATCAACCGATCTCTCGTGACCTTGGCCACGATAGAGGCAGCAGCAATCGAGATGGATAAGGAATCTCCTTTGATGATCGGCCGTGCTGGAATGCTGACACCGGGTAGGCTCACAGCATCGATGAGCACATAATCAGGTAACGGGACCAGCTGTTCGAGAGCCCGTCGCATGGCAAGCCGGGTGGCCTCAAGAATATTCAACCGGTCGATTTCTGCAACGTCGGCCCATCCGATTCCCATTCCCACCGCTTGCTCGCGGATCGTGATGTAGAACCGTTCCCGTTCACGCTCTGACAGTTGCTTCGAATCGTTCACCCCGGCAAGCCGACTGCGTACAGGAAGGATCACTGCAGCCGCCACCACGGGTCCCGCCAATGGACCACGCCCTACTTCATCAATCCCAGCGATACGGCGATATCCACAGAGTCGGGCTGCTCGTTCAAACTCATCAGTAGGTCCCATCAATCGCTCTCTACCGACGATCCTGCCGATCGGCCAGCCATGATGGAACGCCTGCGTAGAGCTGACCTACGCCGTAACCGCTCCTTCTTCGGATACCGCAGGCTGGGCAGAAGATTTGCTCTCTCCAACAAACTCCCGCTCCTCAACTTTGGCAAACCGCCCTTTCTTGCCGCGGAGATAGTACAGCTTGGCACGTCGAACGCGCCCCTGGCGCACGACATCGATCTTCGACACAATCGGAGAGTGCACGGGGAAAATCCGCTCGACACCCACGCCGTACGAGAGTTTCCTGACCGTGAACATTTCGGTGTTCAAGCTGCCCTTACGGGCGATGACCGTCCCTTCATACACCTGAATACGTTCCTTCTCGCCTTCCACGACTTTGACATGGACACGTACGGTGTCTCCTATCTCGAAGTGCGGAACCGACTTTTTCGTCAATGATCGCTGAATTCGCTCCAACTGATTCATGTCCTCAACCCTCCTCCTCGCATAATAACGGGGCCGTCAACAGGCCTTCATTCATCAACTCATCCAACAATTGTCGATCTTCTTTCGTAAACGTCCGATCCCGCAGCAAATCAGGGCGTCTGAGATACGTGCTACGCAAGGCCTGTTTGCGACGCCACAAGCGAATGGCCTCATGATGACCAGACAACAAGACCTCCGGCACCGTGATACCGTTGATCTCCGCCGGTCTCGTGTACTGTGGATACTCTAAGAGCGACTCAGAAAATGACTCATCGACGGCAGAACTTGGATCGCCCAACACGCCAGGAACGAGCCTTGTCGTGGCATCGATCAACACTAACGCCGGCAGTTCACCTCCCGTAAGCACATAATCTCCGAGTGAAATCTCTTCAGGCGCCAGAGCGAGACGGACACGCTCATCCACACCCTCATAGTGGCCACACAGAATCACCATCCGACGAGACTCGGTCGCCAACTCTTGCGCATATAACTGTGTCAACGGGCGCCCATGAGGAGTCGGAAACAGCACCCGAATCTCTTCTCCTTGCGACTGAGCCTCTCTCCGCACTGCGGAAACCGCCTGGAGAATCGGTTCGGCTTTCATGACCATCCCCGCACCACCTCCGTACGGCATATCGTCGACGACTTTGTGGCGATCCGCTGTAAAGTCGCGCAGATTGTGCACCCGCACGGTGAGAAGTCCCTTCTCCTGGCCACGCTTGAGCATGCTCTGCGCCAAAACCGGCGCAAACATACCTGGGAACAATGTCAGGACATCGAACCGTATCATGGCTAATCACCAAGCCCGTCGATCAACCGCACCGTCATGATTCGAGCGATCAGATCAACCGCAAGCACGAATTCTTTTGCCGCCGGGATCAAGACCTCTTTACTTCCATCGCGAACAACGATCAGCGAATTGCCTGGCAATTCCCATATCGCCTCCACCGTACCAAGCAGCTCCCCTGACTCCGTCTGGACGGCGAGCCCCACCAAATCGCACTCATAGTACTGCCCCGATGGAAGCTCAGGGATAGCCCCGCGAACTGTCTGAATCAATCCCCCACGCCAAAGGCCTGCTTCTTCTGGTGTGGTGAAGGCGGACAAGCCAAGGATAAAGCTCGTTCCCGCTCGCCTCACATGGGTCACGCCGGTTTCCAGCGTCCGTCCGTTTGTGGCCAGAAGGCTGACATGCGTCAACCCCTCCAGTCGACCTGGGACATCGGAGAGGGAGCGAACCTTGACCTCTCCACGAACACCAAACGGCCGCTCGATCCGTCCCACTGTGACGGTTTCCGGTTGACTCACCATCCCACGGTCAAGCTTTTGCTGAAGCCTTCTTCTGAGTGGACTTTTCAGCCGGAGCCTTCTCCTTTGCGGACTTTTCAGCCTCAAACTGCTTCCAGACCCCCGCACGACGCAGCAATGTCCGCACGGTTACCGTCGGTTGAGCCCCTTGGTGAAGCCACGTCAGCACCCGCTCCTGCTTGAGTTCCGGCACGCCAGCTTCTTTCAGCGGGTCGAAAATTCCAAGAATTTCGATGAAGCGGCCATCGCGTGCTTTCCGCGAGTCTGCCGCCACCACCCGATACATCGGTCGTTTATGTCGTCCTGTGCGAGCGAGCCTTAAATGTACAGCCACAACAATCCTCCTTTACCCTGGTTCAAGTCTTCTGAATCGATTACCGTGCACGCAAGAGCTGAGCGAGTTGCCGACGCCCTCCCGCACCGGTCATTGCCTTTGCCAACTTCTTTGCAGACAGGAATTGCTTGATGAGCCGATTCACATCCTGCACCGTCGTACCACTTCCCCGCGCAATCCTTTTTTTTCGGCTTCCATTAATGATCGTATGATCGCGACGCTCTTTCACGGTCATCGAATCAATCACAGCGACCACCCGACTGATCTCTCGCTCGGGTTTATTGCCCTCCATCGCTTCCTTGAGCTTTTGTCCACCGGGAAGCATGCCCAAAATCTGTTCAAACGAACCCATGCGATTCATTTGTCCCAACTGGGTCCGAAAATCTTCCAGCGTAAAGGTGTTACTGGTGAGCCGTTTCTGAGCGGCCTCCGCCTGTTCCCGTGTAATGCTTTCCTGTGCTTTTTCAATGAGGGACAGCACATCCCCCATCCCAAGAATACGGGAGGCCATCCGGTCCGGATGAAACGGTTCGAGCGCATCGAGTTTTTCCCCAACCCCCAAAAACTTGATCGGCTTTCCTGTGGCAGCTCGAATCGACAAGACCGCCCCCCCGCGCGCATCTCCCTCGACCTTGGTCAGGATAATGCCGGTGAGGCCGACCCGTTGATCAAACTGTCCGGCCATAGTGACAGCGTCCTGGCCGGTCATCGCATCCGCGACTAAGAGTACCTCATGAGGGGCCACGGCAGCCTTCACCGCGGTCAATTCCCCCATCAACTCATCATCAATATGCAACCGACCGCCGGTATCCAGAATGACCAGATCAAAGCCCTGCTCTCGGCCTCGATCCACACCGGCACCGCAGATCCGGACCACATCGGCTTGTGAAGCTTGAGTCTGATCGGCACGATGTACTTCGACTCCAAGATCTCGCCCCAATGCACTCAACTGCTCACCCGCAGCAGGGCGACGCGGATCAGCCGCCACCAGCAGCACTCGCTTGCCTTGAGTCTTGAAAAGACGCGCAAGCTTTCCGCTGGCCGTCGTCTTTCCTGCACCTTGCAGTCCGACCATCATGACGATGGTCGGCGGTTGGGAGTTGAGAGCGAGTCCAACTCGATCTTGCCCCATCATCGCCCGGAGCTCATCCCAGACGACCTTGACAACCTGATGGCCTGGAGTCAGACTCTGCAGGACCTCCTGCCCAATCGCCTTTTCGCGCACACGATCGATAAACTCTTTGACGATCTTAAAATTGACGTCCGCTTCGAGGAGAGCAAATCGCACCTCCTTGAGCGCTTCAGTAATATTCTGCTCGGTAAGCACACCTTGCCCACGGAGCTTTTTCAGAACCTTTTCGAACTTCTCACTTAATGCATCAAGCATGACACCGTACCGCCGCACAAAAAGAGGCTACCGAGGCCTTGCACCAGACCTCCGATTGCCTCGAAAATCCTAGATAAAGAGCACCGGAAAGTGTATAGGACCACAGAAAGCAAGTCAAGGTCACCAGAAGTCAGTAGTTTTATTGACATGCAGAAACCCTTCAGATATGGTGCCCCTGTGAGACCGTTCGACCTCACCACTCGCCTACAGGGAAGCCGTCAACGAGGAGAAGCCACGTGCGAAAATCGCCCTGGGTCCTGATCGTGTTTGTGGTCATCGGAGGTCTACTGGGCGGGATCCTTGGCGAAATTCTCCATGTGATGGCACCTCAGGGCACCATCCAAAGTATTTTCTCAACGCATTTCATGCCCGGCATTAATCCGCCCCTGACCGTGGATCTTGTGTTGATCAAACTCGTATTGGGGTTCAGCCTCAAAATCAACATATTGAGCATCCTCGGCATGTTTGTCGGCATCTATCTGTACAAGCACGTCTAAGCAGGGTGCTAAAAAACTCCGCCAGCGGCGTTCTCACATCGCTCAGAGGCTCACCGTACCGAAGCGTACGCCTCACCTCTTCGCTCGCTGCGGCCTTGCTGGACGGCCTTTTTGAACATCCTGAATTATTGTGGTCCGAGTGTTGTACGAAACGGTCTCGCTGCATTGTTGCGAATCACCAAGCTTTCCTGCAACTTATTAATCCTTCGCATCTAACGTCTGAAGTCGCAACGCCCTGATCCGATTCCGCAACTCTGCGGCTCGTTCGAAGGCCAGCTCCTTCGCAGCCGCTTTCATCTCGATCTCCAGTCGTTGAATCAGTCGATCGGTTGACTCTGCACTTCCATATTCCGCATCGGATTCCGCCGCAAGCGGTAATTGAACGTAATCAAGGTCTGTGACCGCGTACTCAAGCGACGGAATCCCTTTCGTAATACCGACCGGCGTAATGCCGTGGATGCGATTGTACTCGGCCTGAATCCCACGACGGCGAGTCGTCTCGTCAATGGCCTGCTTCATCGAATCCGTCACACCGTCGCCATAAAAAATTACCCGCCCTTCGAGATTGCGTGCTGCCCGGCCGGCCGTTTGGATCAACGCGCGGTAGGAACGCAGGTAACCTTCCTTATCCGCATCCAGAATCGCAACGAGGCTCACCTCGGGAAGGTCCAACCCCTCTCGCAGTAAATTGATTCCGACCAAGACATCAAACGTTCCACACCGGAGATCCCGGATAATCTCAGCTCGCTCAAGCGTTTTGATGTCGGAATGGAGATAGCGAACCTTTACGCCCAAATCGTGATAGTACTCTGTCAAATCCTCCGCCATCCGCTTCGTCAGCGTTGTCACAAGCACTCTTCCCCGCTTAGCCACCTCTGCACGAACTTGGCCGAGAAGATGGTCAACTTGCCCTTTGGCCGGTACGACTTCGATATGCGGGTCCATCAGTCCGGTCGGACGAACGATCTGCTCCACGACCTCATGACCTGCATGCGTGAGCTCGTAGGTGCCGGGTGTGGCCGACACATACACGACCTGATTGAGACACTGTTCGAACTCCACAAATTTTAACGGTCGATTATCAACAGCCGACGGAAGTCTGAATCCGTACTCCACGAGAGTCCGTTTCCGTGAAAAATCCCCCTCATACATGCCTCCGACTTGAGGGATGGTCGCGTGAGACTCATCGACGATCAACAGAAACTCCTTCGGAAAGTAATCCAGCAACGTGGGGGGCGCCTGGCCCGGATTTCTTCCGCTGAGATGCCGAGAATAGTTTTCAATTCCGTGGCAATAGCCCATTGCTCGGATCATCTCAAGATCAAACTTCGTACGCTGCTCAATCCGCTGAGCCTCCAAGAGCCGTCCGGATTTTCTAAAATAGGCAACACGCTCGTCGAGTTCTTCCTCAATACCGGTAATGGCCCGCTCATAGCGATCCGGCGCAATCAGATAGTGGGTATTCGGGTAGATCGCAACCTTGGGCAGTTTTCCCAAGGACTTCCCAGTGAGCGGATCAATTTCATGAATGGCATCCACCATATCCCCGAAGAGTTCGATGCGTACGGATTTCGCTTCCGACGACGCAGGGAAAATTTCGATCACATCTCCGCGCGCCCGAAAAGTTCCACGATGAAAATCCACATCATTGCGTTCATATTGAATATCCACCAACTTCGACAAAAGCTTATCGCGCCGTGCTTCGAGACCGACCTCTAGATAAATCAGCATGTCATGGTACACCTCCGGCGACCCCAGCCCATAGATACAGGAGACGGAGGACACAATCAGAACATCATTTCGTTGTAACAGCTCTGTCGTCGCGGAGTGACGCATCTGATCAATGGCGTCATTGATCGAGGAGTCCTTGGCAATGTAGGTATCACTCTGCGGGATATAGGCTTCCGGCTGATAATAATCGTAATAACTCACAAAATACTCGACGGCGTTATGGGGGAAAAACTGTTTGAATTCCTGGTAGAGTTGTCCGGCCAGAGTTTTGTTGTGCACGAGCACCAGCGTCGGCTTCTGGACACGTTCGACAAGATTAGCCATCGTAAATGTCTTGCCTGATCCTGTGACTCCCAACAAAACCTGATGCTTGGTTCCTGCGTGGATTCCGGCCGTCAGCTTGTCGATGGCGGCAGGCTGATCTCCACAAGGCTTGAAGGGGGCATCCAGCTTAAAGGGCGGCACGACACCCTCCCGCGATGCGACGGATCGCATACCCAATCAACATCAAAACCCTCCCACCATAGCCCTCAAAAGTAAAAAGGGCTGCCGGAACCTCCGGCAGCCCCTCATCGGCAACGAAACAGATCTCGGATTAACCGCGGCCTCCGCCACCGGAACGTGGCTCTTGAGGACGCGCTTCATTGACTGTCAGGGTACGTCCACCGAGTTGCGTCCCGTTCAACGCGGTAACCGCCGCCTGCGCTTCAGCATCGGAGGACATTTCCACAAATCCAAACCCACGAGATTGCCCGGTAAACTTGTCCGTGATGATCCGGGCCGAGGCCACAGACCCATGCGCCGCAAACAAGTCACTCAGCTGCTGCTCGGTCGTTGAATACGGCAATCCACCGACATAAATCTTCGCACCCATCAGGCTCCTCCTTTGACACAAGGATGTTGTTTTGGACTCGAGAAAGCAACGAGGAAGGAATGGGCCGAAGACGTCAACACCACGGCGGCTTAGCTCTGGCTTCCGATCAGATTCCCGGACTGGCCCAACACAACATCTATCCAGGCCTCATCACTTTCTGCGCCGAGCTTGCGCAGGCCTTTCACAAGCTGACGAGTGAATCGTACCCCAGATGCAAAGGCAAAGGCAAGTTTGAAGGCAGACTCAGGTGGCCGGTTGGCTCACACTAGTAAGCTGGAGGGGAGGAAAGTGGCCGGTGCGAAAAGAGCGGAACCGCGTGGAAACTATCAAACAGCATTGTGGACTTGTCTGCCACCACAAATCCGACCTGCCCCAATCCGAACGCTTGGTCCTCAACGGATAGCACGAGCGTGCCATCCACAAATACCTCGATGAAGTCTTTACTGATGATCGTATTGCGTTGCACTCTGAGAGTATGCCAATCAACCGATTTCAGATTGACGGCCGCTTGCCCGAGAACCGTAGCGACTCCGCTGGAAAGGCGAACGAATCTGACCTGCTGAGCTGCAAGGTCCACGGTCGCACCATAGAAATTTTTCGCATCACGTGCTCCGATCACCACTCCACCTGATCCAGCAATCCCGGGGGAGGCGTACAACCGAACGCTCACATCCGGATATTCATATTGCATCCCTTCCGCCAACAACACCTGATAACAAGACTGCCGACAACTCGACGAAGCAGCGACGACATTGGGTGGGGAGGGAGCCGTGGGATGACGTTGCACAACCCACTCGGCAAGCGGCTCATCACGGAACACGGCCTGCACAAAACCATGAGGCAGCCCGCCGATCGGTTCTTGATCGAAAGCCCATTGCTGAAAGAGCCCACCCTTTGCCTGTTGTTTCAGATTAGTGGCCTTTTCCTCTTGCGTCTCCCGTTGAACACCGTAGCTCAGGGAAGGCCCCATCATAGTAAAAACCGCTCCGGCCACTAACAACAACCCCAGCGTCGCCAACACTCCCCTCCCGACATGTGATGCGCGAATGACCATCAGCGTTAACACGGCTTGCCTTACTTGAAGCTCTCAGATTTCTTGATTTGAAGAATGTCGCGCTGCAGCCGGTCCCGTTCAGCAAGGAGCGTTCGTCGCCGCTTCCAGCGATCCCAAGTCCACCACCGCAGTTTCTCACGGAACGTCACTATCGGAGGCGCCGCACTTCCGCCTGGAGCCTGCTGGAAGGAGTAGCCCTCGTGGGTATGACGCTCCTCAAAAAACCGCCGGTACAAATGGTCGTACAACCCTTTCCCCTGTTCGCCCCCAGCCATCCCGAATCTCCATCCTCATGACATGGCCAACCATCGCCGCTGATGCTCGAATAGTACCTGGGCTCGGTAGCCCTCTGCAACCGGCTTCCCCACATGCTATGATTCGTCGGGATTCTACCGTTACACTCTGTGACCCACGCACCAGCCATGAATGCTATCGTAGCCTGGATGAATCGGGTACTCGCCAGAATAGTGATCTGCGCTACCGTGGCCTTCTTACTGCAACCTCAGATCACTCTCGCAGAAGCACCGGAGACGGCTTTTCAAGCTGCCCTAGAGTCACTCTCTCCAGAACGGATATTGGCCGACATCCGAACACTCAGCGGCCCCTCGTTCAACGGACGGCAAACCGGCACGAGCGCCGATCTCGAGTCTGCACGGTGGGTGGCGCAAGAGTTTCTTGCAGCAGGCCTGCGGCTCACACGGGTTCACAATGGATCGCTGATCGTACCGTTCTTCACTGGACAGGATGGGACTTCATCCGGTGCGATGGCCACGCTGATCCCCACACCAGTGCTCACACCGGATCCAATCCTACGCGTTGGACCGACAGATCATCTGATCACCAAAGCTCTTGGCTTGGACTATCTCCCCATTTTTGATTCGCCTTCCGCAGAAATCCAAGCCCCGGTCGTCTTCGTCGGATATGGCATCGTTGATACGACGCAACACATCGATGACTATGCCGGTGTCGACGTGAATCATTGCATCGTGCTGTTTCTACGAGGCAAGCCGGAACACTACAGGCAAACCATCAGCCACGCCGATAAGGTGCTCTACGCGCAAGAGCGTGGAGCGATTGGCTACTTGACGGCAACAGGCCCCATTCTCCATCCCTATGAAGTCCGTCGCGGCGTCACGGGGAAGCCCAGCGCCTTCTACGGCCAACTGCCTCAGGACCAGGCGATTCCCGGCGCGTGGATCAGTACTGCGCTGGCACAGGAACTTCTCCAAGCCGCAGATGGTCCTAATGCTGATCACCTGCGTGTCCTCCAAGAACGTCTGAACCAAACGACCTCATCACAAGCAACCAAGACCGAGCAGTTCGTATCGCTTCAGTGGAGGACAACGACTGAGGATGGACTGCTCATCAATGTGCTTGGAATGATCCCGGGAACAGGGCCGGAAACCGTGATTATCGGAGCCCATCGAGATCACTTCGGTCGTCCCGGTGGGATCCTCTTTCCGGGCGCCGACGACAACGCCTCGGGAACGGCAGTCATCCTAGAGATAGGACGGGTACTCGCCAAGCTTGAGAGACGTCCTTCCCGAACCATCCTCTTCGTCTCGTTCAGCGGAGAAGAACGCGACATGCTCGGCTCACGCCTGTATACCGCACGCCCCGCCGTACCGCTCCCGCTCACTAAAGCCATGATCAACATCGACCATGCCGGAGTCGGCAGTGGACGACTCACCGTCGGAGTAACTGGGATCGAGAAGGATATTGCCTTGGAGGCGGGTCAGTCTGCCGACCTAAAGGAGAAGCTGGATCTCTATGGGTTTTTCCCTGGTGGCGATCATGTCCCGTTTAAAGAAGCTGGCGTCCCAACCATTACTATCGTCAGCGGCGGCGTCCATCCACACTTCCATCAACCAACCGACGCCGCTGACACCATCGATCCCAAGATCCTCAAAGCCACAGCCCGATTCGTCTTGGCCTTGACGTGGCGATTGGCCTATGGATCGAAGGACATTGGAGACGAATCTAGCACCCTAGCTCCGTTACCATAGCAAACGAAGTGAGGCGCCGCACACCGATTGGCACGCACAGCTGCAACCGGGGAGCTTGCTCAATAAGGCAATGGTTCTAGCAACCCCGACTCAATCGGCGGTAATAAATCCGTCTGGCGTGGTGGCGGAGGTAGAACGGTGGGACTCCCGATCTGGTTCGCACCCTGGATCAGCCCAATGGACAATTGCGGACCAAACGTCATCATGGCTCCGCTCCAGGCTTGTCCCGTGGTTGGATTGCGAAAGTTGTACGATTGGAAATTTTGTCCCGGCGTGAAGAGAAATCCCTGCGTTCCCTGGTTATCAATGTAGAGACTACCATTGCCGAACTTGAACATCGGAGAAACGCCTCCGGCGAATGACCGAACGCTCGATGCATTCTGCGCCATCGCCGTTCCCTCGTCCGAAAGGGTACTGATGCTCAGCAGCCACAACAGCCCACCTACTGACCAGAGATATCGCACGCAGTACCTCCACATATCCATGACGTGAACCATCCAACCAAGTATAGTATGCTCTTCTCTCGGACCTTGATCAAGGAGACACCTATGAATAGCGCATCCTCGTTCTACCGATATCGTCTCACGATCATTGTGATCGCAGGATTGGCATGTGTCTCCTCGCCACACAGAAGTTGGGGGTTGGATATCACTCAACCGATCCCGACGGAGCGTCGTGAAACGATCTCTCTGGCCGACGCAGCCGTCCGCGCACTGCGAAGCAACCTCGACATCAGCATCAGTCGACAGAATCGCGAAAGTCGACTGGCCGATATCATCATCGAGCAATCAAAGTTCGACCCAAACCTGAGCATCAACGGCCAATACAACCGAACCGTGAATCCGCTCAATCGCCCCGTCTTCGGAGGAACCGTAGGAGTCCTCGACCAGATCACCACCTTCGATCAACGAAGCCATTCGCTGACGGTCGATGCACAAACCAACCTGATCACCGGCGGCAACTTCGACATCAACTATAGTCCGGCGCGAAACAGTATCAACCAAAACGTCGCACGCGGATTTCTGTTCAATCCAGCCTGGACGGGAGGGCTGGCGTTCACGTTCACCCAACCCCTACTTAGGAATGCGGGAATTGCCATCAACAAGACCTTCATCAAGGTCGCTCAAAACAACGCGATCGTCGAACAACATGTGTTTCGAGATCGAGTCATGACCGTCATCACCTCGGTGGAACAAACCTATTGGGAAGTCGTCTTTGCGAATGAAAATCTGAAGGTTGCCCAAGCCGCCTTGAAAGCCGCAGAGGAACTCTTGGCTGCCAACCGAGCCAAGACCAAGGCTGGGGTCATGTCGATTGTCGATGTCCTACAGGCCGAAGCCGCAATGGCCTCGCGAGTGGAGCAGGTGTTAGTGGCCGAGAAAGCCATCCGCGACCAAGAAGATCAGCTACGGCGGCTTTTGAATCCCGGCGAGGAGGATCTGCGGCAAGACGTCCGGCTCACACCAGTTGATCCTCCCATCACCGTTCTTGAACCCCTAAGCCTCCAAGAGGCCATCGACACCGCCATCGAACAACGGCCTGAAATTACACAGGCCAAGAAAAATGTCGAAACCGGCGAACTCAATAAACAGTTTGCGCGTAACCAGCTGCTCCCCACGCTCTCACTCCAAGGCACAGTCGGACTCGCCGGCCTGGGGGGGGACTATAGTGAATCCTTCACCAGAAACTTCAGCGGCGACTTTTACAATTATGGCGCGGGCTTGGTGCTCAGCTATCCGCTCGGGAACCGAGCCGCCGTCAACACTTATAGCAAGCGAAAGCTTGAGGCACAAAACGCTGAGGTGGCCCTCGCGAACGTGCGCCAGCAGATCATCGTCGGCATTCGTGAAGCAGTACGCCGAGTGCAGACGGATTTTAAGCGGATCGAAACCACCCGATCCGCACGCATCATGGCGGAGAAACAACTCCAGGCCGAGCAGGAACGGCTGAAAGTAGGACTCAGTACGACACGCTTCGTCCTCGAGTTCCAGCGCGATCTCGCCACCGCGCAAGGGAACGAGTTGCGTGCAGTCGTCGATTACAATAAGTCGTTGTCCAACTTGTCTCGGCACAAGGCGACCACCTTGGACCGCTATCACCTCGAACTCTCATAGCATGAGACCCGAGCCCCCCCGGCTCAATCATAGTCACCTAATTCAATGGGGAGCAGCACTCGCGTTGCTCCCTATCGGAGCCACCCTCGGCTATTACGCCCTTCCCGCTTCTCTCCAGACTCAGCTACTGACTCAATTCACCCCGCAGCTGCTGGCCTATCTGGCGATGGGCCTCTGGGCTTCGCGCACATCTCATATCTCAACTCATCTGGGATTGGAACGAGCAAAAGTCATCATCGGGCTGAAGTGGGGGCTTCTGACAGGACTGACCCTAGGCTGCCTGAATACCTTCGTGATTCTGTCGATCTATCCGTCGCTCGGTTACGACATCACCTTTTTGAAACAGACACCGCACGGCCGGCTGCCTGTCTTGCTGATGGTACCCTGGTTCATCTGCGCCATCGCACTATTCGTAGAAGTAAACTTTCGCGGATTCCTCTTGGGGCGCTTGGCCGAATATGAACGGCAATGGAGAGGGGCTTACTCTGGTGAACAGCTCGCTCCCCTTGCCCTGCTGGCCACAACGCTGACGTTTACATTCGACCCCTTCATGGTGAATACCTTTCGACACCTTCATTGGATCGCCCTCTGGGATGGAATCATCTGGGGAATCCTCCGGCTCAAGACTCGCAATCTCTGGATTACAATCATCGCTCACGCTGTCGAAGTGATCGTGCTATACAGTGCCGTGAGGGCAGCGTTAGGCTAGAGTACGTTTTGCCGCGCCATACCAGACGGGGCGAAGCCTTGAAGAGGGAAACGACGAAGCCGTTTCGAGGACGTAAGGAGAAAATATTCCGTGAGCGATCTCATGAAGTCTGCAGTCTACTTTCTGTTGGGCGGCACGATCGTCAGCATATCCACCTATCTCGGTGCCAAAGGCAATTCTTTTCTCGCAGCCATGGCCAGCACCTTTCCCGCCATCACCGCTGCCACATTCATCCTGCTCTACATGAATAGCGGCGGCGCAACAACCGTCGATTACGCTAAGAACTTGATGTGGTTCGTCCCACCCTGGATCGTCTATGTCACCGCCATGATCATGGGCATTCCGCGCCTCGGCTTCTGGCCGGCGATGGGCGGATCGCTCGTCTTGTATCTGGGATGCGTGGGGCTTGTGAAGATCATGCTGCGGTAAGCTCGCAGGCTTCGTTCACCAGAACTCCGGCTTGCCAGAGGACACCTCATTAGGTACTGGCGAACATACGATTTTGGTGGGGACTCCAGAGTTACCCTCGAATCCCAAAGCAGTACAGGCCTTCGAGAAAGATCGCAGGAGGCAAAGGCCAGGAACGTGCGGTCATTCAAAGATAGATTAGACAAGAACCCTAAAACACAACAGGAAGCGATTGGATCGAGATCTTATTGATTGACCACCACGAGCACCACCCATACGCCCACCTTCGCTCAGTTTTGGACAGACTGCTGAATCATTCCACAACCCAAACGCCGTGACGTTTGATCGCATCGTACATGGCGTCAGGGGCAAGATCAGCACCATTGGCCCATTGCACAGTCCCCATGAAGACCTGGACTTGGGCAAAGACTTCAGGGTTACGCAACGGCTCGAATACCGTACCTTGGATAAGGAGGCCATTGAGAAAATTGCACAGATCGACTGCCCCCGTTGTGCCATCGGCAAACGTCACATGTAAACGGTGTACAGGCTCAGCCCGCACCGACACGACACGCCACGGGGCGACGGGTTGAATAGCGGGTTCTACAGCAAGGGGTCGATTGGCTTGGGAGATTTGAGTTGGCTGCATAAATTCCAGTCCTCCAGAAGTTCATCACGATGCTCCGCTGCCCATTCCCGAACAAGCGCCATAGCATGACGGGGGATCGCACCACGCAGTACGTTCAGATCCCTCAGATCAAAAATGGCTTCATGCTCTCCCATACAGAGCATGGAAATGTGGAGGGTTGTGATCCCGCCAGAACATTTGAATCACGATACCATAGAAGATGCTAATCGTCGGCATGTCAGCAATTTAGCACACTACTGACTAGCAGGTGACGATATCGTCTTCATATATAGCCCATTCTACAGGGCAGCATCAGAACCTGCTACTCAAGCACCACCGCCGTCCCATTGGCACTGACCATCAGCATACTGCTATTGGCACCGATCGTCTCATAGTCGATATCGATCCCGACGATCGCATTGGCACCCAGGTTTTTGGCTTGTTCCTCCATTTCCTCGAGCGCAATGGCCTTGGCCTTCCGGAGTTCTTTTTCATAACCAGCCGAGCGACCGCCGACGATATCCCGAATCGAAGCAAAGAAATCGCGAAAGACATTGGCTCCCAGAATCGCATCGCCGGAAACTAATCCTAAATACTTCACGGTCTTCCTACCCTCAATATTGTTCGTCGTCGATAAAATCATGAGTCCTCCTGGCTTAGTGTTTGCAATCTTTAAGGGGCGATTTCAAGCTCCAAGTGCAACAGGTGAGTGATGGCGCAGTTGCGCATAGACCTCCAGTGGGGTTGCAAAGCGAAGGCATTTCCGTGGGCGTGTGTTAAGGCGCTGGCCAATGGTGTTCAACTCTTGTTGGGTGTAGACGGGCAGGTCAGTCCCCTTCGGTAAATACTGTCGTAGCAGGCCATTGGTATTCTCGTTGGTGCCGCGTTGCCAGGGGCTATGCGGATCAACAAAGAAGACCTGGATTGAGAGGCGGGGTACAACCCGTTCGTGGTCCGCCATCTCTTTCCCACGATCGTCGGTCAGTGTTTTCCGCAGCGGGGCAGGCACATATCGGAGCTTCTTGGTGAAGCCCCGGTACGTACTGACGGCATCCGTACCGTCCTTCCAGGCCAGCCGCACGAGCCTCGTGGTCCGTTCCACCAGGATGCCCACAGCCGAGCCATTGCGGGCGCCTTTCAGTAAGTCGCCTTCCCAGTGGCCCGGCCCGGTTCGGGTGGCGTCGTCGGCCGGTCGTTCGGTGATCGGAGTCATGTTGGGAATCCGGCCCCGGAGGCCTCGGCCGCGTGCCCGTGGGTGACGGGTCTTGCGAGCCTGCCGCAGGGTGGCCAGCAATTCGCTCCGCAAGCTCCCTCGCGGCAACACGTACAATGCCGTGTAGAGGGTTTCGGTCAAAAGATTTTTCCCCATGTCATCAGGATACGCGCGTCGAAGGCGACCCGCAATCTGCTCGGGCGAGCAGCCCTGGGCCATGGGTCAATTGTGTCGTGACATACTGCCACAACCACGGATTGAGGAGTTTCCGGACGCGTCGTGGGTGATGGGCTCGGGCTGTCGCATGGCGCTGCACCGTGCAAGCGCGATACGGATGGTCTCGAGTCGCATTCCGAGCCACTTCGTGACTCAGGGTGCTGGGGGCCTGGCCCAAGATCCGGGCCATCGCACGGAAGGAATGGCTGTAGGCTAGGCCCAAACTCAAGGACTCACGTTCTTCCACAGTCAATGTGTCGGTACGAGCTGATGTGCATGGCAACACCCTAGTCCATCGGGACTGGTCGTGTTGCACTTGGAGTTAGAACTCAAGCCTCATATCGCACGGAACGCTTCCGGCTCGATTCACCGCCGCAACAGCGGCATCAATACATGATCTCTTTTCAATATGCTGAGTGAATTTCGACGTGAGGCTGATGAACACTCGGAGACTTTGAGCCATCTTCACACTCCCAGCGATCGATACGTAGTGGCGCATTCTCCAGTTTCGCCCGACAAAGGCAACCCTTCGGCAAGCCTGCTCTGAGCTGGTCGAAGGACTCATGCTTCGACCGGCTCAGCACGAACGGAGATCGGAACAATTCTCTGTCGTTGAACCAACTCCCCACTATTGCTACCATGCTCGGTCATTCACCACGAGGAACCCTCGCTGTGCCGACCCCCCTGCTCCCTAAACTCTCAACAGATCACCTCATCATTGAGGGCGCCAGGCAGAATAATCTCAAGAACGTCTCGCTGCAGATTCCCCACAATCAGGTCACGGCCATTACCGGCGTGTCTGGATCCGGTAAATCGTCTCTTGCATTCGACACGATCTTTGCCGAAGGCCAATGGCGTTATGTCGAGTCGCTCTCGACTTACGCCCGTATGTTCCTCGACAAGGTGGCTCGCCCGGATGTCGATCGGCTGATCAATGTCCGCCCGGCAATTGCCATCGAACAGAAGAATCAAGTACGAACGGCCCGTTCAACGGTCGGCACGACGACGGAGATCGCCGACCTGCTGCGCCTGCTCTTCGCTAAGATCGGTAACCCGACATGCCCAGATTGCAAGCAAGAAGGCCGCTCGTTCCAGCCTGACACTGTAGCTGATGATCTGCTGACTCGATGGCCCGATGCTCGAGCCATGATTCTATTCCCTACTACCATTCCCAAACCTAAAGAAGAGGCAGCATTTGTTCAATCGCTTCTCACTCGAGGCTTCACTAGGCTCAAAACGCAAGACGATGTGATTGATCTGCATGAGGCAGAACAACCTCGACTCCACAAAGCTCTATCACTCCACGTCGTCCTCGATCGTCTCGTCATCCGAGACGACAACCGCACCCGTCTGGTTGAAGCAATCGAAACGGCGTTTCGTGAAGGAGAGGGCCGCTGTTCCGTCGACATCATCGACCATGGACGACAGTCTTACAGCACACAGTTTCTCTGCCAGGGTTGCGGCCGTACCTTTGAGCCTCTCCGGCCGATTCTCTTTTCATTCAACCACCCGCTCGGCGCCTGCCCGGAGTGCAAAGGGTTCGGCAACGTGCTGCGATACGACCCGGAGCTCGTCATTCCAGACCAGACCAAATCCCTTGTCGATGGAGCCGTCGAACCTTGGAGTAAACCCAGCACGGCCTGGTGGCAGAAGCAGATGCTGCAGGCGATGAAAAAGAAAGGAGTCGATAGCACGGTCCCGTTCAAGTCACTGCCCGCGGATATTCAACGATTGCTCTGGGAGGGGGAGAAATCATTCGACGGCATCGACGATTTTTTCGAGTACCTCGAAGGGAAGCGCTACAAAATGCATGTGCGCGTGTTCCTCAGCCGCTATCGCACCCCCTTCGACTGTCCCAGCTGCCATGGCAGCCGCCTCAAGCCGGAGGCCCTCTTCGTCAAACTCGCCGGCAGCGATATTCACGAGACCACCGAGCGAACCGTGGAGAGTCTTGCCGAATGGGTGGACTCCCTGCCCCTGCGCCAATCTGAACAGGAGATCGCGTCGGACATTCTCCGACAGCTGAAAGCCAAACTTGCATTTCTCCAGCGCGTCGGCCTTGGGTACCTGACACTCAATCGGCAAACAAAAACCCTCTCCGGTGGGGAAGCCCAACGAGTAGCACTGGCAAATCAACTGGGTTCGCGACTGGTCGGTACGCTCTACGTGCTCGACGAACCGACGATCGGTCTCCATGCACGGGATACAGACTTGCTCGCCGGCATCCTCCACGACCTCGCAGCGAGTGGAAATACTGTCGTGGTCGTCGAGCATGACCGCCACATGATTGAGTCGGCTGATTTCCTTGTCGAGCTGGGGCCCCAGTCGGGAGAAAAAGGCGGAGAAATCGTCTGTGCAGCTCCGACGAAAGAATTCCGGCAGGACCGTCGAGCCACAACTGCCCGATACTTGCGTGGCGACGAGGAGATCCCGCAACCTCGGTCGCGACGAAACGGGAACGGCAAGATGCTGGTGCTGGCCGGGGCGAGGGAACACAACCTGAAAGACCTCTCCCTCCGCATTCCCCTCGGCATGTTGATCTGTGTCACCGGCGTGTCTGGTTCCGGGAAAAGTACGCTGGTTGAAGAGACGCTCTATCGGGCCATAGCCCGAGCCTTTCGTGTGGCATCTCTCCCTATGGGGCAGTTCACAGCGATCAAAGGTATCGAGCACCTCAAGGGCATCCGCCTGATCGATCAACAGCCGATCGGGCGTACACCTCGCTCCAATCCGATCACCTATCTAAAAGCGTTTGACGAGATCCGTCAGCTCTTCGCTGCGGAACGGGAAGCCCAACGGCAGGGACTCACGCCAGGACACTTTTCCTTCAATGCATCCGGTGGTCGCTGCGAACGATGCGAAGGCAGCGGGGTAGAGAAGTTAGAGATGTACTTCTTCGAGGACATCTATGCCCCCTGCGAGGTCTGCGAGGGAAAACGTTTCAAAGCAGATGTCTTAAAGATACAGTATCAAGGCAAGAACATCGCCGAAGTCCTTGCCATGACGGTGGAAGAAGCTCTCTCCTTTTTCAATGGGGCCCTGAAGCTACAAGAAAAGCTGCATCTCCTGACGTCGATCGGCCTGGGCTACTTACGGCTTGGGCAGTCCGCGACCACCCTCTCCGGCGGCGAGGCCCAGCGGCTCAAGATTGCGGCTGAACTCAAAGATGCTTCTGCCAAAGACGTGCTCTACATTATGGATGAGCCGACGACCGGCCTGCATTTCGAAGACATCAAGAAACTGCTCACCGTCCTCCACAAACTCGTGAATGCCGGCAACACGTTGGTCGTCGTTGAACATAATCTCGATGTCATCAAATCCGCCGACTGGATCATCGACCTCGGCCCAGAAGGTGGTGCTGCGGGCGGACAGATCGTCGCCGAAGGCCGGCCGGAACAACTTGTAACAATTGAGGCATCTCATACTGGACGATTTCTGGCAGAGGCCATGAGATCACCCACTTCACACCAGAGTTCCTGACAGCAATCGTGTCGTCAATATCAGAATAACCACTATCAGTATCCTCCCTTTTCCGCTTGGCTTTCGTATCATGTTTGAGTATCTTGACTTGAGTGACAGAGCTGCCCACTGCTGATCAAACACACCACGACATACGGAGTAATACTGAGACCATGATCCATGACGCGATTGGAGATCTGCCATGATTATCTCTATCATCAACCGTTCCCTTACGATTCCGGATCCTGCGCTGCAACGGGTCATTCGGGCGATCAACCGTCAAATCCGTGAAGATTTCGAACCCTACTGGAGCTTCGGCGCCACCCTGCGGCTGGAGGGTAAGGTCGGCAAACGCCCGAACAAGGAATCGCTCTTAGACCTTCGGGGCGATGCGATCATTTACCTTTGGGATAAGCCGAACGTTGAGGAAGCTCTCGGCTATCACGACACTAACGCGCGCGGCATTCCCTATGGTTTTGTCTTCACGGAACTCTCGAAGAAACTTGACGAACAATGGAGCGTGACCCTGTCGCATGAGGCGCTCGAGTTGTTGGCCGATGCACAGGTCAATCTACTCATCCAAGGACCACATCCCGAAAAGCCGACCCTCGAGGTCTTTCATTGGTTTGAAATGTGCGATGCCGTTCAATCTCAAACCTACCAAATCGACGGTGTTGAGGTGTCGAACTTCGTGCTCCCGCTCTATTTTACGAAAGAAGAGCAAGAAGGCGGTCGAAACGACTTTTTAGGGATGCTCACAAAAAGAAACGGGCTCGCATCGTTCGGCGTGGCGCCTGGTGGTTACATCGGCTTCTTCAACCCAAGGACCCGCACGCACGAGCAGTGGGCCCCTCCGAAGGACGCCAAAGCGAGAACACGCCTCGCGATTAAAGGCGCCGCAAAGTATGGCCGCGGCTATCTACGCAGATACACACAAGCAACGTCCAGTCGCGAACGTGCTCATCGTGAACTCCTGCACCGACGCAAGGTGAAGACGATTCCTGCCCGTGCGACGGATGAGCGCGACCCGATCAAACATGTCGTCGTCCTGATGTTGGAGAACCGATCGTTTGACCACATGCTCGGGGGCATGACCAAAATCGATCCCATGGTCGAGGGCATCCAGCCGAACCAACCCGCAAGTAATACCGCGCCAAACGGGACCATCGTTCAGCAACAACCCATCGCAGACTGGGTTGTCCGGCGTGATCTCAACCATGAGCTTGATGGCACACTGAAACAAATCGGCCCCCCGGCCAAACCGATGTCGGGGTTCGTTACATCGTATGTCGATCGCTATCAAGATGCGTCCGATGCGGAACTCGATCAGGTAATGGCCTACTTCCCATTCGGCGACGAACCGAACACTGACAGCCTTCCCGTCTTACACGGCTTGGCCCGCAATTTTGCCGTCTGCGATCACTGGTTCGCCTCGATGCCTGGACCGACTTGGCAAAACCGGTTTTTTGCGCATAGCGGAACCTGTCTCGGCCATACGGAAATGCCATCACAAACGAATCCTTTAGCCATGCGTCTCTACTACCAAGAGACCATTTTTGACCGCCTTTCTGATTCAAACATTGACTGGGCCATCTTCCACGATGGCATTCCGCAGAGCATCGTGCTCACTCGACTCCTCACTCGATATCTGACCTTCCGAGGCTATGACGGGATGGAGGGCTTCTTTGATGCGACTGCAGGGGATGCGGCGGAATTTCCACAATACGCGTTCATCGAACCCCGTTACTTCGGATCGACCGAGAATGACCAACATCCACCGGCTGACGTGAGGCAAGGCGAACAGCTGATTGCTGATGTCTACAATGCCATTCGTCAGAACAAGGCTTTGTGGGAGTCGACGTTGTTGATCGTGACGTATGACGAACACGGAGGCTTCTATGACCATGTCGCACCACCTAACACGGTAGCACCGGATGATCACACCGCACACTGGACCTTCGACCGACTAGGTGTGCGTGTGCCGACCATTCTCGTCTCACCGTGGATCAAGAAAGGTGTCATCAAGACCGTCTTCGACCACACCAGCCTGTTGCGCTATCTTTGCGACAAATGGGACCTGGAGCCCTTGGGCGAACGTATGCAGGCCAGTGCCGGAAACAAACAAGCGAATACCTTTGCCGAAGAACTCCTGACACTCGACTTGCCAAGAACCGACACGCCGGAAACATTGACGGCTAAGTCACCCCCAATGGCAAGAAGCAGGAGAGTCCTTGCAGAACCGCCCATTGAGGGCTCCCGAGAGGCCCTGCTGATGTACGTGAATCAATTGCCCGAACAGGTATCGAGAACGAGCAAAGGGTCTAGGCGACCAAGTTTAGGCCGAGGCAAGGCAAAGGGAACGCGCGAGTTGCCGTCACCCCTGTCCATCGAACAGGCAGAAGCCAAACTCGAACGATTGCGGACAAAACGGAAGGCGGGTGAGTAGCAACAGTCTCGCACAGGAGGTCGATCCGCACGTACAGTCTCCCCAAACATCAAGGCGATGGCGGATGTGCGATCCGCCGCGCCTCGATGCGTTGGTTACGTGCTTCTCAGATGTTACGAGTAGTACGGTTTGCTCGCATCTGGATCTTTCTCTAACGTATTGATGCTGACGTGTGGCCATCTAATAAGACCAGGGCAGCAGCCTGGGAACCCGTCCCTCCGCGGAAAGAAATCCAACATAACCACCTGCAAATATTGCAGACGGAGCTTCGGATCTCCATACTTATCCTTCTCTGCTAATTCCTGAATCCAAAATATCGACTTCATGACGGTCGCATTAGCCTTTCTCACGACAAACGGAATGTTTGTAATGCCACCCGTTGGATTCGTCGTGTCAACAGTCAGTGTCGTTGTCCTATCAACAGCAACACCTTTGTTGGCAAGTTCAAGCAGGACATGCGTCGCCGTTGGGTCGAATCCAGGGAATCCTGGGGCGGTTACCGTTCCTTTGAACGGGCTGTCATGGAATTTCTTATAGGGGCTCAAGTAGCGGTTACCATCGAGGTCTTGAGTGACCCCTTCCGGCAAGCTATTGATATGGGGAATGCATGATGCACCCGTGTGTTCACTGCTCTGTCCTAAGGCCAACACCGAATCGCCATGGGGAATCGTCGCGAGACGCGCGATATTCAGGCCATCGGTGATCTGGTTCTTCAGATGCAGCCACAAGCCCGGCTCATGGTGAATTGCGAGGCCAGCAAGACCTGCCAACCCGCCGCTGTCAGGGGAATCGGTAGCCGCGACTTGCTGAATCGTCTGCTGATAATCTACCGTGACAACAAATTGATCGGTTTGGACGGTAGGGTTATTCTTCTCGACGCCGCGGTTCGGCACATTGTCATCCACCAACTTAAACTCAAGCTGTTCGTTATATTGATTGAGCAGCAGCCGATAATCCAGGGGACTCGGCGCCGTTGCAAACGGCAGTGCGATCATGTTCCATCCACGGCCCTCGCTTTTCCATACGCCAGGCAGTAGCTTTAGCGGTCCAAGATTCGGTTCATTCTTTTTTGCCTCTGCATGATCCTGAGGTGACATCGCAATATCTCCTTTTAAATTGATGAATTGAGCTCACGTTGCGACAACCCATATGCATCGATCCACACAGCAAGCCTCGCGAACTGCTTGATAAGGCTAAAGGCTGACCACCTCCTCCTTTCCTTGATTCCTCTATTTGCATGGCCTGCACATGAGCCCAACGGGAGTCACGAGCAACTCGACTCTTGCGTGGAGATCACATGCGCTAACAGCAAGCAAGATGCCAGTGGGATAACGAGCCGCAGCGGTACCGTGGATAGATCATTCGGATCTCTTTACTTTCAGCTGCATAGGCCTTGCGAGCTGTCATTCCCCGCCTAAGATTGGCTGCTCGGATTACTCGGCTCTGTATCGGATATGATTCAGGAGGTGTATCGAATTGTCTAACTCGCGCCCGACTGATCATGCTTTTTGATTCGGTGATGTAGCACGATACTCATGATGGAACGGTGAGGGTCAGCTTAAAGAGTGGAAAATCAATGAGGCGGTACTGTTCACCTTCGAGTCACTCCGACGGTGACCTATTCTTCAGACTGTTGGGGTTTGTTCGCTGGCGGTTCACTCGCTAGCTTCTTGTGTAAATAGTTTTTACTGAACGTTGTCACGGCGAAGGCAAGACCGATCGCGATAGGGACGAACACCGCCGAGGCAATATTCGCGTTCTTGAGCCAACCCATTTCCTGAAACCCTTTGAATACATATCCACAAAGTCCGGCCAGGTAATAGGCAATGACAATGACCGACAGTCCTTCAACCGTATGCTGGAGGATCACTTGGCTCTTCGTCGTCTTGTCGACGCTCTGGAGGAGCGTCAGATTTTGCGACTCCACGATCAAGTCGATACGAGTACGAATAATCGCAATGATGCCTTCAAATCCGCCGCGAAGCGTATCGATCCGACGCAAGAGTTGTTGATACCCGTCTGCCACGCCGGTAATACCTCCCAACACATAGTCGGAAATGGGACGGTAGGAGGCGGTGGGTTGCTCCGCCAATGATGCTAACGTGGCATGCACGATCTTATCATACGGAATCGAGGCCGACAGTTCGAAGTGCAACTTACCGGCCATACGATTGGTTTTCAGCAAGTCTTGCGTGAGACTGTTCAACCATCGCTGCAACGTCTCAGAATTGGCGTGCCCGATATGCCCCGTAATGATTTCTCGCTGCTGGAGGTGCACCTGTTCGAATTTATAGACCTGATCGATCGCGGCAGAGAACAGCGGTTTCTGCATCAGCAGGAGATGGTAGTAGGTTTCGATCCGCACGATCGCATCCACAATATCTTTTAACCGCGAGTGGTCCCCCTGCAATGGGCCAACGCTCACCCAGTAGCGTTCTCGCCCGTGGTTGTCCGGAGTAAAACTGGTGATGACAGCAGCCTGCTCATTGAAAATTCGGCTGCCGTACAGCACAGGCCCCGGCAACTGCCCTCGCACCTCATCCCGAGAAGGTAGAGCGCCCATTTTCAGAATGATATCCAACCGGCAGACGACAGAACCAAGGGGTGTCAACGATACGGGTGCAGCTGGGAACGTGAGTGGCCCAAACGTGAGCAGACTCGTCATGGATGAAGGCACATGCCAAAATTGGTAGTTGTAGTATTCCGTATGGGCTTGCCAGATGAGAATGAGGCGGTCTCCGTTTTCGGCCTCCTTCACTCCGTAGCCAAAATTGTCTCGCAGCTCAATCCGATCCTCAGGAACGTCGAATCGTTTCAGTAACGACTGAAATTCAGCTCGGCTGGCTGGGCGATCTGCGGGCGGATCGGACATGCGAAACGCTTCGAACTGTACATGGGCCGGCACACGAAGCCACTCGCTGATCGGCTGATGCGGTTGCTCGTGTAACTTCCGTAAGAAGGCGTCAGAACCCGATTGCACTCCGTCCGACTGACTCACATCGATTCCCTCCCCAATCCAATACTAGCCCACCACCCCACGCTTCCCATGCCACCGGCATCAGGCTACGGCAGGATTACGCTCCTGGAGAAACACCCCTGTCCCCACCCGGGTGCGGCTTGGCCAGGGAACAAGCCACAGGCGACCAAGATCTGCATGACCCTATCATCCGGCGCTGTCACGTTCAATGATTCGGTGGTCGGTTCAGCTGGTGACGGGACGAGAGAGTTTAATTGCAGGATGGATCGAACGGCATCTCCGCGTATGGCTGATAGGCTTCGCCCAACGTGCACAGGATGTCTCCCCACACACGCGTCGGATCCTTTTCAAACACCGCCTGTGGGTCGGCAGGGAGAATCATCCACGAGCCGGTTTTCATCTCGCCTTCCAGCTGCCCAGGTCCCCATCCAGAATAGCCAAGATAGGCCCTGAAGAATTCCTTGGTGCCGGTCTCAGTGAGAATGCGCTCAACCATCCCGATATCCCCACCAAGGCAAACTCCGTCAAAAACATGGTGGGCATTGTCCGGAAACTGGTCGCCCCGGTAGAGCAACATCACCTGGTTGGTTTGTACGGGGCCGCCAGCATAGAGGACATGCCCTGTACCTTCAAGAACTGGAATCTGCGGCAGGGCTTCAGAAATGGACATGGCCGTAGGCCGATTCACAATGACACCCAGTGCGCCCTCCGGTCCATGCTCGCACAACAACACCACGGTCTGGCGAAAATTTGGGTCGCGCAGCCCTGGAGCGGCGATCAGAAACATGCCCTTCCGGAGTTCCGTGCTCATGAGCGAAATCCTACCCTGCGCATGCGACTTGCGCAAGCTCTAGGCTTCTCTCGGCAAAATACATGTGAGAGGTTATAACTTGTACAGGGATGCACGTCGGTCGCGAAGCAAATCGTTGTAGCGATTAAGACTCTTATTGCGGGCTTCAGCCGGATCGATTTCAATGATGGTCAGTTCTTCTTTGTCACGAGCCGCTCGCCGTGTGATCACGCCTTTCGGTGTGACGATTTCACTCTGGCCGATATAGGTCAATGGATCCTTCCCACCGCGCGCTTCCCGACCGATACGATTGCACGTGACGGCAAAGACTCGATTTTCAAGGCACCGAACAGGCATTGAATCCGGGCAGTTCGGCAAGACGAGGTTCGAGGGATGGCAAATAATCTCGGCACCCTGTATCGCCAATGTCCGGGCAGCCTCCGGATAGTACCAATCGAAACAAATCATGACACCGATCTTGGCGACGCCGATATCCCACACCAGAAATCCGGAATCACCCGGTGTGAAGAACTGGGTCTCTTCGTAAAACAGATGGGTTTTTCGATAACATCCCAGAAAGCCCGAGGGCCCCACGACCACAGCGGAGTTATAACAGACTGATCCGGATCGCTCGGGAAGTCCTGCCACAAGATGCATCTTGCGGCGTTTTGCGATATCGACCAGCCGACGAACCGTCGGGCCATCGGGGACCGGCTCGGCTAATCTCTGGGCCTCTTCGCGAGACACGAATTGATAGCCTGACGCAAACAATTCAGGGAGCACGAGAAGGTCGGCGTCCGCCTGCTCCAGCTTTGCCGCCGCCGCATCAAGATTCGCGGCGACTTCGCCGAACTGCGGATCAAACTGGTAATACCCGACTCTCACAAAACGCTCCGTTTCATAGAAGAACGGGCAGGGCTCCTGCCCTACCCGTTCCGACTCACGGTTGTCAATCGACGACGATCAACTTTTGGAGTTACTTCACTTCAGCCAGATGCGTCGCGCCGCCGTCAGCATGTTCCGTGCAGGCATCCGCATGACCAGCTTTGCCATGCTTCACCGCTTCCGTCAGGTGCTTCACCCCTTCAAGTAAATGCGGGTTTTTCCCACCCGCAGCCGTCGCATGCTTCAGCGCCTCTTCTGCATGTTGCACACAGGCGTCCGCATGGCCTTCTTTGCCATGCGAGGCCGCACCCTTCGCATGTTCGACCGCTTCCGCCACATGCTTGTCACCGGCCAGCGCGAGACTATTCGACACCGGAGCCCCGAGCAACAAGCCCCCCCCAATCACCACTAATACACAACGAAGGATTCTTCTCATCATGGCTGCCTCCTTGATGGGTGAAGATTCATCATTCGCAATAATGCGACGACCTATGAATTCACCTTACACAGCGTGTCTCACGACTGTCAAGAATGTTGGGGGAACGAGGAAAATCCAAGAATTCTCTGCAGCGCCTGCAAATCCTTCTCGACCGGGGCGGCGAAGTCCCGACTCCACTCCCACCATGATCCTGGATAGTTGCTGACCTTTGGATACCCCACCAGCTTGAGAATAAAGTAGAGCCAGGCTGATCGTACCCCACCGGTACAGTAGCATACAACGTCTTGGTCGGGGTGGATTCCCTTGGCCAGCAACATCTCCTGAATCACGGTAACGTCCTTGATCGTGGCATCCTTATTTAAAAATCCGTTCCACGCCAGATGAATGGCTGATGGAATATGTCCCGGTCGTGGAATCCCCGACAATTCTTTCCCTAGATATTCTTCCACACTCCGAGCATCCAGAATGGCCGTCTGAGGATGGGGCATGTCCACAATCGTTTTCAGATCGTCTTTTACCATCATCAACGCGGGCACCGGTCGCGCTGTAAAGTTACCCATTGCTGACGACACCGGCCCATGCTCAAAGGGCCGCTGCTCTGCCGTCCATTTCACCCATCCTCCATCCAGAATACGCAGCCGTTGGTGCCCCAGATACTCCAACATCCAAAACATCCGTCCTTCATCGCCCCAATTGTCGAAGGGGTTCGAGTAGATCACGACATCGCTGTCGTGATTGATTCCAAGACGACGAAGGATCTCTTCAATCTGACGAAAATCTGGATTGAGCAATCCCTTCGCCACAGCCTTGGGGTCACTGTATTCATGCCACGTCGAATGGACGGCCCCCGGGATATGGCCACCGAATTCATAGGCCGCTCGGCCCCGCACGTCGATGACGACCAAACCAGGTTTCCCCAATTGCCCTTGAAGTGTGTCGGTATCGATCAAGAATGGGTGGTTCACGATATCATTCCTCTTATAAACCAGTTGTGCTGGATTCATGCACTCACTAAGGCTTTGATGTGGGCATCCACGGAGTAGGCCAACGCAGTGAGGTTGTAGCCGCCTTCGAGCGAAGACAGGATACGGCCCTTGGCGTGGCGCTTGGCGATCCCCACAACGATGTGTGTCAGATCGGTGTATCCAGCCTCCGTCAGCCCCATACTGGCCAAGGGATCGTCTTTGTGAGCATCGAATCCCGCTGAGATGATCACAAACTCCGGCTTGAACTCATCGGCTACAGGCACAAGCGCTTTGAGGAAGATCGCATGGTACTCCTCGTCCCCCTCCCCGGCCTCCATCGGCACATTGATGGTGAATCCTTCCCCAGATCCCTCACCTCGCTCTGTCCCTCGACCTGTCCCGGGATAATGCGGGTACTGGTGCGTACTGAAAAAAAACACGGAGGGATCATCCTCAAAACTGTGCTGTGTCCCATTGCCATGATGCACATCCCAATCGACGATCAGGACCCTGGTAAGCCCGTATTGTTTTTGGACATAGCGCGCCGCAATCGCAACGTTGTTGAAGAGGCAAAACCCCATCGCTCGACCGGCTTCGGCATGGTGCCCGGGAGGCCTGACCGCACAAAAGACATGGTCCACCTGATGGGCCATAATGGCATCGACCGCCGCCAATGCACCACCTGCCGCAAGATAAGCGGCATGCAACGAGCCCGACGACATCGATGTATCGGGATCGAGTGAGACACGTCCGTCCTTCGGCGCATGCCGATTCAGCGACGCCACATAAGCCGGCGTATGTACCTGTGTGATCCATTCATCTTCGGCTCGTCGAGGCTCGATGCGAGTCAGTTGAGCGGCAGTCCCACTCTCCTCCAATCGCTGCATGATCGCACGAAGCCTGTTGGGTGATTCCGGATGTCCCGGACCCATGTCATGCTCAAGATAGGCAGGATGATAAACGAGACCGGTTTTTCCCATGACGACGTCGCAAAACGAGAGATGGAAAAGGTACAACCCCAAGCTGATATATCGTCAGATTAGCACGCAAGAAAGTTCATAGACAATGTACCAACGGCGCTGCTATCGTCCTCACACGGAGGAAGACCATGCCGAATCCAAGGATTGAACCGCTCAAGAAAGTACTCGCCATCGATCCGAACGACGACGTAGCCTGGTTTGGCTTGGGGAAAGCCTATATGGACGATGGGAATTTTGAAGAAGCCGCGAAAGCCCTGCGGCAATGTGTGACTGTGAAACCCACCTATTCCGCCGCCTACTTTGCACTGGCGCAGTCACTTCACAAGCTGAACCAGATCGACGAATGCCGAGCCGTCTGCGCCACCGGCATCGATGTCTCGACTAAGAACGGCGATGCCATGGTGACAAAGAATTTGGAGATGCTGAGAACCTCGCTATGACCATTGTTCAGGATTAGAGAGGTAGGTTGATATCCTTGCCTCCCACTGCTCGTTTCCAATAGAGACCGCAACGACAGCACCGCAAGACTCAGAATAAGCGCTTGCCGGTATCGCGTTATTTAAGGCAAACCACAATGCTTCTTCAAGACTTTCGTCATCATGCCAAGTGGTCATAATGATCGTGCTATCCGATTCCATCTGACCCAATTTGACTATAGTTTCAACTATGGTTTCATCGATCACATCATGTACGTGCTCACAGCCTGCCCCCCATACACACACATACACAGCACCTTGATCCATGACCCAGTCCACAAGTGAAAAGAGCTTATCATCAGCAAGTGATGTCGCATCAACGGCAAGAAACAGCACGCAGTGCTGGCTATTGAATCCAAGAGTCTGAGGCAAGCGCTCTATGTGAGGAACAGCCAAAGACAGAATCTCTCTTTCCGAACTTTTTTGCCTTCCATGAGCTTGAACTCTTGAAGTCATTTATACTTTCTCGCGCATATTCAAGCTTGAGTGAACTAAATTATTTGTCGAACAATACTCTCTTGGTATTCGTTTAGACCAGCTAAGGCAGCCGGATTCTGAATCAACAACCGTACCCGTGGCTGGGTCTTCTGGTGCCGTGGACGCTCCACCAATTCGACATTGGCCAACCTAGTCGCCGCTTTTGACGGCAAGGACTCAACATCCCACAGTGAAATCATCACCGCGCTGATGGAACGGAGACTCATCAACAGGACCGTCACCGTGCCGGCCAACATCTTCAGGTCCAGCCAGATCGCTTCAGGCCTGGTCCCTCGGTCGCCTTGCAGATCGGCTCGCGGAATCGAGATCCCGAGAACGACGGGATCACAGTAATCGGTAAGTTGCTTGGCCTTCTGCCTGATGCGCGCGAGAATCCGGTGCGTCAGAATCACCCCTCGATCTTCTTCCTCACCCTCGACCTCATCGAGGTGAAGCCCACGGATCGGCAACCGTTGCCGTTCCGCTGATCCCACCATGGCGGTGACTTCGACAAAAAACCAGTCACAACCAATTCTGCACTCGAGATCCGCTGTCCGCGCACGCGATTCGGGCAAGAAGGTGACGCGGGCACCGACTCGAATCAACTGGGTGGCCAGTTCAATCTCGGCAAGTGCCGATTCCCTCACTCCATAGTCGGCATGCGTCAAACGTCGAATGAGACGGCCCAAGCGAAGATGGCTCGATTGATCCTCACAGTGCCGATGAAGGGTCGACCACCGCTCATGGAGACTACGCGGCAGGCCTTGTTCCTCGCGCTTCCACGCGGGTACTTGCGCTGAATGCTCACCGTGAAGATGTGCAGTCAGCCTGAACGTCGTTCGTGGGCGAAATCTCGCCATCGCTCATACCGGCGCCGAGTCTTCGTCATCGTTGGTCGACAAACCGAGGGACTCCGGCCGACGCTGTGCTACCTCTTCATACAGATCGTCCAGCCATCGTCCGGCGCAACCCAACACCTCACGGACGAGCGGTTCAGGCTGACCGGTTCGCCGGATCGTCCATTGCGACACATACTCCAAGAGCGTGTCTCGGTCAAAATGTCGACTGGACTGCGTGGCCAATGTCACAAGTTCACCTAATCCAGTATGCACGATCTCGGCGACCAGCTCTCTTCCGTACGAGGTGCTGGCCGTCACGTACTGAATCACGCGATTGATTTCTTGCTCAGTCATGGCAACGACATCGAAAACCTGTCACATTCCCGGCGCCTCCGTCAATGCAGTCGGCTGCGTTCGGCCTAGCATCTCATATTTTTCTCTTCTCTCGCGTGAGCCCGATGGTATGATCGACCATTATTCTACTCATCCATTGAAGGAGTACTCCATGGCCGGAACGCCCACGACACAACGTATCACCAGACGCAAACGTATGAAATTTCCTGACCGATGGGACCTGACGCAGCTGGTCAATGACCCAGCGACCGATATCGACGCCCAGTTGGCTGATCTGGAATCGAAGGTTGCACAAATAGAAGCCGCACGATCGACGCTGACCCCTTCTATGTCCAGCCAAGATCTTCTCACGCTGCTCCATCTCAGCGAGAAGATCGCGCAAGGTGCCTCACGGCTCGGGGCCTATGCCTATCTACGGTTTTCCGAAAACACAAAAAACGCCGAGGCACGTTCCCTCAAGACGCGGGTGGAAGAGCAACTGACAGAGCTCACAAATCGGCTGCTTTTTTTCGAACTCTGGTGGCAAAGCGTGGACGACGCCAATGCGGCACGTCTGATGGCGGACGCGGGTGACCTCCGCTATCACTTGGAAACCATCCGGCGTTTCAAGCCACATACCCTGTCCGAACCGGAAGAAAAGATCCTCAACCTCAAAAACGTCACCGGCCGAAGCGCGGTCCACACCCTCTACGACCTTGTGACCAACGGACTCACGTTCACCATGACCGTCGGCGGGAAGAAAAAGACGGTCAATCGGGAAGAGCTGATGACCTACGTGCGAAACCCGAAGGCCCCTGTCCGTCAGGCCGCCTATCAAGAGCTCTATCGCGTTTTTGCAACCCAGCGCGACTTGTTGGGAGAGATCTACAAAACGCTCGTGAACGATCTGAAATCCGAAAACCTCGGACTTCGCAGTTTTCCTTCTCCCATTGCCAGTCGCAACCTCAGCAATGACGTGCCAGACCAGGCCGTCGACGTCCTGCTGGCGTCCTGCGCGAAGAACGCCGACATCTTTCAGACCTATTTCAAATTGAAAGCCAAGATCTGCAAAATTAAGTCGATGAGCCGATACCATCTGTACGCGCCGCACCGGACAGAAACCCAAAAGTACCAGTACGCTGATGCCATCACGATGGTGCTCGACGCCTATCGGGGCTTTTCGCCTCGTCTGGCTGATTTGGCCGAGCAGGTGTTCCGCGATCGACATATCGACGCCCCAACACGCCCCGGCAAA
The DNA here is from genome assembly GCF_001458735.1 of Candidatus Nitrospira nitrosa. Classification (NCBI taxonomy): domain Bacteria; kingdom Pseudomonadati; phylum Nitrospirota; class Nitrospiria; order Nitrospirales; family Nitrospiraceae; genus Nitrospira; species Candidatus Nitrospira nitrosa. The sequence goes on from NZ_CZQA01000008.1 coordinate 240,482, forward strand.
CTAGGTGGGGCCTACTGTTACAGCATCGTTCCAGGCATGACCCCCTATGTCATGCTGAACTACACAGGGGAAGCCCGAGACATCGCGACGATGGCCCATGAACTCGGCCACGCTGTCCATGGCATGCTGGCCAAGGACCATTCCACTTTCACCTTCCATTCAACTCTCCCCTTGGCGGAAACCGCATCCGTCTTCGGGGAACGCATTCTCTCCGATGCTCTGATGTCCCAGGAACGGAACAAGGCTGTTCAACAGGGACTTCTGTTAGGCCAATTGGACGATATTTACGCCACCGTGCTGCGGCAAGCCTACTTCGTTCGATTCGAAAAGCTTGCCCATCAGATGATTGCGGACGGCGCAACGGCTGAGCAATTGGCCAAGGCCTACGGCCAAGAACTGCGGCAACAGTTTGGAAAGGCCGTAAAGGTACCGGATGAATTTCAATGGGAGTGGCTGACTATTCCTCATATTTTTGCCAGCCCGTTCTATTGTTATGCCTATAGCTTTGGAAACTTACTCGTGCTGGCACTGTACCGCATGTACAAGGAACAGGGAACCTCGTTCGTGCCCAAGTATCTGGATCTCCTGGCTACCGGGGGCTCGCAGTCACCGCAGCAGATCCTATCCACCGTCGGCGTCGATATGACGTCAGAAGCCTTCTGGCAATCGGGGTTCGATACGATCCGGGAGATGGTGGAACAGCTGGAAGAAACGATGTGAGCCGCGGGATTGGTGGTGACAGAAATGGGCTCATCCGTCGGGTGAGGAGGAGGAGTGACGACTGGTTAGAGTAGTTATGTCATTCTCCCGTAACACACGCCATTCACCTGAGCTGAGATTGCCGAGTCGAACCGGCCCGATAGCAATGCGCACCAACCGCAAGGTGGGATGACCGACTGCCGCCGTCATGCGACGAACCTGCCGATTCATCCCTTCGTGGATCGTAATTTCCAGCCAGGCGGTTGGAACGTTTTTCCGAAATCTGATAGGCACTGGCCGCTCGGGTAGCACTGGTTCATTGGGCAATAGTACAACCTGTGCCGGCCTTGTTCGTTTTCCAGCAAGCACCACTCCTTGGGAGAGTTGCGTAATTGCTTGTTCAGCAGGGATCCGTTCAACCTGCACCAAGTAGACTTTTGGTAGCTTATGCTGAGGGTCCGTAATCCGATGGGCGAGAACGCCATCCGATGTCAAAATCATCAATCCCTCGCTGTCCTGATCGAGACGCCCCGCCGCATAGACATCAGGTATGCTGACATAGTCCGCCAACGTCGGCCTTCCTTCCGGGTCGGTGAAGCACGGCAACACCCCATAGGGTTTATTGAATGCGATGGTGCGGACAGACATGCTCACCTCGAGCGCTACGCTGATCGTTTAACCCCACCTGCTATCCATTTCCAACCAGCAAGAAGCGGAAATGGACACCAAGTAGGCCTCCAGTAGAGCGTTTTGCATGAGTTGACAGAATACCCACCATCTGGCATACTGAGAATGCTTCTCATAATCGCAGAAGGGAGAATTCCATGTACATGTGCTTGTGCAAAGGAATCACCGAGTCAGAAGTCCGAGCAGCGGGACGGGCCGGAATCGTGACGGCCAACCAGCTCAAAACCAAGTTTGACCTGAAGTGTCACGGCTGTTGCGGGCGCTGCGCCAAGAACATCCATGAATTCATCGAGGTCGCCGTTCAAGGAACTGGAGCCTCTTGCCCAAGACAATAGCCCTGGATTTCCCCTGAATCCTCACCCAAATATTCGCGACCTCAGCGCGTAAGGCTTTCCCTTCAGGTAACTTCCCTTCCGATTGTTTGACCATCGTTGTCGACGGGATGGTTTTTTACAAGAACCAGCTTACTTAGAAGAGGCGCTGCGGATCAGTGTAGCTACATCTGCGACTCGCTGGCCCAGAGCCCTTGCATCGGCAAGTTCCTGCTTGTCAATCCCCGGACTGTCGCCTTCTGTCGTGGCGGATGCGCCGAATGCACCCCCACCGCTCACCACGATCATCTGATTGCCCAGCATGGCAGCAAGAATCGTCAGCATCGTGACTTCCTTGCCACTGGAGACTTGTCCGCCGGTCGCAAACGCCGCACCGACTTTGTTTTTCATTTTGAACTCAGGAAACACCCCGAACTTGAACTGCCAATTATCGAAAAAGGTCTTGACCTCTCCTGACATGTTGGACCAGTAGACCGGTGACCCGACGATCACCGCATCGGAAGAGAACAGATCTTCCGCCGTCACCAGGCTGACACGTTTGAGGACCACCACAGTATTCGGCACAGACTGAGCCCCCACAACGACCGCCTCTGCCATCCGTTCCGTATGGCCGGAAAGAGAGTGATAGGTCACGAGAATCTTTACGACCGGAGAGGCCTCGTCCGCCCAAGACCATGAGGCGCAGCCGGTAGAGAGAGTGAAGAGCAGCAGAGCGATGGCAATGAAAGACAGAGGGGAGGCTGAAGAGGAACGTTGCGTGTAGAGTGCCGCCACGAGGTGATGGTCCAGATAGAACAACGGTCAGAGGGTCAGTGCCGGAATGTCTCTTCCTCCATATGCTCTTCCACCGACACTTCGGTCAGCGTTCCACGATAGGTACAGCGATGACATCGAATCCGCCACTCTTCGATCCATTTCTCCTGAACATAGGACTGGCGACATCCAGGGCACACAAACACGCCTTTTTTGTACAACACCCGCCGCTTCTCTTGCATAGGTTCCTCGCTTGATTCGATTGGAGAATCGCACAAGACACGAGAAGATTGCAACATGATGGTAGCCAGTACTACGCTCACAAAAACAGCCTTCTTGACTGGAGAAGGTTGCGATCATTAGGATGCCCTGATGCGCCAAAAACTCTCAGTTTGGCTTGCTCTTTCTATCGTCACCGCCGGTGGACTCCTTGTCAGTGACAGAGAGGCAGCTCGCGCCGCGGGATCCGATCTGGTTTCCATTCAAACGCCATCGGGAATCACGCTCAAGGCCGAAGTCGCCGACACGCCGTTAAAGCGCTCGGTGGGGCTGATGTATCGAGACCATCTCAAAAAAGATCACGGCATGCTGTTTTTCTTTGGCCAGCCCCAGGCCTGGAACTTCTGGATGAAGAACACCAAGATCGCGCTCGACCTCATCTGGATCGACGGGAAGAAACGTGTGACGCACATCGAGCGCAACGTGCCCATTTGCACGAAGAGTGATGACTCCTGCCCGCAGTATCGCCCGAATAGTGATGACGCGGTGTACGTCCTTGAGATTGCTGGAGGAACGGTTGACGGATATAAGATCGAAAAAGGATCAAAATTGCAGTTCGGCCAGCCCTAACGCTTCGTTCAATACCAGGCTCCCATCGCCTCCTCGACACATCTTCATCAGGATTAACGCTGCCACGACCGAATTCGTCGCGTCGTAATCACGCCATCAATCCGTTCAATGGTTTTCAAAACTCGATTCAGATGAGCCGTGTCGGCAACCTCTACAATAAAATCCAACTCGGCCTTTCGGTCTTCACGCGTGATGATTTCAGCACGACTGATATTCGCTTTACATTCAGCGATCGCCGAAGAAACATTCGCCAAAACACCCGTCCTATCTTCGGCAATGACGGCGATCTTAACCGCATGAAGGCTGGGTGCAGCGGTATCCCATTCCACCTCCACCAACCGAGCTCGGTCATAGTCCAAGGCCTCCAGATTCGGACAATCCACGGAGTGGATCGTAAGCCCCCTTCCTCGAGTGATGTAGCCTAAGATTCGATCACCGGGAACCGGATTACAACAGCGGGACAACTGCATCAGCAAATCACGTCCACCCTTAACCTGAACACCTTGCTCTCCGTCTCGGCTGCTCAATACCTTGTGGGATGTCGAGGGTTCAGGCAAAACCGGTGTGGTCTCGGATGCCGGTGTAATCAATCGATTCACAACCTGCGCCGTCGCAATATGCCCAAATCCAATGGCGATCGTCAGTTCATCGGTCGTCTCATATCCTTCTTGCTTGGCAACCTCAACCAATTCGCTCGACTTCAACACTTGGGCAGGAGCTAATCCATGCCGCCGGAATTCCGTCTCCAGCAAGCGCCGACCGATCTCGAGACTCCGTTTCTGCTCCTCGGCTTTAATCCAATGTTTGATTTTTGTCTTGGCTCGCGAGGTACGGACAAACTTGAGCCAATCTTTGTGCGGCGTCTGATTCGGCGACGTCAGAATTTCAATCGTGTCGCCGCTCTCCAGCTCATATTTGAGCGGCACGATCTTGCCGTTCACCTTCGCTCCTACACAATGGTCACCGACCTCAGTATGGATCGCATAGGCAAAATCGACCGGCGTCGAATCTTTCGGCAACTCTTTGACCGTTCCCTTGGGCGTGAAGACATACACGACATCATGGAACAATTCGAGTTTGACCGAATCCATGAACTGACGATTATCCGGCAAATCGCTTTGCCATTCGATGAACTGCCTCAGCCACCCAAAGGCTTTACTGTCCTTATCCTGGACACGCCCTTGCTCCTTATACTTCCAATGCGCCGCAATCCCGTATTCGGCGACCCGATGCATTTCTTCCGTTCGGATCTGGAATTCGACATGCTCGCCCTTGGGCCCGACCACGGTGGTGTGGAGCGATTGATATAGATTGGATTTTGGAATGGCGATATAGTCCTTAAAACGGCCTGGCAGCGGGCGCCAGAGGGAGTGAATCACTCCCAGCAGCGCATAACAGTTCATCTTCGTATCGGTAATGATCCGCAAGGCAGTGAGATCATAGACCTCTTCGAAGGAGATCGACTGCTTGTTCATTTTTTGATAGACGCCATAGAGATGCTTCGGTCGGCCATACACCGCCCCGGACAGACCATGTTCTCCCAACGCCTTTTCGACCAGCTCCCGCACCTCTTGAATGTACTGTTGACGATCTTCATCACGCTTTGCGACACGCACCCGTAACATCTCGTACACATCCGGCTTGAGATGTTTGAGGCAGAGATCCTCCAGTTCGTTCTTCACCCATCCGACCCCGATCCGATTAGCCAAGGGGGCATAGATCTCCAGAGTCTCTTGCGCAATCTCAAGACGCTTTCCTTCGCTGAGATGCTCCAGCGTACGCATATTATGCAGTCGGTCGGCGAGCTTAATGATCACGACGCGGATATCATCCGCCATCGACAACACCATCTTACGGAAGTTTTCGGCCTGCTTTTCCTCGGAACTCTTGAACGTGATCTTCCCGATTTTCGTAACGCCATCGACAAGATGCACCACATCCTTGCCGAACTCTCGTTGCAACTCTCCGGCTGTCGCTACCGTATCTTCCAACGTATCGTGCAGCAGCCCGGCGACGATCGCCGTCACATCGGTCTTCAATGAGGTCAGCACGCCGGCTACGGCGATGGGATGTTTGACATAGGGCTCTCCGGAACGGCGTGTCTGGCCTTCATGCGCCTTCGCAGAAAACTCGTAGGCCTTTCGCACCATCTCGAGATCAGCATCAGGCTGATACGATTGCACCCGCTCGAGCAGCTGATCGATCGTCGTGACCGTTTCGTACATCATCGGTTACTCGATTCCCGCCGCCCGTATGTCTCGAATGCGCAATTGGATTCGGTCATGACCGTTCCAGTGATTGAGCTCCGGCGTAAATGCGACGTCGATCGGCGTCTTGAGCGATAATCCCTGTTCTTCGAGGGACTTCATTCCGAATCCGATACTATCAAACGGCACCGATCTTCCCTGCCGAACCGTCATCTTCAAATGTTTCTCCCCCACGACGCGAGCTTGCAGGACGTTCAATCCCCTCACGGCGAAGGTCGGCTCTGGATTGCCCGCGCCGAACGGGTGCAGTGTTCCTATTTCTCGGATCAGCTGTAGCGTGACCTCATCCAGCTGCAGTTCGGAATCCAGATGCAACATCGGAACGGTTTGCGTACTGCACATCCACGCTTCCGCCGTCGCAGCAAACCGTTCGGCGAACTCGGGCAATCGTTCTTCTTTGATCGTCACTCCTGCTGCACTGGGATGACCTCCAAACGCGATCAGCAGGTCTCGGCATCCGGCCAATGCCTGATAGAGATCAAAACCCGGCACAGTCCTCGCTGAACCTTTGCCGATACCGTCTTCATTGATCGCAATAACGATCGTTGGACGGTGAAAGCGTTCCATGATTCGGGCAGCTACGATACCGACAACCCCAAGATGCCACTCTCGCGCATAGAGCACGATGCCTCCGGGCAACTCCCGCGCCGCAACCTGCGTCAATGCCTCATCAAGTATCGTCGCCTCAAGTTCCCGGCGCCTGTGATTCAGCTGGTCCAGCTCTTCAGCCAACTCGTGAGCTTCCTGTTCAGACTCCGTCGTTAAAAGTCTGACTCCTTTGATCGCCTCGTCCAACCGCCCTGCGGCATTCAACCGAGGCGCGAGTTTAAACGCGATCGTATCCGCCGCGCAGTCACGAGTCACGCCGGCGACCTGTTTCAAGGCTCGTAGGCCACAGCGTGCGCCACGCGAAATCTGCGTCAGACCTTCGCGAACAAACAGCCGATTTTCGTCCTGTAGCGGAACCACATCGGCGATGGTGGCCAGCGCCACCAAGTCCAACAAGGACTCGAGCGGCACCGAACCAGAACCATATTTCTTCTCATACGCCTGCACCACCTTGTACGCAAGACCACCGGAACAGAGCCCATGAAACGGATATCGCGCATCCGGCCGATAGGGGTTCATCACCGCTAAAGCCGGCACCATCTCCATGTCGCTCTGATGGTGATCCGTCACGATCACATCGATCCCTAGTTGACTCGCGAGAGCGATCTCACGATGCGACGTCGTCCCGCAATCAGACGTGACCAATAGCGTGATGCCTTCCTGCGCCAGGGCTCGAACCGCATGCTCATTGAGTCCGTACCCTTCACGCAGGCGATGCGGTATGTAGGCGCGAACCTGCGCCCCAAGATCGCGGAAAAATGACACATACACACTGGTCGCGGACATGCCGTCCACATCGTAGTCACCATAAAAACAGACGCGCTCATGCCGTTGCATAGCCTGATGCAAACGGTCAACGGCCCGCTCGATATCGGGGATCAAGAAAGGATCATGGGTTTGGAGCGGGGACATCCAGGCCACGGCCTGATCCACATTCGTCACACCCCGGTTGAGCAACAATGAAGCGGTTGCGGAAGAAATGGATAAGGCCTGCGAGAGACGGCCCCGTTGGATCGGGTCAACTTGCCGAAAGACCCAGAGTTTAGACTTCACCTCAGCCTCCTTCTCAACCTGGGCCATAGGACGATTTTGGACAAGCCACTCAGGAAAACCAGCCAGACTCTAATAAGTCACTGCTTCTTTGTCAAACAACACAGTGAGGAGAATACCGACGGGGTATCATCTAAGAGGGAATCAAAGAGATGCGAAGGGAATCAAGCGCTTATTCGCCTCCTTTTTGTACATAGTTCTTCACAAATTCCTCAGCGTTCTTTTCGAGCACATCGTCAATTTCATCCACCAGCTTATCGATATCTTCTTTCAGCTTCTTCCCGGTCTCCACGACCTTCGGGTTGGCTTTGACCTCTTCCTTGCTTTGTGGTTCGCGTCTCGGCTCTTGCTTTCGTTCTTGCTTTTCCATTCGAGCACCTCCTGTCATCCAGGGAAATCCTCGCGGTCAGCTCGCAACTACCTGATATACATGCACCTTACTCTAGGGAACGGAAACCCGTCAAGGCAAGGGCAGAAACGAAAAGCGCCGTTTCCCATCCGGGAAACGGCGCGTCACTCACTCCATCTCGAATCTTCTATCAGACGATCAACGAAATGATAAGCAGGGCCACAATATTAATGACCTTGATCATCGGATTCACCGCCGGTCCCGCCGTATCCTTATACGGATCACCAACCGTGTCGCCGGTCACCGCCGCCTTATGGGTGTCGGTGCCCTTCAACCCCTGCTCTTCGATAAATTTCTTAGCATTGTCCCAGGCACCGCCGCCACTCGTCATGGAAATTGCAACAAACAGACCGGTCACGATGCTGCCGACCAATACCCCGCCGAGCGCCTGTGGGCCAAGCACTAAACCGACGACGACCGGTGCCGCCACGGGAATCAAACCAGGGATCATCATCTTTTGGATCGCGGCCTGAGTCACGATATCGACACAGGTGCCATACTCTGGCTTACCCGTGCCTTCCATAATGCCTGGGATCGTTCTGAATTGCCGCCGCACCTCTTCCACAATCAGCCCGCCGGCTTCACCAACGGCCCTCATACACATGGAGCCGAAGATGAATGGCAACATGCCGCCCAGAAAGAGACCAACCAAGACTTTTGGATTCGAGAGATCGAAGGCCGCCAGCGCCGGATTATGTGCTGCGACTTCCCGCGAGTATTCGGCAAAGAGCACCACGGCCGCCAACCCGGCAGACCCGATGGCATAGCCCTTGGTCACCGCTTTTGTTGTATTGCCCACAGCATCCAATGGATCTGTGATGTCCCGAACTTCTTTACCCAAGTGCGACATTTCAGCGATACCGCCGGCATTGTCCGTAATCGGGCCAAACGCATCGATTGCCACCACGATTCCAGCCATCGAGAGCATGGATACGGCCGCCACCGCCACACCGTACAGCCCACCGGACTCAGCACCGCCACAGACCCAGTAGCTGCCGAGGATCGCCATCGAAATCACCACGACTGGAGCCGCTGTCGACTGCATGCCCACCGCCAAACCGGCAATGATGTTCGTCGCATGGCCGGTTTCACTGGCTTTCGAAATGTACTTCACCGGCTCATACTCCTTTGAGGTGTAGTAGTCGGTGATGAAGACAAGAGCCAAGGTGACGGCTAAGCCAAACAATGCGGCCATGTAGTAGCTGAATCCACCGACACCACCGACTCCGCCCATGATCATAAAGGTCACGGGCAAGAAAGCGAGTGCGGCAATCCCTCCGGCCACAAACAACCCCTTATACAGAGCAGGCATGATGTCGCCACCCGGAGCGACCTTGACAAAGAGAATACCGACGATCGTCGCAAAGATCGTGATGCCACCCAACGCGAGAGGATACAGAATAGGCGCCGTGGCTCCCTTGAACATGGTAAAGGCCAACACCATCGCCGCAACCGTCGTAACGGCATAGGTTTCAAAAAGATCCGCCGCCATGCCTGCGCAATCACCGACATTGTCACCCACGTTATCCGCGATGACCGCCGGGTTCCGTGGATCGTCTTCAGGAATCCCTGCCTCCACCTTGCCGACCAAGTCTGCCCCGACGTCCGCTGCCTTTGTGTAAATTCCTCCACCGACGCGCGCAAACACGGAGATCAAGCTTCCACCGAATCCGAGACTGAGCAATGCGTGAATGGCCTTTTCCTGACCGGCCATCGATTCGGCGATCGAATAGAACCCTGTAATAGCCAACAGCCCGAGACCGATCAATAAGAGACCCGTCACCGCGCCACCACGAAACGCCACAACCAGGGCCGCATTCAACCCATTATGAGCCGCTTGTGCCGTCCGCACATTGGCGCGAACCGCAATGATCATACCCACATAACCGGCGAGCGCCGACGCGCTCGCGCCGACCAAGAACCCTGTCGCCGTCAGCAACCCAAATTTATCTGAGACTGCGCCGGCTGCGGCCAGCACAACAAACAGACCTGCGGCAACATAACCGACGGTTTTGTATTGTCGATTCATATAGGCGCTGGCGCCTTCCTGAATCGCCTTTGCAATTTCCTGCATCTTTGCGTTGCCGGCATCAAGCTTGAACACCCACATCGCCAGATACAACCCATAGCCAATGCCCGCCACAGCCGCGATGAGGGCAAATGTGATAATCGCTGAGTCACTCACGGGAGATCCTCCTACTGGTTAAACGGATTCCTGATGTCGCACGGCTCTCCGTGGCTTCAACCCATCCAAAGTACATGCGCGAGTGGGTAAATCCTAAGGTGGGCAGAGTCGATTTTGAAGCGAGCCACCCGAAAAGCTGGGCTATTCTAATGGAGTCTCACGGGAGGGATCAAGACCAAATACGGTCACCTTGCAATCACCTCCCTAGTCTGATCCATACTGTCAGACGCTGCTCGGATATATCCTGGGGGACTGATACATGAGATCTCTCACCATCTATAGGGGCGAAAGAGGTGCTGACGGATAGGGAGGGAGAGAGACCGTTCATCTCCATAGAGAACAAGAGGTTACGCATGAGACTGTCCATCTTGATAATCCAGTGCTTGTACCTGGTCAGCCTACTCGCTGCATGCGGCAGTGAAAACCCGACAAGGAACTCGGCCTCAGCTCTGACTAGTCTCAAACTCCAAACGGTCACGAAGAATCTAAGCGCCCCGATACTCCTGACTGCGCCTCCCGGAGATATCGATCGCCTGTTTGTTGTGGAACAGGGAGGGACGATCAAGGTTCTCAACAGAACCACCGGAGCCGAGCTGGGAACGTTTCTGACCCTAGCCGGGATCACGAGCGGCGGAGAGCGCGGACTCTTAGGACTGGCCTTTGATCCAGAGTACAACGCCAACGGCCGATTCTACGTTTCCTATACGGATACCACCGGCACGATCATCATTGCCCGCTTTCTAGCCTCGGCAACGAATCCGAACGTGGCTGATCCGGCTTCACAGGCTATCCTGGTCTCCATTCCCCATCAGGCCTTTGCAAACCATAACGGCGGTATGATCGCCTTCGGGCCAGATGGGTGCCTGTATGCTGGAATCGGTGATGGTGGTGGGGCGGGAGATCCCAGCAATCAGTCACAGAGTCTCACAAGCCGACTCGGGAAACTCCTTCGGATCGATCCAACAACAGGAACGGCCTGTACCAACGGAACGCTCAACCCATTCGTCTTGGGTAGCGGCCATCCGCTCGTCTGGGGCTATGGACTACGCAATCCCTGGCGATTTTCGTTTGACGGCGAGGATCTCTACATCGGCGATGTCGGCCAAGATGCGCGAGAAGAGATCAATGTGTCAACAGGTCCTCATGCGGGCCGCGGGCTGAACTACGGCTGGCGGCTCATGGAAGGATCAGCCTGTTTCAATCCAACGTCGAACTGCGATCCTGGCACCCTCACCCTCCCGATCGTAGAATACACACACGACAAGGGAGCCTGCTCCGTCATCGGCGGCCATGTCTACCGAGGACAAGTGGTGCCCGCCATCCATGGGACCTACTTCTACGCCGATTTCTGTGCCGGGTTCGTCCGCAGTTTCCGCTTGAACAATGGCTCAGTCATTGAGCAAACCGAATGGCCGCTGCTCGGCAGCCCCTCCATCTCAAGTTTTGGTCAAGATGGCCTTGGAGAGCTCTACCTGACAACGCTCACTGGTACGGTGTTTCGGATCGTCCCGAATTAGGAATATCCCGATGGTGCAAGACTGGGTCATCGCCCAGTAGGTTTACGACGCTCGCTGACTTTGCTATAGTCCTGCCGGTAAAGAAACCTATGGGATTCGAACCAAACTATATTGTCGTCGACGGACAGGCATTCAGCAAAGCGAAGCTGGCCCTAGACAATCATGTGTATAAGAACTGCCAGATCGATGACTGCGATCTCTACTACAGCGGCGGGCAATATGAGCTGCTCGACACCCATATCACCAACTCACGCCTGATCCTGAACCACCCGGCTAAAGGCATTTACAATGCCCTGCAGATTTTCAAGATGAAATCCCCTGGCTCCCGCATCGTCTTCGAGTAACCTCCGCACAGGGTGTTGAAAAAGCCCGCCAGCTCCGTGCTCGCGTCGCTCAGAGGCTCACCCTACCGCCCAGCAGATGCCTCGCCTCTTCATTCGCTGAGGCCTCGTCGGACGATTTTTTTTGAACATCCTCCGTGTTATTCCTGTGTGATCCGGCATCATTCACCTTGTGGTACGGCGATGATGTCAAATTGGTTATTCAACAGGCTGCTGAAGGAAGCATCGTAGTCCTATACCTAGGACCACAAGAGAAACACCGCTCCTGACAGGGCTACCCAGCGACATTGGTGTACACTCAAGATGACGTTGACCCATGAGCCTGAGGACGAACACCCATGACTCATGAGTGCCGCTCCTGCCAGTGGCAGGAGATATCCCATGTTCAACGGGCTCAACACACACCAGACCGGCCAATCTGACTCGATTGCGGTCGGCCTCCGTACATCCGCCAGTTTGCCCATCGAACGGCTTCTCTATCCATATGCCTGTGCGTAATAGAAGGAATGAGCGTTCGCAGTAGAGGCTGCTCAGCCCTCACCGTTATGTCCGATAGTCCATTGATCCATCCAGTGACAAGACCCTTCAGAACAGGTGCGAAGATTCCGATAAAGAGATGACAGCCGGCAGACACTCCGGCTCTGGGCAGGTTATCACGTCAGCTTGCACCCAATGGACTGTGACCAGGCCATCAGGAATTTACAATAGATGAAACGTGTGGTCGTCTACGAGCTCTTGCCGGATATGGTGCTGGCAAGACCAATCACCAATTCCAATGGACTTCCCATCGTCGCTGCGGGAACGGTCTTGGACACCACGTTGATCGAGCGGCTCCAACAGCTGGGGTTACCATCGGTGTATGTCGAGGGCGATGCCCTGGACTCCGGTGGAAAGACTCTGGACGAATTGGAGGCCGAACTGGATCATCGCTTTCGACATGTCGCACACGATCCCATCCAGCAACTGATTCTCCGAACGATTCGCACGCACTTGCGCGCCACCCATGGGATGGGAACGGACGTCGAGAAGTCGGAGGCCGCATGACCCTCTTCAATCCAACAGACCTACGCAACCGGATCGAGCAGCTCGGAGACCTTCCCACACTCCCTCATGTCGTACAGCGGCTGGCCACCATGATTAGTCGTCCCACCGTGTCGGCCGAGGAGATCGGCAGTATCATCGAGAAGGATCAGGTACTGGCCGCAAAGGTGCTTCGCCTGGCGAACTCCCCCTTTTATGGGTTTCCTTCAAGAATCGGATCCGTCTCCCACGCCGTGATCGTGCTGGGCTTTAACGTCGTGAAGGGGCTCACGCTCTGCGCCTCGGCGCTGACCATCATGAAAGACGCCGGCATGGACCAGTTGTGGCGCCATTCGCTCGGTGTCGCCATCACCGCCAATCTCCTCGCGACGAGGCTCGAGATCAAGAACCCCGAAGAGCTGTTCGTCTCCGGTTTGCTCCATGACATCGGGAAGGTCGTCCTCTATGTAAAGTGGTCCGATGTGGGCACCAGCATTAAGGACGCACTGAAGACTCGCGCCGATCACTCACTTTTTGACGTGGAACAAGAATTGACAGGACTGTCACATGCGGAGATCGGCGGCTACTTGGCTGGCGCATGGCATTTACCGGTTACGCTTCGCGAGCCGATCCTCTACCACCACAACCCAACTCAGTCCAAGGACGCCACATTGCAAACGGCCATCGTCCATGTGTCAGATATCCTGGTCAAAGGTCTGGCTTTCGGCAACCCCGGCGATGACCTCATCCCACCACTGTCCAAGCCGGCCTGGGATCAGGTTGGGCTGGATGAACAGAGTCTTGCAGAATGCATCGACAAGGCCTCACAAGAATTTGTGACTATTGACGACTACCTATGAACCACTCCAGTGCCGGCCGAAGAATTCTGCTGCTGCACAATGAGCTGACCTCAACCCCGACTCTGACCTCGGCCCTGGAGAAAGCCGGGTTCCAAGTGATGGAAGGCCATCTACCTGAGCTCGCGCTCCATGAGCTTGTCCACGATCCTCCTTGTCTCGTCTTGGCTGCGGAGGGAACCAACGGGCACTCCGTGGAAACCCTCACGCGCAACCTCAAGCTCGATGCCTTTCTTGGGCGCCTGCCGCTCATCGTCTTCGTCCGGGACAGTCGGCTCAATGATATCGACTGGGGTTCGTTAGGGGTAGATGACTTCATCACCGTTCCCTATCGCGCAGAGGATGTCGTGCATCGCATCAGGCTCTGTCTCAGCCGACTCACTCGTTCACTCGACGCGAATCCCCTCACCCGACTACCAGGTAATACGACCATCCTCTGTGAAACCACGGCTCGAATCCAAAGCCGGCAACCCTTCGCTCTCGCGTATCTCGATATCGACAATTTCAAGTCATTCAACGACCGCTACGGCTACGGACGTGGAGACGAAGTGCTGATTGTGGCCTGTCGCATCCTCACGACAGTCGTCGGCGAGCTGGCGGGTTCGGAAGGATTTGTGGGCCATGTCGGGGGCGACGACTTTGTCTTCATGAGCCGACCTGACACCATCGACGCAATTTGCGAGACCATCATCAAGCGATTTGACCTGGTGATTCCGGACTTCTACGACCGTGAAGATCGTCTCAAAGGCTACATCGACTCGGTGGACCGCCGGGGCAATAAAGAGCAGTTTCCGATCATGAGCCTGTCGATCGCCGTCGTCACCAACGAACAAGTTCCCATTGCCCATCCCGGTGACGTGAGTAAGATTGCTTCAGAGCTTAAGAAAAAAGCCAAAGCCATAAAAGGAAGTGTCTACGTCAAAGACCAGCGAGGCCAGGTTGTCGAAATACCGTATGAAACAACGGACCCCACCAAGATTCTTACCGAACAATAAAATGACCGTTCCAATTCAACTTTTACCCGATTCTTCCAATGAGACTATAACTGCTACACACATATCTCGTACATCTGATGTGCTGAGATGCCCCACGATGATGATTCCCCCTACCAAACGCGGCATGCTGGGATGGTTACACAGTGGCAGTAGAAATCTTGTGGTAGCCCGCTCAATAGAGACAATCATGAAGCAAGCGCCCACCTCAAAGATTAGTTACAAGGGTATCCGACCCCTACAGGAGCTGATTACCGCCGGCATTCCTGAATTTGCGAATACAAAGAGTCTGCACTATTCCCCATAATGTGAGAATGATTCACGATGAAGTGCTCGAACCCATAGGAGACCTCCCGCCGAGGTTAATAAAACGAGAGAAATTCGGCCGTATAGCGTCCAAAGAAACTTGGCATGTTCCGGATTGGAACAAGTTTCCATGTGGAAGCAATGAGCAAGCACGACAATATAGAATAAAGTTCCGACGGAAATTAACGAAAAGGTGAGCCGCCACTTTCGCTTAATCGCACGTTCGAGGGCGCTTTCTTTGGCCGCCGCAAATACCAGAGCAATCATTTGTACAATCGAAAAAGCCGTGATCTGGTTTCCAAGCTCCCAGTATTTGGTGGCCATTTCTTCCATGGATCTTATCCTCGCTAAAGTTTATCTAACGGAAAGTAGAGGCCAGGTGTACCAAACAAGATTAAAGTGCATGCCAGACGCTCTCGAGGATTTTGAATAACATCCTTACTCCCTCAAAAATACCGTAGCCAACCGCTGCAGACACGAGTGCAAACTTGATCCCTGCACACCACCCCGCCGTTTTGGCCAACGCCTCAGTGGGACTTGAGCGAATCATCACAAGGAGCGCATAGTTTTCCACCGCATCCAACGGCCCAGCTAACAAAACCGCCCACGAGAGGAGCATGCCGATTGCAGCCAATGTACTATCTGGGGAATCTGCCAACATTCCACAGATCAGGGACAACAGAAGCGGATAGAACATCAGGAACGCATAGTCTAGCTGTAGTTGCTTACGCGCGACATTTTTCAGTTTCTCCCAAGAGTCAAGAATTTTTATGGCATCTGATCTGCTCCAGCTCAGTTGTAATGACACCATACCTTTTGGGGCATCCGGTGTTTTCAGATCTTTACCTTGAGCTTTCAACTTCCAAGCCAAGGGAACAACTGTCACTAACAGCACGGCCGAAAAGCACCATTGATACAACTCGGGGAGCCATGCAAAAGGATGCATCATCGGTCTCAACGAATTACTGTTCTTGCTTCAGTTGCTTGTTCCATGGCTAGAGAGGCGGCCGAACTCGCAACTCCGGAATCGGGATGGGTGTGAAAGGGATTGATTTCTCAAGATGCTCCATTTCCTGCGCGAGCTGCGCGAGCTTCTGCACGAATATGACGAGGTCGGCGCAATTTTGGCTCGTGATCTGGCTGGTATAACCGGGCGGGCATTCTTGCTTCATGCTTATCTTCAGATCGTTAAGCAGTTTGCAGAAATCGGTTGCATAGATGTTACTTTTGCTGTTGAGACCGACGGCGGAGACCACTCCCGGCGCTCTAGCAGCCAGCATTTTGAGCAAGACATGTAACCGGACGAACCGGTGCTCGTCCCATCCCGTCACAGAACTCCCGTTTTGAACTGAACTGAATTTTTGCAGTAATTGCCTAATAGCGTTCTTGCCACGAGCAGCAACCGCTTTAATATCGTGCTCATCCATATTCAGATTTAGCCCACCCTCAGTTTTATTTAGTCGGACTCGGGCTACTCTATCTCTGACTCCTGGCATGCGCGTAAGCGAATTGTCGTTCCAGTTCTGCATCGATCCGACAATCGCACCCATGAACCAGCCCAATGTACCGGCATCTTTTTTTTGCGCCACTTCATCGGAAAGATAATTCCAACGCTCTTCGTATCCTTCGTTATATGTTTTGGCGATAAATACGTCAGGCTGACCATCGACTTTTGGTTCTAAAGTGAGGCCGAATGTAGGCCACCGAGGCAGTAAATCGTCGAAGAGGTGTATGGGGAAATTAGAACTAATACCCCCATCAGAAAACCAGCAGCGTCGGGGTTGCTTGACAGCTGAGCCTGGGACAATGCAATGAAGTGGAATAGCTGTCAGTAGGAACGGGAAAGACAAACTCATGCGCGTCGCCAACAAAACTGGAAAATCATTGGGAGGTGGTAAGGCTAGGAGACCCTTTTTACTCTTTATTTCTCGATCGGATGGCGACTTCTCGATCATCCAGAGCACGACTTCTTCTGGCAGGCATCGTATCATCTCCTGTTCCATAAAAAAGAGTTCTTCTTTCTCTTCGAGTGGGAAAATATACGGCCGCCCATGCGAGAGGTTTGTAGAGAACATTTGAAGGTCGATTGAATGAGGCGTGGAGTCATCCGATCCATCGGCCTTTCGCAAGTCACCGAACGTCAAAGGTTTATCCTTGATCGTTCGACCGGCTGCGGCTTGAATAAGACCGTGCAACCACGGAGTGAGTGCTTCTTGCCCCAAACCATTACAGAGGCCTAAGTCGTTCTCGACTAGTCGCCTGGTGATGTCCACATAAACCCAATAGCTGATCAGAGCTAAGGCCGTGATCGTGAAGAAGGTACTGAAGACGAGAGAGGCGGCAAGGAACCCGTATAGACCTGTGTCGATATAGAGAGGTGGCTCCGGTTGGTTGGACAGTTTTTACCAGTTCATAAGTGGCGCCTGGCGGATTGCTGACTACGCGGCAGTCCGTCGTGTGGTCAGATTGTCATAATAGACCTGGTCGGGCGTCTGGCCATCAAGCGCCTGATGCGGTCGGGTCTGGTTGTAGAACAGCAGATAGCGCTCCAGCCCCTGATAGGCAGTGCTGACCGTGTCATACGCGTGCAAATAGACCTCCTCATATTTCAGGCTTCTCCACAACCGTTCCACGAAGACGTTATCCCGCCAGCAGCCTTTGCCGTCCATGCTGATCTGAATGCCGTGGTCTTTCAAGAGTCCCGTGAACTCCTGGCTGGTGAACTGGCACCCTTGATCCGTGTTGAAGATCTCGGGGCAGCCATGCTGCGTGATCGCCTCTCGCACGGCGTCGAGACAGAAGTCCGTGGTCAACGTATTGGAGAGCCGCCAAGCCAACACTCGGCGACTGGCCCAGTCCAAGATAGCGAAGAGATACACGAAGCCGCGTCGCATCGGAATATAGGTGATATCGGCCGCCCAGACATGATTGGGACGACAGATCGTGAGATCACGGAGGAGATACGGGTAGATGGTGTGGGCCGGATGCCGCCGACTCAGATGCGGTTTCCGATACAGCGCCTCAATCCCCATCCTGCGCATGAGGGTGACCACCTGGCGTCGCCCAATGGCATGGCCCTCCTGCTGTAACAGATCGCGCAGCATCCGAGCCCCGGCAAAGGGATAGTTCAGATGCAGCTCGTCAATCCGCCGCATCAACGCCAGCGTCGTCTCGGAGGTCGGCGTCAGCTGGTAATAGGCGGTCGAGCGGGCCAGCTGCAGGAGTTGGCATTGCCGCACAACCGGCAAGGGATGCGTGCGATCGATCATCGCTTTGCGCTCAGCAAGCCGGCCTTGGTGAGCGCGCCTTCTAAAAAATCATTCTCCAAGGTCAGTTGCCCGATCTTCGCGTGCAGGGTCTTGAGATCCGGAGCCTCCGCTGATGGTTTCGTCCCACCAAATACGTCCGAGGCTCGCGCCAGCAACTGCTGTTTCCATTCTGTGATCTGGGTGGGGTGGACGCTGAATTGCTCGGCCAATTCGGCCAGGGTCTTATCCCCTTTGACCGCGGCCAACGCCACCTGTGCTTTAAAGGTGGCTCCGTGATTCCGTCTCGTGCGTTTCATTGCCTCGCTCCTTTGTGTCGCCACCTTCCGGTGGCGTTGGTGAAGCCAGGCTCCCACTTATCACACTGTCCGAATTTCCGAAGCCCTCTCTTAGATGGGGTCAATGGCTTTACAGTAGAGGAGGACAATTCCCAGCGCAGAAGCCATCCCCGTTATTGTTGCGACCATGGTTGCCGGCCAATACGCCTTCATAAGCCCGAAAATGATATGAAGGATTCGCGAAGATGTCGTTCCTCGGTTTAAGGATGCTAAGAGCACGGAAAAAAGCCGGCTCAGATCAGGCTGAGGTTGAAACAAACTGAGCAGTTTGCTCTTGCCTGGGGCAACCAAACTGCCAAGCTCATCGGGAAGATCTTTTAAGAGTCCGAAGCCCTCCAGTGAACCGGTCTGTCGCCGTTGGTATTCCGCTGCGGCGGTCACTGCCGCCGCAATGGCACCGGCGGAAGTCCCCCCAATACTTTGGAAGCGATAGTGGCAGGAGAGTTCTGCAATCGCCGCGGGATATACTACGCCGCTTGCAATCCCACCCTTCATGACGAGATCGCAGAAGGGTAAGAGTTTATCTGTTGAGGTCTGAGTATCTGTCATAACAACCACCTTCTCGTTGCTTTCTCACGGTCAAGTTGAGGATACCCACAGGATTGCTGTGATCATTGAGAATCCCCTCTCCACAAACGACAATCTGTTGGCTCCCCTCCAACCATCAACGACTTCGTCAACGTCTAGTCTCTCAAGCCAGGCGTCATTTTCTGCTGTCTTCATATCTTATAATTTCACTCTTCGAGTTGTTTTACTTGGCCTCCTTCGGATTCGCCGCATCGCCAATAAATACGATCGCTTGTTCATATTGATCCAGGACGCGATTGCGATCGGTCAAAATGTCTGTCACCTGGCTTCCCACAACCTTGTTCACCTCGGCTACAGCCAACTCTTTGAGAGGATCAGACGCAACAGAGGATGGCATTTTCTTGATTTCCGCCGACAACAGCCTGCCGAGTCGAGAAAGGGCACCCACATCCTTCACGATAGCCTGTCCAGGATCCTGGTCCGTCTTCTCCTTTAATGTTGCGGCCATCTTATCCCACACGACGATTTCCGCCATTAATGCCTGATCCAATGAATCCTTAAATTCCTTCTTGTCCTTAATGTCTGTATGTGCCTCCCACGCCGCGATCAACGTGTCCCGGAGTTCCTTCGCATGCAGACGCTCGAGTTTAGCCTTGACCTCATCCGTATGGGTTTTATAGGCGCCCTGATGCTTTTCCAACACCTTCTGCAAGGTAGGTGTGCTTGGATTTTTCTCGAGCTCTTCTTTAGATGCAGATGCATCACGCAATGCACGAGGGAGATCGATCGGCATCTTGGCTCCCAAACTGAAAAGAGCCAGATTCTTAGCTGATTTTGCTATATCCTCGGTGTCTCCAAAGTAGCGTTTGACGTACCAGTTACCGACATCATCCTTCACCAACGCTTGGTTTGAGAACCCTACTCCCGACACACGTACACGATTGATATTTTGCCAGTATTGTTTATCTAGTTCGGAGGTCAATGTCCGATCTTGCTTCACCGAGGGGTTGAGAATATCCCGCAGTTCCGAAGAAAACGGAAGATTGCGAAGCCCTTGCTTCAGCAGCATATTATCCCAGGCCAAATTGGGATCTTCTTGTAGGGATGTCGAAGGAAAGCTGGTCCGCAGATACGCAGAAGATGGCCGGATGTAGATCATGCCCGCTCGATGACTGTAGGCATTTTCCAAGGCCTCCGTCGCCCGTTTGCTCTCTTTTGAGTCTTGACCAAAGCGCTGTGTCACATCCATCTGGTGATGGCGAAGGAAGGCGATTACCGCATCCATAACTTCTCTCGGACTTTTGAAGTCATTGGGGTCCAGCGGTGGTACCCCAGAGGAAGGGACACGTTTCAATAGGACCTCTTGAGTGTCTTGATATGGTTTCTTTTTTGCTGGATCTTGTTCCAGATCCTCTTTGTCCTTCAAGTAGGAAAGCAGCAACCCATATATCGTTTTGGGAGAGGTAAATGATCCGTGCTTCTCCGCCTGTTTGAGGACGTCGGCCTTGGCAGCTTCAATTTTCTCTTTGGCGGTCTGCAATGTGGCTTCCTTCTGAAGAGGCTCCCCTATCCGTTTTTCCAGCTGTGTCTTTTCCGTGTTCAACGCGACAATATCCTGTTCGAGACGATCAAACGCGGCCTGCTTTTCATCGCCTATCTTTTCGAGCCGCGCAACCCCCTGTGTTCGCTTGGTTTCCAATTCACCAATGTGTGAAACGAACTGGTCTAACAGGACGGGTCGGTCCTCCAGAGATGCCTGATTCTCACGCTTTCGATAGTCTGCAAAGGCTTGCGTGGCACCAGAAGACGCGACATGGTTCAAGGCATCAGTCCATCTCTGAACATCTTCCTTAGTGGGAGGAGTGCTGTTGTAACTTCCTCGAACAACCGCCAGTGCGTCCTTTAGCGATGGGCCACTGGCGCCTTTTAAAAAGTCATCCTCATCTTTTGGTTTGTCTACTCCCCATTGTGATTTGACCTGTGTGATCACGTCTTTCGTCAGGACAGCATGGATTGCTTCAAGTGTCTTGAGCGAATTGCGATAGTTATTCAGGTCTGTCTCGGCTTGCGATAATACTGTGGTGGTCTTGTCCTTTTCGCCATACAATCCCGTTTTAGGATTTGCGGTGGGATTACCAAGGCGAGTCTCTATTTCCGCCTTTCTGGCGTTGGCATCGGCGAGCGTCCTCTGAGCGGCCTGCCTGTCATTCTCCAGATCTTTGAGAAGATCATCCAAGACTTTCTTCGGATCCGGCGAGTATACGGAGCTGGCCGCCGCCACTTCAGCGGCCACTTTCTTCTGCCCTTGCTCGCGATACCGGTCCCGTTCGAGTAATTCATTGGCCGAGAACAAAATCGTGTTGCCGACCGCTTGCAACACTCGAACGTAGGACCGATTCCGATATTCAGGCAGCGTTTTAGTATAGGCGAGGTCTATTAGTTTGTCGCCAAGTAGTCCGCGAGCAAGATATTCCGCTCCTCCCAATAACAATCCGTTCGTACTTGGTGGTGAGACCAGTTCTTCATGGTTGGCTAAGAACAATATTTTTTGAGCGAACTCGACCAGGGCTTCAAGCAGCTTGGTTTCATCTTTATCGTCTGAGGTTTCGCTTATTCGACCGTCATGCGACTTGAGATAGACCTCCGTCAGCGCATGGATCCCCCTCGGCAATCGACCCCGCTCGAACCCTCCGGCCAAGATTCTCGTGAGCTCTCCGGCGGAGCGAACCATCCGTGCTTGGTCAGTTTGTTTGTCGCTGTCAACATAACTGCGATAGAGTCCTAATCGAACGATCCGCCGCGAGGCACTTTGGTTGACCACATCGATTAATTGTCCGATATCGCCGCCAGGAATCGCACGTTTCTCCGAGCGGTCAAGATCCAAAAGGAAATCGGCGGTGTCTTCCGGATCAGTGGTGAGCGCCCTCCCCAGGCTCCTCTCAAACCGCTCTGGATCGTTTCTGACCGATTCGTCGGTCCATAGGGCATTCTTCTCCGAGTCGGAACGGTTACACAGCAAGCCCAGCGCATCGACAGCCCTTTGCATGAGAGAACACTGATTCGTCCTTCCCACCCGATCGAGCGCAGAGACCACTTGGCGCACACTGGTCAACTCAACCACCAAGTTGACGGCGAGCTCTTTCAAGGAGCGGTAGCGATCCGTCTTTCCTTCATTCCGTTCCGGATTCCGTTCCAGTCGATCGATTTGGATGAGTAAGTGCAAACTCTCTTCCCAGAGTTCTCGTGTGGCCTGCCTGGAACTCCAATAGGCCTCGACCAGGTCTCGTATGCGCTCGTTGAGTCTCTTGTAAGCAGCTGTGCCCTGATCATCATCTCGGAATAATGCTTTGGTCTGCTTAGTCAGCGCCGGATGGTCGGCGTCTTCGCTTAGAAGTTTCCAGACGGCTCGAAACGGCAATCGGCGTTCGTAGGGATCGTTCTTGGTCTTGTAGACATCGGTTCCCTTCCATCCTTGAATCAATGCTTCTTCGATCGAGAGCTGCTCTTTCTTTTTGCTGTTGCCTTCAGCGGTCCTATCTTTTTTCTCACTCTTGCATTCAGCGGATGCTGCGGACTTCTCACCCAACGAAGCTGAGGCTTGCAGTGCATCCATCAGTTCCCCAACTTTTCTGACCGACGTTCCCGACTCTTCATCGCCAGGGACTAACAACGTTCTATATGCATCGAGCAGAGAGGTTGGTTTGGCCTTGCACTCCGTATTAGATGTGTCCTTTGGGGTAGCTCTCTTGTCTGATTGATCTTTCTTGTCTAATTGATCCTTCGGCCTAGCTTCTGTATCTGCTGTGCCTTGTGGCTTAAGTCCCTTTGCAATCTGATCAAAAACTTTTTGGTCCTTCTCCCGGTCGGCTTTGAGGGTAGATTGGGCAGCTTGCAATCGCTCCAACGCCTCGTGCAGCTTTTTTGCGTAGACTGCAAAATCCGGGCTAGCCAAATCCTCATAGAGATGAAGGATTCTGTTCACGCGACGCGCGACAGGCCGCTTCAAGCCGCACTCTTCTGTGTTATCTCCGCTCGTTTTGTCATCACTCTTCGTTTGAACTTTGCCGTTCTTCTCACCTACCATCAATTCGGGGATGTACCCATGTTCGTACCAATGCCCGTTTTTACCCGAACAGTTGTCACTATTTTTCGGAGGTACGCCATCTGTGTCTGGCCACTCGTGGTTGTTTCGGAGGGTAATCAACATCGGCTTGGCTGCCGTGGCCACCGCCACCAGTTGATGCAATTGCACATGCACTTCATTTACCAACGCGCCTTTATAGACATCGACATCCACGGTTAAGACGCCACAGCCAATCATCCCTGCCCCAAGCGCAAGTGCGAATCCCAGTCTCTTGATACCGACGAAGAGGTGCGACAGATTCATGGCTGCGCTCCTGTTTCCTTCGGAAATTGATCCTTGGCCGCCTCCAGCTGTGCCTCCACCAGGTGCTTTTCCGCTCGCACGTTCGTGATCGCTTCAAAGAGCAACCCATTCAGCGCGCGACTATCCTGATCGATCTTGGCTTGAGTCACAGCTCCTAGCGCTTCATCCATCGCCTTAAAGAACTTATCGGGGCTGGAGCCCATCAGAATAACCAACCGATGATCCTTCGGCACTTCTCGAAATCCTTCTGGACCGAACTGCATCAGGCGGCGTCCAATTGTCAACTTGGACAGCTCATCGGATTTCGCCTTAGTCATAACGATCTTGCCATCCTTCTTGTCGATCTCGACCGAGCTTCCCAATGAGTCGATCAACTCGGCCGGCACCCAGCCGGAGCCAAATCGCATCCAGCTGATGATACTGGCTTGCCCCCGTACTCGGACTCGATACAGCGCCGGTGGAACTTGTTCTTGAGGATCGAACGAGCCAAGGTAATACACCTGCTCAATATCATGACCAGGGATGACGGCCCCAACCCCCGTGCCAATCACCGCTCCAAGCGCCACGTTTTGTGGGATGGAGTTACATCCGGTGGTGAGGCTGACGGCAATCGGCAATAACAACCAGCAAGCGTTAACAGGAAATTTCATCTGCATCGTATAACCTCTATTATGGAAAGCGCTTTCGTCATGCATGTAGAGCAGCGGCATCCTAACGTTCTTCTTATGGAGAACCGGCTTTTTCTGATTTCTGCCCAGCTTCCGCTCCTTTTGCGCTCTTCCCAAACAAATACCCCGCGATGGCCCCAAGGATTCCAATGGGCGCAGTCAGTTGCTGATCTGACTTTGCAAGCGTGGCGACGAGTACCGTGGCAAAGATGACGAGGACGAGACCGCTTCCGGCCACGATGCTTTCAGGTGGGGCTCCTCGTTTATTCAGAATGGTTAGGACGAATGCCAGCGCAAGAATCGCCGTACCCATAATGCATAGCGCCAGGAGACGACGGTTGTCCTCTTCGGCAGCCCTGAGCAAGGAATATCCTGTGTCCACCTCACCCACACCCCCTACATCTGACTCTGCAGATGGTGCGCTAGCCGAGAAATGTTGCACTAAGCTGGAAACCTTTTCTGACTGGGGTTCCGCGTAGAGCGGACTAGACAATACGGAACCGAACATAACAATGCCAATTATCACTCTGTACATAATTATCCCTCACTCAATCTGGCGGAGCGCCTCGCTGTAATACTCGACTTGTGCCCAGTTTTTTGCCTTCGCGGCTGACTCAAGATTCTTTCTGAGCCCGTCCTTCAACTGTTGTTGTTCTGCACCGGAGAGCTTTTTGGCTTGCACAGAGAGATCCTCAATGCGCCTACGTTCTTGGGAAGACAGTTCAGGTGTGGTGCCCGGTCTCTGTACCATCGAACGTTGCTGTGCTGCCGAGGGTGGTGAATAGGGAAACAGTTCTGCCGACCAGGCTAGCCCCCCGATCGTTAACAATGCGGTGATGGTGAGCAGAGCGATAACAAGAAATCTGGTCAACAAATGCCTGTTGTGGTGGGGGTACGATGATGAGAGTGTGCCCTTAGCCTGCGCTAAGAGTATGAATTCAACCATGACAGCCTCCTCTACTTACAACGGTTCTTCCATCCTGTTGGGCGCGAGACAATACCAATCCCCCCGTATAAGCACGATTCCTCTTTGGAATAAGATAGAATGGCCCTGCGCGCACAGATCCTTAGTGCTCTATTTAATGTAGGTACTTATGTACCTATATCGCTACGAGATGCCATCCCACACGCTGCTATCCGCTCCCCCCAGCAAAGAACGGGCCGTGATGAAATGGTAAGAAAGACAGGAATGTTGAAGGATTGCACTGCTGCCCAAGGAAGGAGGAGACACTGAAAGTGAATCTTTTTCAATCCAGTGAATCTGAAAGGATTCAGCTGGAGGTCGCCCGCGATTGCGCCAGGCACAAGTCATGACTGCTCTCATCGGTCGTTAGACTCGAAGCAGTAAACTGAGTCGGCTCCGAGATCGAGAAACATCCCTGATCTTGGCTCCTTACACCTCAGGATTGATTCTTATTTTGGAACGTGGGCTCCGCTCACAACGTCTTCATATACTCGATCAAGGGCCAAACCTCTTGTTCCAAATCAAGCTCACCGCCATAGGTGAACGCATCATGTCCCGTATTCAAATTGCCTGACGTACCTGTATCCACCCAGGTTCCGCTCTTGTCGTCTTCTATGAAGCCGACATGCTTCGGATCAAACTGCCTCGTTCCGACGTAATACGGCTTTCGCTCTCCTGAAACCAGGAGCTGATAGAGATTGGGAACGGAGCCGTTATGTAGGTAGGGAGCTGTCGCCCAAATGCCATCGAGCGGGCGGGCCTTGTAGCGATCCAGCTTCGTCTCGTCCCTCCCAAAATCCAATCCCCATCGCCAAACGGCGGCAAGCGTTTCTCCCACAAACGGAAAGATCTCTCCGACATGGCTCCAACTGAACACAATATCCTTGACCGTGGGACCAGCGGCTACGGCAATCTTCTCTTGTCTGCCGTCTGAACCCCGCAATTCCCGGTGATCGGCATTGGCTACCATGTTGCCGTCCGTTTTCAGGTCTTTGACCGGGGTCATGGTGACCCGAAGGTATTTGAGTGGCTCTTCTCGCTTTTGATCGGCATGGCAACTCGCGCATTTCTTCTCAAAGACGACCCGCCCACGTTCCGCTTTCTCACGATCAATGGCCCCAAGGATATTCTCAGGCCATGCCGGAGATCGAAGCTTATGCACAAGGTGTTGTAACGTTCGTTGATTGCTGAGCGGAATCGTACTCGGCTCCTGGAACGCGCCGGCATGCGGATCATATTTGGCAAATGCGCCGATGCCCTGCGTGATATTGCGCACCATGGGAATGTCCGGAGCCACCCCGTTCCACTGGGTTTGATTGTGATGGGACGTGTCCCACAGAAACGGAAAGCTCACAGGGGCATCGTTCTTGGAAATCCCGACCGGCTCACTACCGGACATGAAGATGAGTTGATTGAAGATCAGCCCCACGGCATCAAGTCTCGCATAGCCTGGAGGAGTTGGAGGGTCGTTCCGGTGGTGCCACATCTCCCCTTCAGTCACGACGCGACCCAATCGCTCAAGCAGCACCTTGTCCCACTCTCCTGAAAAGTTCTTGGCGTACCGCTTGAACTTGTCCCCATTCTTCAGCCCGTCTTCATAGGTAGCCTTGAGCGCAGCTTGCAGATCCCACAGAAATTGGTTGAGATTGGCCATCGTGGGTGCACCGTCGATACGCATTTTCTTTCCTTGATACTCGATTTGGGCTGTATGACATGCCGCACAAGTTACACCAAGCCAGTTACCATGCCAGGCCTCCCTACCCGATGAAGTCGTGTTAATCACGAATCCGAGGGGCCAGTCTTGAACATCCTTGTCGATATCAGAATCCTGGTCCCTATCTGCCTTTTCCAATGGCAAGAACCGCCATCGATCAAAATTCGCTCGAGCAAAAAATTTATCGGTCGAGAGCGGCATTTCTAGATACTTGATCAACTCATAGGGAGCGATTTGACTCCCTTGATTGGTGGTGTAGAACCGGATTTGATCGGACTTGTCCCAACATTGCTGAAGATTGATGTGCGTCCCACTTGGATCCGGCCAGAGTTGGAGATTCGTGAGACAGGAGGTTGAAGTACATCCAGTCAGAATAAGGCACAGGCCCAATATGATCCAAAATTGCCTCATGCTTGTCTCCTTTACATAGGACATCGGAAATCGAACGCCGAGGAGGACAGGTCATTACCGTGCGAAGCGAAATACCATGCCGCCGCCCGAATGGTTGTCATAGTTCTTCCAACCATACCGTCCACTCCCTCTCTGCCTTTTAATTCATCACCGCTCAGAACCAGCAATGCCCTAACATTCCTGGTTCCTCAGCAAGGAACGGGCCAGCCATCACGTTCAGAAATCACTCTAATTTGCGGGAATTGCCGAGTTGCTTTCCGAGAAGGATCCTGCAGCGGTGGATCTCTTTTGATTCAGTGAACCGAAAAGGATTCAAAGTGCCTAGGGTGGTACCGATGCTGCCGCGGAGGGTTCTATGAGCAGTCTTGAATGATGGCTGTATCTAGAAGGAGGTGACTGTTCAGAAGCTATTCACACTTCTGCAGCAATGTTCCGAGGCATTTGAGCGTCCCCAGAGGATTGGTCAAGGACTTGCGCAGAACAGACCCAGGCGGGGGGTTGATCACATTACGCCCGGTGGTCGATAAGAAATTCTCGATCCCCTTCGTGCCTTCCTTCGCTCCATCGACGAGAACCCTCATGATCCGTGGCAACCACTGTATTGAGGGAAGCACAGGGGTAAGATCCGTTCAATCAAAACCTGGTTCAACCTCAACCGATTCCCTACTCTTTTGTAGCTCCCGTTACTCCCTCCCAACCCAATACATCGGGCGACGCTTCAGATTCATGACTGCAAGCACACGCACCCGATCTGATTTGATGGTATAGAGAAGCGCGTAGGGAAATCGGAGAAGGAGTCGGCGACGAATCGTCTCCGTGATCAGCGGAGCAGCTTCAGGGAAATTCGCAATGGCTTGAGTACAATGCTCGACTTCATCAAGAAACGCCGCTCCGAGACAAGGACTTTCTGACTCGTAATACTGGGCGGCTTCGTTCAATTCACGGCGGGCCAATCGATGGTACGAGACGCGCTCCATTCACTTCAGCTTGGCTCTCGCTTCACGAAACATGTCCTTCGCAGAAACGGCGGACTCTGGTTGAACATCCATCTCCGCTGATCTGCGCTGGGCCTCTTCAGCCCAGAGCCTAGCATTTTCCTCTTCGGACAGATCTTCCAAGCTCGCCAACAATTTTCCAGCCAAGCGGGCTCGGGACTTTGGATCAAGCTTCAGCGCCTCGGCTTCAAGTTCGGTGATACTCATGGACGCATTTTACTCCAAACCAGCTTCTTGAGCCAACGATATCATCTCGAAGTCTAGCTGACACATCAATCCTTCAACTGCGCTCATACTTCTCACAACAGAAATCACTCGCACTTCTGCAGCAACGTGCCGAGGCATTTGAGTGTCCCCATTGGGTTAAGCAGCGGCTTGCGTAGGACCGACCCAGGCGGGGGGTTGATCGCATTACGCCCGGCGGTCGACAAAAAGTTCTCGATCCCCTTCGTGCCTGTCCGTGCCCCATCGACGAGAGTCGCGATGACCCGCCCTAGCCCAAGGTCATGTTCGAACTCAACTCCCGCGACATGTACCTTGATCGGGTCCGGCTTGCCGCAATCCGGACCAGAAGGGAACGTCTCGTCCTTGTTGACCAATGCCGTGATCTCTTTCACTCGGTCTTCGGCGTCAACGTCATCACCCTCGCTCCACGAAGCCGACGTCAAAAACTCAGCCCGAAAACCATTTGCATCAGCGACAAACTGCGTCGGTGCATAGGTAACGGCCGCAAACGGTTTCGGCGCCGTGACGGTGACCGTCTTGATTCCACGAAGCACCTGATCCGCCTTCACCATCTTGGGAAGACCGATCAATGCAGGAATAAGGGTGGGCTTTCCCCCTCCCACGAATTGACTCAGTGTGACGCCAAGAGCAAGACCCTCATCATCCATGACCGTGATAGGGAACTTCGAACAGACAAGCTGATTCGCAATAACCAAAACCGGTACTCCTAGATAGGTGCGGAGTGCCAAGGACAGCGTACCAGCCAAGACAGGGGATGCGGTCCCTTCCAGTGTCGTGCGCTTCCCGACACCACCCCCAATTAATGGGTCAAAGTGGACATACATAATGGTGTTGGCCTCAATGTCCGCCGAAGCCGAATAGGCCAACCCATTTTCGCTCCATGCCGAGGTGACCTGCTTGAGGGTCACGGTTCCCCAGGCCGCATCACGACTATCCAACTCGACCGAAAACCCACCGGCTCCGAGCAGATTGTCCCGCCATTGTTTCTCAAATAGCTTGCCGCGGGATCTGATTGATTGAAAGGAGACGGTACGCTCATCGCTGGATCGCTCATTGAACTGCGCCGTGAGTTTCTCAAGCAACGGTTTCCTGACGATGACGGCTGAGTCACCGGATGCAAAGGTCAATCCGATCGCGGCGGCGCGAATGGCATAGGTCAACCGTCCAATTTCAGTCTCCAACTGCTCCGTCGGTACCCGGGCAACTGGTCTGGGTATATAGGGGGTCTTGTCGCCGTACCGTGCAAAAATCCAGAACCCCGAGTCGGTCATCAAAAACTGAGAATAGCGGGCCACGATCGGCATCTCGAACTTCGGACTGGCATAGGCGATCTTGATCTGAAAACCCTTCTCCTCGTCCTTCAGCACCTCACTTCCCGAAAGCCCCAACACAAGCTTGTCCAGCCTAGCTGTTGGTACCTTTACCACAAGGTCTTTTTCAATCTGGTCGATCATTCGGTTCCTAAGATAGTCGCGCACCGCCGCAATGTTGTGAAACCGCAGAGAATACCAGGAGAGATCGGGATGGAGCTCTCTCACCTTTACCCGAAATGCAAGTTGGTCTTCATGGGTGTCCGTATCCGGCTCGGGCGGCAGGAACAAGAGATCGCCTGTCATCGCTGCATCAAATTGGAGATGATTCGTGGGACTGGCAACGGAGACCTGAAGCGCTAGTTCACTGCGGCCGGCCCTACTGACCAGTTGAATGTCTTCTATCCTGATAGATAGATCTTCGAGACCCTCAGGTGGCTTGGCCGGAGTGATGATCAGCCCCTTGAGCAGCGACAGCAACTTGACCATGCCCCGATTCGAGATCCCGATCCCTAGGTCAGCCGCAGCATGTCCACCACCCTGCTGCTGAAGCTGATCTTGCAGCGCCAGGCTCTCATACACCGCCCGCTGATGGTCGACGATTAGTTGGCCTTCTCGGTCTGAACCACACCCAGACAGCACCATCGCCCACAGGGCTAGCAGCCACAGAGATCGCATGGAACTCTTGCTCATTGTTTTTCTATTTAACATCACATGCTGGGCATGTGGATGAACAAACAGGGGATCTAAGCTAGCCGCATAGTCGTCAGTATAACTGTTCACCCAAGTAGTGCGGTGCTACGGGTCGCTAGACTTCGCCCCTAGCCTTGGGACCAGGATAATCGTTACCCAAATCCCAACCAGCCGCGACACGTTGTCTAGCGTTCTGTAACAGCGAACGGTAATGAGGCATAAATGGTTCTACAAGGGAATCTTCCAAGGCCGCAGAGACTGCACCTAGCACTAGGAATTCAGAGACATCCGCAAATTCAAGACGATCGCTTTGTTTAAACCGCATCAAAAACTCGAAGAGAACTAGCGCTTCATCATTGGTGAGTTCGATATGCATACCATTACCCATGGCTACTTTCCTGTCGGCATATTCTCCGTTCGCTTCACGACCTCGATCGGCTGGAAGACGGGATCTTGTGACCGTTGAGACGATTCGGCTTCGACACGTTGGAGTATCCGACTACACCTCGCCCCTTATTTTATCTTCACAAGACCTTGTTTCGGATGTCTGCTTTGGCGGCCTCCCAATCGAGGAATTGAGATTGCCCCTCGGCAAGTCGTTGGCGGCGATCATCAAGGATATCGTTGTGCCACGCAGGGGACTCGATGGATTCTTGAAGATGTGTAGTGTCTTCCCTCAGAGACTCCATCGCAGCAAGCTTCTCATGGAGACTCGTACCTTTGAGTGTAAGATTATAAGGCATGGGGTCAAAACACCTCCCACCGAACCAGATTCAAGCCCGTAAGATTTCGCAGCTTCCCTTTATCATTCACGCCTACCCAGCTATTTGCCCACCGGAACATTCTCCGTTCGCTTCACGATCTCGATCGGCTGGAAGGCGGGATCTTGCGATCCTTGGGATGATTCGGCTTCGACACGTTGGAGGAATGTGGTCGGACCAGTCAGCGGTGCGTAATTGAGCCCAACTTCAACATCGAAGGTCTTGGTATCTTTGGGTGTGGGGAAGGTAAAGGTTTCCTCTCTCATCTCTTCTGGTCTCAGCACCGTATCCTCAGCCACCTTGACTGCTTCAAAGTCGAAGATCGTCGGCTGTCCCTGCGCGTCCAGATACGTCCGACCATAGACCCGCTTGTCACTGAACACCGTTTTGAGGTTCTTGCCCTTGACCTCCAGACTCAACACCACCGAAGCCCAAGCCGGATGGGTCGCCGGCAAGTTGTGTGGAACGAGACTTTGTACCTTCACCGTCACCATCGTATTGGCGCCATCGACTTTTGTCTGCACCGCTACCTTCGCCGCCTCCTGACGAAGCTTGCCCAAGCGCCCTGGGAAACTATGGTTTGCGACGGTCCGTTTCTTTTCCCCATTGGCTGATTCGCCTACTTGTTGCGGCATGTGGCAGGTCTGACATTCTTTACCGGACTTCACGGCCCGGCTCTGATCCCAATTCCCCAGCAAGTCGTTGGCCTTCCCAAGATTCACCGCTGATGGCACCGACTGATGACAGTTCAAACAGAGATCAGACTTCTGGAACAGACTCGATTCCATCGATTGATGGGCCAGATTCTGCACAAAGTCTTTGTAGGGTCCATAGAGTGTTTTTCCGCCGACTTCATACTTGGGCTCAGGAGGATGCTTCGCACGGTCCACGTGCTTGATCAAATGGCACTGACTGCAGGCCACGCCGTCCAATGACGGATCGCCACTCTTCGTTTGATCCACAAACAACTGGGCCTGCTCAGAGAACTCACGAACATGCGGCGCATGGCATCGGAAACACAGCGCCTGATCCTTTCCGCCAGGCGACTTCACATAGGCATCCAGTGCGGCACGGAACGCGGGAGAATGAATGGACTTGGCCAAGGGCGACGTTTCCCATTCTTCGTACACCCGCTCGTGGCAACGTTTACATTTATTGGAATGAGGAAAGGTCTTCTCGATCGCCGCTTGACTGCTCGAATTCTGAGCCTGCGCAAAAGCCGAGTCGCCACTCAACAAGGTCAGAATACCGGCTGTGATGACAATACAGAGCTTCACGACCGCTTTCATGCTCATGGGGCGGTGAGAAACTTGTCGACTAGTGAAGTTGTTTAACACGATAGGTCAGAAAATGTCGTTGTGTGTATTCATGGATGATCTTTCTCGCCTCATCACGATCCGCATCCGTCTGGAGCGAGCCAAGGTATTTCTCCTGTACCTCCGGTTCAGGAGCGGGAATCAGTGCATAGGTGAGCACTGCTTCAATCGACGAGGCAACTGTCCCACTCGGAAGTGTGAAGGCAAAAGGCACTTTTCTTGTATTGCCACCCTTGATGAAGGGATCCGGAATGGGGCCACGGAGAAGCTTGTCGTAGGACAATCCAAACCGCTGCGTCTCCTCCGTCAAGGTCTGCCCCTTGGCATCCTTCGCCGTCACGGTCAGGAAGAACTGTTTCAGCACCGGATCGCCATCGGGAAAGATGTGCGGCAAACTACCGACCTTCACAAGACTTCTTCCTTCCACAGTCGTGCCGGTCTTTGTCACCTCCACATCAATTCGAGGCATCCATTCCGCCTGTACGTTCCGATTCTTGAGCATCGTTCCGGCCACAACGACGCCGCGAAACCAATGGCGACCAATGGATCGGGTCATGGCACCGCGTCGTGACGTTGAACTCCCGGTTGAAGGCTCCATATGGCAATCCTGACAGATCGTACCTTCCAAGATTTCTCCGGGCAGATTCATTTGGGTGACATCTTTCACTTTGTCGAAGTGACAGGAGGCGCAAAAACTGGCTTCTCGAAATTGCGGCGATTGCACAGCCGGATGGACGAGATTCTCTTCTGGATTCGCATAGGGACCATAGAGCGTTCGTCCTGGCTGTAAGGTAAACGTCGGCGGCGAACTCGCACTCTTGTCCATTCCTGCCATCAAGTGACAGGCCGCACAGCCGATCCCTTCTACCCCCGACTTTCCGCTCAAGACTTGCCCGATGATCTTTTCGACATGTTCCGGAAACACCGTCACGGCAGGGGCATGGCACGACAAGCATCGCCGCTGCTCATCTGCTGTTGGATTCGTTTCTTTCCAAAGACCGAGGACCGTTCGAAAAACTGGTGATGTCAACGAGGTCCCGTGCAAGAGCGCGGCATCCACACGACCAAAGGTCTTCAAATCAGGCGTCTGCTCCCGGACGCCCTTCCACTCTTCATAATGCCGTTCATGGCACTGCTTGCAGTCTTCTGAACGGATGAAGACCTTTTCAATGTCCGCCACCCAATCAACCGCGATCTGGTCATTTAGCTTTTGCGTGTCTGCTTGCCCCTGAGCCAGACTGCTCAGGGGACTGACAAGTCCAACCAGCGACAGGAAACAGAGCGTCGCAATGCTCCATCTCCATCGTGCGCGACCACTCTGTGCGTTGGCCTTACCTCTCACACCTTACCTTTGACTTTTTACCGACCAGCGTTAGTCTCGTCTACATCCCACGAAGTGAAAATTCACTCCCCATCCGACCGGATCGCCGGGATCCGCCGCCTCATACGTTCCAACAGTCACGTTACACTCCTTCATGGCCTTTTTGATGGCTCGGCCGAAATCCGCCATGGTTCGAATCTCCTGTTTATTGATCTCCTTGATGACAGACCGCACTTTGATCCCGGCATAGTCTGCGCGGGAATTCCCAATCACCTCGAAGACCGCAACCCCTTGCGGTTTTTGAAGATTGAGTTCCTTCTGAATTGCCTCATCGACGGCACCGACGACGATTCCAAACTCTTCACCCAGCTTCGATGCTTCCTCCTCCGTCATTTCATCGGAGTGCGTCTCAGCCTGTGCCACCCAGACTGGGGCGACGAGGAGCACCGCCAGCAACACCACCCCCGGCAATCTCCCTCCGATCACATAACGCTCCTATGAACCGGCTCCCGGCTCATCTTGATTCGCAGGATGTTCAAATAGACTATTCAGCGAGGCCGCAGGGAGTCCGGCGACTGAGGCGTACCTTCTGGGGTACGTCGCAAGGAGACGGACGACCGAGAACAAAGCTGATAGTCTGTTTCAGCATCCTGCTAGAGTTTGGCGACAGGGTCGATGCTGAGCTGAAACCAAGGCGCCACCGCCTTTTGTCCGTTTCGCTCTTTATTTTCTCCGTTCCAGACAGAGAATGACACGGTTTGGATTCGTCCAGGAAGGAGTGTTGCTTCGTTCTCCTGCTCTTCGCTGAGGAGTGGACGTCGCATCATGACGTGCCACACTCCATCCCTCCAAAACCCTTGGCCCTGCACTCGCCCCTGTTTGTCTTTCGTCGTCAATGTGCTGAAACCGCCGCCGATGAGGTCTTCCACGGAAGACACTCGCCGTGGAATGACTTCGAACGTTCGCACGCCGCCTTCTTTCTTCTCCGGAGCGCGCGCGGCACGACGATCGATATCGCTCTGCCAGTCCGCCTTCCAATGCCAAATATTGATGTAGTGATCCAACTGCCCCATGCAAAAGAACGCCGGGGCATCACCGAGAGGGAACCCGATGGCCACTCCGTCCCGGAAGGTCCCAGGAGTCAGCCGATCGTTCTTGGTGTTGTCCTGCCACTCCAACAAAAAAGCGATCTCGGTTCCATTGTGAACGGTTCGCACGGTCAAGGCCCGAACCGTGGGCTCTGGCCAGACCGGCCTGGTAATGACTTGACCGCTGAGGGGGATCGTGATCGGTGAGGCCGTTTGCCAGACCGTATCATCGGCCGTCTTCGGCATCTCGCTTTGGATCAGGAACGATCGGATCGTCATCCCCTCGGAACTGACCAACGGAACCCCAAAGGCGCCGAGTACACTGGCAATGACGATCAGACACGATAAGAATCCAAGCACATGAAACCGAACGTTACCGATGGACGTCGTTCGCACCGTGCTCTACTCCGAGAAGTAATCGCACTCAGAATACCACAAACCTGATCGGGACACATGTGAGAAGACTGGAACGAGGAAGACTTAGGAGAGCTTCAACCGTCGGATCTTGTTTTCTCCGCGCTCGCAGATATAGAGATGGCCCTGCGAGTCCAACGCCAAGCCGACAGGAGAATTCACCACCGCCTCGATACCAAGCAGACCGTCGCCGTGCTTCAACTGCCCGGCCGATTCCTTCGCGACAAATCGAGCTGCGCCGCAGCCACCGATGTTCTTGTCTTCGTAGCCGCTGTCCCCATTTCCCGCGACCGTCGTGATCACACCGGTCTTGCCGTCTACCTTCCGCACACGATGATTCATGGTATCGGAAATGTAGAGATGGCCCTCTCGATCGAAGATCGCGGCTTCCGGAGCATGCAACATGGCTCGGACAGCCGGCTTCTCATCACCGTCATATCCATACCGACAGACCCCTGCAACGGTCGAAATCACACCGGTCTGGGCGTCAATCTTCCTGACACGATTGCTTCCCTTGTCGACGATGTACACATCGCCCTTGCCGTCGACCGTAATCCCGACGATGTCGTAGAGCCGTGCTTCCATCGCAGGCTTTCCATCGTCCAGATACATCGACATATCGAGCCCGTCGGAACAGACCGGCATGAGCCATCCTTGATCATCGCTGAAATCGATCCCGATCGCATCACCGGAGAGCACCACGAGGTTTCTGGCCACCAGGGGCTGCTCTCGCGCATCGTCCTCGGCCGTCCAAAATCCGGCGATCGTCGTCACCAGATCCGTGTGGGGGTCATACCGCCGAACCTTATGCGCCTGCGTGTCGGCAATGTACAACACATCATTCGGGCCGAATGCGATGGCTGCCGGCCAGGTCAGATTGACCTCGTGCGCTGGCCCGTCTCCGTTAAACCCATGCTGACCGGTCCCAACCACCGTCGTGATGATTCCCGTCTCATGATCGACTTTCCGAATCCGATTGCTGCCGGAGTCACAGATATAGAGATTGTTTCGGGAATCAAAGGCAACTCCCAGAGGCAGATAGAGGCCGGCCTCGCCACAGACTCCGTCATCGCCGCTGTAACAGGTTTCCCCAATCCCGGCGAAGTTGTGGAGCGTCCCTTCTTGCAGGTGCACACGTCGAATGCGATCCGATCCCGATTCCGCGAAATAGAACCACTGCTCCTCCCGATCGAGTGCCGCGTGATGAGGGAGCGGAATTCCCGCTTTCACTGCACGCTTGCCATCACCCGTGCTTCGGGCCTTCCCGTTACCAGCAAATGTCTCGATGTAGCCAACGGCCAATCCGAGTTCGGTTTCCATAAGTACGACGCTCTCTAGGGAACTGTTAAAAGATGATCTTACCGATCACGCACTTTCGACTCTCGGCGCAGAACGTTCAAAAAGACCTTTGCTCTCACCCTCCCCGAGCTGCTCAGGCAGCGCTAGCCCAGTGGTACGCTGAGCCTCTGAGCGAGGCGAGAACGCCGATGGAGGACTTTTTCAGCATCATATCCTGCTAGGCGCGAGGAGCAGGCTGCACCGTAGCCCCTGCAGACTGATTCAACGGAGCGCTCTGAGCCGGTGCGGCCGTGGCAACTTGAG
This sequence comes from Candidatus Nitrospira nitrosa, assembly GCF_001458735.1. Classification (NCBI taxonomy): domain Bacteria; kingdom Pseudomonadati; phylum Nitrospirota; class Nitrospiria; order Nitrospirales; family Nitrospiraceae; genus Nitrospira; species Candidatus Nitrospira nitrosa. The sequence continues at coordinate 277,377 of NZ_CZQA01000008.1, forward strand.
GAGCCGCAGTCTGCTGCGCCGCTGCTTGGGCTTCGGCTTCGATGGCCTCTGCCTCATGGACGGACTTCTTAAAGCCCTTGATGGCCTTCCCCAGGCCTTCCCCTAACTGGGGAAGTTTCCCGGCCCCGAAGATGATCAACACGATCATCAGGATGAGGATCAGCTCGGTGAACCCTAGACTGCCGAACATAGGACACCTCTTCTAAAAAGGGGAGCCCCACGGCGTTACAGCCGTGGTCCCTTTGGTTTCTTCGGCGAAACTCGCCGAAGCTTGTCCTCCTTCGCCGAGGCTTGGGAGGACACTCGCTCGCATTCCTCCACAGCTTCATCCACCCTCCGTAGCAAGCTACTGCGAAGGACGAAGCAGCTGTGGCTTCCTGCTTAGGCGAGTGAATCAGGACTTCGAACCATCCTTGGCCTTCTTGGCAAACCTCTCTTTTAGTCGTTTCCTGGCCTCTTCCGCCTGCTCAAACATCTTGCACTTATCATACACGCTGATGAGATTGTAGTAGGCCAGCGGCTCGTCGGGATTGTGTTCCACCGCATTTTCCATGACCCGAATGGCCAAATCGGTCTTCTTATGATTGAGCGCGATTTCCATCAGCTTGAAGGCCGACTCCAAGTGCTTCGGGTCCAGCTCCAAAGTGCGAAGATAACACTGAATCCCCATGTCGATCGTGTTGTAATCGGACACCTGCGGATTATCGAGTTCAATATAGACCCCGGCGAGGTTGTACCATGCGATCGGATCGTCGGGTGTGATTTCTACGAGGCGTTCATAATACCCCTTCGCCTCCATGTACTGCTTCTTGTCCGCATAGAGTCTCCCCAGGTTGAAGAGCGCCAAGACGTCGTGGGGAAAGACTTGTAGCGCATGTTGGAACTGAGCCTCTGCCTCATCGGCCATGTTCTTCGTCGCATAAATCGTCCCCAGATTGGCATAATACATAGCCAGCGAACGATTCATTTCTGTGCGAAGGGATTCCGCCATCTCAATGGCCTTCTTGACCTCTGCCAATGCATCGTCGAGACGCCCTTTACTGAAATATAATTCCCCAAGCCGACAACGCGCCTGAAAATCATCCGGCTCACTGTCCAACAGCTTTTCAATCCCGGCGATTTCCTCATCCGGAGTGAGGGGCTGATCGGCAAGATCAACCCCGGTATCCCCTTGCGGGGGCAGAGAAGTAGGTGTGTCCATTATTTCACTCGTTCTGGGCGTTACGCCCGACCGGTCATCAATCCATCCGGTGCCGGCATCATTGGACCGGCACTCGTCGATACTGCTTCGGCCGTTGCTACTTTGGTCCGATCACAGGCCAGCAGCATCACCCCAAGCACCACCATCAACGTTAAGTTTGAAAACATCAACGCATAGCCGGCGATAAACATCAATCCGATTCCATAACCAGCTAATCTCCCCATGGCCACGAGCTTCATGACCGTGTAGGACCAACAGAGTAATCCTCCAACATAGACGGCAAAGGGGAGATAGAACGTATAGCCCATTCCGAACTGAAAGATCCACCCGATGCCTTGCGAGGCCTGCCGAAACGCGGACGCGAATCCTGGATCAATGCGTTCCAACAGATAATCGACCACAATGAGCGCCGTAAAGGTCCCCCCCGTGACCGCCCAAAACCAGATCGCCCGGCTGCGCTGTTGCCGATTCCTCGTTCGTAGCGAGAGGCTCTGACTCTTGCCATAGGCCAGAAACGCACAGAAACTGGCCAGTATCATCAAGGCCTCGCCCATGCGATGCGATTCGTACACCAGCGGAGGCTGCACGATCGTCCCCATCAGGCTATAGCTCGTCGATACGATCTGATAATACAGCCATCCCGATATGCCTAAAAAATAGGTCACCGCCAACACTCGTTGAAGCGGCTCGCGATGGGTCAGCACATAGTCCGACACAAATACGGCTAGCACCAACAAGGTCAATCCGTTGTAGATGATGGCGCCCAGCATCCCCGGCTGCACCACCAGAAACCCAACGGTGAGTAACAATAAAATGGCGATGCCGATGATCCCCAGTTTTACCAGCCGACTGTTGCCGGTCCCTCCCCATCGATTGACCATCGTGAGTGTAAGGGCTAAAAACAACAACACCGCCACAATGTTGAGGAGCCAGGCCCCCACTTCTGTCAAGGTCGTAAATGTCGGCGTAATCCATGGATGAGTCGCAGCCATCTTACTGAGATGCATACCCAGGCGCGACAACAAGCGATACAAGACGAGTTCGAGGAAGGACGCCAGAAGGACGAGCTTGATCGTATAGTCAAACAGCGGACCGAAGTCCGATACTTTCCCGATCACCCGTTCGCTCAGTGTCGCCGACTTCATAACTGAATCCATAGGAATAGGTATTATAGCCGCCGTCCAAAAAGAGGGTCAACGTGCGGCCATCGATGCCGGTTTCACTCCCGCTTTGGCCCGTGAGATGTAGAGTAACCCATCTGCCATGGCATAATTGAACGGCAGCTCGCACACCACCTCACTGATTCTTCCGTACACATATTGATACAACCGCTCCGCCTCATCCGGGGTCATACCTTCTTGCACCTCGTAGAAAAACCCAAGACTCAGATCTTCCGCAGACGGTCGCATGATTCGACGGATGCCATAGCCCCCTGGATCACTCATGATCGGCGCTTCCTTTTCCAGGTCAAACAAACAGGGCTGGCACGAAAAGCCGTAGGACTCGTGCAGCCGCTTGTTTTCAACGATGAAGTTCATGGTCTCAAGCGCTTCTTCTTCTTTCTCCGTGGGGAACCCGACGATGATGTAACAATGCATGGCGATACCGAGGTCCACACAGTCATCCGCCACCCGCCGCACCCACTCCTGCTTGATCCCTTTCTTCATGAAATCCATGATCCGCTGGTTGAAGGATTCCAACCCAAATACGATCTTCAAACAACCGGCATCCCGCATGGAGGACAAGAGCTCACGTGAGAGATTTTTTTCGAAGCGCATCTCGCAGGTCCATTTGACGTCCACCTGCTTGTCGATCAGCTGCTGGCACAACCGCTTGGTCGGCGACAGAGCAAAACACTCATCGGTGAAAAAGAAGTGGCGAGCCCCGTACCGCTGCTTCAGCCACTGCAATTCCTCGACCGTACGGCTCGGGTCCTTTTGTCTGAAATTCTGGTGGTCAAGGGTCAACGCACAGAACGCACAATCCTTGTAGTAACAGCCGCGCGAAAACTGAACCGGGAGAACCGGTTCAGGCGAGAGGTAGAGATCCAGCGGGAAGCCATCATAATTCGGGGCCGGGAGCTGATTCACATTCTCGGAATAGAACGGCTGGTTGACCGTGATCTTGCCGTTCTGCCTATAGATCAGGTTGGGCACCTTACTGTAATCCTTCTTGCCGGCCAGCTGGTTGACCAGTTCCAACAAGGCTGTCTCACCCTCAAATACGACGATATCGTCGGTGAGCTCGAACAAGCTGGGGCACCGGCGGATGTTATCGACCAAACGGGTAAAGATGCTGCCGCCGATTGTCACATGGAGATCGGGCGCAGCTTCCTTGATGAGCCGACACAGCGTCAACCCAGGAATGATCTGGGACGTGGCTGTAATCGACACGCCGATCAAGTCTGGTCGATGATTGATGATCGATGGGAGGAACTTGTCTCGGAAAAGGCTGAGGTACGGGTTCTGCGCTTCGTCCCGCACGACCCGCATCAAATCCTTCGAGGAATAGATCGAGTAGTTCCCAAACTGATTATCGACGACGGTCAACCGGGTCGGGAAGTAGACGGAGGATACGACCTCCAGCCATTTGTCGATCATGAACAGACTGGCGCGATAGGCGTCAGGATCGTAAAACCCTTCGCTCCGTAGTGTCTCTTTGGCCAACTCAATCCGATCGACCAGATACGCAAACCGATCAAGAGAGTCCGTCACCTTCCCATAATGCTCACGACTGCCGGGCCCCGTCTCGCCGGTTTGGCTCCGTTCCAACTCGCGTTGCTTGGCCGTCAACTGTTGGTAGACCTCTGCCGCATAACCCCTCGTCAGAATAGTATCCAACAATTCGATGCCAAGATCACGCTGGGAGACATTGGAAATCCCACCTTGGTGGAGAAATCCTGTCAGAGACGGCAAGCTAAGATAGGGCTGAGAAGGATGCCAGGTCGGAGGAAAAAGCAACGAGACGTTCATGGCTTGTGATGTCCTTTTGCTCTTGAAAATCAGTGGCTTCGATTTCTTGTTTTTTATACATTCCGTTCAGGGCGAAATGCAATCCTACCTGGATGGATCGATCGGATGGTATACATCGCCGCACAAAAAAAAGCCTCGGATCGTTCCCCCTTTCAGGGCATCAATCCGAGGCCTTCTTGAACGTCTATGGCGAGGCAGCTCAGAAGCTGCCTCGCCGAAACAGATGATTACAACTTCAACGTAAACCAGGTCGACAATGACTTCATACCGTTTCGCTCGATGTTGGCGCCGTCCCACACTGCAAACGCAATGGGCACGGACATCCCCGACTTGAACTGCACATCGTTCGTGTCACCGGTTTCCAATGTCCGCTTCACGACTACCCGCCAGGTCGGTCCGGTATACCCGCCACCCTTCACGGACCCTGATGGCTCCCAGACACCGTTTCCGAGCACATCCTGATGAGCTTGCGTCGTAAGGGTGCTGAAGCCGTTGGCACTCAAATCCTCAACCGAACTCACACGGAGCGTCGGGTCAGACATAATGTTTCCCGACCAGATGCCGGAGTTGAACGGCCCGAGGCTGCGACCGATACGATCAGGATAGGTCACGCCTCCCGCCGGCTCCTCAAAGTAAAAGTCCCAGAAAATGCCGGGATACTGATCGTCGACATCCCAGATTCCTGCACTGTCCTTGCCCAAGTCCTTCTGCCACTCAGCATTCCAGCGCCAGATGTTGGTGGTGCCCCCGGATTGGCCCATACACTGGAACGGCGGAGCTCCGGCCGTGTTCACCGGAAACATCAGCGCCACCTGATCGCGGAAATCCTGCGGGCCGATCGCCGTATCATTCTTCGTCTGATCAAGCCACTCCAACCGCAATCCCACTTCCTTGCCGTTGGTCATCGCTTTCACGAACACCGACTTCACCGAAATATTCGGGTGCATCGGAGTCGTGATCAGCTGACCGCTCAGAGGAATGATGACGCCCGGCACGCTCTCCCATACGGGATTGGCACCGTCCATCGGAATTGCACCCTTAACCGTCTTGGCCGGTATCGTCACCGGCTGACTGACGGCGAGTGGTACTCGCCCCAACGTCAGCATCAGGCCGACAGTGAGGGCGGAGAGAAGAATAGCAAACACCAATTTCTTGTTGGTCGTCTGCGCTACCCTCATAGTATTACTCCCTCCTCGTGAATTATTTAGTAAAGATGACGTCTACTCTCGAAACCATACCGACATGCTCACATTTACTTAGGCTGTTCCAGAAGGCCGCCCCTCTTCTTGATCCTTGTCCTTTTCTTTCACATCCATAAAGGACTGAGCTCCGACCTCGTTCAGCAACATGCTCAACTCATTCCCTTGGTCTTGCGCACCGCACTCATAGGTTTGACCTTCCGGCGAGCTGAACGTTGCGGGCCGATAATCGGTTTCCGTGTAGGGTTGAGGCGTCACGGCTAAGAACGCCGCCTCGAATTCCATCCAATCGGCTGTCATATCGGCCACCAACTTGAATAGGCCGGAGTCCGCCTTCTTGGCCAACATGCGGCAGAACAAGGGCACCCATCGACCGATATGATTCTTTAAGAATTTCTTTTGCGCCTCCACCACGATCTGGGTCTTTTCAGGCCCATCGTGACAGAGCGAGTACGACTCCTTGTAGGCCAGGAAATGCATGAACTCGAACTCCACACTGAGGTGGTCGAGCCGTTCATGAATATCCTTCGAAAGTTCGACTCCAAACGCCTTGTAGAATCCGGAGATGTCACCCATGACATGAGACTGGGCGAACACGTGATCGTTCCCGAACAGAGTTTCATAGGGCGGGCAATCGAGCGTAATCACGTTACTGAAGACGCGACGATGCTCTGACTGGAGATCACTCAGTTGCCAATTGACACATTCTGAAGAAATCAGCCCCTCCACCAATTCCAACTGCTTCTTCAGCGCGACCAGCTTGTCCTTGACACGTTGACTCCCATCGGCGCCAAGGGCAACGTCCAGCGCATCAAGAGCCGTCCGACCATCTTCGACAAATTCCCCACACCGCAGATAATCAAGAAATTCCTCGTCCTCTGGATAGAGGAGGCTCCAGGAGATCTGCAGATAGATCTTGCTGCGACTGAGTGCTCGCTCAACGGCCGGGGAATCCTTCAGTGTGGAAGGGGTCGGTAACGTGGCGGTGGCAGATGCAGAGACTCTGTGCATCGGCTGTTGACTCGTCATAGAAATCGCCTCCTGCCCATCATCACCTTAGTCTCCCAATCTCTGACATTCCAAGGTGTGATAGAAAAGCCATGTATGTATATGAAATGGCCGGTATGAAGTCAAGGGAGAACTCTACCGGCCGCTACCTGATGATGCAATTGCGCTGATCCAATCTCATGATTGAAGCACCACCGGCTCATAGAGCGCTCCTTTCCATTTGCCTAGCCGGGATCACACGAATCGCGACACGATCATTCACCGTCTTGCAAATCATCTCGCACATGCCGCAGCCCACACAGCTCTCCGGAGAAACCAACAGGCGAAGCAGGGCAAGATCCAAGGTGAGAGCGTTGGTTGGGCACTTCGAGACACAGGCATGACAACCCTGACCGGCCGTGCAAAATCGATGTGCCACCTCCGCCGTTCCCATTCGAACCTGGTCACCCTCACTGACCGGCAGGAGCGCATCCGTTCGGCATGCCGAGATGCATGGAAAATCTTCACATATCAGGCAGGGAGACTGATCGGCATAGAGGATAGGAGTACCATCAGCTGGATGCGCGGTAATGGCCCCAGGGGGACAGGCCGTGACACAATCATTACACGCCGTACAACGGTCCACGAACAATCCCTCTACCACAGCACCGGGAGGACGCAACCAATCCGGTCGAACCGAAGGTGCAGCAGCCTGGACAGGAGAAGCTTCCGCATGTTTGACGAGTTCCTGTGCAGCCCTGACGGTAGAGACGACGGAATCCTTCAGAAAATCTCGCCGACCATAGGAGGGATTGGTTGCCATGGGCAATATTGACAAAGGTTATGGATGGTCAAAATCGCTGTCCAGCGCGGCCGCAGCGAGCGAGAGGCCGAGGCGTACATTTTCTGTACGTCGAGGCCTTGAGCGACGCGAGAACAAAGCTGGTAGCCATTTTCACCATCCGGGCTACATCACGCCGTCAGCACGCAGCTTATACACCTCCACACACCGGTCACAGGCTCCGAATTCGACATCCCACCCAGGGTGATTCTCCCGAATGAAGTCCAGCACGTAGGACTCCAACTTAGTTCCCATATCTTCGACCCACGAATAGGTGGGGAACCGGCAGAGGGGACAGGGAAACCCCGGCATGAGCATGATTTTATTCTGAGTTTCCGGTACCTCGCCGCCTTCTACATCCACGGCCCGGTCCATCACGCGAAGGATGTCGGCGGCCATTTCGATCAACTCTGAGTGGGAGAAGTAGGAGGTCTGCCAGAGCCCCTCGAACACCGACTTCAGTTGAGGAGGCGGAATCTTTCGGTACCAGGACCGAAACTCCTTGAATCGATCCTCCTTGCTCAACATCGGTTCCTTGCCCGCCGCAACGAGCCGGCTATCCACGCTCAGACTCCAGAGCACACGATAGCGCTGAAGGATCAGGGTCTCTTCCCCAGGATTCAGTCCCACCTTGGTGTCGGGGTCGTAACCGAACGACGGATCAATCATATCGGAAATATGCATCAACTCATGCCGGCAGTACCGAGTAAGCGCCGGATCATAGAATCGACGGGGAATCAGCTTGATTCCGACGCCTTTCATCCCCTTTTCTTCAAACTCTTTCGCCAGGTCTCGTTCGACTGAACCCCATTTTCTGAGAATATCGACACCTTCCTGGTCTTCTTTCAAGACCCCTTTGACCAAGACGATGCCGACCTTCTCTCTCAGCAGTGGGTGCTCATTGAAGGAATCACGAACGATATCCGAAAACCCCCAGATACCGAAGAGGTACTGGTACAGCTTCTTGAACTCTGCCTCCCGATCTTCGAGGATGAACTTCTCATAGATCGGATCAGCATACTCGTGGAATTCCTTGTAGTAAGTCGGATCCCCTTCTCGTTCCGTCTTTTCCACAAACGAATCAATCACTTCCTGAAGCAACGCTGGTTGGAATCTAATTTCCATTGAAAGACTCTCAGTCACATGGAAAGAGGCTATTACCCTACTACCCGCCGAACCGTTCAGGTATAAAGCAACTTTCCGGTTTGAGATTTCGGTGACGTCCGCTGAACACCCTCGGCATCGATCTAGAGTCTGCTGTTCACACAAGACAAACCCGTCGAAGAGTTGACTTGATCGTGAGGCATCTCTTACGATCTGAATTATCGAAGAAATTATACTGGCCGGGTTGGTCACCAATCAAGGACCAGACAGACAAGGAAACGCACGACCTATGCCTGATCCAACGATGACTCCTCTTCTCGCACCCGGTTCTGTTGACATGCCATCAACCTCACCCATCGATTTCCTGGAATACTGGGGAACTGACTGTCGTGAGCTGAACACCTTCCGTGGGCATTCGCATGGAGTGTGGGCGGTTGCCTTTTCCCCAGATGGAACCATGCTTGCGAGCGGGGGCGCCGAACGCCTCGTCCGTATGTGGGATATTGAAACCGGTCGGCTGCTCCGTTCCCTTCGCGGCCATACTCACGACATCCGCGCCATCGTCTTCACCCCAGATGGGCAAACCCTCGCGACGGCGAGCGAAGACCGCACCATCAGGCTCTGGAACGGTAAGACCGGCGAACCCGTGAAGCTCCTCTTTACTCGATACGACCATAGCGTGTGCAGTTTATCTCTCTCCCCGGATGGACTCATGCTCGCGCGTGGGAGCCACAACAAAGACATCAAAATTTGGGAAGTCACCACCGGCACCGAGCTCATGACCCTTCTGGGAAAAGACGAATACGATCACCATTGGTCGGTGTGTGTTGCGTTCTCACCCGACGGCATCCATCTCGCCAGCGGAACCGACATCGGGAAAATTAAAGTGTGGGAAGTACTCCCAAGCGGCGAGGAAAAGGTTCTCCACGATGGTCATTGGCGAAAAGACGAAGTGGATTCGACCGAGACCCGTGGCTATTTTGTTGAAGATGACGGCGGATTCCAGAAGCCGATGGACTACTGGATCGGGGCCATGACCTTCACCCCGGATGCAAAACTCCTGATCACCGGTAGCCGAGACACCACCATCAAGCTCTTTGAGATGCCGACGGTGGTCGAGAAGAAAGCGTTGACCGGCCACAAGGGCTGGGTCCGTAGTCTCGCCGTCTCTCCGGACGGAAAAGTTTTGGTCAGCGCCAGCGACGACCAAACCATCAAGTTTTGGGATCTGTCCACCGGTCGAAACTTCCGAACCCTCAAAGGCCACAGTGGCCCAGTCCGCGGATTGGCCTTTTCTCCAGACGGCAAGCGCCTTGCCAGCGCTTCCTGGGATCGGACGGTGAAGTTGTGGGAAGGGGGAGAGAAAAAGGAAGAGTAGTCAGAGGCGACTGGCCACACCGGCAGTAGACGATCCGTTGAGCCCTGTAAAGTCAGATGATACAAGAGGAAGGTAGGATTCGACGTATTGCCTGACGAATCGCTCTGGCAACCTCAACAGCCCGAAGTGCCTCTGCTTGTTCAACCGGCTCCCACACTCCAGGATAGCGCCCTTCTATCGAATAGGGATTCAGCTCTTCGAGCGAGTGCACGTTGAAGTCTTTCAGCAGTCCATCCGGCAACAGCGCATAAAGTTCAGTCAGATCATGAATCTTCGGTGGGTCGATGTGCCGGGAAACCAGGAGCGCTTTGAGGTATTTCTCCGCGCATTGTTGTGCATGAAAACCAACGGTATCCCACGGGATCTCCCTCGCCGCGAGATTATTTTCGATATTGAGCAAGTCATGTTCGGCCTTGATAACCCAGGCCCGGACAAGATCCTCATCCTTAAGCCGCACGGTCATGCAGGATCTTTCCCTCTTGCCACGCGGTCCTTATCACAGTCCCTGGCGCATCGCGGTAAGCTTCAAATTCTTCAGGAGTCACGACAATGACATCTTTCGGAACGCCCATACCGGCCAGCAACCCATGGATCTCAACCGCTCGCCTTCGCTTAGAACCGTGTGGCTGCATTACGACAAGCAAATCGACATCGCTATGCGGACCAGCCGTTCCACGGGCATGTGATCCAAAGAGAATGATGCGCTCGGGATGGAATCGCTCGACAATACGTCGGACCATCTCGGCGATGGTAACTTGAACTGCGCTTATGTCCCTTGCTGGTTGCATCATCTTGTTTGCGAACTCCCCATCCTGAGAATACGCTTTTAGGCGGCAGAAATCATCCGCGAGGAGACTTTTCGCCTCAGCCTCTGGCGAGTCCGCGGGCCAGAATTTCACGAACCGCGGTGAAAGGTCTATCGGGGGTGTCCGAGGTGGTCTGGCCTTTTCCCCAGACGGCAAACGCCTTGCCAGCGCTTCCTGGGATCGGACGGTGAAGTTGTGGGAAGGGGGAGCAAAGCAAAGCGAGTAACTTAGCCACCTGATCATCTCACTTCGGCGCGATTTCGTAGACCAGCGTCACTGTGGCTTCAATCTTCAGTTCCCCTGACGAAATCGGCACATCACCGGCGCTAGCCTCCATGGCCATGCGTGCCATAGGCATAGGAGGTCGAATCGCCTGGCCTCCTTCTGTGACCGAAAGAACCCGCACAAGCTTTACATGAAGTGTTTCGCTCAGCACCGATGCTTTCTCACGGGCCTTGGCCGCAGCCTGTTTCAATGCGCTGAGCCGTACTGATTGTTCCTCGCGTAAGCTCCATTGCAACCCCTGAAAACTGTTCGCCCCGGCCTTTAGGATTTCTTCGATGACGATGCCAACTTTATCAAGGCTACGGATTTCGACGGTCACCATGTTGCTCACCACATAACCGATAATTTCCGGTGTAGCAGGCGATGCCTCAGTCGGACGGTTCGGCAGCGGTCGATATTGCGGAGAGACTGTGAATGACGAGGTTTGGATTCGCTCTTTGTCGATCTGTAAATCCCTCAAGCGCTCCATGACTTTGCTCATGGTCGCACTGTTCCGCTTTTGCGCTTCGGCGAGTGATTTACCAGCGGTTTCCAAGCCGAACGTCACGAAGGCCGTATCCGGCGCATGCGGGACAGTCCCCGTTTCGCTCACGGTGAGAGTTGATGTCGCGAGCATTGCCTCATCATGAGCAAACGTCACAACCGGAACCACCAACAGAATCAACAGCCAAAGACTCCGCATGGCCCGCCTCCTTTATTCTCAATGGCCACCTACCCTTCCCACAGCTCTACACCGGAAAACTCAGCATAGTCCCGCGACAACCATGACGCAAGAACTGCCCCATCATCGCCACTTGACCTCACTGTATACATGGGGCATCTTCTCCATGGGAAATACAACAAGAGGCTCTCTCATGGCCATGACTTCAACCATGCTCCCGATTGGAACCACAGCACCACCGTTCGATTTACAGGACGTCGTGACTGGACAACGCTACTCGCTCGACTCGTTTGCGACAAGAACAGGGCTACTCGTCATGTTTATCTGCCAGCACTGTCCCTATGTGGTACATGTGGAGCAGGAACTTGCCCGACTCGGACATGATTATCAGGAGACAAATTTAGGGATCATCGCGATCAGCAGTAATGATTCCAAGAACTATCCCGATGATGCCCCGCCGAAATTGAAAGAAATGGCCATACGTCTAGGTTTCACGTTTCCGTTCTGTCACGACGAGACTCAGGAAGTCGCGAAGGCCTATCGTGCGGCCTGCACCCCAGAGTTCTATCTTTTTGATCGTGATCGCCGCCTGGCCTACCATGGACAACTCGATGACAGCCGCCCCGGCAACAACAAGCCGGTCACGGGTCGTGACCTCCGCGCAGCCATCCAAGCCATGCTGACCGGCAAGCCCGTCGATAGTAATCAGAAACCCAGCATCGGTTGCAGCATCAAGTGGAAGCCGGGCCATGCTCCGCCTTATGCGTGAGAGGCCATTGAAGAAAACCCCTCCCAGTCGTACTCAACTCCTGAAAATCAACTCAACTCTTGACCCAAACCTTGTCAGAAAACGTCTATCCAGCTGATATCAATACCGTCCGCTAACACGACCCGCGCATGAGCTGCTAAGGAATCTAAGAATTCCAGACAGTTACCAAAATCCCGCCTTGTAGATTAGGAATGGCACGAGCATTTTCATTCCACATCTTCTGTGGATAGCCCTGTGTACAAAGTGCAGAATTCCATAAAAGACGGTGCAAATGGCGCATGTATTTACCAAAGTGCCTATTTTTTAGGCATCCGCCTCACTGTAATATCACCACAACTAATAGTGGCAACAGCCTGAGTTCATTGCGTTATTGCATATTCCTAGAAATAAAGCTTGACACAATCTAGACACACCGCCCTAATCCTGGCGCTCGCGTCATCTATCCAATGGTTATCCACAGGTTCAACACATTTCTGGGGATGACGGCTCCTGGCAACAGGAGCGAGGTTTCGTTTCTGTCAAGAGGCGAGGAGAAGAAAAGGCGGTTTCATCGAGCAAAAAAACAGATCTAGGGACCAAGTTCTCAAACCAGAGCCGAATGGACGACGCGATCCTCGATTTGGAATCGGCAGATACGATCCACTGTACCCATCCATACCGCGACTACCCCAACTCGCTAATTTTCTTGGTCCTACTCTTTTTGCAACCACCTGAACAGCACATCGACAATTGGAAAGTCTGTCCAACGCAGTGGCCGGCTGAAAACGCTAACAAGTCTGTATACAGACGCTGCCGAAACCGACCGGCATGTTCCGACCAACGCAGTCGGTTTACGCCGATCAGCATAAGAACCCGTTATAACTGGTCGATGGGCTCTAACTAATTGCGTCATCGTCGATGCTGGGATATTGTTTGGGATCACTTAAAGGTGCATTTCGCGGATAGAAAATGGCTGATCCGGTTCTCATTATGGATCCGCCTAACAATGTTAGAGGACTCAGCAGGAGATCACTATGGCGATACCTGACTACCAGACGGTCATGCTCCCACTTCTTCGTTTCCTGGAAGACGAGAAGGAGCACAACATCGGCGAGGTAGTGGAGTCGCTCGTGGAGAATTTCAACCTCTCGGCGGAGGAGAGTCAGCAACTGCTCGGTAGCGGCCAGCAGACTGTCCTTCGGAACCGCGCCGGTTGGGCGCGTACCTATCTGAAAAAAGCTGGCCTGATTGCCTCGACTCGTCGCGGGTTCTTCCGCATCACCGAGAGCGGTAAGAAGGTTCTTGCCTCGAAGCCTGAGCGAATCGACGTCAAATACTTGGAGCGGTTTCCGGAGTTCGTGGCCTTCCGCGAACTGCGTCACGAGCGACCGGATGAACCTGCGACGACGGCCAGCACTTCTGGTGATGCCACGCCAGAGGAAGCACTTGACTCAGCCTACCAGCGCCTCCGACTCAACCTCGAATCCGAGCTTCTGGATCAAGTGAAGGCGGCTTCTCCTGCATTTTTTGAGCGCCTAGTTGTCGAACTGCTTGTTCGAATGGGTTACGGAGGCACTCTTCGAGATGCCGGACAGGCGGTGGGCAAGAGCGGCGACGGAGGAATCGACGGCATCATCAAGGAGGATCGTCTGGGCCTCGACTTGATCTACATCCAAGCGAAACGCTGGGATGGCACTGTAGGCCGTCCCGAGATTCAGAAGTTTGCCGGGGCGCTACAAGGACACCGAGCACGTAAGGGCGTATTCATAACGACCTCGTCGTTTTCCGGAGATGCCATGGAGTTTACCTCGCGTATCGAAAGCAAGATCGTGCTCATAGATGGAGCGGCACTCTCTAAGCACATGATTGATCACAATGTTGGGGTATCCACTTCTCGCTCGTACGAAGTCAAGAAGATTGATTCCGATTACTTCAGTGAGGAATGAGCCAGGGCCTTCCTAACAGCAGTAGAAAGCGGAAGGCGCTGCGCGCCGCTGCTGAGGCGGTGATAGGTGCTCATGAACGATCTTCGCCAAAGACTCGTGGAAGCCGCTCTAGCATGGGAGCGGGCTTTTGGCATCGCGCCTTCCATCACATCTGCACTTTCAGAAGTTGACGCCGCCCTGTTGATCGGTTGCTCTGCCGAAGAGTATTCCACGTCAATGTGCGGAGCAACGGCAGTTCAGAAAGGCCACGACTTCATATTCAATAGCTCACGGTATCAAGTCAAAGCAAACCGTCCGAGCGGGAAGCCCGGCAGCTTTGTTACGTTGGTGCCAAAAGCGAAAAACTATGAATGGGACTTTCTCATTTGGATCCTCTACGACCAGCAATACCAGATCCAGGAGGCGTGGCTTTGGGAAGTGAGTGCGTACAAAGCAGCGTTTGATTCCATCAAACGACTTGCGCCTTCGCAATACCGAAAAGGCAAGCGCCTTGCCTGATCACGCATCTAACCCGGCGGTAGAGAGGGCTGAGAACCGCTTTATGGGGGTACGATCTCGGCGCCAACTTCAGCTCGTAGCCATTCTGCGACTCACGGCATCAGACCCAAAGCCGAAGTACAGGGCTTCAGTTGCCCTGATCTGATCGAATATTCCGTTATCCCGGCTTCTCCCCCATCCGCTGCCGCTGCCGGTCTCGATGTCTTCAGTGACATCCGGAAGTGTTTGGGGCGTTCATGGGTGGGGGTTCGAGCCTGAGTGTACTGGTTACGACATGCCTTGTTCGACCAACCCATTCTCGATCGTGACGCCCATTCGTTCTATCAGCCGAGTGAGTAATGTGAAATGGGCGCGCGAGTCAGTCGCAACGGCCAGCTGTCCAGCCGTCGCCAGTTGTATGGTGTACACCTGTGAGGCGGAGGTTTTCAGGAGGGCCAGGCCGTAGTCGAAGAGATCCGCTTCTCTGCCGATGAGCCGTCGCCGGCTGAGTTGACGAATACCGGCCACCGTAAAGGGAGTCGTCTCGAACGACACATCCTTCAGACGAACCATCAAAGGCTGCTCGGCATGGCCATCGTTGTGACGCCCAGTGATGTCTGTGCCGTCGAACAGACCGCGTTGGAATCGGCGATTCTCCACCAGCGCGCGATGAAAGAGCCCACGCCACGTTGAATCGGTGAGATCACGATCCACAGCGATGCAGGTGTCCGGCGTGAGCGGTCCGCTGACGTTGTACCCCTGCACCAGTCGCTGGCTGGCCAGGAGGTCGGGGAAGGCATCGCCCATCCGTTCGGGAAAGGCCGTGGTCCCGCAGAACGGACTGACTTGGATGGCCATATAGTCCCGGAAATGCACCTGCGGATACCGCTCCAGCAGCCACTGCAAGGTGCGCTCGTGGCACAGATGGAACGGATAAAATAGGACGCCGGATTGTGTCATGCCAGTGATGCAGCATAGCTGCTCTGCAACAGTATCCGCAAGCTGTCGTCCCAAACGGAAGCGGTGATAGTGCGCCACAGCGATTCTAACCATCAATAGAAGGCAGCGAGATGGGGGTCAGAAAACTATTTCGTTGCTCGTGAAGTATGAGGGGAAAGACCATGTTGACAGAATGCGGTGGGATTTCTCATGTACTCAAAAAAGTGCTAAACTGCATCAATAGTATGAAGAGGTCGGAGGTCTCACCATGGGAACGACACGAAAGACGATCACGGTGACAGAACAACAGGATCAATGGATCAAGGCCCAGATCGAATGTGGAAAGTTTACGAACGACAGCGAATACATCCGAGATCTGATTCGACGCGATCAGGATAGCGCCACATTTCAGACGTTGAAAGATGCTATTCAGGAAGGGTTGGACAGCGGAATCAGTGATCGTACTGTGCCACAGATTATGGAGGACGTCGAAGCGCGGCTGAGATCGAATGGCCGGTTATAACCTCTCGTCAAAGGCCGCTGCCGATCTCGAGAGTATCTACGAATATACGATCCTTCAGTTTGGGCTGGAGCAGGCGCGGGGTTATCTCTTTGGCTTGCACGAACGGTTTCAGGCGCTAGCAGCGCATCCAACGCAAGGGCGCAGGGCTGATGAACTTGCCCCAGGATTGCGGCGGGTTGAGTATCAGTCCCACATCGTCTTTTATATTTCCATGGACAACGGCATTCGAATCGTGCGTGTACTCCACCAACGCATGGACGTAACACGGCATCTGTAGCAACAGCATAGGAGGCTCTCCGAGAAATCCTGTAGTCACAACTCATTGAAACTACAACGGGCAGGCGTATTCTTCACACACCGTAGTACGGTCTTATATGGACGGAAACGATCGGATCCAGCTCCTACGAATCCGTCTAAACATTGTTCGCTGCAAGACCTATGGAATACGAGAAGTGGCGCGATGACATCTTTGGACAGCCGGTCGGTTCCGATCCGGTCATGCTCGATCTACTTCCGGAAACATATTCTGTCTCGCCCGACGAGCACTTCGCTCATATCGATCGCGCACTCTCGGACCCGCAAATCCATGAATTGTTCAACTCAGACCAGATTGGAACTGGGCTGCAATTGATCTATTCGAACTCGTGTAGTGACATTTGCTTCTGCTACATCAACGCGGGCGACGAGGCGCGTCGAGTTTCCGGGATCGCGAAGCTCAATGATTTATACGCCAAGTATTTCGATCGCTACTGTTTGTCACCGGTTGGCAGCATTGGCAATGATCACCTCAATGGTGGGATTGGCTATCTCTGTTACATGCTCTGGGATCTATTCGTCCTCTATCCCGGAAATGCCTCGCCTGCGATGGTGTCCGCGGCACTCGGGGTAATGTCTAACGCCTTACAGATGAAAAACGATAATTGCATCGTGTCTGCGATACATGGTCTGGGACACTGGGCAACGGATGTACCTCGCGCGCCGCAGGTGCTGCGACAATGGTTGCGGAAGCCGACGACGACAAATCCCACCGTAATCTCTTATGCGAAAGAGGCTACCACAGGCTGCATCCTGTAGGGCGGCGAACTAGGCGTTGCACACGAGCGGACGGCAACGTCGGTGTGGGGTCAACATCACATGTGCCCGCCTGGTGAACGCGGTCGTCAATGCACAGGGCTGAGGACCGCTTTATGGCGTTCCGATCTCGTCGCCGAACTTCCGCTTGTGGTCGAATGCCTACGGTCGCAAAGTGGAGCGTCAGACGTTCTGTGTAATAACCGGTCGGTCATTGCGCACCAAACGGCGGTGGAAGTAGAAGAGAACACCTTACGCCCGCATGAAGGAGGCGTCCCATGGACAATGATCTCCCCTCTTCCCTCTACGCCCTGGGTGCGACGTTCTTATATTTCCTTCCAACCTTTCTCGCCCTCGCACGAGGCCACCCCAACTCCTTCCTGCTTGCGATCGTGAATCTCTCGCTCGGATGGACCGTGATCGGCTGGGTGGGTGCGTTGTACTGGTCGCTCACGAAGCAACAACGGGGAGGGGAATCTTGACTGAGCGCAAGGTCGAAATGGCAGCAGCCTACAAGCGAAAGACGGTGAAGGATTTTCTGATGGCGAAGTAGAAAAGGGATCGAGCGTTGCGATCTTAACAAGCTGTCTCCCCCCACACTTCCGACTGATGACCGCTTTCAGGCTCTGCAACCTCGTCGCCGAACTTCTGCTTCTGGCCGGTTCTTCAACCATCGGACTCCAACCCAAAGCAGAAGTCCACAACTGACTGCTACTTGAAGAGGGGGGCCTTACTCCGATCCGCATAAGAACTTGCGGTAAGCGGTCCCACGGTTACAGCTCATTGAAACAACACCGGGCATGGCGTATTCTTTCCGAACTGTTGTGGCGTGTTATTCGGACAGAAAATGGTAGACCCGGTTCTGATGCTGATCGGCCTAAACCTAGGTTGGCAATCAGAACTTGAGCGATTGAGGCACATGGATGAAAGACAGTGCTGAGTTCTTCTTGCGGGACTACCCTTCGACGCTGTTTCCATTGAGAACGAATCAGTTTCTCGTAGAGAAATATGCAGTCGAGCTGAAGGCTTTCATAAAAGAAAAGATTATCGACGCAGGAGGATCGTTTCAAAACCAGCAACGCGTGTTTGCGACCAAACGAGGATGGTTTCTGCGCCGCACGGTCAAGTTGGATCCTGTAGCGGAGTTCTTTCTATATGATCTTGTCTACCGGAACCGGTCATTATTCAGAGCTTCAAGCAATAGTAAGAGAGCGGTTTTCGGATTTCTCATTGAGAGCGGCCAACCTGTCTCAACGCTAAAAGCATACGTAAATTTTAAAGAACGAGTAGCGTTAAATAGGGCGACCTACAAGCACTATGCGTATTTTGATGTGGCTTCGTACTTCAATCACATCTATCACCACGATCTTGTGAGATGGTTCGAGGACGTTGGGGCGACAGAGCCAGACTTAAGCCTCTTTGGCAAATTCCTCAGAGAGATATCTTCTGGAAGGTCGGTCGACTGTCTTCCCCAGGGGCTCTATCCAGCAAAGATGGTGGGCGCCTCATTCCTGTCTTTCCTAGAGGCATCCAACAGACTGCGCTCTGCGCAAACCCTGCGGCTGATGGACGACACGTGGATTTTCGACAACGACCCACGAAATTTGGTTTCTGACTTCACGCTCGTTCAGGCGCTACTAAGTGACAGAGGCCTATCCGTTAACGACAAGAAGTCGGTGGTACTCGAGGGATATGACGCTGCGGCAGAAATGCCAGCTGATTTAGATCAGATGAAGATCGACCTGCTGAGAAAAAGGCGAGAGGAACTGAAGGAGTCGGAAGGCTACGGCGATGAGGAAGAGTATGATGATGACGACGAGGATGAGGACCCCGACACCTTGGCGGAGCTCACGGAAGAAGAACAAGAGTACCTCCTCTCGCTTCTGAAACGGGACAACGTTCAGGAGGAGGACGCGGAGTTGGTTCTAACTCTCATGCGGGAGAACTCCGCAGACTTGATGAGCTTTCTGCCATCGCTCATGGCTGGATTTCCAGCTTTATCAAAGAAAATTTATCAGTTTTGTGGTGACGCTGAGGACAAGACCGCAATTACAGATATGATCCTCGAATATCTTGAAAGTTCGGCCCAAGTGACGGAGTTTCAGTTGTTTTGGTTTGGCATGACGGCAGAAGATCACCTCCTCAATACACCTAAAGCGGCAGAACTTCTCCGAGCTCTTTATGAAAACGATAGGGCAACAGCTATAACAAAGGCCAAAATACTAGAGATTGCTGACAAACGTTTTGGGTTGCCAGATCTAAGGGACGAGCATCTTCGCACGGGCCAATCGGACTGGCTGGCTTGGTCTGCTGCCATCGGAGCACGAGTTCATCCAAAAGGTCAGAGGAACCAGCTACTCAAGTACTTTCGCAAGTCGTCCCCGATGAATCTCCTGATTGGAGAATTTGTGGAGAAATGCTTTTAGACTAAGGAAAGCCCAACCATGCGCTGCACAGCGGATCGGCTCCAGCGCTAGCGCGTTTCCGGCAACCGGTGAGCAACACGGTATCGTTACAGGGCTGAGGACCGTTTTAGGGCGAGGTGATCTCGGCACCGAACCTCCGCTTCTGGCCGTTTCTACGACCGTCGACACCCGACCCAAAGCAGACGTACACGACTGACCGCTACCAGATGGGGGCTTACACCGATCCGCATAAAAACCCGTGATACATAGTCCCACTGGCCCAACTTATTGAAACGGCACCAGCCATGGCGTATTGTTTGCGAACAGTTGTAGCGTGTTACACCGTTAGCAATGAGCAGATTAGGTTTCTCCATAGATCCGCCTAAATTTGTTCGGATAACATGGGTATGCCAACCTGGGACAATGCTAAGCAGTTGTTGGCTGAGTACGATGGAATTGCCACTAAACTCTTCGCGGGCGGTCTTTCACTTTCTCAACTGCCTGCGGTCATGCCGCGCTCAGCGAACTGTCAGTACTGGCTGAGGTCCGTTAACGGCACAACGCAGCATCTCGAGGTCTACCCCTTGGTTAGACGCAACTACAGCGGCGCTCGAAATTACCCTCGCCCTTGTGTTCTGGAATCCGATGGCCCTTCCTCAGAATCTGACGGCTGTCGAGTGTGAGAAACGCGTGAAGGTACTGGAATCGTTAGCAGAAGCCTGTCGGACAGGCGCTCCCGTCGCCCCATGCATTCTGGCACCCGAGGACAACGGGTCGACGGAAGAACAACCTGAGAGACATGATGTGTGCGTGGTCGTATGGTGAGCCTCGGGGCCGTTAGCCTTGAAAAGGCGGAGGAGGTGAGCAGCATGACCGAAGACAACCCTGGTTATGGGGCAAGGTATGAGAAGAATTTGCAGCCGTTCCTTATCGAGATTTCGTCTGAAAAACTCCAAATGTCGAGAAATGTGTCATTTGCCAGTGCGGGTGTGGCATTGGCTGTGCTTTTGGCATCTTCGCAGATTAAACAGGATTCGGCTTTGATCGCCATCTCCTTAGCATCGGTCGCGACCTCAATCCCCTGGTTTCTGCTCAATGCAGTGGTTTCTGAAAATCACATCTGGGGTGGCCCCAAATGCTATCCTAACTACTCCGCCTGGGTACTGAAGCCAATCAGTAGTGCTATGATTCTCGGCCCTTTTTTCTTGCTCTTTCTCGGCCTATGTTGCTTTGTGTTATTTCTTAGCAAAATTGCGGGCGTCTTGTTCCTCGCTAGCAGTATATTTGCATTTCAATACAACTTGAGGGTTCAAGATGAACTCGCAGAGTATTTAAGAAGTACTCAGGGAAAAACCTAATAAATCGGTCCAACTTTTCGGGCCTCTGCTCTTCACTCGGACGTCCACGGTTG
The DNA here is from genome assembly GCF_001458735.1 of Candidatus Nitrospira nitrosa. Taxonomy (NCBI): domain Bacteria; kingdom Pseudomonadati; phylum Nitrospirota; class Nitrospiria; order Nitrospirales; family Nitrospiraceae; genus Nitrospira; species Candidatus Nitrospira nitrosa. The sequence goes on from NZ_CZQA01000008.1 coordinate 298,331, forward strand.
AGGTCCGCTTTATGACGGTGCTCTCTCGGCAGCGTACTTCAGCACTTGGCCGATGGCAGTCCTCGACCCTAAGCGGACGGTTGCTACATAAGATTGGCTTTAGCTGTATTCGTATTCACGAGCCTCATAACCCAATCTTTGACTCATACATTTCAGACGTTAAACAGGAGAAAGAAAATGAACATTCAAGGCGTATCCACTCAACCCGACCCCTACGCTCCGTACCTACTCTCGCAGGCGATAAAAACAGGGCCATTTGTATTCGTATCCGGTCAAGCTGGCTACGATGATAATGGGAAGATCGTAGATGGAGGTTTCGCTGCCCAAGGTGAACAAGCATTCTTGAACCTCAAACGCGCGCTTACGGCTGCGGGAAGCTCTTTGGATAAAGTAGTGAAAGTCACGATATTCGTAACTGACATGGGTCAGTTCAACGATGTGGTCGATCTACGCAGAAGGCATTTTTCGGTGCCGTATCCAGCAGACAGTATCGTTGAGATTAAGGCGCTTTATACGCCTGACGCAATGATTGAAATCGAAGCCATCGCGCTCACCAGTGATTCAGACTAGGTTCAATAGAACCTAGAACGAAAGGTCGTGAATTATTACGCCTGTCGGTTTTGAGATGTCAGATTAATGAAGGATTGCAAAGTGATATGTGCTTTCAATCAAAAGTGTCCTCTCGAAGGCGCTGCATGGTCCCCTTTTTATTACCAAAAGACTATAATCGCGTGATGCAGGATGGTAATTGTGTTCAGGATTGTTGACGGCGCGAGGAAGAGTTGGAGAAGCAAGAGCTGAGGCAGGGAGCCATGGCGATAAAACGGAATGGGGTATTCAGTAACACTTTACACTCACGCCTCTCCGATCAGCTGCCACTTTTTCTGGTGTCCGCTGTATCGACGGGTTAGGCGGCATCTTGATTGCTCCAAATTGTGTCCGGTTTTGGCCGATAGCGGGCATCTGGAAAGGTCAACTCTGCCGTTTTTCATTCAAAACTCTTGACCCAATCCAACAGCAAACGTCAGTTCAGGTGTGAGCTACTCACCGCAGATCTGAATAGTTCAACATTCCTGGCACGTTGCAGCAGCAGAATGCAGCAGCTGCAGAATGGTGGCTGCCTCCGGCACCGTGCATTTCACCTCCCTTTCCCTTAATAACGCTTGACTCTCACCCCTAATGCGCCCAGGGTGATGCTATGACGTATTGAGCCACGCCGACCGTCCTATCCTCGCGCGTCATTTTCACTCCCTCCCGTATCCTGCGCGACCGATTCCCTGGTCTCCGCCGCTTTTGCGCCGCATGTTTTTCGAACGACCTTTGTAGACGTCTTCCATCCAAGCGCCATCGTCGCTTGGGATGGCAGAGGTGTCCTCCGCACAGGAGTGGAGCTGAGGTCTCTCGACCACATCAGACAATTCAGAAAAGGAGCCATATATATGATCACCATCACACCGACAGCAGAAGGAAAGATCCGAGAGCTCATGCAGGAAGAAAAGGACACGCTTGGCCTGCGCGTCTACGTAAAGGGCGGCGGGTGCCATGGCTATCAGTACGGGATGGCCTTTGAGTCCGTCATGAGCGAAGACGACACCGTCATTGAAAAAGGTGACGTCAAGGTCATCATGGACTCGCAGAGCGCTCCGCTGCTGGCCGGCTGCGAAGTCGACTACATGGACAGCGTGCAAGGCTCCGGCTTTGCGATCAAGAACCCACAAGCCAAAACGACCTGCGGGTGCGGCAGTTCATTCAGCGCATAACGACATGGCACGGTGCGCCGGATCGCCGGCCACCGACGTCGATAGGAAGGGAGCCAGCTATGAGCGATCCAGTCATCATCGGAACGAAGAATAAGAAGGGGCAGGTCATCACCGATCCACGCATCATGATGAACGAGGCACCGCGCACCCCGTCGTTTTTTACCGGCAGCGAAGTCATCAAGGAGGCCGTCAGGCGTGCAAACGTCGATGTGATGGTGGCCTATCCCATTACGCCTCAGAGCGAAGCTGCCGCGCTGTGCGGCGAGCTCTTTGCCGAGGGCTATATCGGCGATTATTTCCGCGGGGAGAGTGAATTTGCCGTGATGTCCCAATGCGCCGGCGCCGCCTTCGGCGGGGCCCGTGTCTTCACGACCACCGCCGGGCCTGGGACCATGCGGGCCATGGAAAACTTTCCGATGTGGGCCGGATCCCGATTACCGATCCAATGTATCGTGACCTGTCGCGGCATCAACTCCCCCCTGTCGATCCAACCGGACACGATCGAGATTGCCTACCTCATGAATACGGGCATGCTCGTCTGGCACGCAGAAACCGCACAGGATTTTTACGACTGGATCCTCAAGGGCTACATGGTGTCGGAAGAGCCGGATGTGCATTTGCCCTTGGCCCTCTGTTGCGACGGCTTCTTTGTGACCCATACGAAAGACGTCGTCGACCTCACGCCGGTCGACATGTGCCTGCCGCCCTATGATCCCTATCGCTCACCCGTCCCCTGCATGGATATGGAATGTCCTCCGGTCCGGATGATGCGCGATCCGTTCGTGATGAAGAGCAACTACATCAGCTACGCCACACACGCGAGCTGGCAACAAGAAATCTGGGCCGCTGCAGAACGGTCACGCAAACATACGATCGCCTGGCTGGACGGCCTAATCGAGACAGAGGACGTGGATGCCGACATCCTCATCGTCTCCTCGGGCACTGCCGTCTCTCAGGGACGGGAAGCCATCCGCCTCCTGGCGGACGAAGGCATTCGCGTCGGATTGGTCAAGATCAAAACCCTGCGCCCCTGGCCGGAAGAAGAACTCATCGAGGCGACCAAGCATGCCTCACATATCATCGTGCCGGAGTTCAACGCCATCGGATGGATGGCCAAAGAAATCAAAGCCACCATCCCCAACAGCAAACGGGTCGTCGCCGGTCCGCGTGTCTGCGGCGGCATGACCTTGCCGCCGGAAGTGATCGTCGAGGAAGTCAAGAAGGCGATCGGCATGCGATCCGGCGTGCTGGCCGGACGTGGAGGATGAACGTGATGTCCCGACAGACCAGCAGGTAGACAGTTGACTAAGTAAGCAATGTAACCATCACCGCCGCAACGGCGGACAACAGCGAAAGCGAGGTACCTCATGAGTCTCGATTATGTAAAGTTCAGCCCCGGATTCGAATCCTTCATGCCGAAAGAATATCGGGACATGGTGGAGCACGGGCCCTTCGGAAAAAAGACGACCGTGTCGCAGATGGGGAGCTTCAAAGAAATCCTCGAAGAGCATCCCATGTGCGCCGGCTGCGCGATGACCCTGTTCATCAGGCTCGCCATCGTCGCGTTCCCAAATCCCGAAGACACGATTACCGTTGGGACGGCGGGCTGCGGTCGGCTGGCGATTTCCCAAGCGGCCATTCCGTTCGTGTACGGCAACTATGGAGACCAGAATGGCGTGGCGAGTGGACTGTCACGCGGATTGCGAGTTCGTTTCGGCGACAAGCCCAAGGATGTCGTCGTCATGGCCGGTGACGGCGGAACCGCCGACATCGGATTCCAGCAAGTCCTCCACTCCTGGTTCAGGAAGGAGCGCTTCACGACCATCATGCTGGACAACGAAGTCTACGGGAACACGGGCGGACAAGAAAGCGGCATGACGACGAAAGGCGCCGTGCTCAAGATGGCCCCGCTCGGCAAGAAGTTCGAAAAAATGGACATGGTTGCCATGGCGAAAATCGCCGGCTGTGCCTACATCGCCACCGTCGTGCCGAATAATCCGCGCCGAGTGGAAAGTTGCATCAAGAAGGCCGTGCTGATCGCTCGCGAGGTCGGTCCGACCTATATCCAAGCCTACACGTCCTGCAATATCGAGTATGCGATCCCGACCGACCAGGTGATGGCCGACGCCAAGACCGTTGAAGACGACCGGTACAAGTTTGCCGAGTATGTGAGCGAGGATGCCAAGGCCTATTTAGCCGAGCGATACGGGTACAAAGAGTTCGCCCAGAAGCCGGTGGCGGCCATCACGAACGCGTGATCAGAGGGGTGGAAGATTCCGGAGAAGGCCCTTACGGCGTGCTCGAATCTTCCACCCCTCAACCGAGACGCCCGGTTGTGGATTTGAGAGGAGAGCGTTCATGATGAACATTCCACCAAATAACCCGATTCCGAAGCCTCGCTATGCACTGAGTTATGGCTTACGACTGGACCAAGGCACAGCCAGCGAGCGCATCCATCCTCGCGTACCCGTTCGCCTGCCCAATGGATCGATGGGGAACATGACGCTGCACGTGGTGAACGGCACGGCGGATGAAATCAAGGCGCAGTTACTCCACAGCATCGACGCGTTCTTTGACATCTATGCCGACGGTTCACGCGCAACCAGCGGTGACTGAGGCATCATCACTCCGGGCCTTTCCTCCGCCTGAAAGAGAAAGCGACCGATCATGCAAACACTTGATATCCATCGCCCAGAAATGCAGGACCTTCAGTTCGTGCTGCTAGTCACAGCACTCTGCACCTCTCGTCTGACGGTGCTCAATATTCCGGAAACGCTCCGCGCCACCATATTTAATCGCTGCTGGGCGCTCATTCACGAAACCCCTCCGCCCCGCAGGCTGGAGGATCGGGTCTTGGACCTCCGTCCCTGGACCGAGCTCACAGTCGAGGCAATGATCGAAACGATACGCGCGGGACTGAGCGAGGCAGGAATCCGAACCTTAGCTTGGGACCATGCAGCAAGCGACCCAACCCGCACCAGCACGCCAGAAGCAAAACCCCTTATTGAACGACTCTCGACACTCTATCCTCAACCACCCGAGGACAGTCCCGACGACGATGCCATAGACACGACGTCGCACTGACAGGACGGCAATACAAGGCAAAAGCTGTTTGAGCCTCATGAGCTCCTCATCTGATTGTCATTGATCCGCCCTTACCATGCATAGGCCTCCGGTGCGGCCCCACCCGGACCAGGGAACAGGTCGTCCAGCTGCTTCATGGTTTCCTGACTCAGCGTGAGAGTCAGCGCCCGCATCGCGCCATCGAGTTGCTCCATGGTGCGTGGCCCAATGATTGGTGCTGTGACGGCCTTTTGATGGAGCAGCCATGCCAAGGCGACATCCGCCGGACGCTCGCCAATTCCAGCACACAGTGCTTCATAGGCTTCCAATTTGGTACGCGACTTCGCGATCTCTTTCTTCAGATCTTCATCCGCGCGGCGCCCGCTATTGGCTGGTTGCAGCACTCCGGCTAAGAGCCCCCGCCCCAGCGGACTCCAGGGGATCAGACCGATGCCATAGGCTTCACAAGCAGGGATGACTTCCAACTCAATCGTGCGCTCATTGAGGTTGTACAAACTCTGCTCTGACACCAAGCCCAGAAAACTTCGGTGACGCGCCGCTTCCTGCGCCTGAGCCAAATGCCACCCAGCGAAGTTACTGCTGCCGACATAGATCACCTTGCCTTCTCGGACCAACTGTTCCATCGCCTGCCAGATTTCGTCCCACGGTGTCTCCCGATCGACGTGGTGCATCTGGTACAGATCAATCCAGTCGGTTTGAAGCCGGCGCAGACTCGCTTCACACGCTTGCTTGATATGGCGGGCGGAAAGGCGAGACTGGTTCGGCCACTCCCCCATCCGGCCGAATACTTTTGTGGCCAACACCACTTTCTCTCGGCGACCTCCGCCCTGGGCGAACCACCGACCGACGATCTGCTCGGTCCAGCCTTCGCCGAGTTTCCAGCCATATACGTTGGCGGTGTCAAAAAAGTTGATGCCGAGATCTAACGCTCGATCCATGATGGCGAAGCTGTCCTGCTCACTCGTCTGGGGCCCGAAATTCATCGTCCCGAGACAGAGTCGACTGACTTTAAGCCCTGAGCGACCGAGATGGCAGTATTCCATAAGCAACCGATCTTCTTCAGGAGCAGCTAGAGAGAGGACTCACTCGGGAGAATGGAAACTCACTCACCATAAAAAACTCCCACCAACTCTGGCCAGCTATTGAAATCCTTTCTGGCATCACAGCACCAAACTGCAACAGGCAGTACCGGAACAGCCGACAGGATGTTCAAAAAGGCCGTCCAGCGCGGCCGCAGCGAGCGCAGAGGCGAAGCGTACTATGAGCCGTACGTTGAGCCTCTAAGCGATGCGAGAACAAAGCTGGCGGACTTTTTCAACATCCTGCTAATACCCACGTCCCGTACTTCCCCCACGCCCCATTCGGTCAAGCGGGAGCGCCTCGTAGCGCTGTTTCAGGTCTGGATGCTCGCTCAGGTACTGCTTGACCGCCGCATCATCCGCAAAGACTTCAGGGCTCCGTTTCCGATATTCGTCGAGCGTCAGATCATGCTTAGCCAGTACCGCGGTCAGTTTCGTGTTGATCTCGTCGCGCATCTTGTTCATCTGCTCGGGAGACGGCCGCTGTCCGTCCCCATACCCCGCTCCGCCCTGAAAATAGTTCGTCATCATCTCGCCGATCTCAATGCGGGAGTTGACGAATTTCTCAACGTCCGCCGGTTCCGCCGCTACGGCAATACCCGAGAACAGAAGCCCTCCTAAGACAATCACAATGGCCTGAGATCGAACATTCATCACGCTACTCCCTTCATGAATGAGTGACTCACACAATGACTCTCTTTTTTGTCCGCTGCCTTGCGTCAGAAGGCGCCCAACCTGCAGGAGACCCATCATCAGGCCTCATCGTCTCCTTCGCTGTACGCCGATGGGATCCCATAGCGCTTACACTTTTCCCACAAAGCCTTTCGGGACAACCCCAAAATCTTCGAGGCGGTCGTGCGGCTCCCGTCGACTCGCTCCAAAACAGACAGGATATAGTCTTTCTCAAATCCCTCTCGAGCCGTGGCCAACGAGGTCAGGGAGCCCGCCTGCTTTCTCTTCTCGCTGCTCAACCCTTCGTGACAGAACCCGCAGGCCTCCTGCGTACTTCCTCCAGCATAGGGGCAGGACTGAAATCCACAGAGGTCGTTCGGTTGAACCGTCGTCTGGTCTCGGCTCAAGGCGACGGCCCGCTCCACGAGATTCTGCAACTCTCGGACGTTCCCCGGATACGAATACCGCAGCAACAACTCTCGTGCCGGTTGGGAAAATCGCCGCAGCTGTTTATTGAGTTTCAGCGAACCGGTTTCCAATACATGTTGGGCAATCACCATGATGTCTTCTTGCCGTTGACGAAGCGGTGGCACGAGGATCGGCACGACGTTGAGTCGATAAAAAAGATCTTCCCGAAACCGGCCCTGCGCGACTTCCTTGCGCAGATCTTTTTGCGTGGCACAGACAAGCCGGACATCGACCTCAATCGGCTCATTACTGCCGACCCGCTCAAAGACTCGTTCTTGCAACACACGCAAGAGTTTCACTTGGACGACAGGAGAGATTTCTCCGATTTCATCAAGGAAGAGCGTCCCCCGGTTGGCCATTTCAAACCGCCCACGTCGCTGGCGTAAGGCGCCGGTAAATGCGCCTTTCTCATGCCCAAAGAGCTCCGCCTCCAACAGCGTCTCGGGCAAGGCCGCGCAGCTGACCTTAATCAATGGCGATCCCTTGCGCAGGCTGTTCTGATGGAGGGCATTGGCCACCAGTTCTTTCCCTGTGCCGCTTTCTCCGATAATGAGGACCGTGGAATCGGTTTCTGCCACCATCTTGATCTTGTCCAAAACCGCCCGCATCTGGCTGTTGGCCCCCAAGATACCGTGGAAGCAAAACTTGTCTTCGAGCTGATGTTTGAGGTCTTGATTTTCTCGCCGTAAGGCGATGATCCCGCCGATCCGCTCGATGATGAGCAGCAATTCATCCATCTGAAACGGTTTCGTGATGTAATCAAAGGCTCCCAACTTCATGGCGCCGACGGCCGTTTCCACGGACCCATGAGCGGTAATCATGAGCACTTCCGTTTGAGCGGCCTTCTCTTTGGCTGTCTTGAGTACCGTCAGCCCATCGGCTCCCGGCAACCGGAGATCGGTGATGACGAGATCAAAGGTCCGTTTGTCGATGGCCTCGATCCCTTCCAAACCCGTCGCCACGGCCTGCACGTCGCAGCCGACCGCTTCCAACGCATCCAGCATCGACAGGCGCATCAGCGGTTCATCATCGACCAGCAAAACCGCCAAGCCTTTCATGCGTCCTTCTCCACCAACGTGCGATCGCGCAAGATAGGTAAATACAGGGTGAACGTACTGCCCGTCCCAACTTCGCTCTCCACCGAAATTCTCCCTCCATGTCGCTCGACGATACCGAGGCTCACCGAGAGACCCAGCCCTGTTCCCTCTCCTTCGCCCTTGGTCGTGAAGAAAGGGTCGAAGATATGTGGGAGGACCGAAGCCGGAATGCCGGCCCCGGAGTCTTGCACATCCACACGACACACGCCTTCCGACACGGAAGTTCGCATGGTCAGTACGCCGCCGTTTTTCATTGCTTGCACGGCATTGAGGATCAAATTCATCAGCACCTGTTCGATCATGTGCCGGTCGACCATGACCGGCGGAAGGCCCTGTCCCTGTATGATCTCCAATCGAATGTGACTGGGAGCGAACAGATGAGTCGTCAGCGTCAGCACCTGATCGACGATTCGGTTGATATCGGCCTGGCTGAATTCCGGCTCATGCTGTTGCGAAAAATCAAGCAATTGGCGAACGATTTTTTGAACCCGTCGGACACCATGCTCCATCGACGCCCAGTATTCCTCCTGACGTGCCGGAGAGGGTGTCCCTTTTCGGAGGTTATAGAGACAGTTCAGGATCCCACCCAGCGGATTGTTGATCTCATGCGCCACGCCGGCTGCGAGTTTCCCGACCGATGCCAGTTTTTCGGCATTTTGAATCTGCCGTTCCAGCTTCTTGGTCTCCGTCATATCTCGCGCGATACCGAGCACTCCCAAGATATGACCATCCACCCCATGCAACGGTGAGACACTGACCATCACGGTGCGTAGCTCACCCAAACGAGTCACAATTTCGACCTCGTAGACCTGTTTGGCACCGATATCCAACGTGCTCTTCAGCCGGCGCCCACGATGACGCCGTGACAGAAGCAAGAGATAGGGACGGCCTATCAGATCATCCTTGCGATACCCCCAGGCATTGACCTTGCTGTTGACATAGGTGAACTGTTGATTCAGATCGAGCGTATAGATGACATCATTGGCGTTCTCAAGAAGATTCTCCAGGTATTGTTTTGTCTCTTCGATTTCCCGCGTTCGCTCGCTGACTTTCAGCTCGAGGTCCTCCCGATACGATTGAAGCTGGCGCTCGAGCTTCTTCCGAACGGTAATGTCTCGCAGTTGCACCATGACGAGAAGCGGGTCGGTTCCGCCGACTCGAATCAGGTCCATTTCCACGGGAACCTCATGGCGATCGGCATGGCACACGGCAATCTCTTGGGTCGTCACCTGCCCCCGCTCCGTACTGACATCAGCCAGCCAGCCTTCGAATACCCCATGATAGTCCGGGAGCAAGACATCGCGAATCGGCTTCCCGACAATCTCCGATTCCGCATACCCTAAGACCTGGGACTCCCGTTCATTTACAGCGACGATCTCTCCCGTCACGTCGACCATAAACACGGAATCCGCCACCACATCGAAGAGCGCCTTGTAGCGAGCTTGGGAAGCCGTTAACTGCCTGGTACGCTCCGACACAACCTGTTCCAACCCCACGGTATACCGCTGCAGCTCCTGCTCCAATCGGCGCCGTTCCGTCACATCACGCACAAAGGCGCGAGAGTGCACCAACCCACCCCGCTCATGATCGAACAGCGCCGTGGCATGAATTTCGACGTCGATCCGTCGACCGCTTTTCGTCAATAACACCGTCTCGATCGAACTCTGCCCCCGGCACACCAGCTGTTCGAGGTAGTGCAACACCCGGCCTTCCTGTCCTTGAGGCACCAGTTCCCACAATTTCATGCTCAACATCTCTTGACGGCTATACCCGAGCTTGTCGAGCCCTGTCTTGTTGACATGCACGAGCCGTCCGCCTCGATCCAGCTGGCAAATCATTTCCGGTGCATGCTCGATCAGGTCCCGATATTTCTCCTCCAGTTGCCTGATCTCAGCGATCCGCTGTTCCAATTGGCCAAAAGACAATTGAAGATTGGTCGCCATCTGATTGAACGCCCGCGCAAGCCCTTCGATTTCATCGCCGGTCCTCAGCTCCACCCGCTGGTCCAAACGGCCGCTTCCGATCTGCTGAACGCCGTCGTGCAACACACGAACAGGTTTCGCAATCCGACGAGCGACAAAGACTCCGATTCCGCCGAGCCCCAGTGACACCGCGACGCCAAACACGAGAACTTTCGCGATTAATTCTCCCAGCGGAGCGAATGTTTCCGCTGGATCCTGACGCACAATCGTCATCCAACGCTTTCCACCAAGACTTCCCGGTTCAATGAGATCGGTAAACCGCACCGGTGCCATCCCAATCAGCGCATCCTTGTTGCCGTGCCAATCGTCAGGCGCGATGATCCACCCTGGTTTCCCGGTAGCGACGGCTTCAAGGGACTCGGTATCGATCGAATGGGCTTCCGGTGCGAGGATCGGGCAAATCACGACTCCCCCATCTGTGGCCACCAGCATGGCATGTCCGGTCGCACCGAACGACTTCTCCGCGATCGATTGGAAGAGCGTATCGCGTCGTAACAGAATGGTAACGGCTCCGATCACCGCCTGACGGCGATCATCCAGAATCGGAGTTGCGACAGCCACCACATGCGTACCAAACGCAGGGTCGAAGGTGATGTCACTCACATAGGGTCGTCGGCCGCTGTGCTTGACGATTGCTTGCCACCAGGCCGTCTTGGCGTAGGAGTAGTCCACTTGCGGAATCGAGCTGACGACCAATGCACCCTGCCCGTCCGTCACCAAGATGCCGATATAGTCGGACTTTCGAATCTCGTGCCACTGAATCAAATAGTTGGTCACGATCCGGTTGACGAACAGCGGAAACTCACTTCGTTTAGCCCGCTGTCCCCATCGCTGCTGCCACCCCTTGATGATTTCCGAGATACTGTGCGCGTCCTTGCCTTCGTACGTCCGATTCGCCTCGGAGACGGCTGTGCGGACAAAGGGCATGGTCGCAAGCTGCTGGGCTTCGCTCATCCCTCGGGTGATCTGCATCTCGACCAGGCGAGCGGCTTCGACGGCAACTTCCTTGAAATCCGCCCCCGTCGTCTCACGCAGCACTCGTCGTTCTTCCGCATAGATCAGGATAAGCAGGAGGGCAAGTGGGAGGAGGCCGACCAGGACAATCGCGCCGATGATTTTCTGCTGGAGACTATATGACCGGCTCCAGATCGCCATGATGACACCAGGAGAAGCCGTACGGCGCCTCTCACGAAAAACGTTGTTGCGGCAGGCGTCGGCTCAGAAGCTCGTGCCCCTCCACGGTTCACCATGGACACGACGCAGGACGCGAATGAGGGACATGGCGCTACCGCACCACTCGATCAATTGCGTTTCAAGAGTCGGCCCTGCGTTCCGGGCCACAACAATAAGAGAGGGCTGGCCACAAATACCGATGAATAGGTCCCAAAAACCACACCCCCTAGCAGGGCCAATGAAAAATCATGGAGAACTTCTCCTCCTGCCAAGGTCAAGGGAATGAGGACGAGCACAACCGTCAAGCTCGTCACGATGGTCCTGCTCAAGACCTGGTTGACCGCGCTGTTGATCGTCGCTTCCTCACTCTCACGGCGCCGCTGCTTCAGATTTTCTCTGATTCGATCGAAAACGACCACTGTGTCGGTCAGCGAATACCCTGCCAGCGTCAAGAGTGCCGTGACGATCAGGAGTGTGATTTCTTTGTCCAAGATGTAAAAGACCCCGACGACGGCCAACACATCGTGAAAGGTCGCCAGCGCCGCCGCGACTCCGAAACGCAGTTCGAATCGGGCCGCAATGTACAGAATAATGCCCACAAACGAAATGACGACGGCCACGAGCGCATCTTCCTGAAGTTTCTTGCCGATGGTCGGGCCGATCTCGGTGGTGGAGTCGACCACGAACTTATTATTGGGGAACTCCTTAGAGAAGATGGCCACCACACGTTCCGCCACTTTTTCCTCAATCGTCGTGGACGCCTTGACTCGGATCAGCAACTTATTGTCCTGCCCGAATTCCTGTAACTCCGTCTCACTGAGACCGTTGGTCTCCAGCACCTTCCGCGCTTCGTCGATCCGAACCGGCTGGTCGAACTTCAGTTGAACCGCGGTTCCTCCGGCGAAGTCGATCCCCAGATTGGCCGCGCCTCGCGCAATCTGCACGAGCGCGATCAGCCCAAGCAGCACCATGATGCCCGAAAAGAGAAAGGCGAACCGGCGCTTACCCATGAAATCAAAGTTGGTTTTCCCTAGAATCTCTAACATGCGCGCTCCCTTTTGATAGCCCTGAGCTTCACCTTGGACAGTCAGTACCGATGGCGTCATGGTTAAATGCTCAGCGCTTCAACCTTCTGCTTCTGATACAAGAGATCAAAAATCACTTTCGTCCCGACCAATGCCGTAAAGAGATTGATCGCGATGCCTAAGCACAGCGTCACGGCGAATCCCTTGATCGGTCCGGTCCCAAAGAGAAACAACGCCACCCCTGTAATCAAGGTCGTGACGTGTGAGTCGATAATGGTGAGCAAGGCCTTGTCGTACCCGGCATCGATGGCCGACCGCACCGCCTTCCCACTTCGAAGCTCTTCTCGAATACGCTCAAAGATCAAGACATTCGAGTCGACCCCCATCCCGATCGTCAACACGATGCCGGCGATCCCAGGGAGGGTCAATGTCGCCGTTAAGGCCGACAACGCCCCCATCAGACAGATGAGATTCAAGGCTAAGGCGAAATCTGCAATGAGCCCGGACAGCCGGTAATACACAATCATGAACACGACGACCATGACCCCAGCGATCAAGGTCGCCCTGACTCCCTTGTCGATAGAGTCCTGCCCCAGCGATGGGCCCACCGTCAAATCTTGAACGATCTTCAGCGGTGCCGGGAGGGCACCGGCCCTCAGCACGATGGCCAGATCGTTGGCCTCCTGCGTGGTGAACGTCCCTGTAATTTGCGCTCGTCCTCCGGCAATCCGTTCTTGGATGACCGGCGCGGAATAAATCGTGTTATCCAACACCACGGCCATGCGCTTTTTGACATGTTCCGCAGTGATGCGCTCGAACTCTTGCCCACCCTTGGAATCGAAGGTGATCGACACGTACGGATCGTTGAATTGGCCGATGGCGACCCGCGCGTCGCTCAGAACATCACCGGTCAACATTACGCGCTTCCTGACCACGTAGGGAGCGCGAAACTCGACCCCCGTGTCCTTGTCGACTACCCGCTCGAACAAGATCTGATCGCCTTCGGGCAGTTTACTCTCAAACTGCTGCAGCACCTCAGCCTCTTTATCCTTCGAAACATGCCCGGGCAAATCCAGCCGGATGTCTTCATCCAACATTTTGAATTCGAGCAACGCCGTTTCTTTGATCAAATCCTTGGCACGCTTTGGGTCCTTGACACCTGGAAGCTGGACGACGATCTGCTTCAATCCCTGCCGCTGCACGATCGGCTCCGCCACCCCGAATTGATCGATTCGGTTTCGAATGGTTTCCAACGCTTGATTGATTGCGGAGTCCTTGATTCGCTTGGTCTCCGCCTCACGCAACACCCACACGACGGTTGCCGCGGATTCCGCCGATTCGTTCTCGACGAAACTCGGGAAGTTGTCGATCAGCTTTTGAGTCGGAGATTTGGCATCCGCATTCTGAATCTGGACCGTAATCTGTTCATGGCCGACGCGCTTCACCGAGTCGACGGCGATCTTCTTCTCCGTCACAAGATCTTGCAACGCCGTGACCGATCGATCCACGGCGATTTCCACGGCGCGATCCTCGTCCACTTCCAATACCATATGAATGCCGCCCTGCAGATCCAACCCAAGGGTAATGCCCTTATTCGGCAGCACCGTCTTCAACCAGCTCGGCATGGCTTGATAGAGCGGCGGGTAGGAGGGAAGAAATGAGACAAACGATCCCACCAACACCAGTGTCAACAACCATAAGCGCCCACCTACTTTTTTCATCTGGCCCCCAACCCCTTATCCTGTTTGACCGATGCGACTCTACTCCTTATCCTCGTCTTCCGTTCGCAGTCGAGAAACATTCTCCCGCTGCATCTTGATCTTGGTATTGTCCGCAATTTGCAAGGTAACAGTATCTTTCCCAAGATTGGTGACGGTTCCCCAAATACCTGAGGTGGTGATCACCTTGTCGCCCTTTTTAATGGCGTCCAACAACGTCTGTTGCTGCTTTTGCTTCTGTTGCTGCGGCCGAATAAGAAGAAAATAAAAAATCACAAAGATGAGCAGAAAGGGGACCAACGACAGAATCCCTCCTGCCCCGCCACCCGCTGCTGCACCGCCTCCACCCGTTCCCTCCGCCCATGCCAGTGATTCCATCAACATCGCACATCTTCCCTTCTATGTCTGATAACTGTTTTCGCATTCCTGGTGAGTGTTCGGCTCACCTTCCCCAGAACGTTCTCCCGCGGCCTGTCGATCACGGTGATGATAAAAGGCCTCGCGAAACGCTGGAAACTTGTTTTCCCGCACGGCCTCCCGAATACCACGCATCAGCTCGGCGAAATACCAAAGGTTGTGGATCGTGTTGAGCCGAGCCCCCAACATCTCCTTGACCATGAACAGGTGATGCAGATATGCCCGGGAATACCGGGCGCACACCGGGCACCCACAATCGGAATCGATCGGCCGTTCATCACCCGCATATTTCGCCTGCTTAATTACAACCCGCCCTGATGTGGTAAAGAGTGACCCCGTTCTCCCGTGGCGTGACGGAACGACACAGTCAAAGAGATCAACTCCTCGAGCCACGCCCTCGACTAAGTCTTCAGGAAGTCCCACACCCATGAGATACCGAGGTTTCGACTCCGGCAACTCTGGAACCGTGACATCAAGCATCCGATACATGTCCGCCTTGCTTTCACCAACGGACAATCCACCGATGGCGTAGCCCTCGAACCCTAAGGTCACCAAGTCTCGAGCCGATAGGACGCGTAGGTCAGCCTCCAATCCACCCTGAACGATCCCGAACAACGCCTGGTCCGTCCGACGACGAGCGGCTTGACAGCGCTCCGCCCAGAGCCTGGTCCGACGTACTCCCTCCTGCACAACCTCCCGGCCGGCCGGAAGCGCCACACACTGATCAAGCACCATCATGATGTCGGCCCCTAAGGCTTCCTCAATCTCGATCGCCTTCTCCGGGGTGATGACGTGCGTCGAACCATCGATATGCGATTGGAACGTGACACCATCATCAGTGATCGCGCACAATTTTGCCAAACTGAAGATCTGAAATCCTCCACTATCCGTGAGGATGGCCCCGGACCAACCGGTAAAGGCATGCAGTCCGCCCATATCTGCGACAATCTTGTGCCCAGGACGCAGGTACAGGTGGTACGCATTGTTGAGCATCAAGCCAAACCCTAACTCCTGAAGATCCTGAGGTTCAAGTCCCTTCACCGGACCCAGGGATCCTACCGGCATGAACGCCGGTGTCTCGATCGTGCCATGGCCTGTCGTCAAGCGGCCGATGCGACCTTTGCTATGTGAGTCACGTTGGTGAATGTGGTACTGCATCATGTACGTGGAAGGTGATGGCTACATCTGTTCAGGAGCTGAAAGACCTAATACGTCGAGCCCACTGTGAATCACCTGCTGAACTGCTCCCATCAAGACCAGCCGCGCTGCAGTACGGCTGGGTGTGAGCACCTCAGCCGCTACCGACTCATTCGTGTCAGGCTCCCCGGCGGGAGGGAGAATCCGGTGCTTGTTATAAAAGGTATGCAGGAGCGCTGCCAACTGCTGCAAGTAATAGGTCACCCGATGCGGTTCAAATGCCAAGGCACTCGTCTGAATCACCTCCGGATACGCAGCTAACTTCTTGATCAAACCCAACTCGTCCGGATCCGTGAGCACCGTGAGATCCACGTCTCTCGCGGATGGACGGGCAATTCCCCGCTCAGAGGCGACACGCCACAGGCTGGAAATTCTCGCATGGGCGTACTGCACGTAGTACACTGGGTTGTCGCTGGAACGCTGCTTGGCCAACTCCAAATCAAACTCCAAGTGGGTCTTGGAATCCCGCATGAGAAAGTAAAACTTCGCCGCGTCAGCCCCAACCTCATCAATCACTTCCCGCATGGTGATGAAATCGCCTGTCCGCTTGGACATCTTCACTTCAATGCCATCCCGGAGCAGCTTCACTAACTGCACCAACACGACGTGCAGTCGCTCTTTCGGATGGCCATACGCCTGCACCGCAGCTTGCATCCGGGGGATGTAGCCGTGGTGGTCGGCCCCCCAGACATCAATCAGCAGATCATAGCCACGCCGCAGTTTGTCGTGATGATAGGCGATATCAGAGGCCAAGTAGGTATATTCCCCGTCCTGCTTTTTAACGACGCGATCCTTCTCATCTCCGTACGTCGATGACCGAAACCACCAAGCCCCTTCTTCCTGGAACAAGAGATCCCGGGCCTTCAATTCATCGCAGGCTCGTTCCACCGCCTGCGACTCCAGGAGAGAGGCTTCGCTGAACCATGCGTCGAACTCGATGCCAAAGGCCTTGAGGTCTTCGCGAATGTGCCCCAGCAGTTCTTGGTACGCAAGCGCTCGGCAACGAGTCTGGAGGTCCTCCGAACTCAGCTCGCCAGCGACCCCATCAAGTTGGCCCTTTATTTTTTGCGCCACTGCCGTAACGTAGGCCCCGTGATACCCATCCTCCGGAAACGTGACGGGTCGACCTGACAATTCGAGGTATCGTGCGTACACCGACGCACCCAACAGTTTCATCTGCCGTCCGGCATCGTTGATATAGTACTCGCTCGCAGCATCATATCCGATGGCCTGCAACAGCCGCCCGACGGCTTGTCCGACCGCAGCCCCTCGGCCATGTCCAACATGCAATGGACCAGTTGGATTGGCGCTCACATATTCCACCAACACTCGACGGCCGTTCCCAACATCTGTCCGACCATAGGACCGGCCCTGGGCCGCGATTTCCAGGATAACTTCCTGCCAAAGCGTTGGCTTGACCGTGAGATTTAAAAACCCAGGCCTGACGATTTCCACACGATCAAACAGTTGGTCTCGCCCAACAAGGTTGTCGACAATGATCTGCGCAACGTCATGTGGCGCCTTCTGCTCAGAAGCCGCCAATGACATCGCCACGGTTGAGGCCAGGTCTCCCCATTCTGGCCGCTTAGGCGCGTCCAGGCTCAGCGTCGGCCAAACCGGCGTCCGGAGCTGCCCTTTTTGTTTTGCCTCATTGAGCGCAGTGAGCAGGGCCGATGTTACCTTTTCTTGCACGATACCTGGCGACAATACAATTCTCCTCAGCCGTGACAACCAAACGGAAATCAACGGAGCACTCTAGCATTATGAGATAGCCGGAGACAAGGCGGTTTACTTTGAATTCCGAGGGGTTCCGACGAAAACTACGTTAATCCAGCGGCTTTGAGCGACGTGAAAATCTGATCTGTCGGCACAGCTAAGCACGGCTTCTCGTGACATGCTCGCGCATCATCCCATGATGGGCAGCGACAGGATGGCCCTCGTACAATCGTCACATGATCCCCAAGCGGTCCCCATCTCGCTGGATCGGTTGGCCCAAAGACGGCAACCGTACGCACGCCGAGGAGAGCGGCCAGATGGGTCACACCTGAGTCATGACCGAGCAAGAATTGGGCTCGCACGAGAACACCAGCAAGCGTGGGGAGAGCAAGATTTTGAAGGATGAGGGGTCTTGAGTTGATGACCTGTAAGACGCGCTCAACCGCAGGCTGATCAGCCGGTCCCTCGACGATAACCGGGAACAGGCCATTTTGAACAAGCCGCTGAATAATATCCGCAATGGCGATTGGATGAAGACACTTATGCGCGCTGCCGCTTCCAGGATGCACCAGCACAAATGGCCGTCCTCTCGGAATCCCGATACGCTCAAGACAGGCGGTGCCTTCTTCGACAAGGTTTGGTGGGACCTGAATGAACCTCTCCAAGGATCCATCATCGGGTGGCTCCTCCACCGTTTCAAGAAAACGATGGCTCTGATGCCTCGTGTGCAAGACGGGAGAGAATGGGGACTGAATCCGTACTTCTGCGACCGCGAATTCTTCGAAAGTGGCACGAAGGGCGTCTTGCTTGTCATCCATCCAAGCAACTGCCATATCACATCGATTCAACCACCCCTTGAGTTTACAGGGCAGTGGAACGCCGCTTGAAAAAAGCCCAGTCACAGCTGGTCCATCCCACGACATCCAGTCATTGATGATGCCACAGGCAATGAGCAATCGACCGATCGACTCCTGAGCCACCAGTAGAATCTCTCGCCCGTTGTCCCGAGCTCCAAGTCGGCGGATAGCGGGTACTGCCAGCAGAACATCTCCCAAGGAACCTGGATGCACAATGACGAGCGATCGTGTCATGCGTGGTCCGAGGGGCACCCTATCGATCATCCATGAGCTCACCGCAGAGAGCGCGAGCTCGAACAAGGTCAGACGGTGTATTGACATTCAGAAACGAGCGCCCGTCGGGATCAATTTCGCGAACCTCATCCTCCGTGACCAGACGAACACGAAGCGACGGGTTGGCAAGCAGCCGCTGTAGTTTTAGGTCGCCGCTTCGAATAAGTTCCTCCACCACCGCCTGACAGTTTTGGTTGTAAACCGCATGAGTCGGCTGAGGTCGACCATTCCAATCGGCGAGAACAATATCCACGTCGTCTTTTTGGCCGACCATATACTGGACGAGGCCCTCATGGATAAAGGGCATGTCGCAGGCGGCGAGAAAGATATAGGGCGTTGTGGCTTGCTGTAGACCGGTATACATGCCTCCTAGACTTCCGGAAGATGGGATGAGATCACGCAAGACCGGGATCTGAGCCTCGAGGGGCGGACTATCCTGGGCGATGACGATACACACACGTTCAAAAATCTGAGAAAGAACAGTGCAGCTTCTCTCCAGCAAGGGCCGCTCCCCCACGGTAAGGAAACGTTTATCGGTACCCATTCGCCGACTCTTTCCACCCGCCAAAAGCACCCCGGTGACATCGGAGATCATGAAACCATCACAATCTAAAATAAAAAAGGGGGTGGGTTATCCCCACCCCCTTTCACAGAATAACACCTACTCGCAGTTCAAGGAAAAACTATAAGGTCTTTCCCTTTTTCCTATTTGAACGGCGGGTCAACACCCATCCCTCCAAGAGAACCACACCGACCGCGATGACGACCGGATAAATGTACGTCTCCTGTGGGACCGGCGGATTCATAAAGGTGTAGTAGAAGGCCGACACAGCCATCTTCCGTCCTGCATCACCATTATGACCATCCCAGGCAAAAAAGACGGTCGGGATGTATTGGCCCACTTCAAAGAAGGTATCCTCATCGTAATCCTGGTCCTTCTTATTTCCTACCGGCCGCTGCATCATGACGTACCACCGACCATTCTTCCATTCCGCCTTTAGCAGCTTCATGGCCTCTTCGTAATTGTCACGCTCTTCAAAATCCTTGTCCCAGCCAGTCCCTTTGAAGGCACGAAGAGATCCATCTGCTTCCCACTTCACGATATCCACGGGGAACTGCTCGTTCGTACCGAACAAGTAGCGTGGCTTAATCGGAGCTGGAAGTTCCTTCCACTTGACGGCGGTTTCAATGGCAATGGCGTCATTATAGACCGCGTAGTTATTTTGCTGAGCCGCGATGGACCCTTCTTCACCAGTCTTAGGATCCTGTTCTTTGATATCGATATTAACTTGTGTTGGAGCCCAAGGTAGTTTCCCTTCGGCCACACTCTTCGTTCGATCATCCCACTCAATCAGATAGACAATGTGTTTATCGTTGTAGAGCGATCTCACCCAAATATCATCCAGCCGATTTACAAAGTTCCTTGGCTTGTGGGTAATCTGTCCCCCCATTGCCACGTATCGCTTTGGAGCCTTTTTCCATGCCTCATGCTCAAGATCGGTTGGGATTTCCCCTTCCACCATATCCGATGGAATGACGAAATTAATTTTCGGCTTATCAGTCAAGGGATCGATTGGTAATGGGTTACCCAATGGATCTCTCTCACAAAGAGAGTTCACAAAGTTAGCAATATCCCAACGCTCGTCCACGCTGGTGTTATCCGCGAAGGATGGCATTGGAGTACCATTGACTCCGGTAGAGAAAGTTCGGAAGATATTACTTACATTGTATGGATCTTGCCTACTCCCTCTGAAGTTCCAACACTTGTGCCAGTTAGCCGGCTGAATGGAAAAGCCCCAGTCATCCTTTAGATTGAAGGCATTCCCATCGCCCCGACCTTCCATACCATGACATTCAACACATTTTTTTTCGACGATTAACTCACCACCACGCTTCTTACTTTCGTCGGTGGCAGGTTTCGGCTTCAAATCAGCCAATTGGAGTACGGTCTGGCTCTCTGACTGCTTATCGTTGAATTTTCTATCCTTGACGAGCTGCGTCGTCACAAAAGAAAGAACTTGCTGACGCTGTTCTTCGCTTAAGATACCTTCCCACGGGGGCATCGCAGAGCCAGGAAGACCGTGCGTGACCGTTTCGAACAAATCGTTCTGACCTGGAATCGGCTTTTTGGCGTCAAACAACGGCAATTCGCCGCTGGCCGTATGCCGGATCTTAAACGTTCCTTGATTGAAGTTACGTGGACGAGGCCAGAGACGATCAGCACCAGGCCCGTCACCTGCTCCATCAACCCCATGGCACCACACGCACTTGGTGAAATAGACTCGCTTCCCTGCTTCAATCATTTCTGCAGAGGGTTCAGGAGCCAAATCACCCTTCTTAAATCCCTCGGGCAGCCCTTGCGCTGAAACCGACGAATATCCAGCACTCGATACTAAAACCACTCCGAAGGCTGCAGCCGCGATGATCCCGGCCTTCTGAGTCATACTGTCCATCATGTTTGGCCTCATAATCTTCATTATGTTTGGTTTGGCATTCTCAGAGATATGGCGACTAATCCCAAGTCCGTGGATAGTAGCCGGTGTGCCAATATTCAAACAAAACGACTTTCCAAATTTCATCCACGGTCAAGTGTTGTTCCCATGGCGGCATGACTGAAGCCCACGGGAATCCTTCGTTGGGCAATCCGATACCGCCCTTCGAAACGCGCCAGAAGATAAATGTCTCTTGCAACTGCGCAATCGTGCCCGGATCGGTAAAGTTTGCAGGAATTGGATTGAAGGCAAAGGCGTGCAGCCCTCTCCCATTCAGGTTGTCACCATGGCAGAAATGGCAATTTTGAAAGAAAATCTCTCCGCCTTCTCTCACGTATTTCAGATAACCTTGGTTCTTCTCATCCCAGGGGTTGGCATTTGGTTTCATCAAACGCCCCATTCCCTGTTCCACAATATTGGCATTGGAGAATTCTTGATCGTACTTCCCTTCCGGATTAACTCGGTAAGGGTTCTGCGACGTTTGCAGCGTATACGTCTTCCCATGAACCTTCGTGCTGGCAGGAGGCGCCGGGTGAACCGTCCGAAGCTCAATAGGCTCTTCAGACTTCGGCATCATGGCATTGAAAGAAAATCCACCCACAAGGATTGGAATAAACACAAGGTATACGTACCTCAGGAGCCTATTCATTCCGGTCTGTGCATCAAGCACATTCATAATGGGCTGCTTAAACTTATTCCAGTCCTCTTCATTAGCAGACACCCACATGAACACCGTGACAAGACCCACCGTTCCGTACATCGCACGTACGCTGAAAGGGATCGGAGGATACACCCGGAACTTCAAATACATCATCAAGAAGACCCAGAATCCAATCCCTTGCCAGAACCTCGGGAGAGCCATCCCCATTGCACTCATCATGTAGCTCAGCCCAGTAAAACCGATCACAAAGCATGCCACTTCGAGCAGCAGCTGGATCGGCATATACCCTTCGACTAATCGCACAGTATTGGATGGAACAACGTCAAAGATCATCCCACCCAAAAGAAGCAGCCCCGCTACTCCAATCAAGGCTCCGAGAGACATCAATGCTTTCATCGGCAAACTCCCTTTACTCTCCGCATGACAAACAACCGGGTCCTAGGAAATCTTTGGTGGCGGCGCTCCGGTTTTCACTTGCGATAAGTAGTCAACGATTTTCTTCAATGCCCCAGCGCTCAATTTCTGACCGAAAATGGCCGGCATTGTTTTATCTGGGAATGGTTTAACAACGTACGCGCTTGGATCAACGATGGACTCCATAATATATTCCGCCGGTGATTTTGCGGTGCCCTTGTACGTTGGATCCTTTATGCGCTGTGCTGCAGTGGTCCCTTCCTCAAGCTTCGGACCGATGGTCCCCATGGCTCCAGGAATACCAGGGATCGTATGGCAAGAGACACACTGAGCTTTAGCGAAAATTTGATCGACAGGCTCTGATCCATCCGCCAGCAGTGAGGTGGCTCCTGCAGGCTTATCATCCGCCTGCTTTGGACGGTCGGCTTCAGGAACAAACTTCTCATACGACTTCACGATGTCATCGAATGATGGAGGCTCAACTCCCTCCCGGGCGTACATCCAAGTATCAACTGCCGCAAGCTCTGCGAGACTGAGCGATATCGGCGGCTTATGAATCGAGGGCATCGGGCTTTCTTTATCATTCGTACCTTTCACCCCATAACCAGCAACGACATAGCAACTAGGACAGGCATGAGATTCTGCAATGTATTCCTGCACAGTCTCTGCGGTGCCTGAACCAGGGAAAGCTTCCTTAACTGAATATTCACGCTTTGATGGGTTACCCTTGGAATACTTAGGATCCTCTAAGCGCTCTTTGCGAGTTGGTAGACCCAACAAGTTTGGCGCTCTCTCACCGAGCATACCAGCGTGGAAAGCATGGCAAAGTGGACATTGCCCTTTACCGATCGCACCTTGCTCCTTATTCTTTCCGACGCCACCAAAGATAATTTCCTCACCCTTGTCAGCCAGCTGCTGAGTGGTCATGGTTTCCCACGTCACCTTCTCCTCTACCGGCGGAAAACCACCTTCCACCTGAGGAAGCCAATTTCCATAGCCAGAAAGGAACGCAGCTACGAAGAACATCATGCCACCGATCTTCAGTAGGGCGCTCAGGTTGGTGAAGTACAACGCCATAATGAAGGTTGTCACCGTGATCATCACTAAGGAGACAGGTAGCAACCGGCTTTCGCCATAGAAGTTAGTTTTGTAATTGGCGATCGCCATAAAGAGAAGAAAGCAGGATACCATCCCAATGAACGTCTTAAAGACTGCGCGCTTCTTCGCAGCCGGGTCGCTGATGCTTACTTGAAAGTAAACAAGCAGACCCGCAATGATGGCCAAAGCCATCCAACCCATCGACAGTGCTTCTGCAATCAAGTTACCCAAGGTCGTGACCTCCTACAGCTACAACTCAAGTGGGGACATATCCCCACTCGATCCGTTGAGCCGACTATCAAAGAAGACACAGATTAATGACTGGTAGCCGGCTGCGGAACACTACCAGGTATTCCCGCCTTAGATTCCACAGGAACTTTCTTCGCCGTTAAGCTACCCAGCCAAAAAACAAATAGAATTGTAATCCAAAAGAACAACACATTCGCTGAAATCATATTGGCGGCAAATCCTACCGTATGGGTATAAGCCCAAGGAGAATTGTCTCTCATGATTTCATTGACATGCCAAAAGAGTCTGACGGATGAGCGAATATAGCCCATCAGTGCCATCATCCAGGTAAATGCTGTCGCCAACATAATAAGGGCGTATTGGGATCGAGCGGAAATCTTACCCCACTCGATCGCCCCCATTTGCTTAGCACCTCTCATCATGACGCTATTCAATGCAAACATGAAGAAGAGACAAGACAAGGTTGTCGCTACTTGAGGAACAGACAGACCCACACGAACGTTTGCCGGGATATAATATCCGTACACCGCAAGGAATATAATATTGAAATAGGCGCAGCCGAAGAACACACCCATAAAGATGTTACCGAACTTCGCCCAAGATACAGTTGAGACTTTATTGCCTCGCATATACCAGACGAAGCTCAACACCGTGGTTGTAATAATGACGTTAATGCCTCCGTTTTTCGCAGACATAACCCCATAGTTACCCAACACTGGGTGCTGCTGACCTCCCATGGCTTTTAACTCCGCTGGAGTCATCACCATGGTATGCGGAGTAATGAAGACCATATAGCCACAGGCAAGCAGAAAGACCAGGTACTTAATATATCGCTGATACTTCTCTGCACCACGCATACGCCCCATGGCCTGCCAGAGATAGTAATTTGTGCACAAAAACAGAATACCGATCATGGTGGCTTGAATAATGAACAACCAAGCAAGCAAACCACCCATCAAGGTGATACCCATTTGCTGACGATAGGCATAGACCTCGCGCATGAGCCAATATCCGGCAAATGGCAATGGGATCAGAAACGCCACACCCAAAGCCATAGCGATATAGCCCATCCAATCATAGTGGGCTCGATCCTCATCCGTTTTGGAAGCCAAAAACTTATACGCAGCATAGGCCGCAACCACGCCGCCACCAAACGCCATATTACCCAGGATTCGGTGCAGATTAAGCGGATTCCACAGTGCGGTATGAATCACATGCCAAATATTCCCAAGGTACCGCCCCTGCTCATCAACGCCGGCAGGCGACATCATGAAACCGATCCAAGAATTTGCAAGGAACATGAGCAATGTTCCTATCACGTTCAAAACCACCGACATGCTCAAATGGATCCACTTCAAGAAACCCTCTCGCATCTTGTCCCATCCATAGTAGTAGATGTAGAGAGTCCCACTCTCCGCCACAAACATCAATGCATAGATGTGCATGACAGGGCGGAAGATACCCGACAGATATGAGAAGAAGGATGGATACAGAGTCAAGAAGGTAAAGATCAGAATACCTCCTAGAATAGCAGTAAGAGAGTAGGCAGTAAGACTGATCTTAATGAAATCATAAGCCAATTGATCATAGCGCTTCGCGAGCGCTTTATCCTTCGTGACAACCCCCATAAACTCGATGATCATGCAAAAAATCGGAACGGCCAGCACGAAGCTGCCGTAGTAGAGGTGCTGCTGGTTCGCAAACCAGAGCAAGACTCGACTTTCAAAGTTATATCTCGGATAGTCCTTAACACCATCCGTCGTCTTAGGAGCGGGAGCACCAGACACGATTCCTTCTGTCTTATAATAGACATCCCGACCCTTTTCGACCTTATCTCCATCCTTCTTTGCCGCATCGCCCGAACGAGTCTCTTCACCGATAGCCAGTGAAGGCAACGCCACGACGACCGGAAGCAGAAGGAGGCCGACCATCATGCAGAGCGCCACAATCGAAAATACGCGCTTGCCGGCTAAAAGGCCCATGGAATACCTCCTTAATACCCTACGTTAAATGTATGATTTTCAGAATACTCGACAATACCTTCAGGAGGGCTTAGTTTTTGAAGAGATACCAAAAGTCCAGCCCCTGCATATCCATGAGGTAGTGATCAACCATCACAAAATAACCAACGACAATAACAAGAGAAACAACAAATGCAATGACTGGATTGTTAAGAGCGCTCATCTTCTTCCTCTCCTCTGTCGACCAATGCCATCAATCAGTTAAGCCGGACAGATCCCCCATGCAAGGCCAAACTCCGCACAAAACTCAACAAGGGCACTGAATACCGGCAAACCAATAGAAAAACCATAATCCGACAGCACAGGTAATATAAAAAATCATCTTTCCGATTTTTACCTTTAGTTCGCTATCAGGGGTAGCTGTTGCCATCGTCATTAACTCCCGATCAAAATAGTGAGTAAGGGCTAAATTTTGGAATTACCGCATTTTCTTGACAGGCATCCGGCCCTGTGTTATCAGAATTTCTCAACTTTCAACACGAATTAGCGAGGAAATTGTGTCGAAAAACTCAAAAGTGTTTGACATTATAGTTTTGGCTGGAATGGTTGTCAACATCATTTTGGCCGTGTTTTTGATCCTTTACTACTTTGATTTTCTGTAAGTTCTTCCGGCTTTCCCTTCTCTTCACCTACCGTACCGACAGGTGAATTTGCACAGCGAAATCCGATCGTTTCATCTCGAAAGTCTTGCATCATCTTGCTTCGACTGGTAATTCGAACATCGCCACCTGCCGTCGTATATCCTCCCCCACGAAGCACCCGGTAGGTGCCGTACTCAGGACTCGGTGGATTCTGATCCGGCGAGCTCTTATAGTAGGTCTCATCGTACCAATCCGCCACCCACTCCATGACATTACCGGCACCGTCCATCACTCCATAGGGACTCTTGTCGCTCTGAAATGTACCGACACGCGCCGACGCTTCATGACCATCCTGCACACGAGCCCAATTTGCCCCATCAGGTTGCTCCGTATCTCCCCATGGCCAGAGCCTTCCATCCGTACCGCGCATCGCCTTTTCCCACTCAGCTTCGGTAGGCAGCCGTTTCCCCTTCCATCGACAGTACCCGTCAGCGTCGTCCCATGACACATAAACAATGGGCTGATTGATCCCACGCACCCTGGCTCCGCTCTTGGCATAGCGTGAAGGAAGTCCTGGTTTTCGATGCCCTGTGGCCACAACAAACTGCTGATACTGATAGTTCGTCACCTCGTACCGGTCAATCGAGAATGCATCCAGATAAATGGTTCGTTGGGGACGCTCATCGAAACCTCCACCCTCAGTTCCACGAATGAACGCCCCTGCTGGAATCGTGACCATCTCACCCGAAAACGGTTCTTCTCCTGGCGCACTATCCGCCGTCGACACAACTTCAGCGACGGTATCAGACGTCGGCTTCTCATACGGAGTGACCGTCGTCCCTCGCATAATGGCGACAATGGGCATGGCCGCGCAGGCCAAGACCACAAACAGGAAGACCAGTTTAAATTTCGAATCGAGCATGCCGGCCTATCACTCAGCTCCCAGCTGAAGCTGGATCTAAATCGCTCGCACAGCGAACACCGATCGTGACATCGGTACGCCAATGCTTAGCGGCAAATCTCTTGGACAACCTTGCCTGATGCTCCGTCTCCCTCCAAGATCCTCCCCGTACGACTTTCAAATCTGCATTGTCCGGCCCCTTGGGGTCACGAAACGGAGATTTCTTGTAGTAATGCTCGTCGTAGGAGTCCTCGACCCATTCCGCCACATTTCCCGTCATGTCATGAATGCCGTAAGGACTGCGCCCACCCTCAAAGACTCCGGAAGGAGCCAAGTACTTATAGCCATCTTCCGTACCATCGACATTGGCCGCATTGACGACGAACTTGTCTCCCCATGGATATCTTCGCTTACTCTCGCCACGACCGGCTTTTTCCCATTCCGCTTCCGTAGGCAGACGCTTCCCCGCCCACTTGCAGTAGGCTATCGCCTCGTCCCACGAGACACTCATCGCCGCAAACTCGGGCTTCAAGATCTTTGATTGATCATCGTCAAACACCTCGATTCTCGGCATCCCCCGCTTCGTCATCTTGGCAAACCGCTGATATTCTTGTTGCGTGACCTCGTTCCGGTCGATATAGAACCCTTTCAAGTAGACCTGATGCTCGGGTGCCTCATCGGGATCACCGTCATTGCTTCCCATCGTGAAAGGCCCTTCCGGAACTTGCACCATCTCCCGCCCTTCGTCTCCGATTCTTGTCTTGTACATGGAGAAATCCTGAGAAGGCAGACTGCTGGCCGTCGGTCGCGCTTCGGACGCCACTGACGCCGCAAGCTGTTTCATCTGCTTGGCCTTGTATGATTCGTAAGCCAACAGACCGATCATGAGAAAGAAGGACGCAAACACAAAGATAATGGAGCCGACTAAGACACCTTTATTTTCCACAAACACCTCGACAATCAAGACCCATGAGCTCTACGACGGCGACGTTCCTGCCTGCTCTGCTGCCGCCGCCTTCCTCGCTGCACGCACATCGAGCAACATCGAAATCTGGACGCCAAGAAACCCGCCCATGGCTGCTCCAGCCCCGGCACCAACCCAGATCCGCTCAGCACCGGCCATCAACCAGGCCAACAATCCCCCGATAATCGTCCCGACCAGAATGCTCACGAGAAACCGGCGACCACCAAGAAAGCCGATCACCACACCCAGGCCGAGCCCAACGAGGATGGCGACCGGCATGAGCCCTCCACCCATCGTCGTCCCGATCAGGGTCCCCACCGTCCCCATCACAACGATTCCGAGGGCAATATCAACAACCGTACGACTCACCATCACATCAATCTCTTAGCGTCCGCGCATGCCTCACTTCCCTGGAAGGGCAACGAGTGGACCAAAATCGATCTCCACTCCAGGCGCGGCGATGATAGAAATTCCCCAGGCCTTCTCCGCCGGTTCATGCTTATGAATCCGCTTAAAGTCTTCGTACACATTGACCCGCTCTTCAAACCACTGTCCGATCTCCTTCGTCCCAGACTGGACAACGATCTCGGATCCACTGAACATCCCACCTTCGGTCAACGTGCCATCCGGTTTTGATTCACTCCAGACATACTTCGTGAACACCGGAATAAACAAAAGATCCGTATCGAGCGATGCATAGACGGCCGCGAGCGGCTCGTTTCCGGTCGCGGCTTTGGTCAGGCGCCAACGCCAGGTCAGAACCGGATAGGCTTTCGGATCCCAATCGATTTTCTTTTTCTTGATCCGTTGCCCCGCATCCTTGGCCGACAAAAAGCTGACCCCGTTCTCCGTCCGTACCTTGTACGCGTCACGGCCTTTTGCTTGGCTACGTTGATTTTCGTGATCCCACAACGAAGGAAAACCATCCGCTTCTTTTGCTTGAAAATCTTCCAGCACCAGCGTCGGCTCTCCCGTGATCGCAGGCGTCACCCCAATCACGAGAACCGTTGAGCCGAGCACGGCTGCCGCAGCCATCAACACAGTCCGTATCATGCCCTGAATCCCTTTCTTATGTTTCTTGCGATGGAATCGGAGCCAGTAACGGTGACTCTTTCTCACTCGCATCTTCTACCATCACCGGCTGCTGTCCCCGTTCGCACATCCAGAACAATGCGAGAACCGCCGCCCAGAACACCACCATATTCAGTGTCACCATTTTGGTCGCATATTGGAGGTCCGGAGTGAAGGCCCAGGGCGAGACATCGGCCATCAACTCGCTGACGTGCCATGATAACCTCCCCGAGGAACGGATGTATCCCATCAACCCCATCACCCAACTGAACGATGCCGCTAACCCAAATAATCCGACCATGCCACGCAGCGGAATCTTTCCCCACTGAATCGGGCCATGCACCATCGCACGCCGGAGCATCAACCGATTGATCACCACTCCGACCAGAATAACCGTGAACGTGGTGAAAGCCTGCGGAGCGGACAGACCGACGCGAATTTTCGCCGGCAAATAGAAGCCATAGATCGATAGCCAAATGATGTTCACTGCGCCGACCACATACAGCACCGTGATGAGGATATTGCCGGTCTTGATCCATGAGATAGTCATGGTGCGATTCGCACGACGATAATAGAGGAAGCTCAGTGCGGTCACGAGGATCAGGATATTGACCGCTCCGTTCTTAGCCGACATGACCCCGTAGTTACCGATGACCGGGTGTTGCGCACCGCCCATTGCCTTAGCCTCACTGGCAGAGGTCAGCAATGTATGCGGCGTCAACCAAATAAAGAGCGCCACCATCAACACGCCCAAAAGGAGTTGATAGTAAGGCTGATACCGCTCTCCACCCTTGATCCGCGCCATGCTCTGCCACAGATAATAGTTGATCCCCAAAAACAAGACACCGATCAAGAGGGCCTGCACCACAAAGAGCCAGGTGAGTAGCCCGCCCATCATCGTCACCCCCATGGTCTGGCGAAACATGAAGACTGACTTCATCAGCCAGTACCCGGCAAACGGCATGGGAATGAGAGCGCACACCGTGACGAAGAGGAACACGTATCCGACCCAATCAAAATAGGCCCGTTCCTCGTCTGTTTTACTGGTAAAAAATCGGTAACAGGCATAGGCAAGCACCACGGCCCCACCGGACATCATATCCGCCAGAAAGCGATGGACGTTCAGAGGATTCCAGAGTGCGGAGTGCAACAGATGCCACGCGTTTCCGAGAAACCGCCCCTGCGCATCAACCCCGGCCGGCGACATCATGAACGCAGACCAGGCGTTGGCCATCATCAATAATGCGGTCCCCACGATGTTCGTCAGAATACCGATCGCGGCATGAATCCATTTCATGCCACGGTCTGTCATCCGGTTCCAACCGTAATAATAGATCACCAGCAGCAGCGCTTCTCCGAAAAATACGGCGGCATAGGCCGGCATGAATCCCTTGAATGTTCCGCCCATATACTTCATGAAACTCGGATAGAGCATGATAAACATCGTCAGCATCAGACTGCCGATCAGTGCAGTGACCGACATGGCCAAGACCGCCACCTTCGCAAGATCTCTCGCCAAACTATCGTAACGAAGGGCCAAGGCCGGTTTGTTTGTGAGAAGCCCCAAAAACTCGAGCAATGCGCAAAACAACGGCAAGGCGAGAACGAATCCGCCGAAATAGGTATGCTGCTGTGTCACGAACCACACGAGTAGCCGGCTATCCAGTGACCCGACTTGGGGGTAGACCGTTTCTTGAGGTGTTGGAGCCGCCGGCCCCTGCGGAATTCCCTCGGTTCCGAAGTACACATCGGTGGAAGCGTCGGCATAAGACAGATCGGGGTCATACCCCAGAGAACCAAGGGTGATCGAGACGACTGCAATGCCCAGTGCCACACGAAGCAACAAACCATTTATTCTGAATCCTTGGCCCATAAACCTACCCCTTCATCCCAGTCTTATCGAGTGCCAATTCCCCAGATGCATCGGTGGAGCCGATAGTCTTGCCCAGAATGCCCATCACAAACGGGCATCGCAACATTCCACTGGACAGTTGAGGCGCTTGTTCGTCTTCCACATGGCGGCGATCACCAAGATAGTACCCGTACAACGCCATGATGGCTGTCACGATTGCCCCCATGGCCACTGCCGAACCGGTCGTGATCATCGGCTGACGCAGGACAAACAACAGCAACCCCATCGCGACCAGGTAATAGGTCGAGGCAAAGGCCATCCCAGGCCACCACCAGTATTTCACTAGCTCACCTGGTGCCATCCGGCGAAGCGTCTCCGCCCACGGAGTCGATGGATAGAGCCCACCAAAATACGCACAGAGTGTCAGCCCTCCGCCAAGAACGGTCACGGCGAACAACTGGACCAACGCCGCTCCCTGAACATCCTCAATGAGCATCCCCGGAAAGGCTGCCAGCATACCCAAACCAAGTCCGGCAAGGATCCACGGCCCCAGCTGCCCGATCTTGTGCTGTAGCAGCACCCGAAGCGGAGTGCCATCCGGAAACGTGAGAAAGGGCCGCCCCATCTGTGCGAGCCGACGCACATGCCCAATCTCAAATGCATCGCGTGCGACGGATGTACAGGAGATGATGATGGCCATCATCGCCGGTCCATCAGGATGCTGGAGATAGCTATAATTCATAATCCACAAGAGAGTCAGCACCAAGAGAGAAAGCTGAATACCATAGACGGCACCGATCCATCCGACGAGCCAACTGAGCAACCGGACGCCATCATGGCGTATGATCTCCGACCAGGGCGCAGCACGCCCGACCCGATAAGCCAAGACCGCCGTCACCATGGCGACCAGCGCACTCACAGCCAAGAGCACCAGCGGCTCAGCAATTGGAACAAGATGTTTGGCAAGGCGATAGACCCCGAAGGCAATCAGCCCAGGGACAAACATCACGATGCGTTTTTTCTTGCGCACGGCCTCTTCCGTTACCGCCAAACTCAAGCTCGGAAGTACCCGCAGCGCCATTCGATGAAGCATGCTGAACCTGTTAAACGTGAAAGATAAAAGGTGAGAGGTGAATCATTCTTGTCCTCCTACTTTTCACCTTTCACGTCTTTTGAGCGCCCATCCCAAAATATTTCGCTTTAATCTCTTCCATCAGCGACACGGTGATGCGAGACAATCCGCGATCTGTCGCGGTTCGTTCAAGTTCAACCCGTGCCATCGCGCGAACAGGGGCTGGCACCCGGTCCAATCGCCGTTCCGCTTCCGGGTCCCATTCGATGCGTTCTCCCGTACGGGGACGGAGCAACGTTTCATAGGTGACCACTCGTTCTCCTTGACTACGGAGATGTTGCTCCACCTCATCTCGAACCAGCGGTGCCACATAGGGCGGCATGCGGGCCAATCGATGCAGCGCCTCATCGGTCCAGAATAATCGATCGATGAGCCCTCGAGTCTGACCCTCCGGCACATCGACACCGACTTTCAACCCACAGCCTCGGCACTCCGAGCGGATGAACCAGAACGCACCAGCTTCACCACCACGTTCCTCAATCCCCTCGGTATGCATCCAGCGACCACACCCGCAGGTCAGCATAAATCCTCAAGCTGTCAGCTGACAGCTATTAGCTGTGAGCCATCATCCGATCTTGCCTGGGTACAGGATGTATAACATCGTATAGGTGAAACTTCCGGTCATAAAGAGCACACAGTAGATGACCATCGTGAATCGGCCCAGCGCCCGATGCCGCCGTGCGCCGTCCGGCCAGATTCGCTGGATCGTCATCTCAATCGCGAACACAAAGGCGACGAGTGCAAGGAAGATCAGGTAGACCTCCATCTTGCGCATCGAAAATCCGGCAGTCGCCACGCGCGAAAAAAACAACCCCAATACGATCACGGCCACGACACCGAACACGATTCCGATCTTCTTCCACGTGGTCATGAGCCGTGACTCCCGGAGCGACCGCACCCCGTCGATGAATTGCTGAGAACGAAACCCCAAGACCATCATATACACCGCCATGATCAGCCCGATGATGACAAGGATGATATGGAGCGTCAGGACAGGGATGAAGACGTAATCATAGAGCGATTGTGACCCACCGAACCCTTCCTTCCCCTCAAAAGCCAGAACCCCCAGCTGCCGAAAGAGATAGTACGCGATAAAGAAGCTCAACATGGCGATCATGCCGCCCAACATCAGCCAATGGTGCGCATCGGCCTTTCGCTTGCGTGCCTGAAACCATCCGATGACAAAGAGTCCGGTAAAGAGCGTGGCCATCAGCTGACTGAGGTCCGCTCCGACCGTCGCATGGGTCCCAAAGAATCCCGGTTCTCGCAACCAATCCATCGCCTA
The DNA here is from genome assembly GCF_001458735.1 of Candidatus Nitrospira nitrosa. Classification (NCBI taxonomy): domain Bacteria; kingdom Pseudomonadati; phylum Nitrospirota; class Nitrospiria; order Nitrospirales; family Nitrospiraceae; genus Nitrospira; species Candidatus Nitrospira nitrosa. Next base: position 331,570 of record NZ_CZQA01000008.1, read on the forward strand.
CTCTTCGTCGCTCGTCGCTTGTGAAACGTATCTCGTCATCGTGCCCATAGTCGTCTTGCCGCAAGTTGCGCTTCACAAGCGCTACTTCACGTTTCACGCGATTTCACCCCCTGCACCACCGCCGTCTTCTCCAGTTCCACCACAGAGCTGAACCCGGCCGCGTAGAGCCATTGCATCGCTTCACTGGCTTGGAAGCAGCTCCCCTTCTGGGTGTTGACGAGAATGTGGACGGCAAAGGCCGTCGTCCAGGCAGGGCCTGTCCCGGCTTCGTCCAAGAATCGATCCTTAATGACCAACCGCCCACCCGGCACCAGAGCGCCATATACCTTTTTGACCAGATCCTGATTCATTTCAAAGGTTTGATAATGCAGAATATCCGACATCAGGACCACGTCGTAGGGTCCACCGAGCGGATTCCGATTGAAGTCGCCGGGGTGCAGGGTGATCCGTGATTCCAGACCTGCCTCTTTCACTGTTTTTTCCGTCAGCTTCAGCGTTTCCGGAAGGTCGAAAACAGTCGCATGCAGGTCGGGATACACCTGGCAGAACGCAATTGCATTCGTCCCGGCGCCACCGCCGAGATCACACATCCGCTCACGCCCAGCCAACTTCAACCGCTTGGCCAAATCAGGGCCACTCTGCTGGCCAATACGATTCAGTACCGCCAGCACATGGCTACCCAACTCAGGATCAGTCTCGAACACATGGCGATCCACCGTCCGCTTCCCCGTACGAATCGTCTCTTCCAGTTTGCCCCAGTTGTTCCACTCGGCGTCGTGTAAGAGCAGCAAATGGCCGACATACTGCGGCGACGACCGGACCAAATACTTGATCGCGATCGATGAGTTCCCGTACAGCTCCGCTTCTTTCGTCAGCAGCTTCATCGCGACCAGCGCATTTAAGAGAAGGCCCAGGGTAGGAGGATCGGCCTGCAGTCGTCCAGCAATGTCCTGATCGGATTTCGGCCGTTCATCGATGGCCGAAAAGACATCCAGTTTCACGGCCGTGAGTAGGATCTTGGTCTCCCAGTAATAGCCGAGCTGAAAGATTTCCGCGAGTGAGAGTTCTCGTGACACACCAGCCCCCTTGGACACAGAAAACAGCCCAGAAACAAGGATCTTACCTAGATCAGAAACGAAAAGACAAGGCAGGGGATTTGCCGCTTGAGGCTAACCCGATTACGTTGAAGCCCCTTGGAAACGACGAAAGGACTGGCTTTGGTAAAACGGCAGTCATCGGGAAATACACGACCCGTCACGCGTCTTCCAGCTGTATGACTTCCACATGGACTCTGGCGGTGCCCTGTTCCACAAACCCTAGTTGTTCAGCGGCGCCTCGGCTGAGGTCAATGACCCGCTTGCCGGAATCGGGGTTGTGATCACTCGGAAAGGGACCACGGTCATTCACTCGGACAACGATCGACTTGCCGTTTTCCAGATTCGTCACCTGCACATGGATCGGCAGCGGCAAATATTTATGCGCTGCCGTCAGTCCATTGGGATTGAAGAGTTCACCGTTCGCCGTCATGTGGCCGCCCGGCAGACGCCTGGTTTCCTCCCCGTACCACGAGGCCAAGCCCGTTTCCTCGTACGTCTGTGCATTCACCATGTTCATCGGCACGTACTGCTGGCCCTTGACGGTGTAGGGCGCCGCCTTGACCCGCCCTAGCCGGATCGCCTCTTTCACCGGAAGCCCATCGATGGTCTGAATATCATCTCGGATCAAGGGATACTCCAATGGGGCCCGGACCACTTCAAAGGTAAATTTCCCGATATGATAGACCAGCCTGCTCGCCCCCTTCGTCAACTCATACGCTCCGCTCACCACCCAGATCGTGCCTTTAACCGTCTTTTTCACGACACGATAGCCGGTTTTGGCAACCGAAAAGGTCCCCTTGAGTACGGAGAACGCCCCGTCAATGACGGAGCAGGAGGCATTAGTCAGAAGAGTAGGGACAAGGAGCAGTAGGAGGGCAAGCCTCGTTCGTCGCAGCACTTGATCCGCACCTCCGGCCATGAGGAAATGGAAGATCATAAACCGCCCCTCTCAACTGGATAATCCGGTCATGACCGCACTATGTATCACATCAAAAAGCTGAGACGGATAAAACCCTGAAACGAGAAAGCCTGTGTAGGAAGACTCTGTGGGGGAAATGGGCTGAAAACACGAAGGGCAGCGGGTTGCCCCGCTGCCCTTCGATGACTCAGACTTGCTGAAACGATCTTACTTGATTTCAGCCTGGAGCTTGGCAGCCCCACCATCAGTCACATCCACTTCGAACTCGACCTTCTTGCCCTTTGCGGCGAATGGATGCCAAGCAATCACCTTATGCTTGCCGGCCGGCACATCCTTGATCTCGAACGAACCATCGTCCTTCGCCACGGCGAAGTGTGCATTCGACACCGGGAGGAAGAAGGACTGCATGAACTCATGTTGGTCGCACTGCAAGCGGTAGTACCCTTCCTTCTCCGCACCGCCACGGAAGGTCACCGGCTTATCCAACTTATCGCCCTTCTTTGCGAGACCGATGTTGAAACCAGTCGCGGAAGAGCTTCCCTTCACGGTAAAGCTGTGGGGATTGTGCAGCACGCCGGCCACCGACTTAGGATCTTCGGCATCGGCATCGGTGTTTTCAACTTTGAATGGGCGGGTATTCACCACCACGCCACTGAACGGCTGGAAATCACAGAACGCTGCCACGACTTCCGTTCCGGCATAGCCGTCCATCCAGGCCTTATCCTCGATGTCCACAACGGCCACGACAGCACCCTTCAATCCGCCGTCCTTGCTCACTTCGATCTGCTTCAAGAACCGCTTATCGCCATCCGCTTTGCTCTTGTCAGGAATCTGGGGACAGAACTTCGGGTTCGGGAACTTGGAGAAGAGAAATTCCTTCTGCTCCGCCTTCCCGGCAAATGTCACCTTCCCCGAAATCGTTCCGCCGGCGTACGAGGTGAGAGGCGCCGCGACCAAGGCGACGGCTGCGACACCAAACATCATTGATAACGCACTCTTCATTGGACTGCCTCCTTGTAATTAACGAACATCCTGCCTCCGAACCAACCCGTCTCTCTGGTTTTCATTCACCAAAGTTCTTCTGATTCAGGCCCTATTGTACCCTCGGTCACACTGTGACGAGTCGAGATAGACCGAGTATGTATATGAAATCTTACCGTCCGCTGTCAACCGAAACAAGAGGGACCTGAATGGGCCATCCAGAGTAGCTATTTCCACATCGTCCTGGTACATTTGGCAGAAATTGCACGTCTAGGTGAACCTCCGACTCATGTCACATCCCTCGCGTGAACCACAATGATCGCGTCAACTGTCTCTACCGGCGGGCTTAAACGTACCTACCCGGTCTATGTCACGGTGATGCTCTTCAGCATTATCGTGGGAAGCGCCGTGATCGGAGTACCGTTATTTGGTTTCCTCTATGGATACACGTGGTTCGACTGGACGATGTTCGCGCTCCTCTATGTCATCACGGGATTAGGCATTACCGTGGGATACCACCGCCTCATCTCACACCGCAGCTTCAGCTGTCCTGATGGGATCAAGGCTGTCTTACTCATCGCCGGAGGATGGGCGCTTCAACAGTCCGCGCTCAAGTGGAGTGCCGATCACATCCGCCACCACGCGGCCTGCGACCAGGATGCAGATCCCTACAACGCGAAGCTTGGGTTCTGGCACAGCCACTGTGGATGGCTCTTTGCAGACAAGAAGTACTCGGACGAAAAATATGCGACCAGGCTTCGGCAAGATCCGGTCGTGATGTGGCAACACCGATACTACACCCTCATCTTCCTCTCGGGATTGGCGTTCCCATTCCTGGCAGGCTATCTGTACAACGGCTGGGTTGGGGGGATGAGCTGCTTTATGTTGGCCGGTATCGGCCGAACCTTCGCCGTACTGAATTCGACATTTTGTATCAACTCAGTCTGTCATCTGTGGGGAAACCAACCCCATGGCCAAGCAGATTCAAGTCGAGACAGCTGGGCAGTTTCCCTGCTGACATTCGGTGAGGGCTATCACAATTACCATCACACCCATCCAACGGACTACCGCAACGGTCCCCTCTGGTACAACTTTGACCCATCAAAATGGGTGATTTTCACCCTTTCCCTCCTGGGGTTAGCCTGGTCCCTTCGGACAGCCAATGCAGCTGACCCGCAGGCTTCGAACCTATAATCTTTCACCGAATCTCGCTCAATCAGAAAAGAGAACAGGGAAGGACTGCCTGCTTAGTATTTCCGTAATGAGATAGGCGGGAGCTTCAATACAGCTTCGCGAGCGGCGGCCCATAAGGCCTCCATCATCGCCAAGAGATCCGGAGCCGTTCTGGCCAAGAGCTTGACGGCAAGGCCTGGTACCGGTGGGGTTGAGACGCCGCCTAATACGGCTCCTGGCTTGGTATCCAAGAGCGCAGCAATGGTCGACTCCAATCCAGTCCAGACCTCTGGGGCCAGTGCGTCGTTCACGACGTAGAACGAGGCCACATAATCCCATTCCTCGGCCAGACCGACCACCCCTAAGTCCGTTGCCGGATCAAGGGCATATCGCTCGAGCAGCGAATTCCCGTTGGCCGTCGTGATTAGGATTTCGTTTTCCAGGTCGGTAAAGGCCCACCGTTCTCCCCTCGCAATGCGGCCTGAGGCAAGCGCATCCCACAAGAAGAGGGTTGCGCCAGGCCCAACCGTAGCCCTAAGACTCTGCCGAAACCGAGATCCGGCAAAGGGAATCGTATGCTCAGGAAACCATTCGAGAATCGCGCCGGGCTCGACCGCGATGGCGACATGCTGTTCAGATACCAGGCCTTCAGTTTGATACACCCGGTTGGCTGAGGGAGCTGAAATGATGACATGCGCATGCTGCTCCACCGTCATATCAAGGGACAGATGGTCACCCCCAACCAGACCACCGGATGGATTGACCAGTAAGGTATAGGCAGACCCGGTATCGTCGAGATAGATAGGGGGCAGCAGTTTCCAGGGCGTAGTGAAATACGAGTGAGAGATCACCGTACGGTGATCAAGCTTTGTGTACGTCAGCTTCAGCTCACCGACCCGTCCGACTAACTCTGTCGCAAACCGTTCAGGAGATTTTTTCTTCCGGACAGACGTACGTGTTCCAGACGATGCCCTTGGTTGAGACGTACCCGTTTTCCGAGCCGCCCGCTTCCGCTGTCCCTGCTCTGTCGGCATGGTCATGAACGCTTGACTCGTTGCGGGATGCGTTGCTCAACCCACGCCACCACCGCATCCATCCCCTCGCCGGACAGGATATTGGTGAAGGCAAAGGGAAGCTCCCCACGCATCTTACGGGCATCCCGATCCATGACGGAAAGATCTGCGCGCACATGCGGGGCCAAATCCATTTTATTGATGACGAGGAAATCAGATCGCGTGATTCCCGGTCCACCCTTCCGTGGAATTTTGTCACCACCGGACACATCAATCACATAAATGACATAGTCCACCAGTTCGGGGCTGAACGTGGCCGCAAGATTATCCCCGCCGCTTTCCAAGAAGATCAGCTCAACATCCGGATGCCGGCGCAACAGATCATCGATGGCTTCCTGGTTATGGGATGCATCTTCACGGATCGCCGTATGGGGGCAGCCCCCTGTTTCCACACCAAGAATCCGATCGACCGGAAGTGCGGCACGCTTGGTCAGGATTTCAGCATCAATTTTTGTAAAAATATCGTTGGTCACGGCTGCAAGGCTGAAACGATCGCGCAGCCGCTGACACAATGCTTCCACGAGCGCCGTCTTTCCCGATCCAACCGGCCCGCCAATACCAATGACCGGAATACCTTGTTTCCTCGCCTGAGTCGGAGTCCAATTGTGATTATGTTCACGATTGAGATCATGCATGTTTACGCCTTACGAGCAGATAGCAAAGACTAGACGAGCCCTCACCACCTGTTCCGTTCCTTTCTTAGGTCTGACGATGTTCGCAGGTCTCCCATTAAGAGCGAAACAGTCTCCACTCTAGAGAGCCATGACGCATCGCATAAATATCTTGGATAGGTGACCACGAGCTCATTGCCGTATCGAGGTCAACCTCCCGACTAATCCGTTCAATCAATGGAAGCCATTCGCTCAGGATACGCTGGCCCTCATGTTGACCGATAGGACTCAGCCGCATCGCGGAGGAGATGAACCCCACGGCCGTTTGGTACAAGAAGGCGCCGGCGGTTTCTTCAGGATTCCAGCCACACGAACCCATGGTAAGTCCAAACGTCACCGCGAGATGACCTGGGGCGCGATCGGCTTCTACTTCATCACGATATTCATTCAGGATCGACTTGGCTCGCATCTGATCCGCCGCGACCCTGATCACTTGTCGCCCCATCTGGCGGCTGGCCATGCGCGATTCTCGACCAAGCTTGGTCGCCTCAAGCGCTCGATCGATCTGAACCGCAACCTGCAGCAATCCCTTCGAAGCCGCGCGATTCGCTTGCTTGACGGCAAGCACCTCCCGGCGGCTCATCCCGCCACGCAGCAGATCCTCAACATACTTGGCCAGCTGATCGGACGTCTTGACAGCCCCGCCCTGGACCGCTGCTTCCAGCCCTGAGGAAAAGGCATAGCCTCCGGATGGGAAAAACGTATCGACGAACCGTAACCCTTCAAGCAATGCGGGGGTATTCATGTTACACGAGGAAAAGACAACAACAGCCGGCCGACTACCGTGACAATCACTCCAAACCAATAGTCGAGCCGGCTGTCTTGTTTCTTAGAACAGTTGATACCGTTGAGCCAACGGCAACACAATGGCCGGCTCACAAATGAGCGGCACACCATCCGCGGTCACAACGTAGGTCTCTGGATTCACTTCCATTTTCGGAAGTGCGTCATTCAGCTTGAGATCGCGCTTGCCGATGTTCCGGCAGTTCTTGACCGCCGCCACCCGTCGCTGCAAACCAAGCCGCTTTGGAATCTCATGATCTATAGCCGCCTGTGACAGGAAAGTGAAGCTGGTGCTCGTTAACGCACGGCCAAAAGCGCCGAACATCGGCCGACTGATGGTCGGTTCCGGTGTTGGGATGGATGCATTCGGATCACCCATCTGAGCCTGTGCGATAAATCCATTTTTCAAGACCATCTCGGGTTTTACCCCGAAGAACTCCGGCTTCCAAATCACCAGGTCCGCTATTTTCCCGACTTCTACAGAACCAACTTCATGGGCAATACCATGTGTAATGGCCGGATTGATCGTATACTTGGCCACATACCGCCTGGCACGGAAATTATCGTTCTGATCGGAGTCTCTCCCACTAACCGGCTTGAGGTGTCCCCGCTGAACCTTCATCTTATGCGCCGTTTGCCACGTTCTCGTGATGACCTCTCCGATGCGACCCATGGCCTGTGAGTCCGATGACATGATGCTGATCGCACCCATATCATGCAGGATGTCTTCCGCGGCAATGGTTTCACGTCGGATACGGGACTCAGCAAATGCGACGTCTTCCGGGATCCGTGAGTTGAGATTATGACACACGATCAACATGTCCAGATGCTCGTCCATCGTGTTGATCGTAAACGGCATCGTGGGATTCGTTGAAGACGGCAGCACATTCGGCTCTCCGCAAATCTTGATGATGTCCGGCGCGTGACCACCACCCGCACCTTCCGTGTGGAAACTGTGGATCGCTCGCCCCTTAATCGCCTTGATCGTATCTTCGATATATCCGGCTTCATTGAGTGTATCGGTGTGGATGGCGACCTGCACATCGTAGCGGTCAGCCACGCTCAAGCAGGTATCGATGGCCTTGGGGGTTGTTCCCCAGTCCTCGTGCAGCTTCAAGCCGATCGCGCCTGCTTCAATCTGCTCGTTCAAGCCCTCGGGACGCGAGGCATTGCCCTTCCCTAAGAACCCAAGATTGATGGGAATACCTTCCGAGGCTTCCAACATCCTATGGATGTTCCAGGGGCCAGGCGTACAGGTCGTGGCACTGGTTCCGCTTGAAGGACCCGTTCCACCACCGATCATCGTGGTCAAACCAGCCGATAACGCCTCCCAACATTGCTGTGGGCAGATGAAATGGATGTGCGTATCCAGTCCACCAGCCGTGATGATCTTGCCTTCGCCGGAAATCGCTTCCGTTCCTGGGCCGATTTCCATACCTGGAGTCACACCCGGCATGAGATCCGAATTGCCCGCCTTACCGATCCCGACGATCCGGCCGTCCTTAATGCCGATGTCAGCCTTGATGACGCCGGTGTAGTCAAGGATGAGGGCGTTCGTGACTACACAGTCGAGCTGCCCGCTGGCGCTGGTCGCACGAGCAGACTGCCCCATGCCATCACGAATGGTTTTTCCGCCGCCGAAAACGGCTTCTTCTCCGGGGACGGTCCGGTCTTCTTCGACTTCGATGATCAAGTCCGTATCGGCAAGCCGGACACGGTCGCCGGTCGTGGGTCCATACAGAGATGCATATTGTTTGCGTGGAATTTTCACCGGGCGCCTCCTTTTCCAAATCCGCGATCAGCGGCGAGTCCAACAGCCTTGGCTTTGACTTTCGGATCATCCAACAACCCTTCGGTCAATCCATTCACACCCTGAGCCAGCCGGTTACCGGCAAGAGCCACGAGCGCCACCTTCTTTTCTTCGCCCGGCTCAAAGCGGACTGCCGTGCCGGCCGGAATGGCGAGCCGGAACCCGAAGGCCTGCTCGCGGTCAAACTTGAGCGCGCGGTTAGACTCGAAGAAATGGCAGTGTGAACCGACTTGTATTGGACGATCACCCAGATTCTTGACTGTCAGGTCTTTCGTTTCCCGTCCCTTGAATACCTCGATATCACCGCCGACCGTCGTTATTTCGCCAGGGATGATCGGAGCGTTCAACTCAGCCTTGACTGCCGCAGCTAACGCTTCCCTTGTTCTCGTGGTTGCATCCTGGAGCTTCTTCTGCTTCGCCGCTCCCGCGCCACTGACCCTCGTAATCAAGGATTCATTTGCGGCAAACACCATACCAGGGTGAGCTGAATTGCTGAGGAACGACGCCGCTCCAACCCCAGCCGCCACACGTCCGCTGTTCGCGAGAAACTGGCGCCGGGACGGGCCAGCTTTCTCGGAAGCCGCTTCATTTCCAATATCCTTTCCAGGAACTTGGGGCTCGTTCATTTTCATGTCACGTCACTCCTTCTTCATGCCGGGTTGATATGCAACCCTTCGTTAAGGTTCCTACGAATTTACGGAATCGGATTGTGAACGGTCACGAGCTTGGTTCCATCTGGGAACGTCCCTTCGACCTGAAAATCACGAATCATCTCCGGCACGCCGGGCATGACATCATTGCGTGACAGAAGCTTCGTCCCGTAGGTCATCAATTCCGCAACCGTTTTGCCTTCACGAATTCCTTCCAATACGGCAGCGGTCATATAGGCGACAGCCTCCGGATGGTTCAGCTTGAGACCGCGCCTCTTGCGGTCGCCCGCAACCTGCGCCGCCACATAAATCATCAGTTTGTCCTGTTCTCTCGGACTTAGACGCATAGCTCCTCCTCTCTAACAGATGAGATTGGTTTCTACTTCAAGACACGCATCGAACGACACTAGACTACTGCTGAGAACAATGACTTGCACACACATCAGAATCTCTAACTAAAAGACCGCGCGAATAAATAAGCAATGCAAACAAAAATGTCAACAGCCAAACGGTTCACTTGTTGGCTTCTTTAGCACAGCATATCTCTAACTCAAATGACCCCCAAAGATAGCCCACAGGGTTCAGGAGCACAGCTTTCGCCCAATCCGCAGAAGCAAGCCTATCGCTATCCTATGCCTACTATCCCACTGTACAGAGCAGCTCGCAGGCTCAATTCCCCGTAGCCGACCGTGCCAACGTCACCAACATCCAGAGGCCTACCGACACGCTGGCAAGACTGGCTGCTCCCTGCACGCCCCTGAACAGTCGCTGATTGAGCGATCGTGAATAAATAACCGGAATACTGATCGTCAGACCGATCATCATCATACCGATGATCGAACCGATGCCGAAGATCAGAATCGACAAGAGTCCCGACGTCATATCGGTTGTCGTCGCAAGAATCATCAACATCAATGCCGCTGATCCGGCCAACCCGTGCGCCATCCCGATACAGAGAGGACGGATCGACTCCACGATCCAATGCCGATGACCGTGACCTTCTTGTCGTTGATGGCTATGGAAGTGTACGTGCTGCTCGCCATCGTGCTGATGGCTGTGCACGTGCCATCGCTCCCGATAGAGTTTTCTGGCGAGCGTCCCACCGAGAATAATCAGGAGCAGGGCGACTCCCGCTTCGGCGGCCATTTCGAATTGAGCAGGAATGTGCAGTCCCCAGGCAAGCACGACCGATCCGACAAGTAGCAGCGTCAGGGTATGCCCGATTCCCCACCATAATCCAACCGCTCCCGATGCCAGGAGCGAGGGTCGCTCGGCAAGCACAGTCGACACCGCCGCAAGATGGTCGGTATCCAAGGCATGCCGGAGCCCAAGCAGGAAGCCAACCCCAAGTAAGGTCAACAATTCTGTTTCAGGCATACAATGCTAAGAGAAGCTTGCTCATGGATGACCTTCTCCACTACGAGCAACCAGCCCTGCACGGAGCGCATACAGATATAACTGAACCTTCTAGTAAATCGCCCCATACAATAACACGGTTGACACCGTAGCCGAATCTACCAAAAATTTCAAATCTTTTTTTCCTCCCTGAAGATGCCATGACCTTTCTTCTGAGCCTGAGGGGATTGGCAACGCCTTGAACCTGATGCGACGTGGGGAGTTGAGGATCGGGATTTCGAAAGGACAAACCTTCTCGCTGAGCAGCCCTCACAATTTTCGCAAGCAAAAGAACGAATGAGGAAGGGGAGAAGTCGACACTTTCCACTTTTCCTCAAGGATTACTGCAGCACAGGCACGAACGCGCGGAACATTGAGTGGCCGTACGTGGCCTTACACCGTGAGGTGCTGCCTGACCATATCGGCGCTCAGCTCGTCGCTCTTGCCCTGCGCCATCACCGCTCCTTTAGCCATAATGACGTACTTCTCTGCCAGGCGCGCGGCAAAATGGAGGCCCTGCTCCACCAACAGAATGGCAAACCGGCGCGACTGTTTGAACCCGATGATGACGTCCTCGATTTGGTCGACGATCGACGGCTGAATGCCTTCAGTGGGTTCATCCAGCAACAAGAGTTTAGGGCTTGAGAGGATGGCCCGCCCGATCGCCAGCTGTTGCTGCTCACCGCCACTGAGCACACCCCCAGGCCGGTGAAGAATCTGCGTCAGCTTCGGGAACAACTGATAGACCTCGTCGAACGCGTCTTTTTCGGAGACGTCTCCGCTGATGACCGGACGATTCCAATAGCCGAGCTGCAGATTTTGGTACACCGTCAAATGCGGAATGATCTCACGGCCCTGCGGAACATACGCCAACCCTTGTCGCGCCCGGAGATCCGTCCGGTCATGGGTGATCTCCACCCCATCGAACGTGATCTTGCCTCCCCGCACGGGAAGCAACCCGGTCAGCGTTTTCAGCGTCGTGGTCTTGCCGACCCCGTTTCGCCCCATAAGACACACGACTTCACCCGGGTCAATCGTAAAGGACACATTCCGGAGAATATGGCTTTCCCCGTAGTAGGCATTGACGTTCTCCAGCGTCAGCGTGACCCGTTTCGTGTCCTGTACCATGCGTCACCCCACTCCTTTTCTCGACTAATGGGCGACTTTTGCCCGTCCAAGGTAGATGGCGCGGACGTGTTCATCCGCTTGCACGGTTTCGACCGTGCCTTCGCACACGACCGTCCCTTCAGCCAGCACGGTGACGATGTTCGCGATCTGTCTCACAAAGTCCATGTCATGCTCGATCACGACGATCGCTTGTTTCCCCGAGAGTTTCGTCAGTAACTGACCGGTCTGCTCCGTTTCCTTGTCGCTCATGCCGGCCACTGGCTCATCAACGAGGAGGAGAGATGGATCCTGCAAGATCACCATCCCGATCTCCAACCATTGCTTCTGCCCGTGCGATAAGGAACCGGCGCGATCATGGGCATGCTCCATCAATCCAATGGTTTCCAACGTCTCATCAATCCGTTCACGTTCCGCAGGAGTCGACCGTCCCATCAAGGTCGGAAATACGCCCTTGCTCGCTCGCTTGACCGACAAATCTAAATTCTGCCACACGGACAAGTTGGCATAGATGGATGGGGCTTGGAACTTCCGTCCCACGCCGAGCTTCGTGATGTCCTCCGCATTCTTGCCGACCAGATTGATCCCGTTCCCGAACAGGACCTTGCCCGACGTCGGCTTGGTTTTCCCACAGATCACATCCAGCAAGGTGGTCTTGCCGGCCCCGTTGGGACCAATCACGACACGGAGCTCGTTGTAATGGACGCTAAAGTTGCAATTGTTCAACGCCTTGAATCCGTCATAATCCATGACGACGTTTTGGCAGTTCAGAATCAGATTGTCGTCCGTCACGCTGCGGTACTCCCTTCCGCTTTGATCAACGGTGCTGGGGTCTTTTTTCGCTCGGTCAATTTCCTGATCATCCCGAGAAGCCCGTCCGGAAACATGGTCACCACAATCACAAAGAGCCCCCCGAGGATAAACGGCCAGGCCTCCGGGAAATAGTTCGTTAAGACACTGCGGCCATAGTTGACGGCCACCGCCCCCAAGATCGCCCCAATCAGTGTCCCGCGCCCACCAACCGCCACCCAGATCACCACTTCCAGCGACGGCAAGACCCCGATCTGAGCCGGGGTGATGATGCCGACCTGCGGCACATAGAGCATTCCTGATAGCCCCGCGAGCCCGGCTGCCACGACAAACACGAACAGCTTGAACATCCAGGGCGTGTATCCTGAAAAGGTCACACGTGATTCACTATCTCGTATGGCAATCAACACCTTCCCCGCTCGTGATGCGACAATCCATCGACAGAAGAGATAGGCCGCGCCCAGGGCCAACACGGTCATGATGTACAACCACCGTTGCGTCGAGGGATCGGACAGCCGGTAGCCCAACAACTGCTTGAAATCCGTCAGTCCGTTGGTTCCACCAAGTCTGGTCTCATTCCGGTTGAACACCAGCCAGGCCGCAAACGCCAAGGCCTGCGTGATAATGGCAAAGTACACACCCTTGATCCTGCTGCGAAACGCGAGAAACCCAAATATCGTCGCGAACAGGACAGGAACAAGAATCGCTCCCAAGAGAGCACCGGCAAAACTCTTGAACGGATACCAAAAAAACGGCAGTTCCTTGACCTGCGTCCACACCATGAAGTCTGGGAGCTCACTGCCATAGACGCTCTCTTTCCCGATCTGCAGCGCCAGATACATCCCCATGCAATAGGCGCCGAACCCGAAAAAGACACCCTGGCCCATGCTGAGCACACCGCAATAGCCCCAGATCAGGTCGAGCCCAAGCGCGAGAATGGCAAAACAGAGAAACTTGCCGAATTGATTCAATCGAAAGTCCGAGAGATAGAGCCAGGAATCTTCGCTAGGCAACACATTCAATACAGGCAAGACGACCAACAACACGAACCCTGCGACATAAAAGGATAACGTTTCGCGGTTGTTTTGGTGAGTGACCACTGGTTCAGGCATCAGCGTTGCGTCCTTTCGCGGCAAACAGGCCTTGCGGTCGCCATTGCAGGAATAAAATCACACCCACCAAGATAAAGACTTTTCCATAGACCGCTCCGCTGACCGGTTCAATCAATTTGTTCAGCCCGCCGATTCCCAACGAAGCCCAGATGGTTCCGGCCAGTTTTCCGACTCCACCCGTCACCACGACCATGAAAGCATCGACGATATAGTTCTGCCCGAGTCCGGGATCGACATTTCCCACCATCGTCAGCGCCCACCCTGCGATACCAGCCAATCCAGACGCGAAGGCAAATGTGTACGAATCGACTTTTCTGGTCGGAATACCGAGACACGCACTCATGTTGCGATTTTGTGTGACGGCTCTTACGCGAACCCCAAGATTGGATCGGAACAAGAGGAAATAGATCCCGAGGACACAGATGATCGACAGAATGATGATAAAAATTCGGTTAAAGGGAAGATACACCCCAACCATGACTTGCACTCCGCCTCGCAAGGCTTGTGGGGCAATGACAGCGGTCAAATCACCGAAGTACACACGAGCCGCCTGCATCAGGATTAAGCTCACACCCCAGGTTGCCAAGAGAGTTTCGAGCAGTCGCCCATAGAGAAAACGAATCACGGTGGCTTCCAGCACTAATCCGAACAGGGCAGCCGACAAAAACGCGACGGGCAAGGCCACGGGGAAATACCAATCGAAGCTCTCTGGAGAAAACCAGGCGATGAACGCCTGTTGGGTCACAAACGTGGCATAGGCTCCCACCATCATTAACTCGCCGTGCGCCATGTTGATGACGCCCATCAAGCCGAAGACGATGGCTAACCCCAGAGACATGATCAAGAGAATAGAGCTGAGGCTGATGCCTCGGAACAATGTTTCAACGGCACCTGCCCACCAACTCCAGGAATCGATTTGTCCGATGGACGCTTGGGCTGAATCCGCCAAGGCTCGCTGTTGCTCGGTAGCTCCACTTTGCGTTCCTGCTTCCAACAATTCCTTGAGCGCCGACAGCCCATTCTGACTCCTGAGTTCTCCGAGTTTCTTGACGGCTGACAGTTTGACGGCATGATCCTCAGACCGAAGCTGGATCAGCTGGGCAGACTCCTCCATCGTATACTTGACCCACCACACCTGTTCCTTTGCCGCAGCCTCTTCAAGCCATGTAGTGGCCTCCGGCCGGCCGGTGCCCACTAGATCTGCGGCGGCGGAGCGTCTGGTATCCGCCTGTTCACTGGTCAGATTTGCATGGTTCTTAAGCAGATCGATGACCGGCTTAATGGCTTGCCGAGTAGCCCGATCAGCCTCGGCACGAATCTCATCGAGTTTAGGCAGGAGACTGGCATCTCCTTTTTCAATGAGAAATGCCGCCGCCGCGCTCCGGACTGCCGCATCTTCACTCTTGATATCAATGAGCGCTTGTTCAATTGGATTGGCCGGCGAAACCAACCCTAAGGCGGCAGAGGGCACCCCATCGGCAGCCAGTGTTGACGTGGAGAGAATACCTATCGGGAGGATGGCCGAAAGAGCGAGTGTAAAGACATATTTCGAGACAGGGTCCAGACCTATCACCAAGATGACCTCCTTACAGGACAGCAACAGTCGGTACAGATCCGGAGACTGACCTCTCTCAATCGAGAGAGGTCAGCGCATCCCAACAAACACCGGACTCACTATCCAGAACGACCGTGACACTCAGAGCCGCTCTGCAGCCCCAGTCTTATTTCTTTTGATAGGTCCCTTGATGACTGATCCAGTCGCAACCCTTTTCCGGGTTCGTATACTCACTCCAGGGTTCAGGCTTGACGAGCCCTTTGGACCGGTGAACAACCTTAAATTGGCCGTTTTTCAAAATCTCACCGATCAGCACCGGTTTGTGGGTATGCTGGTTGCAGCAATCCATCATGATTTCCCCACCCGGTGCCAGGAACTTCTGGTTGTACACCGCCGCACGCACCTTATCGACTTCGATTGAGCCGGCCTTCTCAACCGCCTGCTTCCACACATACACGCCGAAATAGGCCGCCTCCATCGGATCGTCCGTCACCCGATTCTCGCCATCCGGCAGATTGTTCTTCTTGCAATAGGCTTTGAAGCTCGTCACAAACTTCTTGTTCTGCGGCGTGTCCACGCTCTGATAGTAATTCCAGGCGGCCAAATGCCCGACGAGTGCACTGGTATCCATGCCGCGCAGTTCGTCTTCCGCCACGCTGAACGCCATGATCGGGGCATCTTCCGCACGCAAGCCCTGGTTGCCGAATTCCTTATAGAACGGGACATTGCTGTCCCCGTTGATGGTACTGATGACCGCCGCCCCTCCACCGGCGGCAAACTTCTTAATCTTGCCGCAAATGGTTTGATAGTCCTGGTGGTGGAACGGGGTATATTCTTCCTCGATATTGGCGGCAGAGACCTTCTTGGCCAACAGCATCGCACGAAGAATTTTGTTGGTCGTGCGCGGATAGACATAGTCTGTCCCGAGCAGGTAGAACTTCTTGTAGCCGCCCCCTTCGGGACTCATCAAGTATTCGACCGCCGGCGCCGCCTGCTGATTGACGGCCGCCCCGGTGTAGAACACATTTCGGGAGCACTCTTCGCCTTCGTATTGGACGGGATAGAAGAGCATCCCATTATTCTTTTCGAAGACCGGCAGCACCGATTTGCGGCTGACTGAGGTCCAGCAGCCGAACACCACCGAGACTTTATCTTCGAGGAGTAACTGCTTGGCCTTTTCTGCGAAGAGATCCCAATTCGAGGCCGGATCGACGACTTTGGCCTCAACCTGCCGACCCATCACACCGCCCGCCTTATTGATCTCCTCCACCGCCATCAAGACGACATCGCGGAGCGAGACTTCGCTGATCGCCATCGTGCCGCTCAAGGAATGCAGGATCCCGATCTTAATCGGTGGGCCACCGGCCGCGTAAGACAGCGCATAGTTGCCCAGGTTCCCTAATAGCGCCGCCACGCCGACTCCGGCCGCGACTCTCCCGCTCCGTCCAAGAAACTCTCTTCTCGACGACCCAGTCTGTTCCGTAGTGGCAGTGGCTTTTTTGATGCCTGGTACATCTTGAGGCAGGGTTTTGTCCATGTTGCATCACTCCTTATTCGAATGCGTGAGTTGCAGACTTCCGGTGGATGCCGTTCTCCTCGAATCCTGTCCAGACCAGTCCCCTGCACGGGCGCCAGTGGTTCGTCCTTGAGCCTTGTTCAACACAATTTCGGCACAAGACTAGACTGACCGACTTGGCCCATGCTCAGACGCATTCCCTCCTTTCGCAACAGGATCTGAACGCTGGTGGAAATCAGGCGACACATACGTGAGGCATATGAACAACGCCTTAGAGCCGGCGTCACAGGCCATTGGGAGGTAGATTTACTCAAATCTGACATAGGCTCCGACACAAGTACGCCCATAAAGACTCGCCCGACAATTTGGATGCAAGAGTGTATACATTACTATTCACCGCGTCAAGGACTGTTCCTTATCGATTGAAAAAGGCTGCTGCTTGCAAAGCCAAGCTGAAAAACCACTCCCGCCAATACAACTATTTCGTCTTCCTCTTCAAAAAACAATCTCTACACGTGCGGTCAAGACTCCGTCGAAACCTCAGCGATCGGATGAGTGGCAAGCCGCCAGGTCTGCTGAGATCGGTTATCTGCACATCCTTCTCCGCAACAAAACGATCCAACCCTGCCGTCGAATACTTTCAACAGAGCCAGTCCATTAGGCCCCTCACCTATGCTCGTTTTGGTTCGTTCACGACGGGAAGATCGACCACACAGCACGAAGAAAGCCGACTCTTGATTGACGTACGAAGATCCGAGATCTGCCGAGAGTCGACACGGCACATTTTTGTTTTTACCGACTCTTCCTGCTACACTACGTATCGTTTTTCACACACGAGCACACAATACGATGAAGCACACACCATCCCGATCATTCACGTTGAAGTTGAGCCTGCTCATACTGGGCGGCCTACCTCTCTTGATGGCCGGGTGTGCCGGCTCACACCCAACGACCCCGATTCAGGAGACTTCCATTGGGTCGGTCTTCCTCGAGCCTGTTTCAGACAGCTCCTTCCAGGCGTCACACCCCATCAAGCTGTCAGAAACGACTGTTGGAGATGTCTTACGAGGCATCCACACTAAAGAAAAATCCGGACTTCTGTTACTCCTCGGCAAAGCCGCGAAATCGACGAACTTGAACGATATTCGGACGTTCTCCGAGGATGAGATCGCCTTCCTGACTCCGCATATTACCGCTGCCCTGGCCCAAGCCAATGCCACGCAACGCATTGGGTTCCGCATCTATTCCACACCGCACCTCGCCCCATCCGCCAAGACCGCTCAACAGCGGGAGACGACTGCGGGCTACCTGTTCGCGGACGGCCTGTCCTTGCATGTTACCTTGACGCAATACCGCCACTATCCGGGGAAGCGACCGACCGCAAGTCAAAAGGAGCCACGCCCGCTCCCGGACACCGATGGTCTCCGAGACCGAGAGGTGACGTTCTTGCCGGAAGGAGCGGTTCGCTCTGACGTCTATGATCGATCGAGTTGGATTGGAAAATCAGAAGATCGGTCGCTCGCCATCGATTATCAACTCTTGGCCAGGCTGCTCACGCCTCCTCCACCGCCCGTTCCAGCTCCACAACCGGTCCCGGTGGTGACGGCACCGCCTCAAGCCCAACCGGTCGTGAAGCAGGATACTGAGCTGCAGGCGTTTAAGGAAGAAATGAAGGCGCTGCGAAAGAAAGTTGACGAGCAGGAAGCTGAGCTTCAGCGATTGAAGAATCCACCGCTCAAGAAAAAGCCCACTCCGTAGCCAACTATGGCAGGCTCAGCATCAGGGGTGCAGCTCCGCTTCTGAGGACCGAAGCGAGGAGTGAGCCTACTCCTTATCTATTGCGATAAGTGTTGTTTCAGGATTGAGAGGTTGGGATCGGATCTAAACTCTCCTCGAGAGGAACAGCTATTTGCAGCTCACCGTTCATTGACGGTTCCGCCTCTGCATCGATCGTCTGGACCTCCCCATCTGCAAACTGAATGTCGCTACCATCCATCGGTAAGAGTGCCTGTTCGGCCTCGCCAAGCTCTTTGAACTCACGCAGGGGGGGCAATTGCGAGAGATCGCTCAACCCAAAGTGCTCAAGGAAGAACTTGGTCGTCCCGTACATGATCGGCCGGCCTGGGACTTCTTTGCGCCCGACGATTCGCACCAGCTTTCGCTCTAACAGCGTTCGCAAGACGCCGGAGGTTTCCACGCCTCGGATTTCTTCAATCTCTCCCCGCACCAACGGCTGTTTGTAGGCGATGATGGCCAGTGATTCCAATGCAGATCGTGACAGCTTTGCCGCCGTCTTGGCCTTGTCCAATCGTTTCACCCACGAGGCATAATCCTGTTTGGTCACAAGGCGATAGCCACCAGCGACCGCCACCAATCGCACGCCCCGCCCTTCTTGATCGAGCGCCCGGCCGAGATGGTGCAAGGCCTCCTCGATTTCCCCCTTCGAGACCGTGCCGATCGCAGCGACAAGGCGAGTTGCGGGCAGCGGCTCGGCTGAGATGAAGAGCAGTGCCTCCAGAATGCCTTGGAGCTCGGCCATACTTTGGGGCCGATCATCAGTGAAGCCCTCCGAATGCGGCGCTTCATTCACCTCTTCCACCGTCACGATATCTTCCGTACCCGCAGTAATCACAGCCTCGGTGTCCGGCACATCCATCTCATCAACCGCATCCGCCGTCAGTGGCGTCATGCTCCCCTCCATTCCGCATCAACATCGTCCAGCTCTGCTGGATCGGGCACCAACGAGAACATCCGCGAGACCAGAATCGGCCCGAAGGTTTCGGCTTGGAACACGCGGGCGACTCGCAACCGCATCAATTCCAGCAACGCCAAAAACGTCACCACCACCATCATCCGATGGATCGATCCTTCAAACAGCGCCGCGAACGAGACCGAGTCTTTGCCCTCAAGCGTTTCCAGGATGAGATTCATCCGTTCCCGCACCGTGAGATTGTCGGGCACGATCTCGATGAGCCGGCTGTCCGGATTACGCTCAAGCACTTTTTTGAGTGCATCAACCAGATCGAACAATGAGACATTTTCGAGAGGAAGATCCTCTTCAGCGACTGCTTCGATCTGATAGGCGTCCTCACGCCAAAAGATCTCACGCCACATTTTCTCTTGATCATCGAGCTGCCGCGCAGCCTCCTTGTAAGCCTTATATTCAAGCAACCGACGGACCAGCTCTTCCCGCGGATCAGGCCCCTCCTCTTCGTCGTCGGTGACCTCGTCAGCGGGCAACAGCATCTTGGACTTGATTTGCAACAGCGTCGCCGCCATCACTAAAAAATCTCCCGCGACATTGAGGTTGAGTTCTTCCATCGCCTCCAGGTACTCGATGTACTGCTGGGTAATCAGAGCGACGGGAATGTCGTAAATATTGATCTCATTTTTCTTGATGAGATGGAGCAGGAGGTCCAGTGGTCCCTCGAAATTTTCGATGCGGACCTTATACGGCAGCTCTGTTTGCTCAAACCCGTCGGCTTGGGATTCCACGGCCTGGTTATATCAACTTATGGGGAGGTGGGCAAGCCTGATTCTATATATTGGGGATAACTGACCGTACATCATTTGAGCCTTATCGCATAGGCCACAAGCAGCGCTGCCGCCACGAGCAACCCGAAGGTGAGGACATACTGACCATTCTTGGTCTGAAGGAAACCGTCAGGTTGCGGCGGCGCAAGCCGCTTTGCCTGAGTAAACAAGGGCGGATGATCGAAGCGTGCCTGAGCAAGATCGTCTTGTTGCCTGAACTCGGCATGCGAAAAATCTGCGGACCCCAGAAATTGGGAACCGGCAAACAGGGCTTCCCCCGTGAAAATCGTAAAGGTAAAGAAGGTTTCACGGCTGAAGATCGCGTCGCGAAAACTGATACGACTCTTGAAGTGACTGCCGGAAAATCCTGTCCCCAATCCGAACCTCGACCGTTCAAACTCCACCGGCTGTTCACCTGTGACTTCCAAAAATTCCGCCATCCCGTCGAAGAGCGCGCCGGTACAGTCCATCGAGCCTCGAAACGCCGATCGATGAAATCTCGTACTCGGACCGAACCTTGTCTCTCGACAGGCCAACGGGCCGACAAATTGTCCTTGAACAAAATGGGCCTCTTTTTCAAAGACAGCCCCGGAGAGATCAACCGCTTTCTGAAAAACCGACCAGGAGAGATCCACCCCTTCTTTAAATCGAGAGCCCTGAAAATCAACAGGCCCTTCAAACCGGAGGGTACTACTGACCGAACGATGACGTACCGCTCCCTGTACTATGGAATCTCGTATTCTCAGTCCCGCAGGAACCCGACGCTCCTCCTCGCTGCGGGCAGGCTTGCCCTGACTCGGGAGCTCGGATGTCATCGATGATTGAGGAATTGCCTGAGGAGTGAGGCGATCAAACAGGATATCCCCCTGAATAATCACCCCAACAAGATCGACGGAATGCCCTTTCCGAAGCGCATCCACAATCCTTTCGCCGCGTAGGCTATGCGCATCCCGCTCCGCCTGCGTACAGGTAGGCGGGAGATGGAGGACAAGTCCAACCTCTTCTGCTTTCGTCGCTTCTCCCTCGGCCACACAAGCGGCGCCGACGTCAGACACACCAAGACTGATCGCAAAGGTGACCACTAGGACCGCCCCTACATAAGTCTTTCTTTTCCTGAACATGAGAATCTGCACAAGCGCTGAGCGAGCGCGCCGACGGGGAGTCTTGTCTTCCAGCTGAATGACGAGGAGATACTGAAGAAACGCCCGAACATCGCTGCTGGATCGACTCATATTCCAGCAGCGATACAGGACAGTAAGATTAGACCCAAGGCTGAAATCCTTACCCGTACGATAGGTTCCGTGTACCTAACGGCGCGAGCAGAGACTGTACCGGGGCTATCACCAAACTCCGGCCAACTAACTATGCCGATAATCGTCGTCCAGCAATTCTTCGGACTTGTCGATAAGCTCATCCCCGTCATCATCCGTGTCGAGATCCAACTCATCTCGCACGTCGTCTTCGTCGAGCTCATCCTCCATCTCTAACTCATCATCAACGACATCTTCATCTTCCAAATCAGCCTCATCCGGCTCCATCGGCATGGCCGGCTTTACCGAAGAGAGAGCCTTTCGAGGAGTCATCTCCTCTTCATCCGCAACAGGCTTGGCCGGTGCGCTCGAAGGGATGGACTTCTGGGGCGTCTTCTTGGCTGGCCTGGCAGCCGTTTTCTTCGCCGATTTGCCGGCTGGTTTCTTGGCCGCCGGTTTCTTCTTCGGGGCGGGCTTGGACGCCTTGACAACCGCTCGCTTCTTCACGGCCTTCTTCACCGCTGCCTTCTTCGTTACCACTTTCTTAGCTACTGCTTTTTTCTTCGGCAACGATACGGCCTTTTTCGTCTTGGACGACGCTTTCGCGACGGCTTTCTTCTTTTTGTTCGCCATTCCGATCCTCCTCTTCGTTTCAGCGCGGCGCAACGGCCTCCATCTAGCATGAACGAACAGGCTCTTGCAACCACCTCCATCATGATTTCTACGACCCTCCGCAACTCTCATTACTTTGGGTCCAATCAGAAACTCGCGCGCCGCCGATGACGAGAAAGATGAACGCCGCCGGGCGCCTCAGACACACAGGTCAAACACTCAGACGGCAACATGCTATGATGAAGGCCCGGAGAAGACACAGCTGAATCCTTAGCTATTTTCAAGGCTCTTACTCAACTATCAATACATCGCACTGAGGAGTATGACCCCTGTGAACCGACTGCACATCCTGACCATCGCCCTAGGGATTGGGGCTACTGTGGGAGGGCCGGCCCTTGATTTTTCTCCAGCCACACAGATTCTTATGGAAAATGGCTCGCCCTATTACGTTCCGGCTGCCGCGACTGTGGTGAGTGGCACACCCATCCGCTGGGAGAATCCAACACCAACGCACCACACGGTGACGCATAATGGCTGTGTGAACGACGAGAGCACCTGCCTCTTCAATTCTGGAACGGTTCCCCCAGGGGGACAGTTTACCATTCAAGGCCTCCCTCCTGGTCGATATGCCTATCACTGTGGAATCCATCCCATTATGCGCGGGCAGCTGATCGTGACCGAGGATTCCTCAACCCCCGCTCGCTTGTAAAACAGCACCCATTGCCGGCTTGCAGAGATGCCGACCGCTCCTGTAGCTTACCGACTGTTCTACACAGAGAACTTGTGATCATGAAAGCCGTTGCCGCCATCCGCGATCCATTGATCCTGACCGGAGAAACACTGACCCTATTGGCCTGGCATATTCCGGACCTGGTCGCCTACCAGCACCAACCTGACGAATGGTGGTTGGCTCCACTTGATGACGACCTCCCGTTGATCCGGCTGAACCAGACCGGGTTGGACCTGCTCAAGGCCATGAATGGTCATACAGCCGTGGGAACTCTTCTTGAGCAATACGGCACGAAGATCTGCGGGCCCGATGGGCAGCCTGGGTCCTGGCACTTGGCACGATGGGCGACCCCCAACTATTCTCTCTGCTATTACGGGACTGAACCACCTGGAGGCCACAGACACAAAGCCAAGTGGGATGTCCTGCTTCAACAAGTCCGTGAAGGCTGGTCCGGGCAAGACGGCTTCGAAGGTGAGCACCACCTGGAAGAATTCCATCACCACGAGCTGACCGAGAGCTCGGAGGACGACGGCCATTTTGATCTGATTGAAACTACTGTCTCCCATCTCTTCCGAGAACCCAGCGAGGCTTTGGACAATCTGACTTATGGTCGACTGCTCATGCGACAACTCAGGCGACTCGGCTGGTTCACGCCTAAGCCGAAAGTCCTGCTGGAGATCGGGGGTGGCCTCGGGTACCTTGCACAGGAACTCGGGAAGGATCTGCTCCCATTTGAGAAGCAAGGGATCAACTACCTCTCGCTCGATATCACCCAACCATTTCTGAAACGCCAAGTTACTCGGGCCAAAGCAGGCGGATGGGCTGTCACCGGCACCAGAGCCAATGCTGAACAGCTGCCCTTTGCCGATCTCTCTGTTGATCTGGTGATCGACAATGAAAATATGGCTGACATGACGCCGGTGCAGCTGAGTAAGAAGGAACTGGTATCTGGAACCGGAGAAACCCCACAACATCAGGAAGCGCTCGATTGGATCAGGCGGCTTCGCCTCCCCATCGAGGTCAACCCACCGGACTCGGTGATCTTTAACGTAGGGCCGATTCGCTTTGTCGCCGAATTGTGGCGGGTCCTCAAACCGGGTGGGCGAGCGTTTCTGACCGAGTTCGGCATCGAAGAAGGCTGGCCGGCTCCTGTGAAGTTACCAGGCCACACCGAGTACGAAGTGCAATACAGTCACCTGCGACAAGCCGTGCGCTGGCTGGGGTTCCAAGAACGCTATCTATCACTCCCACAGTTTCTCGGCCTCAAGCCAAACACAAAAGTGCTCTGCACCGGTGCCACCTATACCATCCAGCGATTCTGTCAGGCCATCAACCATCCTTTCGCCGTGCGTGCCTACAGCGAAAAGGAATTACAACAGGCGCTAGGCGACATCCTCCCCAAGCTGCAAGGCCTCCATTACCACGACCTTGCCGACCCAGCCTGGTTCGGCCTGCAAGATTTTAAGGTGTTGCTGCTGGAAAAGCCGGGCGGCGCGCCAAAAGCCCAGTTCACCGAGAACAAAGGCTATCGGTGGTATTCGCAGAAGTGAGGGCTTGAGGGTAGCCTGGGTCGCTCTCAGTGCTCGCTGACCGCGCTCCCGTCGTACCCGATGGACCCAGAGCGGCTTTGAGAGAACTCACCAGAAGCATCTCGAGGCAAGAAGGCAAGCAGAGGACGGAGATGGCCTGGTCGTCTTCTCAGGAAGATCGACCAGGCCGCTGCGGTTATTTCGATCGCCCTTTTCCACCCCTGGTCTTCACCGTGTAGGTGACAGCTACCGTATTGCTCAGCCCCGACTCATTTCCCACTTGATCGACGGCAGTCACGCCATAGGTGTAGAGCGCCCCGCCTGTCCCCGTCCTATCGCTGTAGGAAAGTTCGGTAGTCGTCCCCAACAACACCCCGTTGCGGTAGATGTAGTAACTCTTCAGACCTGAACCACTGTCGGACGCCGCGTTCCAGGAGAGGGCCACCCCTCCAGTTTGCACGGCTGCCCCCGTCAACCCACTCGGAGCCGTAGGGGACGACGCATCGACATTGATCTGGGTCGTACCCACACCATCCTGACTGTGAATCGGATCCTGGCCGTCGCCATCATGAGCCGTAAGGGTCACAGTACCGGAACTCGTTGGAGTCACCGTCACGGTTGCCGACCCCACTTGCCCGGAGGTGAGCGGTCCTACAGATCCCGGATTCACGCTGCCGATCCCACTGGTCGACAGGACAAAGGTCGTCCCATTACAACCACTTGAGTCGCGATTCGTGATTTGCCCGCTTAAGGACACGGTACTTCCTGGTTTCACCCAAACAGAAGCCGGCGTAAGCGACACCTCTGGCGGGTTCGCGGCACAACCGAACGACACCTGTACCGTAGCACTGCCGCTCCCGTTCGTCACCGGCACGACGGTAATCCCATTCGCGTTGTCCATGAACAGTCCCGTCGTGGACAGGGATTGGAGGAAATAGGTGTAGCCATACCCTGATCCCTTATAGCGATGAACATTCACCCCCTGCGTGTAGGTGGAGGGCAGGCTTGCATCCCATCCTGTCGCCTGCCGATACGAGAGGTAGTAATACTCATTGGTGTTCGGCTTGAAAATTCTCAACGCCTGCGGGAGAGTGCCGTCCGGCGTCGTTCCGATAGCCCCCAGTTGATATGACCCGGACGTCGTGACCGTCTGCACGGCATTGGGAAAGACGTTGAGCCACCCCATCTGGTGCAGATGCGGGCTATTGAAGTTGCGCAGCGCCCTCGAGCTGCCCATAGGATCCGAGGAATCGCCATACTCCACGTTCATCACCCCGTCATTTTCCGGGTCTGTCCCAGCATGTGCCATATTGAGGTTGTGGCCCAACTCATGGGCATACACCATCATGGACTGGGGCTCAGCGATATAGGACTTACTACCACCAATATAGGCCAACCCAGCCCAGCCGCAGTCCGGCAACTGTGAATGGGGCGGCAACACATAGATACGGTGTTGATAGAGCGTCAAATCGATACCAGCCGCCTGAGCCGCGCTGTCGGCAGCATTCCCCCACGAGGACCAGTTACAGCCGACCTTGGATAGGGACAGGTTGAACGGTCCCACCACATCCGGCTGCCCGTTGCCGTCGGTATCGGTCTTGAACGTCACTTGCCCGTAAGAGCTGTTGAGATACAGCGCTCGCATAGATTGCGTCGCGGTAAAGATCTTGTCTCCCACGTAGGCCGGTGTATAGGTGCACGCCGTCACGTCACTGCAGAGTGTCGCGTCATTCAGATTGACGAGAATGGCGATGGCCGTCCGCTCGGACAGCACCGGCGCCGTCGCCGTGCTGTCCTGTGTGGTGGTACCACCGGAATCCAGTGCGGCCACATCCTTGACCCAGACCACGGAGTTCTGCTGCCGCCCACGCACCGTGACCCGTCGCCCCGTGAGCAGACCGACCGACGAAGGGTCATCGAAACCGAGCTCAAACAGTTCATGCGTCGTAACGTTCCGCACGAAATAGCGAACGAAGGAATGGGCGACGTCGGCACCATCTCCATGAATCACCTCCACATCGCCGTCGAATTTCACAGGCTGCCCACCGACAAAGGGCTGGGGCCTGCCTTGTCCCAGCAACTGATGGAGGTCGCCCTCATGCGCGTAGGCGGTTCCAAAGAGTCCTAGCATGAACAAACCGGTCACCATTCCACTCACTGCCGACGATCTCGTGCTCCGCGTCATACAACACCTCCGTGAGTTCGTAGAATCCCTCACATCGACTAGTCGCGAGCGCGTCGCCCCCTCAATCACTTCGTCCCTGGAACGGATCGAGCGACGCGGACGCATCTGACACGTGAAACCGGTGCGGCGAACGGCACAGCACGAGCGTGATCAATACCATCGATTCCCTCACTCTGTTAGAGATTGACGGATCAGAATACGTACGGTCTTGGGAGGTCAGCCCCCTTGGCCGCATGAGCGAGAGGAAAATGAGCAAGCGACGTGCCGGTAGGTTAGGCTTCCTAAAATCCACGAGTTCGAAGAATGGGCTCCACCCTGACAGCACAAATTCGGCAAGGGATCTGGAGTAATTGTACGGTCACACCTCCGGTGGTGCCCATATTTGAACAACCCAGAGCCGCGCACCGCGTCGGAGGCTCTGTCGGTTGAGAGCCATTCAGCATCATCTCAAGCGTACGATGTCGCAATTCACGAAGGGCGTCACCCGGCTCGCCGCGTGTGGTCACCTGTCAGCACGGGCTCAGTGGCGCCGCCTGACTCAGAGCCACAACGCGACTCCGCATCATTGAGGGATGATAAATCGTGAGAACCCGGCGGGCTAGACGGCAAGACAGGCACATGGAATCTGGCTGATTATGGGAAACGCCGGTTGGACGGGACAATGAGTTTCAGGATAAGTACGCAGACAGAGGGAGAGCTGCTTTCATGATCGCCACGTCTGGGGAATCCACCTCTCCGGCTGGAATCGGCTGTCGCCGCAGGATTGCGGCGAGGCTCAAGCCAGACATGCATTCACGTAACCCTGGCCGGATGGGGCCCTCAGTTCTGAGCCATCCACCCGTTGATTTCTTCTATATCCGTGCGCGTGAGGGTCCCGCCCCAAACCCGCAGGGCGACGAGCGACCGCAGATAGTCGTAGCGAGCCTTAGCAGAGGCGAACCGTGATTTCAGGAGGTTTTTTTTGGCTTCGAGCACGGCCACGATAGTCGCCGCCCCCAACTCATACCCCCGTTGCTGCCCATCCCGAGCCTTGATCCGCGCATCCACTTCGCGCATCGTCGAGGCGATCCGCGAGTAGCCCGTTTGCGCATTGAGATAGGCCGTCCTGGTCTCCCGTTCGACCTCCCGCTGCTTTTCCAGGTGCTTGTATTTGGTCATTTCGAAGCGGGCCACGGCTTCACGCTCGGCGGCACTCGTGCCTCCCCCGGAATACAACGGCACATTGAGCTGCACCCCCAAGGTCCCCACCGTGTAGGGATCGAGCTGGCGGTTGTCGAACCCCCCGTTTTTGGCATAGATCCCCGACATCTGCAGCGACACCTGGGGCAGATGGTTCGCCCACTGACTGGCAATGGTCTTGGCCGAAGCTTCCATCGCATACTGCAACGCCTGAATCGCCGGATGCCGCCTCACGGCGTCCGTGACCCACTGGTCGGCCTGGCCGGGCACCGGCGGCAACGCCTCGTTCGCGAGCCGCGCCAAATCAGCCACCGGCACGCCGACCACCTCCCGCACCTTTTCCAGCGCCACAGCCTTGGCATTGTGGATTTCGAGTTCGCGCGTCTTGAGCGTTTGATAGTAGGCCTCGACCTCATACAGATCCGTCACCTTCGCCATCGCGCGTTCGTACATGCGGCGGATCCGCTGCATCTCGCCGTCCGTCAAGTCCAGCTCACTCTGCACATAGCCGGCTTCGTCATGCGCCTCCAAGAACTCGAGGTACCGATCGACCAAATCCGTGGCCAGCTCCATCCGGGCGCTCTCCAAGTCCTGCTCGGCCTGCTTCACGGTGAATCCCGAGCCTTGATAGGCGCGAAACGACGATAGGTCGAAGAGGGCCTGGCGGGCCTGCACCACACCGCGTAGTCCCTGATACTGCGAGGTGACATGCCCGGTCTGCCCGGTGAAACGGTTGGGGATTTCCTGGGTGAATTCGTTCCAGGAGACGAACCCCGTGCCGGAGACTTGAGGCAACAGTTTGCTGCGCGCCTGATCTTTTTGCGCCTCCGCCTGCGCCACGCCATATTTCCGGCCTTCCACCACCGGATTGGTGGCCAGAGCCAGATCGTAGAGCTGCAGCAAATTCGTCGGTGGTCCGTCGGCCGCCGCCGCCGCCGGAAGCAGGATGGTGAAGAGCCAGATGAGCCGCAATCGATTCCACATAGGTGTCTCGTCGGTACTGGGCCGCGCCATCAGCATGCCGAACCGGCTTGCCGGGCCCCCGGTTTGTGCCGGCGTTTAATCCTCGATAAAGGAGCGTTTGAAGCTGTCCGTCAGGGGTTTCAGCAAATACTGCACCAGGGTCCGTGCCCCGGTGTTGATGAGGACCTCCACGGGCATCCCCGGCACCAAGTCGAGTTCGGCCCTGCGCAATGCCTCTAGTCCCTCTGAGGAAACTTCGACGCGGGCCAGGTAGTAGGCCGTCTCGCCGCCTCGGCTTTCCTTCTTGTCTTTGCTGTCCTCGACGATCCGATCCGCCGACACACTGATCAGCGTCCCTTCGATCGTCGGAAGATCGCGGCTCTTGAACGCGCTGAATCGCACTTCCGCCACCTGTCCCACCTTGACCCGATCGATGTCGATAGGGGCCACTTGGGCTTCGATGATGAGCTTCTCATCTTGTGGCACCACATCCAGCAGCCGCCCCCCTGGAGGGATCACCGCCCCGATGGTATGCAGGGTCAACCCCAGCACCATCCCAGAAACGGGAGCCTTGATGACCGACCGGTTGACCGTACTCTCCAGCGACTGGACTTTTTCCCGCACTTCGAACAAGCCAGACTGTACCTCGCTTAGCTCTTTGGCGACTTCCCGTTGGAGGTCCTTTTGCAATTGTAAGATTTTCAGCTCGATTTCCCCGATTTGTAACTCGCTCGCCGCAATATCAGAGACGAGTTCCCCCCGCTGCCCCTCACTCTGTGCCAAGGCACGATCCATTTCCTCGACCTTCTGCTTCTCGGTGAACCCTTCCTGCAAGAGGCTCCTGAAGTCGGTGACGTCACCCCGGTAAGACTCCACGAGACGATCCTTGCTGTGCTTCTGCGCCTGGAGCCCCTCTATCTTGGCCCGAAGTTGCTCAATCTGTCGGCCATACACCGCACTCTCCCCGTCGTTGGCCGCCTGGCGTACTTTGAAGGTCTGATCCTGCAGCCGCATGGCTTCCTGCACACGCGGATCGCTTCGGTGCGCCAGCAATTCCTCGGGATACCGCACAGCCCGGAGCCCGTCGCGCTGGGCCGCCAGGCGCGCTTCCTGCGCAACCAGGATATAGAGCTGCCCCCGCAGGACCTCGAGCTGCGCGCGGGGTTGGGTATCGTCCAAGGTGGCGAGGACTTGATCATACTTCACAGGGTCGCCATCATGCACCGCGAGCGTCCGAATGATGCCTCCCTCAAGGTGCTGCACGGTTTTGCGGTAATGTTGCACGGTGATGACTCCAGGCGCCAAGGCAGCACTGTTGAGCGGCGCGAGCGAGGCCCAGGCCCCGAAGCCGCCGAAGACCACCAGCACGAGCGCCAGCCCCTGTCGGCGAATCGCTCGATCGTCACTCAACAGGCGTGGGGGACTTGTCAGCAAGTGTTCAGCCACAAGACACCGTTCCCCTCCAGACAGCCATGAGCATTCCCCTTCCCACCTTCGGCCCCAACACCACGGGTATGACAGGATCCTAGGCCGCCCCGATCGCCGGTCGTGATTGGCTCCCCTGGGACTGGGCGCGGGCCAGCGCCGCTAAAACCTCATCACGCGGACCATACACAAGCAGTTTGCCGTCACGCACGACGGCAATCTTGTCCACCACTTTCAGCACGTTCGGGCGATGGGTGACCAGGATGACCGTGCCTCCGCTCTTCTGTACTTGCTTGAGCGTCGCGGTCAGCGCTTCTTCTCCCTCCGCGTCGAGGTTGGCATTGGGTTCATCGAGCACCACGACTTTCGGGTTCCCATAGATGGCTCGCGCGATCCCGATGCGCTGTTGTTGTCCCGCCGAGAGCGCGACGCCTCCCCCGATCAGGGGCGTATCGTAGGCCTGGGGCAAAGTCAACACCATCTCGTGGATTCCCGCCCATTGCGCGGCTTCGATCACCCGCTCGGCCTCCACGTCACCGAAGCGCGCGATGTTCTCCGCGACGGTCCCGTCGAGTAATTCCACGTCTTGGGGCAGGTACCCCACATAGCGTCCCAGCTGAGTCCGATCCCAATTATGCACATCCGCGCCATCCAGACAGGCCCGCCCCCGCGCCGGAGGATAGAGGCCCAGGAGCGCCCGTGCCAAAGTGGATTTGCCCGCAGCACTCGGCCCGATGAGGGCCACCGTCGTGCCTGGCTCGATCGTCAGCGTGATGCCCTTCAGAATGGGTTCCGTCCTGCCCGGGACGGCGACAACGAGCTCTTCCAAGGTGACTTGCCCCTGGAGCTCCGGCAACGTCATGTGGGACTCCCGCTCGGGAATCGTGCGAAGCAGCGTATCGAGCCGCTGGTAGGCCTCGCGCGCGCCGAGAAACCCCCGCCAGCCCGCAATCATTTGGTCGAGCGGGGCCAGGGCCCGCCCCAAGAGAATCGAGCCGGAGATCACCAATCCCGGGGAGATATCCTTCCGAATGGCCAGATAGGCCCCGAGCCCCAGCGCCAACGATTGAATCGTCAACCGATAGGTCTTGGAGAGGGCATTGATCAAGCCCCCCTTCGTACTGGCCTGGGCTTGCAGCGCTAAGACCCGCAGCTGTTTCTCCTGCCAGCGCGCCCGCAAGCGCGGTAACATGCCCATGGCCTCCACCACTTCGGCATTGCGAAGATTGCGCTGGGTGAACTGGGTGGCCTCGATCGATTCGCGGTTCGCCTCCGCGAGATCGGCGCGGGTCGACAGCTCATTCCAAATCGCCAGGCCCGCCAGAAAGAGCATCGAGCCGATCGCCACGAGCCCGAAGTAGGGATGGAAGAGAAACATGAGCCCAGCATAGATCGGCATCCAGGGCGCATCAAAGAAGGCCAGCAACCCCGGACCGGTCAAGAATTGCCGGATCTGTAAGAGATCGTTCAGCGGTTGTGAGGTCGCTTTGGCTCCACTGCTGGCCAACGACTGCCGGAAGATCGCGTCGAAGACTCGTTCGCCCAGGTGTTCATCGAGCCGCGCACTCGTCGCCACCAAGATCCGCGTGCGGATCCATTCCAGGCCGCCCAGCACGAGAAAGAGAAACACGGCGATCCCCGTGAGCATCATGAGCGTCGACTCACTTCCGCTCATCAACACCCGGTCGTAGATAGCCAGCATGTAGATCGCCGGCACGAGCATCAGCAGATTCACGAACAGACTGAAGAAGGCCGTCGTCAGAAACGACTGCCGGCAGGCCGCGATCGCCTTCCCCAGATCGGACAAGGGGCTCATTAAACTAGCTTTTTGGAGAGGCATGCGTGGATTCGTCATCGCTGCAGTGGGTTCATAAGACAGTGGGTGTTCGTCGGTAATTACTCACATTACGAGAACACGCATGTACCCAAGGTGTGTCACCTAATTGGAAGGCTTGATGATACCTCACTCACGCAAGCAAATTCAAGCCATTCAGCCATGCCATTTACACCTATTGCGCATGCTGACGATGGATTCGGCTCACAAATGGAAGAGATTCCTTATCGTACGAGTCGCGCTGCGGAGTCACTCTTCGTCCATCCGCCGAAGCTCTTCCAGATTGGGAACCCACCATGAGATCCCAAGCTCATGACATGGCTCTCCGGTTCCCCCTCTGCCCTCAACGATACCTGGCCCACTTGGACGGGCTCCACCGCAAATTTGGCATCCAACTTCGGCCCGGTCGTACCGCCCGGCTTGGTGGTGGTTGATCGTGACCGTGAGTGTGTCGAGCCTGGGATGGCGGCGGAGTGCGTGGTTGTTCTTCAGTCGGCTCATGGGTTAAATCCGGCGTCAGCGGCCCACGTTGCCACCCGCTCATGTTGGGGCGGCGTGAACGTGACACGACTGTGGTGAACTCCTCCGCGTGAGGCCAAGACACAAACACCTCGTCAGACCTGTTCGATCCAACGAGGCGTCTTTCATAGTAACTGTTCGCTTAGGCTATCGCGCGAACTCGGTAGCCACTACGCAGAAGCCGTCTTCTGCTGAGTACCTCGGGCAGGTGCGTTCTTTAGGAGCTGGTTCAACTGCTGCACCAGCTGCGCCGCCGTATCCGGTGGCAAAGCCAAGCGGCAGATGCGTTGGCCGCCGATCGAGTCGGGTGGATTGGCGCCGCTTCGTGCGGCCTTCGCCACTGCATTCAAGCCTCCCGGTTCGATAAACCCGAATTCAACGAGCACCAACCCGCCGGCATCCGCCACCCCACTGAAATTGCACAGCACCGGCTGCGTCGACGGCTCACTCGGCGAGAGGCGAATGCCCACCTGCACACGCCGATCTGTGCCCTCCTGACCAGCAACCTGCGCCTCACTCTTGACACTGTTACCTTTGTCGGCCATACGAATACCTCATCTCTGTTGAAAAATCCTCACCAAGACAGAACGACAGACATGCCTACACATCGCACACACCACAGGGGAAAATCTTGAAGATTTCAGCAGTACAACGCAACGCCCACCGGGCATTCATCAGACAACCACCACCTCGATCAAGCCGGCACACGTCCTCAAAAACTTGGGGGTAGGCCCGTTGGCCTACCCCCGCTGTCATTGAGAGGGACAGCTCTCGACTAACTACACCAACCCGTTGACGCCCTGCCAGTCGGCCCAGCTTGTGTTCTGGCTCGAGAGTCCGAGTAGGATAATGTCGTCGGGCGTCGCCCCGATGAGTTCCTTACCTTCCCCATCGTGCCCGCCCACCAGTCGACAATTGTTGAAGTCGTCGACGGCCTCGTGAATGATACTACCGGACAGGCCGCTCGTAAGCGTTTGCCATGCCGCATCGTTCGCCTTCACCTTTGTACCGTCAAAGACGTTCGTCGAGTCGTTGTAGTCGGCGATCCAATCGCCATTCGTATCGACATCGCCGGACTTACTGCCGAAGGTATCATACGGCGATTGCGCCGTTAACCACTTGGCTGCTTCCGTGATGAGTCCGTCCGGATCGACGACGCCGTTGTTGATGTTCAACTGCAAGGCGATCGCATCGCGTGACATCTTCACCCGTTGATCGGCGTTGATCGTCGATGCGCTGGCGTTGATGAGATCCTGCGCGTCGATCAGCTCAAAGAACACGGTTGTCTCACCTGCATCTTTCAGCCCATTGTGATTGAGATCGCCGACCAGGACGCCGGCTTGGTCATTCCCGTCGATGACGCCGTCTCGGTTCGAATCGACCGGAATCAGGACGTCTTCTAGCGTTAGGACATCGTCAGCCACCAGTTTCGAGGCTAGCGTCTTGCCTTGGCTGTCCACCTCCCCATCCGTGGACGAATTGCCATCCCAGGCCCACAGGTGCTGGCTCCAGAATCCAGGCGTCAGCCCGCAGACACCTGCATCGAAGCCAAAGTAGTTGGCATCGTCCATATCGCTGACCGTGCTCCCGTTAAAGGTGGTCGATGCCGTACCGGTATCGGTGTGTTGACCAACTGTAGCAGCGCTTTGCGTGTACAAGATGTCTACTGAACCACTCGGTGCGAGGGTCGCAATCTGGTACCCAGCCAGTGATCCATTTGCATCACCGGTGAGTCCACTCAGATCAAAATCACTGTCAGACACCGTGATATCCGACAATGTGACGTTCCCCGTGTTGGTCACCGTGAACTTGAACTGAACCGGTGTTCCTTCGAACGTATTCGGCCCGGTAGCAGTATCCGCATCCACAAAGGCAGTGGCACCGTCTACCTTGACCAGCTTATCGATCACCAATGCCGGGGTCAGATTCAACGGCACCACCTCGCTGTCACTGCTCGGCCCCGTCTGATCACTGTCCGCCGTCGCCGTGTTGTCGATGTCGCCATCGCCCCCGCCGTTGCCGTCCACGTCAGCCTGGCTGATCGTGTAGGTGCTGGCGAAGTCCTTGGACGCCCCCACCGCAATGGTCTCGGCGCTGATGTTCTGCCCCGTCAACGGATCCACCACCGTCACCCCCGTCAACGTCACGTTCCCGGTGTTGCTCACCTTCACGTTGTAGTTGATGACGTCGCCCGCATCGGTCAGCCCGTTGCCGTTGGTATCCGTCACCGACGCGACGGTCTTATCGATCACCAATGCCGGGGTCTGTTCGATTGTTGACGCAGGAACTTCGGCGTTTGCCGACTTCGGCCCAGTCTGGTCGGTATCAGCCGTGGCAACATTCTGGATCCCTGAGGTTCCGTTACCAAACGTGCCGGCCGTGTTAATGTCGTCCTGGGTGACCGTGTAGGTCGTCGAGTACGTCCAGGTCTCGGTGGTCTCAAGGATGTTGTTGCTATTGGTATCCCCACCTGTGCGCGTCACCGTGGTTGCTGTGGTACCCTCAACCAGGTCGCTCACCGTAACCCCTGTCAAATCGACATCGCCGGTATTATCAACGGTGATCGTATAGACAATCTTGTCTCCGGCTTGATTCACGGTAGATCCACCATCCGAATCGTCAGGATTGAGAATGTCCGCGACCACCTTGGTGATGGTGAAATCTGGGTTAGACGGCACCACCGCAGACGCAGAAAGTGACCGATCCTGATTGCCAAGTCCCTCTACAAGCCCATTCTCGGTAAGCGCCAACAAGCGCATATGATACGGTGACCCGCTGATATCGGACGCGGTTTGCACGGTTTCCCCCTGATCATCTCGCCAATCAAGGGATGACGCGATATGCCCCCCCCACGCGAGGACAACGGCATCCGCAGTGTCCCCAGAGCCTCCTGTGTAGGTAAAATTTACAGTAATGGAGGCCTTGGTCAAATCGGCATTGTACGAAACGCCGCTGGTTGACAGCCCTGCCACTGACCCAAAGAACGTAAAGGCTTGAGCTCCCGACGGTTGCCCGGATGACAAACCATCAGTGATGCCATGACCAAATCCCGTGAGCAACTGGGAATCGCTCGGAATCCCAACGGTGGACACTCCGTTTGAGCTTAATCCGGGATCACTTTGTGGCGTGAAGAAAGTCGGGTTCACATCTGGTTCGAGAGGGTGTTTGGTACCATCAAAGGTAAAGTTGTAGCTGGTGAGGTAATCAATAGCATAGGCGGCACTATCAACGGTGTCCCACTGAATCGTTAGCGCATAGACCGCATCCGGGGTTAAATCATTGAGCACCGCGCGATAAGGGATAGCCTCTCCTTCTGCATAATGGGCCCCCTGTTCATTCAAGTTGCCGTTTTGCCACACCTCATCATCATTCCCGGTTCCGTTAGCATCAGGCGCAGGGCCGTTTCCCCATTGATCAATAGTGGCGCTCACCGCATCCGTAAACGTTGTCGACGCGACCACGGTGCCGCTGTCATCGGTCGCGTTCAGATTGAGTGTCGCGTTGCTCGCGCTGCCGTCTGTGGGAACCGTCCATGTCGTGGTGATCTTGCCGTCAGCTGCTCCGTCGGCATCACCTGCACCGCCATCCACCGCCTGGAATGAGTAGGTGTTCACGACATTATCATCACCTGGATCATTGGGATCATCCGTGATCCTGAAGGTGTAAGTCCCTCCAAGCGTGATATCTACCAATGTAATAGTGACGACCTCACCGGGACTATAATCTTGCTTATTCGTAGAGACTGATGCCATGAGACCCTCCGTTTAAGGTTAATGATTTTAGATTCAAACTCTTCTCGATCACGATCTTGCCTTGATTCATTACCCTAGGCGCTTCCATTGCCCTGGTTCGCTCCCAACTTGCCGCAATAAAAAAGGCTGATGCCCGGCAATGCCGAAACCATCAGCCTTCGTGCCGCCAGTTGGTGCGGACCAACTACGTGTCGATCTGGCTAGAGACTATGCGTCCTGCTGAGGGGCGATGACTGGCCCCTGGTGCCATGGGCGTAATTCCTGATTCACGGCTAAGCTCTGTACCCCCCCTTGCGAGAAACGAATTGTGACGGTCCCTGTGATTTTCTTCCCTGCGAGCAACCGGAGCATCTGCTCTACCCATTGAAGGGTTGGCGTGGCGACTTCCATTTTTACCTCAGAATAGCCTTCAGCTCTGATGGCGCACCAGACACTCAGGAAACCGCCGCCGCCATCAGGCGGCGTGATACATACAGAACATGAGCGCGTTTTGTCAATATACGTAAGCATACGTCTGTCAGCAATCCTAATTACGTTGACTTTCATTTCAGAGCATCGCGTGCATCGGCCGCACTCTGGCATTGACCTTGTTGCCGCAAGTGCGATGTATGAATCATATTCATCCCTTGCATTTCTCCTTGCGACAGGCGCCTTACTACGATCCCCATCACATTCTGACCCAAGAGTGCCGGGAGTGTTCGCCTTATTCAGACAGGACGTTCGGTTCATGCGGACCCTAGAAGAAGCGAATTTCATACCAGCACTCGAAAACTCCGCGCGCTTCACCGTCGCCTACATAAATGACCATCAGCTTTCTCAGGAATCGGTCTAACATCTCGTATTCGTGACGTCTGTTTCGCCTGGCTTGTGATGCTCCAGCTCACTGACCCGGAGGTCACATGCGGCAATAGTCTTCCAGCACGAGTACCTGTATCCAAATAGATGCTGTATCTCTTTCCACTCACCCGATCGGCACAGTCGTTGAAACAGCGGTCTGCAGGGCGACGCTGACCATCCCAACCCAACTCAAGCGCGTGCAATGACAACGCGGCCGATCCTGGCTAGCTCGTCCTCCTTCATCTTCACCATACGGACTCGACACCACGGGATTCGGCCCCTTGCAGGCCATTACAACTTCACGCCGGCTGCGAGCGGCGCCGAGTGATCCACCCGTTTCCAGCCCTTGCGCTCCACACAGACTTGCCAGGGATCGAGACGGCCTTTCGCTTCTTTTACATATTGCGCCCAGGCCGGTGTCTGCAGCTCATGATTGCAGGTCTGCTGATCTTCCGCCAAGGCCCGCCTACTGCCGGCATTCTCAAAATCCATCGGCTCACCGCACCCAGTACCAAGAACCAGCACACAACATGCGGCAACACTCTTCCATGACCACACCATCTGATAGTCCATACTCAGGTTGCGATGCAGCGCTCCCCTGCTCCATGTTCTTGGCCAAAAGAAAGAGGGCGTCCGGCGCGGATTGAGCCGGACGCCCTTCTTAATGGGCTTTTTTGCCCACTGCGTTTCCTGAGTCTTCTTTTCCTACAACCAGATCTTTCGACGTATGACTTACGGAGTCACCGTAAAGGCTTGCCTAAACACTCCACCGGACCCAACGCGCACGTTCCACACCGGGTTGCGGCCCAACTGCTTCTTGTAGGGGATGGTGACCGTCGCCGTCAGCATATCTACCGAATCCGTATTCGAGATGATTTGCACCTGACTCGCGACGGGCCGTGGGCCACTGCCACCTTCAAACGTGACTGTAGTGCCGTCTGTAAACCCGTACCCGGTGATGGTAACCTGCACTGTCGTGCCGCGTTGAGCGCTGTTGGGCGAGATCGCGGTCACGGTCGAGCAACTGCCGCTACTATCCAATACGCGTACCGTACTTGGCTTCTTAATATCGAGCAACACGCAGGACTCGTTGTCGTTGTCATTGCTCTCAATAAGGTGGCGGTCCGGGTCAATGACGATCTTCAGAGAGTAAATCCCATCGGCATTGTCGGTGAAATCAATCTCCTGACCAGCCAGTGAGGCCCCGTAGGTGTCGCCCCAACCCACGGACATGCCTTGGATCGTTCGGCCACAGCTGCTGTAATGGGCCGAACCGGGCGCACCGGGCAACGACGTGTTGACGGCCGTCGTGTCCATGACGCAGAAGGTCGTCTTCTGGCCATAGCGCTCGGACCCGCCTGGGGCATTCACCGGCTGCAGGACATAGTCCGCGTACCCGTTAAAGTGGAAATGGTTATGGAGCTCATGCCACTCAAACCAGCCTGCCAAGAAGGTCGCCGATGACCCGTCATTATTAAAGATCCGCTGGTACACCTGCTGCTTCGGAGGATTTTGCCCGGTATCGACGCTCCCCGCCTCAAGCTGTACGGGGCCAGTCCCGTTGTTCCAACTCGTGGTGGCGAAGCGAAGATCCAGCGTCCCGTCTGCTTGAGTGACCAGTGAAAAGTTGGAGGCCGGCATCGGCTTCAGATTCGGCGGCAGCGCCGTCTGCGCGGCAACACCGGTGGCCCACAACAGGACGCCGGCAAGCATGGCGCCACGCGCGATTGTTTGACCATACGCAAGAACAGTATTCATGATGCATGTCTCCTCATCGTTACGAGTCTCATCCCATCAACAGGCGACTTGCTGCAGCCCCGTCAGCTTCTGGCCTAAGAATGTCGGGAGCGTTCATTCCACCCAGGCAGAATGTTCAGCTCGTGCCCATACCGGATCAAGCGAATTTCATACCAGCACCACAAGCTCCCGCCCTCTTTACCATCCCCCGCATTGGATGACCATCAGCTCCTCCGGCAATGCAGCTAACACATTGTATTCATGACGCCTGTTTAGCCTGCATTGCGTAGGGTTGACTTACTGGGTAGAAGATCACGAGTGGAGGCATTCATACAGTACGGAAACTTGTATCCAAGAAGATGCTGGATCTTTTTCGATTCACTCGATCTGCACAGCATCTGAAGGAGAGGAGGAGGGGTGGAAGATGTCGGAAGGCGGAGGTGCAAGACCCTGTCCGACTCACACCATGACTGGCATGCAGGTTTTTGTAAGGCTATGGAGGACCGACGGCCAATGTGGCACAGCCTGATCCGGCAAGAGGCTCTCGCAGGCCCAATCGCAAGGCGCAGAGATGCTCTAGGTTTTAGCGGATAGAGTGGTGCGGCAGAGCTTGGAGAATCAGGGCCTTCTCACCTTGTCAGACCCGACCTTGCCCCACGGACGATGACTACGGTCCCGTTATCGCCAGATTGATCAGCACACCTTCTCTTAATCCCGTATCACTCACCAAACATTCGTTCTGCCCCAGCGTCTCCATAATCGTCCGGATAATGATCGCGCCGGCGGCGATGACTTCTTCGCGATTCTTTTCCAAGCCAGGAAGTTCAACTCGCTCGGACTTCGTCCTGCTGAGGAGGGTATGCGCCAGATCTCGAATGGTTTCCAACTTGAGCCCATAGTTGTGGATTCGAGCCGGCTCATAGATCGGCAGCTTCTGAGCCATGGCGGCGAGAGCAGTGATCGTTCCGGCCGTCCCAACGAATCTCGCCTGCCGATAGTCGCCCATATTCGCCACAGCTGCTTTTGTCTCTCGCGCCACCCACTCGCGTGCCTGCCTGACTTCCTCATCAGTCGGAGGATCATGGCGCAAGAGACGCTCGCAGAGACGGACCACGCCGATATCGATCGAGCAAACGATTGGCTTCTGCCCTACCCGATCGAGAATGAATTCCGTACTCCCGCCGCCGATGTCCAAGGCCAGGATATCTGTCACCCCAATCGGCAAGCCGGAACGAATGCCGAGCAAAGTCCGTCGCGCTTCTTCCTCACCCGAGATGAGTTCGACCTGAAAGCCACATTCTGCATTGACTCGATCCAAAAACTCCCCTCGATTGCTCGCATCGCGAACGGCACTCGTGGCCACGACAGCGGTCGCTTGAACTTGATGACTATCGATGACCTTCCGCCATTCTTGGAGACAGTGAATCACGCGATCCATCGCCGCCGGACTTAGTCGTTTCGATTGATCAACGCCTTCTCCTAGTCGGAGAATCCGCCGTTCAGAGCGAAGTTCTTTGAGAGGATTCCCGGGGGTATGCTCTGCAATCAATACACGACAGGTGAGCGTTCCGATATCGATACCGGCCAGTCGTCGCGTACGCTTGGCCGGCTCGCTCATTGCTCGTTCCGAATGGCTTCCATCTCAGCTTCCATTTTTTTCTGCGACTCCTTCACAGCCTCGATCTCTTTGACGAGGCGCACAATCTCGGCATCGTAGACAACACGCTCGGCCGTTTCGCCACGCTCCTTGATGTCGACGGCTCGTTCACCGATATCCTTGTAGAGATCGGACAGTTGCCGATCGAGCTTGCGGAGTTCCAGCCGGATGCGGAGTAGTTCCGTCTCTTCCAGCGCCCGCCCTGCTGCATGGACAGTCCCGAGACGAAGCGTTGCGATCCCCGCCCGCAGATCGTCCTTTATCCGTTGAAAGAGTCCCATTATTCGCCTAACTTATCGATCCGAGCTCGAGCTTCTTCTCCCACTTGCGGAGCATGGCCTCGCGCAGCCCCTGATGGGCCGGTTCTTTCAATCCGGGATCAGCTTGTAGCAACGAAAACGCCTCCTGCTTGGCCTCCTCCAGCAGCTCACCATCGCGCACCAGATTGGCGACACGAAACTCCGGCACCCCCCACTGCCGCAGCCCAAAGAACTCACCCGGTCCCCGAATGCGCAGATCGTCCTCGGCAATGACGAACCCATCGTTTGACCGGACGAGCGCCTCCAGCCGTTCCCTTGCCAGCGACATTGGTTCTTCACTGCCCAGGGTCCGTCTGCTCGATTCCGTTTTCCCCCGTCCTAGATTCTGCGCCATCAGTAGACAATAGGCTTGATGGTTGCTCCGTCCGACTCGACCACGCAATTGGTGCAACTGCGCGAGTCCGAATCGTTCGGCATGTTCAATCAAAATGACCGTCGCATTCGGCACATCCACTCCAACCTCAATGACGGTCGTGGCGATCAACAGCTGAATGGTCCCCGCCTTAAAATCAGCCATCACCGCTTCTTTTTCAGACGCCTTCATGCGTCCATGCAATAGGCCGACACGAAATTCAGAAAATTCTCCATTCTGTAACTGTTCGGCGCCCTGGAGCGCAGCTTGAAGGTCGACCTTCTCCGACTCCTCCACCAGGGGATAGACGATGTAGGCTTGTTTTTCAGCCAGCAATTCATCCCGCACAATCTGGTAGGCCCTCCGCCGTTGTCCCTCACTAAACAGGAACGTCCGCACCGGCTTCCGTCCCGGGGGCAGGGCATCGATGATCGAAACATCAAGGTCACCGTAGACAGTCATCGCGAGCGTTCGAGGAATAGGAGTCGCGGTCAACACGAGCACGTCCGGTCTATAGCCCTTTTCAATCATTGCCTTCCGCTGCAACACGCCAAACTTGTGCTGTTCATCGATGACCGCCAAGCCCAGGTTCTTGAATGTGACACCTTGCTGCAGAAGGGCATGGGTCCCGATCGCCACCTGGACATCTCCCGCAGCCAGCTGCTCAACCTGCACATTCTTGATCGAGGCTTTCTCACCACCACGCATCAAAACCGTCCGCAGCCCCAAGGCCTGTAACATTCCTGAAAGGTTGCGATAGTGTTGTTCCGCAAGGATCTCCGTCGGAGCCATCAAGGACGCCTGATAGCCTGACCCACAAGCCATGACGATGGCCTGTAATGCAACAGCCGTCTTGCCTGAGCCCACGTCACCCTGGACCAATCGATTCATGGGGCGTGGCGAAATCATGTCTCGAAATATTTCGCGAATGACTCGTTCCTGCGCCG
Organism: Candidatus Nitrospira nitrosa; assembly: GCF_001458735.1. Lineage (NCBI taxonomy): Bacteria > Pseudomonadati > Nitrospirota > Nitrospiria > Nitrospirales > Nitrospiraceae > Nitrospira > Candidatus Nitrospira nitrosa. The sequence continues at coordinate 373,602 of NZ_CZQA01000008.1, forward strand.
TTGTGAGCTGAAACGGCAAGAGACTCGTCAACCGTGCAAGCAGCGGGGTCCTGGGATTGAACCGGATCTCCTTCCGTTCGTCATGGACCGATCGGTGTCTGGACGCTAACGCCAGTTGCAACAGTAAGAGCTCCTCAAACGCCAACCGGCGATGGGCCGCCGTCTTTCCTCGCGCCAATAGATGGTCGTCAGTTCCCGCCTTTGGGAAATGAACATCCTGGAACGCTTCATTGATCGAGATCAACCGCTGCCTCGCGCGCAGCGACAGCGGCACATGATCGATAAGATCCATCCCATGGTCCGTCAGGAGGTTCCGCACGAGCACCCGCATCTGACGAGACGTCCACCCTTTGGTTTCATGATAGACAGGAACAATTCGGCCGACATGCAGCGCCGATTCCACCCCTTCTCCGACGATCTCGTACTGTGCGACGTCCATGCGAGGCACCATCCAGTCTCGTCGACCAGAGATCACCCGCCCACTCAACATCACGCGAGTTCCAACCGTCAGAACATCTTCCAGATAAGGCTGATTGAAGAACACCACCTGTAGGCGACCAGACTGATCTTCGACGCCGACCTCCAGTATGCTCAGCCGTCGATTTCTTGTCCGTTTTGCATCGCACTTCCCAACTATCCCGCAAATTGACGCCACCATCCCCGGAACAAGATTTCCGATCGGAGTCATCACCGATCGATCTTCATACCGCCAAGGGATGGTCCAGAGTACATCTTCTACCGTGTCGATACCCAGCCGTTGCAAGACAGTGGTGCGTTTAGGTCCAACCCCCTTGGCAAATCGAACAGGCTGTCGCCAGAGGTCGGATCGCTCCTCATCAATCGATTCGCTCACATGGATCGATCGCGTCGGCAAGGCCTTCGGACTGGCAGGCTGCGGCGAGGCCTTTCGAAGTGCCTGGATGTGCGCCCCCGCTACATGCAATCGACGACGCTGTTCATCCAGAGAAAGGGATGATGAAAAATCAACGAAGAGGTCACGGAGTGAAATCAGACGAGCTTCGATCGTCCTAGGATACGTCTGTTGGCGAAGAGCCGACAGGACTTGAGTGGAGATGAAATCACTCAGATTGGTGATGGCCTTGAGATGGGCGCCCTCATCTCGACTTGCGAATTCGATCGGCCGGGCAATGCGATCCAGCCACTCCTGAAACGGTACCAACGGACTCGATTCAGCCTCCGTCTGCATATGGTGGAGGATCGTAGCACAGCATAGTTCATCGCACAACGCAGCTGGCGAGCCTACGTCGATCTTATCCGCTGCTTTTCCTAGATTGCTTGGTCACATTTTCCTAGGGTGCTACACTCCTGTCACACCCATATGTACCGACGCAATATTCGCCACATCCTGATCCCGCTTGCCATCGGTCTGGCTCTCCTAGTCGGGTACAACCTCTTTCTGAAACCGCTCCATCCCTCGCTGACGATGAGTCCGACGGAAACCGTGGAATCCGTCCCTCCTCCACCGGCCCCTCCACAGAGCACGCCATCCGAAAGCGACTCACGATACGTTCGCACCCTCGATCAGACCGTCATCCCACCCACCCCACATCAGGCGCTGTTGGAAGGAATTCGTGATGAAGTCGAAAAGCACAATCTCTCCCTGGCAGAAAGCAAACTGAAGGCACTCCCGGCCTCCGTTCTATCGGATAGACAATCCAAACCCTTCGTCGCCATCCTGTGGAACAATCTCGGGTTGCAGCAAGAACGTCTCCAAGGTACACGAGCTTCAATCGGTGCGTTCAAGAAGGCAGCGGAACTCGATGACACAAACTCCGTCATCCTTATGAACCTGGCCCAAGCCTACTGGGAACAGCGCGACCGCGCACTAGATGCGGAGTTCTTGACGAAATTGATGAAGGTAGCCCCGGACGAACCTTTCCCTCATCTTGCCATGGCTGATTTGCTGCAGGAACAGGATGATCTGAATGGCGCGGCCACGCACTTGGCCCAAGCCACCCAACGGGCAAAGCAAGACCCGGCACTCCGATCCTATCTGGCCACCGTCACAGAACGGGTTCAGCGCACACAATCGGTCGAATCTCGCATGACCGCACGCAGCAGCACTCATTTTGTCGTGAAATTCAATGGAGAGGAAGACCACACCACTTGGACGTCAGTGTTGGAGATTCTCGAGGAGGCTTATCGGGATATCGGCCAGAAGTTTGGGCATTTCCCGACTAAGCCCATCATGGTCGTCCTCCACGCAAAAGAATCATTCCAAGGTTCGACTGGCAGCCCTGCGTGGGCCGATGGGCTCTATGACCCCACGCTCGGACGCATCCAAATTCCCACACAGGGAGCCACCACAGATCGGAAATGGCTTGCCACTGTACTCCGTCACGAGTACGTCCATGCCCTACTCCATGACCGGTTAGGATCACAGGCAGGAGCACTCCCAACCTGGTTGAACGAAGGCCTCGCCATGCAATTGGCTGGAGATTCATGGCCGGATCTCGATGAGGCCATACAAGGCGAGCTGAAGGTGATTCCGTTGGCTACTCTGGAAGGACCCTGGGGCGCATTCTCGGCCGATGCTTCTACGATAGCCTATCTAGAAGCTAATTCTGCAACCCACTATTTGATGGAGCGATGGGGCATGGCTCGCGTCGACGACCTGGTGAAAGCCTTCCAGGCGAAGGCCTCTATCGCAACCGCATTCCAGGACAAACTGCTAATTTCGTATGAGCAGTTCCAACGTCAATGGCTTGAGCGCTTCGAACAGACCCGTCCGTAATCTCCCCCGTGGCTTGTTCTTCTATCGATCAACCAGTATACACCGTCAAATCGGCACAGGAATCGATTCATCCTGAGGCTGATGTGGCCAGACGGGAAGTAAATCGGCTTGATCATTCAGCGCCCCCTGGGCGCCCTCTTCAGACTCTCGCTGAGACAATTGATCTTCCCATATAATCTTCTTCCCGCTCGGATCGTACATACGAATCATGAATTCGAACCTGTGGGAACTGTTTGCCGAAACTCGACCCAACATCGTGGACCGATCCACGATCGAATGGAGGTGTGGAGTTTCACCCAGCACCGTAGTGAACTCATCCTCCCAGACGAGAGAGCCGGTTACCGCGTCTACCGCACGCAACAAGAATTTCGGCTGTTCGGTTGCCTGCCGCTCCGTGCGGACTCTCGTGATGGTAGCGCGACCAAACTTTCGAGTTGAAATGGTTTGGCCCCTCCCCTTTCCGTCAGGTTGCACGAGGTTAAGTCGCCCTTCCCATTGGAATATCCCGGTATTCGCGTCGTAAACCCGCAAGACGAAGTTGGAGAGGTCTGTAGCCCCCTGTCCGATACCACCTGCAAAAATGCGGCCCCCCTCGTTCCTTCCTGCTCCATCACCTTCCTTGACCGTCAGTTCATAGACATCATCGGATATGATCGTGCCTGAGTCAGCTTCATAAACCTTTACCGAAATCGCGGATACAGAACCGATCTGATAACCGAACCCCGCCGCCACAATCGCCTTTTTCCCCGTAGTGACGTCACCCCAGGCCAGATCATTTCCACCATAGAAACTCCAAAACCCAATAAAGGCTACAAGACTCAGAATCCTTGAACAACCAAGTCCTAAGACCCGTCGCTTTTCATCTATGGAATGAGTTGAGTGGTGACAACCTTTCGAAACATCAGATGTTTGCGGCATGTATCCTCCTCAGAATGTGGATGCATTCTGATAGAGGGCTGGCGGCCGGTAAATTCCTCACTGATGGGATGAATCCCCTCTAAAGAGAGGGAACGAGACAACCTGGTGGTGATTGTGCCTATCGCCTGGCAGGTTGAGTGACGCCGAACCATCGATACCGATAGCGGGCTATGAGGCGATAGCCCCATCCCGCCAACTGCCGTACCCTGCCGATCCGTAACCCCCACTGCATCAGCGTCCCGTCAGGCAGATGAGGAAGAAGAGGGGAAAATGCATCAAGCCCCTGCAGAATCTTTCCGGAAGGTTGGATGCAGAAAGCTGTCTCAGGTCGACCAGGACGATATTGTTGCCCAAGAGCAGTTCTGGCCGCTTCGCTCTGATAGGGGACGAATCTGATACCCGTTCTTGTTTGACTAATTCCTCGTCGTTCAAAGTCATTTTTTACCGAGATACAGAGTCGACATTCCTCGTCATAAATCAGAAGACAAGCCTCCAGGGATACCGGCTGCTCCTTCTGATCCTTTGGCTCCATGATACAAGTTCGCTTTTTCAGAATAACCGCAACTACAAGGCACCCATTGCCGATCTTTTCCTCAACAGTCTATAGTCAGCCCATGCCACACAATCCTTTGCTTATTCTGTTACTCAGTACCTTCGTTGTAGAAACTGGATTCCTCTTCCTTGGGAATGGCCCATCCTTCACACAAGGCCTGGCCTGGAAAATGAGCTTTTTCGCTCTCATCCCCCTTGGACTGTCCCTACTCGTTTGGCTTCGATTTCGATGGAGCGCAGCTGTTTGCGTCTTCTATGCGACGATTGGGTTGGCTATAGACGTCGCCACAATAGTGCAGGCTCTATCCACGGATGCAGATGCTATCGCTTCCCTAATGGCCAGTCTCATCAGTGGGCTTTTCTATTTCTGCTTGATCCTTTTTGGTTGGCAATCATTCTTGGCCGTGGACCAGGAGCTGATGCCTCCCAAATTCCGTCCTCCCAATCCTCCGTTCCCTTCCTAATCGGAACGGGTTTGATACGGACAAAACCAGCTTGCTTCAGCCACTTCGCCGTCTCATTAACCGTATAGGTATCCCCCTGTTCAGTAAACAAGAGCATCGAGAGAGCAAACAAACTAGCTTCTGTCGGATACAGACCTTCGCGGTCGTGCAGAAAGGCATCTTGGATGATGAATCGGCCACCCGGCTTCAAGGCCGCACGAACTCTCCGAAAAATGGCCTGATTCGTTTTCGGTGAATAAATGTGCAGCACATTGGAGTACCAGACGACATCATACGTACCAGGGATCGGTTCTTGGGAGAAATCGAGCGGGAGATAGGAGAGTCGCTCCCTCGCTTTGTGGGTAGAAGCGATTTCTTTGGCCACCTCAAGCGCAGCCACTCGATCACAGACTGTGGCACGCAACCTTGGATTCTTTGCAAGAAATGCCAGTGCATAGGTACCAGGCCCACCACCGAGATCCAAGAGGTTTTGCGCGTGACCGAGATGCAGGTGCCCCGCAATTTCCGGAGCAATTTCCACCGTCCGGTGATGCATCGCCCAAGTAAATTGGCGCCGATGGTCCGGTCCATCTGGCACATCGTGATCAAGCGGCAGTCCACTTTGGATGGACTCCGCCAGCCGGATCCAGTCGGTCCAATGGCTCCTGATGAGATGAAGATAACCGCCTCGATAGGTGGGATGATTGGCATTCAGCGCTGTCGCCCCAAGCTTGCTATTTCTATAGACGCTCCCTTTCTTGTATAACATTCCAGCAGCGGCAAGATTGCGGCAGAGGATACCAAGGCCCCGCTCGCTGACTTTCAGTTTCTTGGCGAGAGCGGTCAGCGACCAGGTTCGATCACCCACCACCGTAAAAAGATCCATTTCGAGCGCGGCCAACAGCACTCTCGGCAATCGATAAGCGGAAATGGCATCACGAAATTCGTTGAATGTCGAAATCCGATTTATCACGAAGCCTTCCCAATGCGCCCCCGGCACCACCGCAGAAGATCTTCAAGCTTGGAACGATTGTGGAGATCGGCATCTCGGGTAAAGGTGACCGCCACAAACTCATCCGTGATCTCCGTCTCCTCGACAAATCCGGACTGAAGAAGAAGCGCTCGATATCGAGAGACAGCTGGTTGAAGAAAGTATTTCGCCTGCTTGGCAACCTCATCGGTTCCCAAGTCCTCCGGAGTTCCGTCCGACATGAGCGCCATGACCTCGTCCAGTGAAACCCCGTACTGGCAGATCACCTTGCCCTCGGGCTTGACTTCGAGAAGCCACCCATCTGCCCCAAGATCCATGAGGAGCGGTCCATCGGGCTCCAGTTCATAGAATTGCGGAAATGAACGAATTAAGTCAGCTCGAAGTTGCAGCCACGTTGGAGAAACCGATTCTGTCATGCGCTCATCTTTCGAAGGCCTTGTGACGGACCCGAATCTGCCAGGCGCAGACGGAGCATATTGAGACGCTGGATATTCTCTTCCAATTTTGGCAGCCGATACTTCCGATCCATATAAACGACCTGTTCGAGAAGATCGGTTGCCTCTTGGAGTTGCCCCAGTTCCTCATAGCACTGCACCAGCACGTACCTGGCACCGCCGGTGCGAAGTTCGTCATGCAACCGTTCGGCGATCGACTGACTCGTTTGGCAGCAGGCGATGGCCTCATGATAGCGCTTTTGAATCACGTATGTGCGTCCGATCATCCGCCAGGCATCCGCGACACCTGCCACATTCCCCAAGCGACGCATCAAAGCCAACGACCGTTCATAACAGCCGATGGCTTCCTCCATGTCACCGGTCTCACGGGCCACCAGGCCAAGATCGGACAAGAGCACCGCTTGCGCTGCCTCGTCATGGGTCTTGATCATAAGATCCATGGCTTCGAGATAATACGCTCGAGCTCGATCCCATTCGCCGGCATCGGCACGCAAGTTCCCCAAGTTGGCCAACGTCGTTCCGATGCCTTTTTCATCGCCGAAGATTTTTTGGAGCTCCAAAACCTCCTGATAATGCGCCTGAGCGGAATCTCGTCGTCCACTCACTGCACAGATATTGCCAAGATTACCAAGCGTCGCGACGAGGGCCCGCTGGTCACCACTCAGTCGGTCGCACTCCAACGCCTTCGCATAACAGGTGTAGGCCTCCGTATAATACCCCCTCGAAAAATGCTCATTCCCTTGTCGATTCAGTTCCTCGGACAGGCCGTTCCGTAACGTCATCGTGGCACCGCCAACAATTCTTCCACCTGTAGCTTTGCATCCACAAGGATGGAAACACCATCTCCGACCAGCAGGCTGTCGAAGTTGTACTTCAAGAGACGGCGGAGCCCCTTCTTCGCCTTAGCCGGATCCTCGTATTTTTCAGGAGGGAGCAAGCGAAGCTCACCTGATGGTTGACCGATCAACGCATCCCCCACGATCAGCACGCCTCGCCCTCGTTCAATAAACAGCGCGGATTCGCCAGGAGACTTCTGATCCGACAACTGAATCACCCAAATCCCGCCAGGCAGAAGTTCGCCGTCCTTATACGTTTTGGTCGGATTCACTTCCATCTGCGCTGCATCCAATTCAGGAACATACAGTTGGCAATGCCACTCAGCCTGATAGGTTGGCGCTTCTCGAAGGTGATCGCGGTTCGTCAACAGGATGTAATCGATCGGCTCATGACGCCTGACAATCGCTCGCGCCTCTGGAGTCATCGGTGGGGGATCTACCAGAATCGTGTGCTCACCGATCGTCAGCAACAGACCGTTGAAGTTCAATTGCTTTTCATCTGAAAACCAGGACCATTGCCAAATGTTGGGCAGGATTTGTTTCATACCGTAGGCCGTTATCACCTTTCGCGATGCACGACGCCGACGCCATCACAACGCGGCAACAACCTCTTTGATCATTTTGGTGATCTTCCCCTCGATGCTTGCCTCGTGGGGCAAGTCGATCACATCATCTTCTGACACCGTGATGAATTTACGATTCGCTCCCTTTGTCAGCGAGATCAAAAACAGGCTATTGGACGGCGTCACGGGGATCACTACTTGTACCAATTGATCAACCCCTTGCACCACTTCGAGGAATTTTTGCTTCCCCTCCTCCATCTCATCCATCGTAACGTGATCTCCTTACGCGTTCACCACCCATGGGTTCCTTCGAGCTCCAGCAGTCTTTCAATGTCTGCACAAATTATCTCGGCGCCCGTCAAATCCATACCACCAAGCCAGTCGATGGTTCATCGTATCATGGCAATTTTTCGAGCGGCAACCACGGGGTAGGACAAGAACCCCCTTCGGCAGGCTTTCTACTGGTTCAGCATGTCCTTGAGCTGTTCCTTGGCATCGCCTTCGAACCGCACAAATTCGAGACCGAATCGCTCCCCGTCTTTCCACCGGACGATCGCAAGGGCAATGATAATTGAGGGTCGGGCACCAGGAGGTTGCCTGTCACTTGTGATCTCGCCACCGGCGAGCGTCAGATTGGTCACGGTTCCCTGGCCTGATGCCTCATCGCCGGTGAATGACGCAGGATAATCGACCGGCACACGTGGGCGAGCTCTGGGCTGCACGGCTTTCTTCCCGTCGTTCTCTGATGTCGCCATGCGTTCCTACGGAACGTGTTCAGCGCGCTGTCTCAAACAGGCCGAGCTGCAGCTCTTCCGCGCGGGTGAATGGGATGGGATACCGTTCCGTAAAGCAAGCCGTACAGTACTGATCGGGTGATTTGGGTGCTGATTTCAACATACCGTCCAAGCTGAGATACGCCAAACTGTCGGCGGTGATGTACTTGCGGATTTCTTCAGTCGAATGGTCGGAAGCGATCAACTCCTTTTTGGTCGGTGTATCGATCCCATAGAAACAGGGCGAAATAATCGGCGGCGAACTGATTCGCATGTGGACTTCCGTTGCTCCAGCTTGCCGAATCATTTTCACGATTTTCCGGCTCGTCGTACCACGAACCAGCGAATCATCGATCACCACGACGCGTTTCCCCTCCAAGACTTCGGATACCGCGTTGAGTTTGACCTTCACCCCGAAGTGACGAATCGACTGCTCCGGTTCGATGAATGTCCTTCCGACATAGTGGTTGCGAATCAATCCTGCTTCGAAGCGCACACCCGCCCCTTCGGCATAACCGAGAGCCGCCGGCACACCGGAGTCTGGAACCGGGATGACGACATCCGCCGGCACCCATGCCTCTTGAGCCAACTGTCGTCCCAACGCCTTCCGTGTGGTATACACCGCTTCACTTCCAAAAATGCGGCTGTCCGGCCTGGCGAAATAGACATACTCGAACACACACATGGCCGGAGACGTCTTGGGAAATGGATGGTGGCTCTCCAATCCTTGATCGTTGATCACGATCAACTCACCTGGTTCCACTTCTCGAATATATTCGGCATCGAGCAAGTCGAAGGCACAGGTCTCAGAAGCCACAACCCAGCTACTACGAAGCCGACCGATACACAGCGGCCTCAGCCCATAGGGATCTCGTGCGGCAATGAGTCCGTTGTCGGTCATCAACACCACCGAGAACGCCCCCCGCACCTGATTCAGCGCATCGACAACTCTTGAGAGAAAGGAGCCTGCCCGCGAATGCGCGATGAGATGGATGATCACCTCACTATCCGACGTCGATTGGAAGATCGCCCCGTAGGCCTCCAGCTCATGCCGAAGCATCTGGGCATTGATGAGATTTCCGTTATGCGCCAAGGCGAGATTGCCAAGGGCAAAATTCACCGTCAGCGGCTGCACATTCTTCAAATCATTGCCGCCGGTGGTGGAGTAGCGGTTATGTCCGATGGCCATGTGACCTGGCAACTTCGCCAAGACCGACTTGTGGAAAATGTCGGCCACTAGGCCCATGCCTTTCTGAATGCAAAACTGCTCCCCATCCCCCGCAACGATCCCGGAGGCCTCTTGCCCACGATGTTGTAACGCGTACAGCCCCAAATAGGTCAGATTGGCCGCTTCTTCGTGACCATACACACCGAAAACCGCACATTCATCATGGAACTTATCAGGAGAAACGATCGGCAATTCTTTGTGCATGATCTTTTGTCACACAAACGATTAGACGTGATTCAGCGATCTCTCCAGAGCATATGCCCATCGATCCAACAATCCTGATACCGGCTGATCGATCAGACATTCTTCTGTTCCCTCATGTCTGACAGAGATGACCAAGCGATCACCAGAAACCCTGCCGATCACATCGGCCGGCACGCCGGACGATTTCGCATGGTCGAGCACCGCCTGGCGCTGGCTTGGTTTCACGGAAATTACAACACGGGACTGACTCTCTCCGAACAGGACCGCATCGTTGCGAAGTCGCCCCTTGGGCAATGTTACCACAGCGCCTCGAGTCCCTTCGGATCCCGAGATACAGCTTTCTGCCAACGCAACGGCAATCCCACCATCCGAGCAATCGTGTGCAGATTGCAACAGCCCGCCGCGAATCAGCGACAGGACACAATCTTGAAGTCCCTTCTCGGTATCCAGATTCAAGTAGGGAGGAGACCCCTGCTCGCGAGCCTGCACGACCTTGAGGTACTCCGACCCTCCCAAATCCTCCCGAGTGGGACCGAGCAAGATGATGTCGTCCCCTTCCGACTTGAACCACTGGGTCATTGTCCGCTCTGCATCCTCGATCAGTCCGACCATGCCCAGCATGGGGGTGGGGTAGATGGAGAGCCCGTTCGTTTCGTTATAAAAGCTGACATTCCCGCTCACAATGGGGATCTGGAACCGCTCGCAGGCATCCTTCATGCCCTCGATCGCCATCACGAACTGCCACATAATATCGGGACGCTCCGGATTGCCGAAATTAAGACAGTCAGTCAACCCGATCGGGGCGGCTCCAGAACAGACAAGATTCCGCGCTGCTTCGGCCACAGCGAGACGCGCGCCTTCATAGGGATTCAACAGACAATACCGGCTGTTGCAATCGACCGTCATGGCCACCGCTTTGTTCGTGCCCTTGATCCGCACCACTGCCGAATCGGATCCCGGACGGACCATTGTGTTGGTCCGCACCATATGATCGTACTGTTCATAGACCCACCGCTTACTGGCGATCGTGGGAGATTCAAGCAATGCCAATAACGCTCCATTCCCATCCTTGATGTCGGGAATCAGGTCATAATTCAGATTGGTCAACATATCTTGATACGCCGGAGGCTGGTAGGGCCGTTCGTAGCGAGGACCGTCGTCAGCCAAGGCTTTTGCTGGGATCTCGGCAACAACCACTCCTTGATCCATGACGCGCAAGATTCCGTCGGCAGTCACCTTCCCAACCACTGCTACATCCAGATCCCACTTCCGGCACACCGCAACACATTCCTCTTCCTTGCCGGCTTTTGCCACCATCAACATGCGCTCTTGAGACTCGGACAGCATGATTTCATACGGTGTCATCCCAGGCTCGCGTCGAGGCACGACCGTGAGATCCAACTCGATCCCATTGCCGGCGCGGGAGGCCATTTCGCAGGAAGAGCTTGTCAGCCCAGCCGCTCCCATGTCTTGAATCCCGACGAGGAGATCCCGTTCCATCAACTCAAGGCAGGCCTCCAACAATAGTTTCTCGGTAAAGGGATCACCGACCTGCACGGTCGGACGCTTTTGTTCAGAGGTGTCGTCGAACGAGTCGCTTGCCATCGTCGCGCCATGAATCCCGTCACGGCCTGTTTTGGAACCGAAATAGATCACAGGATTCCCGACGCCGGCCGCCGTACCACGGAAAATCCTGTCTTTTTTGGCAATCCCCAGACAAAACACATTGACCAACGGATTGAGCGCATAGATGTCGTTAAAGACGATCTCTCCCCCCACGGTCGGCACTCCCATGCAATTGCCGTAGCCGGCAATGCCGGAGACCACCCCTTTCATGAGATGCCGATTCTTTGGCGAATGCAGTTCTCCAAACCGGAGGGAGTCCAGCAACGCAATCGGCCTCGCACCCATTGTGAAGATATCGCGCAGAATGCCGCCGACCCCGGTTGCCGCACCTTGATAGGGCTCGATGAACGAGGGATGGTTATGCGATTCCATCTTGAAGACCACACAGAGCCCATCGCCAATATCGACCGCACCAGCGTTTTCGCCTGGCCCCTGAACGACACGCGGTCCGGTCGTCGGCAATTTCTTCAAGTGCACTCGCGAACTTTTGTACGAGCAGTGCTCGGACCACATCACGGAAAACATCCCGAGTTCCGTGATGTTCGGCTCACGCCCAAGGATAGCGACGATTTTTTGGTATTCCTCGCTGGTCAGATTATGCTGAGCGATAAGGTCTTGGGTGATAGGGGGCATACCGGCCTGCATTATGACCGAGCGGTCACAGCGACAATAGTTTCCACAGAATAATCTGACCTGCCTGAAACCCGCTCAAGAATGTGCACGCCACGGCGCGAGCGCTGCACAGCATGATTGGCGAGGCGCTTGTCCAGCGCCTCGCCGGTCCGATGGGTCTAGAAGTGGGTATGACCCCAAACTTTCTTACTGGACTTCCACTTTAACCGCTGCTTCAGCGGCTAAAGTTTGATGATCTTTGTCGGCTGCCACAACCTTGATTTCATGGGACCCAGGCGACATGCCCTTGACCGTCCCCTTCCATCCCTTCTGATATTCTCCATCCACGAAGCAATGCGCATGTGTCGCCTGGCTCCCCTTCGTGAGTTCATAGACGACTTCGACGTCGCTTCCCACCTTCGCTCCTGCGGCTGGGCTCTTGATCATGAGCTTGCTGCCGTCATCCGTCGCCGCAAAGGCCGCGAGCCCGGATCCCAATGTTAGCATCCCAACTGCCGCGAAAACTGCTACTGCTCGCTTCATCTCGACCCTCCTCATTATATGAATAAAAGATATGTATGACTGATCCATGCCAACTGACCCAATACTTTACCGTGCTATTTTCTATTCTTCAATCCTCTGAATAGACCCACACCGACCCTGATCGAGGATCAGCTACCGCACGGCCGCCAACTTCTTTCGCTCCAACGACATGATCATCGATTGAAAGAGCGCACGCCCATCGTCACGGCCTAGCAGGGCTTCAACACAGCGCTCCGGATGCGGCATCATGCCTAGAACATTCCCCCCCGCATTGCAGATGCCTGCGATATTATCGAGTGAGCCATTCGGGCTCGCCTCCGGTACCACCTTGCCGTCCGCCGTACAATACCGAAAGGCCACTTGGGCATTCGCCTGAAGACCGGCCAACGTCACAGGATCGGTATAGTAGTTCCCATCTGCATGCGCGACGGGAATTCTTAAAATCTGGCCCGGCTTCAATAAGCTCGTAAAGGGCGTAGCGGCATTCTCAACCCGAACAGAGACGTCTTTGCAGACAAAATGCAGCGAACGATTGCGCAACATCGCGCCCGGCAAAAGGCCTGCCTCAAGCAGAATTTGAAAGCCATTACAAATCCCGAGTACCAATCCGCCATCACCGGCAAATTGTTTGACGGCCTGCATGACCGGAGAAAACCGCGCAATCGCACCGGTCCGCAAATAGTCGCCGTAGGAGAACCCGCCCGGCAAGACAATCGCATCTAATCCGGCCAAGGACGCTTCCTTGTGCCACACCATCGTCACATCATGACCGAGTACGTCTTTGACGACATGAGCACAGTCATGATCGCAATTACTGCCAGGAAAAACGACGACACCGATGTTCATATGACCTCAAGAAGCATATGACGTATGGCTGACGGCACCAAACATGAACCAAGACCGTCTGCGATTTGGATCATACCCCATACGCTAGCAGCCATGAGCTCCTACCCCAACTCATACCGATACTCCTCAATGATGGTATTCGCCAGGAGCTTTTCACACATAGCCTTCACCTCAGTCTCAGCCTTGGTCTTATCAGTCTGATTAAGATCCAACTCCATATATTTCCCGACGCGGACATTGGCCGCATTTTTAAACCCCAACGAATCGAGTGCGTGTTCAATGGCTTTACCCTGTGGATCGAGAATCCCTTGTTTCAACGTAACGTGAATTTTAGCTTTCACAATCTACTCTCCCGCTTCTCTCCGGCATCATTCAGCCGATCCACATATTTCTTGATCCACAGAATCACAGCGATGGTGAGCCCGCCGCAAAACACCAATCCCACGAACGCCCACCGCCAGGGTGATTCGTTCAGCCGATAGGCCATCACACCGACAATGGCCGCCCAGACCACCACCGACGCGATCAGCCCATAATTCAAGTACGCCCGCGTCATCTCTCCATCTTCCTTTTGACTTTCCCTCCAAAAGAGAGGGTGGGGTTGTGCTGAACCCGCACATGCACCGAGCACCGCCCGCCTTGATACGCATTCAATGCGTCCAGCGTGCGCCTTACGCGAGCAAGGAGGGCAACCCCATCCATCCCTTACTACCCACACACCCGTTTCAACACCTCCTGATACGCCTCCTCGATCTTCCCCATATCCTTCCGAAAGCGATCCTTATCCATCGATTCGCCGGTCGCCATATCCCACAAACGACAGGTGTCCGGAGAGATTTCGTCTGCCAGGATCAATTTGTTATGAAACACACCAAACTCAAGCTTGAAATCCACCAGCTGCATCTTCCGCTCGGCAAAGAACGGTTTCAGGATCTTATTCACCGCGTGCCCCAGGTCGCGCAACTCGCGCAACACACCGGGTGTCGCGACACTCATCAGCCGCAAATGGTCATCGTTGACCAGTGGGTCGCCGAGTGCGTCGTTCTTGTAGTAGAACTCAACGAGCGCCGGATCAATCCGATTCCCTTCTTTCAATCCCAGCCGCTTCGCCAAACTACCGGCCACCGTATTCCGCACCACAACCTCGACCGGGACGATTCTGACCCGCTTCGTCAGCATTTCCCTTTCGTTCAACCGCTCGACGAAGTGGGTGCGGATTCCGCCTTGCTCCAAGAGTCGAAAAAGCCGCTCCGAAACCTTGTTATTGATCACCCCTTTTTCAACGATGGTGCCGCGTTTCTGTGCATTGAAGGCCGTCGCATCGTCCTTGAAATACTGGATGACCTGGTCCGGATTCCCGGTCGCAAAGATCTTTTTAGCCTTCCCTTCGTAGAGTAGTTCTCCCGTCGTCATGATCAGACCTCAGCCTTCAGTTCACTGGACCAACGATTCAATAACCTCGTCCACAGATTGCAGCACCCCTAGAAGGGTGGGATGACCGAGGCGACGAACATACTGGAACTCCTTCACCTTCTCAAGCGACAGCACCAGACTATGAAAATCATCAAGCTTCGATGTTTCAAAATAGGTGATGAAGTCCAGGTCGTCCAAACCCGTCGAGTGATAGAGTTTCCGCTTGACCGTCTTCAAGTACGGCAGAGCGGCTGCAGTATGCTCCTGCATCATGGCAACCTGCCTGTCACGATCCAGCCCCCACCACTCGGCTGATTTCTTGACCGGGAGGATGATCGCATAGGGCTTCGGACCTGGCTCGCTCGGTGACGTAAGATCTGTCTTCAGCTGCTCAGAAAACCCAGGTACATAGGTTGGTTTCTTGGTTAGCCCATGCATGATGCCGGCTATCTTAAGATGTCGCCCGAATTGGCTGCTCTTCAAGTCGAGTAGAAACGCTTGCGTATCACGCAATTCCATCGCATGAACGCGGAACAGCAGGTCGGCATGATCAGACAGGCCGCGAAGCAGATAGAGATCGATCGCCACATGCTCCCGATGCTGTTCCACTACCCCTTTGAGCGTGGCCAGACGAGCAATACGGACTGAAGAGTCGAGCTTCCCCCACTGGTCATCGAGCGCAAAGACGGCAAAACTTCCATAGACCCCCGAGTCGGTAAGAAGTTTCTCCCGATCCACCCCCGCAGAAACCGAAGAACACCAGAATCCCAGGGAGAGGAAGATACCCATCGCCGTCCTGAAGAACGCGCCCTTCATGATCTCGCTCTCTTCTTTTTGACACCGGACGATGCCTTGGCTCGTCTGAATACCCGCCGATAGATTTGGTCAAGGTGACGCAGATAGTACTGGGGATTGAAACAGGTGGCAATCTCACGCCCGTTCAAGTGTTGCAAGATAAAGGGATCCTTCTCGGCCAAATCTTGCAGTGCTCCTCCGCCCCGCCAGGACGCCATCGCATTTCGTTGAACCGCTTCGTACGACTCTTTTCGTTGCGCGCCCTTCTCGATGAGCGCCAACAACAACCGCTGGGAATAGACCAGTCCGCCGGTCAGCTCAAGGTTTCGCCGCATACGGTCGGGATAGACGACCAGATGCTCGATGAGATCCGTGACCTTGGCCAGCATATAATCGATCAGAATCGTGCTGTCCGGCATGATCACCCGCTCGACCGACGAATGGCTGATGTCACGCTCATGCCAAAGTGCCACATTTTCCATGGCTGCCACACTGTTCGCCCGTACGAGTCGAGCCAGTCCGCATAAGTTCTCCGAGACGATCGGATTGCGTTTGTGGGGCATCGCCGAGGATCCCTTTTGGCCTTCGGAGAAATACTCTTCTGCCTCAAGTACTTCCGTACGCTGAAGATGGCGGATCTCCGTAGCAAACTTCTCGATGCTGGCCGCCAGCAGGGCAAGTGCCGTGGCATAGGACGCATGGCGGTCTCGTTGGACCACTTGATTCGAGACGGGATCCGCTTTCAAGCCGAGCTTCGCACAAACATACTCTTCGATCTTGGGCCCCTGATGGGCAAAGGTCCCCATCGCACCGGACAACTTGCCGACCGCGATCTCGCTTCTGACCGATCGCAACCGTGCCTGATGGCGACCGACTTCCTCATACCAGAGGGCGAGTTTCAGGCCAAACGAAATGGGCTCTCCGTGAATGCCATGCGACCGCCCCACCATCACCAGATCTTTGTAACGGAAGGCCTGCTGCTCCAAAATAGTCCGCAGCCGTTCCACTCCACCCAGGATCAAATCGAGCGCCTCGGTCATTTGTATGGCCAACGACGTATCGACAATATCCGACGAGGTCAGCCCCATGTGAAGAAACCGGTGGTCTGGCCCTACCGTATCCATCAGTGATTCCAGAAAGGCGATCACATCATGTTTCGTGACTTTCTCAATCTCAGCGATCCGGTCGATGTCGATTCTGGCCCTCTTCCTGATTCTCGCCGCTACCCCACGGGGAGCCTGTTTGGTCTGCTCAAACGCCGCACAGGCCTGCAGTTCGACCTCCAGCCAAATCTCATATTTGTGTTTCAAGTCCCAAATGGCCTTCATTTGGGGACGTGTATACCGTTCAATCACCGTCGACTCTCCTCCATATCGGCCGATTCGGGTCCGCCCGCTTCGCGGCCAATCGCGACTCGGTTGCTAACGCCTTATCCAACACCGCATTCACAAACTTGGAGGCAGCGTCATCTCCGAAGCTCTTCGCCAACTCAATCGCTTCGTCCATCGTGACCTTCGCAGGGACCTCATCGACCCACAACAACTCGTAGAGCCCGGCACGTAAAATATTGCGATCGACGACCGGCATACGCTGTACCGTCCAGTTCGTCGCATACTTCGCGATGGTGGCATCGAGCTCCTTCCGATGCTCCAGCACACCCCGAACCAACCGTTCGGCAAAAGCCCGTGCTTCATCGGAAGCGGAGTACTCGCGCCAAAACTCATCCAGACGAAGCTCACCTTTCCCATGGATGTCGTGCTGAAAGAGAATCTGCAAGGCCCGCTCGCGAGCCTGGTGACGGCCACTCATAGGCTACGTCGTTACTGGTCGCGCAGCGACCGGTCGTCGTCGAGTCGATGAACCGGGACCAGCAGGCTGCCCTAAGGCCTTCACGCGCTGCATCACCTTCACCATCTCGATCGCAGATTGTGCCGCCGCACCGCCACGGTTGAATCGCTTCGGGTCCGCACGCTCCTCAGCCTGCGCCACCGTCTCCGTAGTTAGCACGCCAAAAATGATCGGCACCTCCGTCTCCATCGCGGCCTGGCCGATCCCACGGCTGACTTCCGAGCAAATGTAATCAAAATGGGGAGTGTCGCCTCGGATCACGGCGCCTAGGCAAATGACTGCATCAAAGCGGTTCGCCTGTGCCATCGTCCGAGCAACCAGGGGAATCTCAAACGCTCCCGGCACACGCACAATCTCGAGATCCTCCGTGCGAACGCCATGGTCGATGAGGGTCGCGACACAAGCATCCAGCAATCTGCTCGTGATTTGCTTGTTAAACTTCGCCGCAACAATGCCGATTTGCAACCCCGTCGCGGATCGCCCTGTTCGTCTAACCTTCATCGTGTATCACCGTGTCCTGACATGGTACGTCAGACCTTCTTCAGCAAATGCCCGAGCTTTGCCTTTTTCGTCCGAAGATACCGAACATTGGCTGCACGGGGAGCAATCTCAATAGGAACACGTTCGACGACCTTGAGGCCATAGCCTTCGATCCCGATGATCTTTCTCGGGTTATTCGTAATCAACCGAATTTGCTGGAGACCAAGGTTCGCCAAGATTTGTGCGCCGACACCATAGTCACGGAGATCGGCCTTGAACCCCAGCTGCAGATTGGCTTCAACGGTGTCACTGCCTCGATCTTGCAAACCATAGGCCTTAATCTTGTTAAGCAGCCCAATGCCTCGGCCCTCCTGATTCAAATACAAGAGGACGCCTCGGCCTTCCTTCTGAATAATCTCCATCGCGGAATGGAGTTGCTCACGACAATCGCACCGCAGCGATCCCAGCGCATCAGCGGTCAGACATCCGGAATGGACGCGAACCAGCGTCGGCGTCCCGCCCTCGACCCGTCCCTTGACCAATGCAATGTGAGTCACTCCGTCGATTTGATTTTCGAAGGCGACCGCCTCGAATTCTCCAAACATGGTCGGCAGCCGTGCACTCGTCACCCGTTTCACAAAGGTTTCCCGATGCATACGGTACTCGATCAAGGCCTTGACCGTCACCATCTTCAGCTTATGAGCCTTGGCAAATTTCGCCAACTCAGGCACCCGAGCCATCGTGCCATCAGCATTCATAATCTCGCAGATCACTCCGGCAGGCTTGAGCCCGGCCAATCGGGCCAGATCAACCGAGCCTTCCGTTTGTCCGGCACGCCGAAGCACACCACCTGTTTGCGCCTTGAGCGGGAACACGTGTCCGGGCCGAGCGAGATCCCTCGGTTTACATTTTGAGTCGATCGCCACATGAATCGTCGTCGCCCGA
Source organism: Candidatus Nitrospira nitrosa (assembly GCF_001458735.1). NCBI lineage: Bacteria > Pseudomonadati > Nitrospirota > Nitrospiria > Nitrospirales > Nitrospiraceae > Nitrospira > Candidatus Nitrospira nitrosa. Next base: position 392,428 of record NZ_CZQA01000008.1, read on the forward strand.
TCGGCGGCAGAAATGCCGGTCGTAATGTCTTTACGCGCATCGATCGAGACGGTGAACGCGGTCCCGAATGTAGCGGTATTCTCTGCCGCTTGCTGAGGCAACTGCAATTCTTCCACCCGTTCAGGGGTCAGTGCCAAACAAATCAGTCCACGGGCATGCTTCGCCATGAAATTGATCGCCTGCGGCGTGACCTTTTCCGCAGCGATGACGAGATCACCCTCATTCTCGCGGTCTTCGTCGTCAACGAGGATGATAAACTTCCCCTTCTTGATATCACGGATCGCGTCTTGAATATGATTGAACGGACTAGGCATAAGGTACCCAATCTAGCATTTCAGACCGAACCTTGAATATGATTTTTTTGCTGGTCGTTTGACTTCACGGAGATGTTCAGGAAGGAAGATTCACCGGGGACGATCCATTCGGACGCAGTGCCGCTATCACGGTTCCCCATGCACAGACCGCAAGGCCGGCAAACAGCCAAAACCCTACCTCGTAGCTCCCTGAGAGTTCTCTCATCGTGCCGATCAGAATCGGCACGACAAATCCACCAACAGCACCTGCCGCACCGACCACACCCGAAACCAATCCGATGTCTCGGGGCAACCATTCGGCCACGAGCTGAAAGACCACGCCGTTGCCGAATCCCATTGCCGCCGTCGCGATCACCATCATCACCACAGCCATCGTGTACGAAGGACTGACCACCGCCACCACTGCCCCGGCAATTATAGGCATCACATAGTAGAGCGTCCGTACCCCCCCGTGCTGATCCGCCACAAAACCGCCGACCGGCCGGATCGCGCTTCCCACGAGCCCGCAGAAGGCTGCAAGCGTTCCAGCTTGAATCGCATCGACATGGTAGACATCATGCAGCAAGAGCGGCAGGAGGCTGCACAACCCCACAAAGCCACCGAACGTGATCGCATAAAGGAAACAGAGCCAATAGGCCGACCGCCGGCGAATCAACTGCGCCGCCTGATGCCACCATGCCACGACATCAGAAGAAGGATCCGGCGTGGTTCGTGGGACCGTGACCACAAATCCGACCGTCGCCACGGCCACCACGCAGGCCATGAGCCCACAGATCTGATGCCAATTCATGGCGATAGCCCAGCGCGGGGCCAAGAAGAAAATCAGCACGGTGCCGACATTCCCCGATGCGACCAAGCCAAGCACCAGTCCCTGCGCCGACGGTGGATAGGCTCGACTGGCAATCGGCAAGGCCACCGCAAAACTCGCTCCAGCTACACCCAGACCGACCGAAAAGACTTGTAGTGCCCCATACTCCATGACGCCAAGCCAGCCCCAGACCAACACCAGAAGCTCGACGAGGAGAATGACCAGCGCCGTGGGCCATGCACCGAGCCGATCCGCGCTCCAGCCGGCGATAATCCGTAAGACCGCCCCGCCGAGTAACGGCAGAGACACCAGCCAGGCAATCTCCGCATCGCTCAGCTGCAGAGCCGTCGCCAGCGGAACACTCATCGCGCCGACGAGCAGCCAGACCATGAAACTGACCATGAGGTGGAGCCACGCCCCCACCAGCGAGGGCCAATGGCCACTCCGCACACTGTGCCAAATCGTGAGCACTCCCTGCCTCCCAAGTAAAAAGTGCAATATAGGAGAGCGCTATTCCCGGGCGCAAGAGATGCACGTCCTGTCTTGATCGAGTTCTCGCGGCGAAGAGAGTGGCGCATTGCGCAATACCGTCATCGTTCGGGCCAAGTCGCCGCTCATCTGGGCGTGCATACATGCACCTACGACGGTAGTCCATGTGTAGGCCAAGTTGGTCAGAGTCACCTATGTGTGGGTTGGGAGGAGGATCGTTACAGAAGTTAGAAACGTATCACGCGCGTCGTTCAAGACCCATCAATACGCACGCCCCCGTCGACCTAGCCCGCATTATTCATGACGGTTCGTCACGAAACCGACAAGACGCCTTGCGAGACGGGCACGCGGAGGCCCGAGGGACCAAGGCGTACTTGAACAGTACGTCGAGGTCGCGAGGGACGAGCCTGCCCGCCTGGCCGCCGCACACGCGCAACCAGGCTTGTCGCAGCAGCGTCTTGGCGGTTGCAGTAGAAGTGTTCATGAATAATGCGGGCTAGGTGCACACTTTCACAATGGTCGATGAGAAGACCCGGAAGTCATCCAACTGCGTGGTAATGATGGAATGGACGACGTCAAGATTAAGGTGGGTATATTCATGAATCGCCACGTTGCGAAAACCGACCATCCGCTGCATGCGAAGTGCGAGGTCGGCGGGGAGCAGCCCCCCGGCTTGCAGGAGAGCATAGGCATCACGGCTGTCTTGAGGCACACCGAGCTTGCGTGTGCTGACCACATACATGGCAAGATCGATGGCTGTTTCACAGGCCCGCTGCAAATTGAGGATGATGGCATCCTGCTTCGTCTGATTCTCGATCAGGTTTTGCTCGTTCCCGGCATATTCGTCTTGAATGCGCCGAAGGCACCGCTCAATGCTGGCAGCCTTGTTGATGACCACATCGTCAGCCATACACCAACCCACGCTTAGTAATCCCCTTCAGAAGCTCCCGCCGTTCTTCATTCAGCCTGGCATAATCGGAGTAGACGTACATTTCGAAGACTCGACGCGCACCCTCGTCTTCCGCGGTGAGGCAGGTACCTGTGGAGAGGATCTGCATCCGCATGACCGTTGAGGCGGAGCGAAGATCGACCAGATCGATGTCCCGATGGAACTGAATCGCCAAGTCCTGGGCCAATTCGAAACGGCACAGTTCCGACACCACCCCTCGTGAAAGGAAGGCCAGATCGATATCACTATCGGGACGAACCGTATCGCGCGTTGTTGAGCCAAACCGATACAACGCAATCAGGTCAGGAAGCGCCTTACGGATATAGGCAACTAATGCTGAGTCGGTCATAGCAATATGCGGGACGGTGATGAACTCAGGCTACTGGTTCGATCCAGCCCTGTCAATCGAAAGGCAGGGACCCGCGATCGGAAGATGCCCCATGCAGAAACCCTCCGTCATGACCTTGGCCCTATTGCGAATGACGGCCAATAGTCGCTTCTCACAATTCCTCAGGTCTCAAACACCCACAACCTCCCCTCTTCAGCGAGACACTCCACCTCATATAGGGGATTCTCTTTGATTCGCGCAAGAGACGCCTGCCCTGTTATAGAGACACTCCACATCATGCACCTGATCTCGGAAATGCAGAGCCGACGCTGCCCCCCGACAAGACGAAAATCTCGTCAGATTCACACCGCATCGACCGCTCCTCAAACCTCAGCCATCCAACCTCCGGCTCTTCCGCAAGATACACTTTGGGCGGCTCATTTCTGCTATAGTCACGCTCGCGATGAGTGACCAGGACCAGGTACAAGACGAGTCGAGCGACACCCTAGAGCCAGAAATCATCGAGCCCCCAGATGACAGGGAGATCGAGGCCGACGCCGCGTCACTGGTATTGGATATCCCTGCCTCCGGGAGCTCCCAGCCCGTCGACAGCACCGCCGTGGTGCCGGTCACCGCACTGCAACAGTACCTCGCGGAAGTCCGCCGTCACCCTTATCTTTCAAAAGAAGAAGAGCTGCAGCTCTTTCAGGAATACCAGACGCACGGCAGCCGGGAAGCAGCGGTCAAACTCATCATGGCGAACCTACGGGTCTCCGTCTCGATTGCCGCCGAGTACCTCCATACCGGCGCCGACCATATGGACCTGATCCAGGAGGGAAACGTCGGCCTGATGCAAGCCATCAAAAAATTCGACCCCTCCAAGAACGTCCGCTTCTATGCGTATGCCGCCTGGTGGTCACGAGCCTATATTCTCCGATACCTCCTGCACACCTTCCGGCTGGTGAAGGTCGGTACGACGCAGGATCAGCGGAAACTGTTCTACAACCTCAAGAAAGAAAAAGCGAAGCTCGAACGAGAAGGCTTCTCACCCGACACGAAATTACTCGCTGATCGCTTGAACGTGCGTGAGCGCGACGTGGTGGAAATGGATCAGCGTCTCGGAAACTGGGAACTGTCGCTCGACCAACCGATCGGAGAGGACCAGGAACACACCCTGCTCGACGTCTTGCCGTCCCACCACGAACCAGCTGACGAACAACTCGCCGATCATCAGTTGAAGACCCTCTTTCGGGCCAAACTCGCGGAGTTCATCCACACACTGGAAGAACGAGACGAAGACATTTTGAGAAATCGCATTTTGTCAGACCATCCCCTGACCTTGGATGACCTCGGCGAGAAGTACGGCATCACAAAGGAACGGACCCGCCAATTGGAGGCACGCATCATCAAACGTCTTCGTGACTTCATGAAGAAAGACATCAAAGATTTCGACCACCTCCGGTCATAATACCCTGGGCCATTCCGCCCTACTCCCCTCGCCCAAATAGACATAGAGTATTGATATCCCGATGAGTTATGATGCGCGCGTATCAGAGGGGAGAGGAGTGCCTGGGCGATAAAAAACCTCGACTCCCCTCTTGACTTGGGTCAACAAAGGGCTATCTCCACACCAGTTGAAAGACTGCTGGGATCGTAAGCGAGTTCAGCTCAATTCCCAAACCGTCAACATCTAACGCGTTCACTTTCATCAGGAGGAGGTTCTGCTATGGGTACCGCTGAGAAGGAAAAGAAGAATATCGCCAAGGGTTTCCAACCCCTGGGCGAGCGAGTGTTTGTCACCTATACCGAAGAATTGGAACGGACTGCCGGCGGAATTTATGTGCCGGATTCGGCAAAAGAGAAGCCGCAACGGGGAGTCGTGCAAGCGGTCGGCAAGAAGGTGGAAAACGTCAAGGTCGGCGATCACGTCTTGTTCGACAAATATTCCGGCAGCAAGCTTCGCATTGAGGATGAAGAGTGCTTGATCCTCAAGGAAGAAGACATCCTTGGGATCTTTACGGCATAAGGCACGCAGTTGTCACAAGCCGGCAAGTCTTACGGTCGTCTCCAATATCATGGCATGATGACGTTTTGACTTTACCAACTCTTAGACTAACAACGGAGGAAAGATAATGGCAAAGCAACTTTTGTACGGCGATACAGCGCGCGCCTCCATCCTGAAAGGGGTGAACCAGCTCGCGGACGCCGTGAAGGCGACCCTTGGCCCGAAGGGCCGCAATGCGATTCTCGACAAGAAGTTCGGCGCTCCGACCATCACCAAGGACGGCGTCACCGTGGCGAAGGAAGTCGAACTCAAGAACCCGTACGAAAATATGGGTGCTCAGCTGGTTCGTGAAGTGGCCAGCAAGACCAGCGACACGGCTGGTGACGGCACCACCACCGCCACTGTGTTGGCCCAAGCCATCTTCCGGGAAGGCGCCAAGAACATCACAGCCGGCGCCAACCCGATGGAAATCAAGCGGGGCATCGACAAGGCCGTCGAGGCCATCACCGCCGAGCTCAAAAAGCTCAGCAAGCCTTGCCAAAACAAGACGGAGATCTCCCAAGTGGGCACCATCTCCGCCAACAACGACAAGACCATCGGCGATCTGATCGCGGAAGCCATGGAAAAGGTCGGCAAGGACGGCGTCATCACGGTCGAAGAAGCCAAGTCCATGACGACCTCGTTGGACGTGGTCGAGGGCATGCAGTTCGATCGCGGCTACATTTCTCCCTACTTCGTCACGAATGCCGAACGGATGGAATGTTCCGTGGAAGAACCGCTCATCCTGATCAATGAAAAGAAGATCAGCAGCATGAAGGATCTCCTCCCGCTGCTCGAGCAGGTCGCCAAGATGGGCAAGCCGCTCGTCATCCTCGCAGAAGAAGTCGAAGGTGAAGCGCTGGCCACCCTCGTGGTCAACAAGTTGCGCGGCACATTGAACGTGGTGGCCGTAAAGGCTCCGGGCTTCGGCGATCGCCGCAAGGCCATGCTGGAGGATATTGCCATCCTCACCGGGGGCCAGGTCATTTCCGAAGACATCGGCATCAAGCTCGAGAACGTCAAGCTGACGGACCTTGGTCGCGCCAAACGCGTCACGATCGACAAGGACAACACCACGATCGTGGAAGGCTACGGCGATGCCAAGAAGATCGAAGGGCGCGTGAAGCAAATCAAGGCCCAGATCGACGAAACTACCTCGGACTACGATCGCGAAAAGCTGCAAGAGCGGCTGGCGAAGATCGTGGGCGGCGTGGCAGTCATCAATGTGGGTGCCGCGACCGAGACCGAGATGAAGGAGAAGAAGGCCCGCGTCGAGGACGCCCTGCACGCCACCAAGGCGGCAGTGGAAGAAGGCATCGTCCCTGGCGGTGGTACGGCTTACCTCCGCTGCATCAAGGCACTTGACGGAATTAAGGATGTCCCGGCGGAGCAGAAGGTCGGACTCGATATCGTCCGGCGTTCACTCGAAGAGCCGCTCCGGCAGATCGCCTCGAATGCCGGTGCAGAAGCCTCGGTCGTCGTCGGCAAGGTTCGGGAAGACAAGAACGCCAACGGTGGCTACAACGCTGCCTCGGACGAATATGTCGACATGATCAAGGCCGGCATCATCGATCCGACCAAGGTATCGCGCTGTGCGTTGCAGAACGCAGCCAGCGTGGCGGGTTTGATGCTCACGACCGAGGTCATGATCACCGAACTCCCAGAAGAGAAGAAGGAACCAGCTATGCCAGGCGGCGGACACAGCCACGGCATGGAAGGGATGTACTAGATTCAGTACTGAGTCCTTAGGACTGAGGGCTGAGATAGTAAGGAACTGATGGCGATGAAGGGCCCGGTGGGAAACCACCGGGCCCTTCGTGTTTTCGTATCCCCTGGAATTCCATGGGGCCGGAGCTGAATGTTCTCATACTATGTGGATCGCTCTGTGCACAAACGCCTTGAACAATTGACCACGAGGAAGGGGAAGGCAGTGACAGACATGGTGAATCAGATATTTAAGAAGAACCTAGAGTGGTGGAGAGCTTGTGGTAGTTTTTTTGCACGGAGGAGATTTATGGCCCGCCAGCCAGCCATTCCTTGATCAGCTGTTGCGCCTCGTTAACTTGAGCAGGTGTCATCCGCTTGGTCAGTTCATCACGAAGCTGCTCCCCCTTCTTTTCGTCCTGCTTTGCTCCCAAGCTGTACCATTTATAGGCCCAGTACATATGAGATGGCAGGATTGCCTATCGATGGACCTTCTAGCCTCTCAGAGGAGCCTCGTCTACTTCGAGCCACTGATGAGACGAAGCGTCGCCTTGAGAACCGGCGAGGACTTTGGTTCTAGAAAAAGCAACTGGAAGGTACGGTGAACCATCGTCGTATGTCGTTGATGGTCGGCATGGAAGGACGCGACGGCTTTTTTACGATCCTCGGCCCTATACCCCATCCGAACCGCGCATTTTTCTAATTCGATATCATCATCCGGCAACGCATGAGTCTGGAGATCGTGAACCATCTGCAATTTGTGCTCAACATCTCGCAGGAATATATAGGCATCGGTCAGTTCATCGCGTTCTCGAATCGAGAGCAGTTTCTTGTTGGCCATTCGCTTGAGGGAACCGAGCGTACTCCGATCCAGCAGCGTTGGCACCTTCCGCCCAGCCAGAACCTGGATGGTCTGCACGAAAAATTCGATCTCCCGAATGCCTCCGATTCCCAACTTCACATTGCGTTGTGTATGGCCACGGTCGGTCATTTTGGCGTCGATCATGTCTTTGACTGCGCGAACGTCCTGCACAATCGCAATCGCTGTGTCTCGATCCAACTTTCCTCCGGTACCGAGCACAAACGGCTTGATCAAGCGGAGGAACGCGAGGCCCACCTCGTGCGAGCCGGCAACCGGCCAGGCTTTGAGCAACGCCAATCGCTCCCAGGCTTGTCCCCTCGCCGCGTAATACCGCTGATATTCCTCCAGGGAGCGGGCTAATTGCCCCACGGAACCCTCGGCCCTCAGGCGGAGATCGACCCGAAAGATGTGTCCTTCACGACTTGGTTCAGCCAATACCCTCGTCAACTCGCGGGCGAGGATCTCAAAGTACTCTTCGTTGGAAATACCGACGCCAGGGGGGGCGGGAGCCCGCCGACCGTTCGGGGCTCTGGTTTCGCCGCCGTGCGCCTCATAGAGGTAGATCAGATCGACATCGGAGCTGTAGTTCAACTCATGTCCCCCGAGCTTGCCCATCCCAATGACGGTGAACCCAGTCTCAACCCATCGCCCTTTTCCGGCCTGATGCATCGGCACACCATATTGTTGGCGCAGATCGGCATCGATGATCTCATACGCGGCATGGATCAGCACACAGGCCAGGTCTGACAATGAGGCGGTCGTCTCCGGCACCGTGGCCCGCTTGAGCAAATCCCGAACGCCGATGCGCAACATTTCCCGCCTTCGAAAACGGCGGAGAGCATCCAGCTTCGTTTCTTTTGCCGCCAGGTGCCCGATGCTTTCTCGAAGGGCCCGCTCAAGTTCTTTCCTCGTCGGCACCCGCGAGAGCACGTCTTCTTCAGCCAACCAGTACACCAACATCGGGTCTCGGATAAGCGTAAAGGCCAACGCATCGCTATTACCGAAAATAGCGCACAGTAGGTCAAGCATGCGCGGCCACGTCCGCAAGTAGTCGAGCAATGACGCACGCGAGACACCTCCGAACAGCCGCTCCCAATGATTGAGGGCCTGGTCCGGATCGGCTGTCCGCGAGATGGCCTCCAACATCATCGGCAGAATCTCAGCCAGCCGATTGCGCTGCAGTGGGTCACCGGCCATCGCCTCGAGATTCTGATCCGCCAGATCAAGATCCCGCAGACCGTAAGCGGATAAGATGGCTCGCACCTGGTCGGCATTCCGCTTGGTAGCCAGCAACACCGGTGTGGGGTCCGGCGCACGCGACGCGGTCGGTGCTCCCGGTACTTGCGCCTCAGGCCATATTCTTGGGATGCCTGCCTTCTCAGACTTTCGTTTCACGTTTCACGGTTCCTGGGTCTAGCGCGGCATTATACTGACAGGTTTCTCTACGCACAATGAACCCATTCAGGTATACTGACGTCCATGCCAACCGGCGCACCAGACCGCATCGCACTTCTCAACACGGTCCGTCCGCTCTGCTCTGATGTACCACCCGATATTCTTCAGGATTTCTTCGCCCGTCTGGATCAAGAATACTTCCAACGGTTCATTCCCCCAACGATTGCCGAACACGTCCGCCTCACGGCCCGACTGACGCCGGAGCACCTGTGCGAAGTGGTATTTGCCGAACAGCCTGACCAGCGGTGCGTGATCACACTCGTCGCCTATGACTACTTCTCTGAATTCGCAATGATTTGCGGATTGCTCTCAGCCTTTGGGTTGAACATTGAAGAAGGCGATATCTATACATTTTCAGAAAAAACTGCTCCCTTATCCGCTCGGACAAGTTGGAGCGAGTACGGATCGCGGGTTCGTCCCAAGGCCACCCCAGGCTTGACCCAGAAGAAGATCGTTGATGTGTTCCGTGTACATCCAGTCCCTGGGGTGGAGTTAGGAGCGGACCAACAACATCAGCTCACTGCGGCACTCTCCTCAGTGATCACCCTGCTGGACAAAGGACACTTTGAGGAGGCACGCTTGACCGTGAACCGTCGCCTCGTGGAACAGCTCGGCAAACGACGAGGCTCTTTCAGTGGCCTGCTTCATCCCGTGCAGATCACCTTCGACAACAGTCAATCACCAGCGGACACGGTTATGGAGATTCGGTCGGACGATACGCCGGCCTTCTTGTACGCCTTTGCCAATGCCCTTGCGATGCGGAATGTGTATATCTCCAAAGCGCAGTTTGATGTTGAAAACGGGAAAATTCATGATCGATTTTATGTCCGCAATCGCCACGGCCAGAAGCTCACCGATGCGACCGATCAGCAGCAGTTACGTCTTACAGCCGTCCTCATCAAGCAGTTTACCCATGCCCTCACCTGGGCTCCGGATCCGACCAAGGCGCTAGAAGCCTTCGACCAATTTCTCGATCTGACGGTCCAGCAGACAAAAGGCAAGGCCCAGCAAGAAGCCTTGGCCTTTTTAAGCGACAAAAAAACCTTTCCGCTGCTTGCCCGCCTGCTCGGCGCCAGCGATTTCCTCTGGGAGGACTTTCTCCGTCGCCAACACAGTAATCTTTTACCTCTGCTGCAAGACTACCGGGATGCTTCCCTCATCACTCCGAGAGCCACGCTGCGCAAGGAACTGGATCGTCTGGTCAACCGTGCCAAAACCGATGCAGATCGGAAAGCCGTGCTGAACAGCTTCAAGGACCGCGAAATGTTTCGTATCGACATGAAGCACATTGTCGAACCGGACACAGCCCTGCCTGATTTCTCCGCTGCCCTCACGCAGCTGGCCGAAACCATCCTGGATCGAAGCTTAAAGGACTGCCAAGCCAAGCTGAACAAATTGTATGGTCCACCGCGACTGGCCAATAAGAAGCCCTGCCCCTTCACCGTCCTCGGCTTGGGAAAATTCGGAGGGAAAGAGCTGGGCTATGCCTCCGACATCGAGGTCTTGTTCGTCTATGGAGATACCGGCCGGACCGGCGGGAAACGCCCCATCGACAACAGCGAATACTTTGAACGGCTTGGATACGAGCTCCTCCAATGGATCGAAGCGAAACAAGAAGGCATCTTCCATGTGGATGTCCGCCTTCGGCCTCACGGTGGAAAAGGCTCGCTCACGAATCCCTTCGATGAAATCGCCAAGTACTATAGTGACGAGGGGCTTGCCGCACCGTTTGAACGCCAGTCGTTGATCAAACTGCGCCATGTCGCCGGTGATCCGGATCTCGGGAAACGGGTGGAAATCCATCGCAACCACTATGTCTATAGCGGCAAAGCATTGGATCCAACGATCGTTCTCGATGCGCGCCGTCAACAGTTGAAGCAGCTCGTGGAACGAGACACCGTGAACTTGAAGCACAGCCAAGGCGGGATCGTTGACATTGAGTACGCCATCCAATACCTCCAGATTAAACACGGACAGCGCCTCCCCATCTTGCGGACCCCCAACACCATGCAGGCCCTCGCAGCGCTTGTCGATTGTGGAATGGTGACCAGACAGGACGGCGAGATGCTGCGCAAGGCCTACTTCTTTATCCGGATGCTCATTGACGGCCTTCGTATGGTCCGTGGTAACGCCAAGGATCGCGTCCTTCCACCTGTCGATTCGGACGAATTTATCTTCTTGGCCCGCCGCGTCGGCTACACAACTGATGACTGGCAAGCCGGCGCACGTCACCTTCACACAGACATTGCGCAGCACATGAACCTCACGAAAGAATTCTTCGAGCGGACATTCGGAAAGGTATAACCCTGTCTACCGGCTGATGCTCACTGAGCATTAGTCCCCAACCCACCACATGTTTCGCCTCTCCTGAGGGAATAGCCCCGGCATGTAGCGAGTACGTGGCTCAGAACGGACTTTGATCTGTATTCCCCCGCCGTCCTCACCAGTTTTTTGCCATCTGACAAGTTTCCCGTTGACCGCTATACTTACAAGAGACAGACCAGCTAGACAATGAAACCTTTCCTCCTGACCATAATCACGCTCTGTGGCGTAGGCTTGTCCACAACTGTATCTGCCGGTTCACTGATTGGAATTGTATCCAGTCCTGAAGTCATGCCCATTGGGAAAGTCCTCGAGAATCCCAGAGCCATCCACATGCAGTTGGTCCAATTGGAAGGCACGGTACGAGACATTGAGAGCCTCAAGCCACACGAACCCTACCAGCCCGGCGATCCATGCTTCGGAGCTTATACCTTCAATTTGAATGACCCTACTGGCACCGTGCGTATCGAGGTTCTGGGACATCGCCTCAACTGCGGCACTGCGATCGGAGAGGAGCGGCCAGAAGTTCACGACGGCGATCGCGTCCGAGTCGAAGTTCGCATCCAGGCGCCAGGCACCTACATCGACCGGATGATATCCCCACTGCCGGTCGAGAAATCCACGCTTCAAGCCATTGCCACCCGAATACGCCGCCTCAAGGAATAAGTCTCCCGATCGCCACACGCAAAACCGTCCAGGCAGGCATTCTACCAATCACTTTCCAGTACGGGCTTTCCCTTTCTTGCCGATTGACAGGCCTCCTCCGGAGCGGTAGCCTATTTACCCAGGTGAATCCGACTGACCCTACAAGCTGTAGAAAGGGATCCCAGCAATGACATCATCATGGCGCGTTCTATCTCTGTGCCTCTGCCTCGTCGCCGCCGGTTGCGGTGGAAACAGGGCTGAGATCAAGGAAGACCGGCTGACCGTTGGTAAGGTACAGGGCGAGATTAAAGTGGGCATGCCTGCCTCCCAGGTTGCGGAACTCTTGGGGAGTCCGAATATCGTGACGACGGACGAGAAGCGACGCGAGGTCTGGATCTATGACAAGGTGTCGACCGATCGCGTGGATACGTCCAGCTCATCCTTTGCGGGCATCATCATTCTCGGCGCGGCATCTCACGACAGCTCCAGTTCACAGCGCCAACGGACGCTCACGATCATTATCAAGTATGACGAAGAGAAGAAAGTTCGCGATTTTGCGTACAACTCCACACAGTTCTAGCACGCGTTGCGGGTCCGGGATTCGGCGAACCCTTGCGACAATGGCCTACCTTGCTCTGTCGAGCTCGTTCATCGGATGTGTGACACATACACAACAGGATGAACTGTTCCAGCTGAATCCGGAGAGCGCAGCCAACCGAGCCATGCAAACCCGTCTCTTCGAGACCAAGGATGCAACGGAGCTACTGTCCGCCTCAGCTGCCGTTCTCCAAGACCTGGGGTTCCAGGTCGAGGAAAGCGTACGCGAAGTTGGATTTTTGCGAGCCACGAAAGAACGAAGCGCTCGGGAGTACGGCCAGGACATCACCCGCTTTGTCATCTTTCTCCTGAGTACGCCGCTGGTGTTGGTCCAACAGCCTCCGATCGTCATGCCCGTCGATCTACATCAAAAAATCGCCGCCACGCTGGTTACCCGACCGGTCAATCCAGAAACCACCCGCCAGGAAGTCAGGGTCCTGTTCTACCGAGTCGTGTGGCAAGGCGGGGGATCATCTGGACAACAGGGCATTCCGCCGGGCGAACAGCGGATGGAAATGCTGCGCGACGCGGTGATGTACCAGGCCTTCTTTGCCAAATTGTCAAAAGCCGTGTTTCTGGAACCATTCGCACTCTGACCTCGAGGTGATGATGAAACTGGAGAACGTGGGAGGAATTCTTGCCGTCGTCGGTCTTGTGCTCTTCCATGGCTGCGCGGCCCCGCAACCCACTCCGGACCTCCTGGCCCCGACTGAAGCACAGATGAAGATTCGGAGCGTACAAACTCGGTCCTTCGATATCACGGATCGTCAAATGGCCATGCGTGGCGTCATGGCGGCGTTGCAGGACTTAGGTTTCATCATCGAGAGAGCCAATGAGCCCTTAGGGCTGGTGACGGCGGCGCGGTTCGCCGAACCAAACTTCTACGATGTCGTCGGCGTGACCGTCACAGTGCGTCAGGAATCCGAAGGGCGCATGCTGATTCGCGCAAACGCGATCTACAATAACAAGCCCATCGAAGATCCTAAGGTGTACCAGAATTTCTTCGCCACGCTGGAACGTTCGCTCTTTGTGACCAAGAATTAATGGACGTGGTCTCTCATCAGAGAAGTGTTGAGAAACACCTCCTACCTCTCCACTGGTTGGGCCGGCTGAACTGCTGGCTCCTCGTCCTCCTCTGCCTGTTGTTGCAGGGATGCCCGACACCCTACGAACTCCGGCATGTCAACCAATGGGACTCACGTGAGCAAATTTGGCGTTCCGAAGAAAGCCAAGTCAAGATTCGCGCCGCACAATCACGTGTGTTTGATACCGCGGATCGGCGCAAGATGCTGGCGAGGATCGTGTCCACGCTGCAGGACTTGGATTTCAAAGTGGAAGTGCTTGATGAAGAACTGGGCCTCGTATCCGGCAAGAAATATGTCGAAAATGAGCAGATTGATGACCTTGATGTGAGCTACCTGTTATATCAACCCGATACATTACTGGTTCTCAACCGTCATGACCGCACATGGGGTCCGTTCACTCACCGCAGTAATCTTGTCCGCTTGACAGTCACCGCTCGCACGCGCAACGCGTCGCAGCTCGTCGTACGAGCCAGCGCTCAATTTTATCTTCGGGCCGTCGAGGACCCTGCGCCCTACCAGCAATTCTTCCGCACGCTGGAGCAAGCCATCTTCCTGGAAGGCCACGCCGTAGAATAGCTCGTGTAGAGTCTCACAACCCCATTCGTTCAACGACACTCCGCCATCGTACTAGGCTGCCATGGTATAGGGTTGGACTATGGCCAGAGTCTCTTGCAGCTGGGTTCGAGCTTCCGTGAGGAGTGCTGGAAGGTTACTCAGCGCAAACCCTGTCGCGGCGATGGCCTGGGGGCTGGCCGGCAGGGCCGAAGGACGCCGAGTAGGATCGAGTTCTTCGTAGTCGGCAACGACACCGGCTAGATGAACAACAGATGCCAGCATAATGAATTCACCGGCATCCTTTGGACTGAGTTGACATCGGACCGCCTGTTCAATTTGTACAGGCAACCCCCAAGATCGGATGAGTTCCGCTCCAACCTCTGCAAAGTCACAGCCGATATTCGACTGCTCCACTTCAGCCAACGACGCCTCTAAATACCCCGCTTCAATGAGCGCCGACTGGGCCCGCTGCGGAACGGTCTGGTACAAGACACAGTGGCCGATATCGCGTAAGAGGCCTGCCAGGTACGATCGTTCATGATTATCAACACCACAGGACTTCGCGATTGTTCGAGCCAGCAGCGCGCAGAAAAGGCTTTTTCTCCAGAACTTGGATAGATCCATCAGATGAACCGGAATTCCTGCGAAGGTTTGCCCGATGGTCGTTGTTGCAACGAAGTCGCTGATAACCTGTTTCCCAAGGAGTCGAACTGCGCCGGTCACGGTGTCGATCTGCCTCAACGGTCCATACGGTGGATTGTTGGCCATACGAAGCAGCCTGACTGCGATGACCGGATCCAACTGAAGCGCCTTGACTTGATCTCCTATGGCTGCGTTCGGATCGTCCACCACATCTCGTACACGACAATACACTTCGGACAAGGTCGAAACCGTGGTGCACGCCTGAACCAATTCACTCGCCAGTGGCATGGTGGAGCCCCTCCTTCTTGCCTGTCGATGCAGACCGGCTCTCCAGCTTCTCTATCGGTTAGCAATGGGCAAAACTATCGTGGAGGCAGGTTACGAGCCTGATGACATTCCGCCGTTACATTGAATTCTAGTCCTGAGGGGCTGAATCGACCATCAGATTGCAGTTCTCTGCACGGGTCGATTCCTACGGGAGCGCCGTGACCAGCACACACTGAGATCGCGGTCGAAGCACTAATGGCGACCGCACGTCTCCTTACAGAGTTCCGTTCGTCACCCTTTCCCAATACCTCCTTCTCAAGCTGGACGGGATTCTCACCGATACACTCTCTAGCCTTTATCGGGGAACCCCTATGCCTTCGGCCACTGACTCAACCCTCATCCAGTCGATCCGCCCTCGGCTTCATCCAAAACTGAGGCCACTGTTCGACGAATCCAGCCGTTGCCTGCCGATCCTCCAATCCACTTGCCAACAAATCCTCAATGACACAAACCAGCAGTCCAGCCTCGATAATCTGGTCCAACTGATCAGCCGGGACCATGGGCTAACCTGCAAAGTCTTGCAAGTGGCCAACAGTATTGCTTACAGCCCGCAGCAGACCATCGTCGCCATTCCCCACGCCGTGAGCTGGCTTGGACTCGATACCGTTCGTACGCTGGTCGCTGCCGCACATCTGGTCGAACAATTGAAACATTGGCCGGCTCGCCAGCAGGAACTCCGAACCTTGATTGCCAAATCCCTTGTCGCCGCCACCTACGCCAGTGAGTTCGGAATGGCTCTCAACTACCCGCAGCCCGGTCAATTATTTACCGCCGCACTCCTGTATTCGATCGGAGACTTAGCCATTGCCTACCAGGATCCAGATTTCTTTGAAGCACTCCAGACGATTTCCAGGAAAGTGAAACACCCGGCCGAGCGTATTTCTCGGGAGACCCAGCTCATCGGTGTCCCTCGGATGACCTTGGCGAGAGCCTTGGTCCGATTGTGGATGCTACCGGACAACCTCGTGGACCTTTTTGACAGTGCCGGAGAATTGCCGGTTGGGCGTTGGCAGAACCTTCCACAGATGTATCGAGGCCTCGTCCTTGGTTCGATCCGGCTCGTCGACGCGCTCACGAATTCCGATTCCTCCACGGCTGTTGAAAATTCGAAACAAACACTCCAGCTCGGAAGCGGGCTATCTGCACGGCGGTTTTCAGATTTGATGAGCCAGGCCATGGACCGAGGTCATCAGCTCACCCGCTCCATGGGGCTGGCGGTCGACTCATTTCACGCCCCACTGGTGACGCCGAGCGGGAAGAACCTCACTGAATCCACGGCTCCCCAGCTATCAACCAAAACACCCCCCCCTGAGAACCCTATACCCGCTCCGCAGAAAGCCTCACGCAACCAGGAGGAGCCATCAGTCCCTATTCGGAACAACCCATTCGAAACACTTCAGGTCTTTCAGACCTCGCTACAGGGTGCGATTGACCTGAACAGCCTCCTTGGAATGTTTATCCAATCGCTGCACCGCGACGCGGGATTAGGCCGTGTCGGGTTGGCCCTTCTCAACCCAAATGATAGTGATCTTCTGGTCGGAAAGTTGGCGCTGGGTGTCACTCCTCTGGCACCGTATCTCTCCTCCCTTTCGGGTTCACTCAGCCGAGAACATCCCTTCTTTCTCTCGATTCTTAAACGTGTCGAGCCACTCCTGGCTCCAAACCTTTCAGACCAGCCGACAGGGTCCCTGAAGCAGGAATTTCGCGATGTTTGGCACCCCACCTCGGCAATTATCGCCCCACTGCGAGTGGGAGTGAGACCCATCGGCCTCGTCTACTGTGACCAGGGACCGGACCGCCCACCCATGCACCCTCAAGACTACCAGGCCTTCCAGTTGTTCTTTGCTCAGACGACATTGGGAATGAATCGCTTAGCCGGCATACTCTAGCCTGAGGCTGAAGCCGAAGCAGAGGGCAGGCGGTCGAACGATGGCAAAGACACGTCGCTACCACCTGACGACTAGGCGACGAACCGCGTGATCGAAGCTGGATTCGGTTCAGTTGTCGGACAGATTTCAGCTCAGCTATGCCGCTACGGCCTGCGGATAAACCAGTGCGAGCGTCTCGTTCAACTGGGTCTGAGCATCCCTCAGCAGTTCCGGTAGATCGGTCAGCACAAAACCTGTTTCCTTCATGGCCTGCGGGTGAAACGGCACTTCGGCAGGTCGCCGCTTCGGATCACGCTCCTCATAGTCAACGACCTCCCCGGCCAAATGCACGATGGACGCATGCTGGACATAGTCCCCGGCCTCGTCCGGGCTCAGTTGATGCCGGATAGCTTGTTCAATCTGTATCGGCATCCCCCAGGATCGGACAAGTTCAGCCCCCACTTCTGCAAAGTCACAGCCAATGTTTGACTGCTCGACCTCGGCGAGGGAGGCATCCAGATAACCTGCTTCAATGAGTGCGGATTGGGCCCGCTCCGGAGCATATTGGTAGAGCACATAATGCCCCAGATCTCTCAGCAGTCCTTCTACAAAGAACCGCTCGCTGTCCTGGATCCCACAGGACTTCGCAATCTTTCCGGCCAGCAGCGCACAGAGCACACTTCGATGCCAAAACTTCGAGACATCCATCAGTTGAATCGGCACTCCGGCAAAGGTCTTACCGACCGTCGTCGCTGTGACGAGGTCGATGATGGCCTGTGTGCCAAGCAGACTGACAGCGCGGGAAATCGTATCGATCTGTTTTGGAAACCCATAGATGGGGCTATTGACGATGCGGAGGAGTCTAGCCGAGATCGCAGGATCCAGCTTCAGGGTCTCCGCGAGGTCCTCCATGGTCGAATTGGTGTCGTCAACCACCTCCCGTACGCGGAAGTAGATCTCCGGCAAAGTGAAAATGGACGTACAGGACTGCACCAGTTCTTGTGCCGATGGCATGGTCGCGACTCCTCACCGTTAAGCGCTTCTCTCCATCCATATGGAGAGGCTCTCACCTTCTCTATCGGTTCAGAGCGGACGGAACTGTAGGGAGGCGGTGAAGGAGAAGAGGCCGACCTCATGGAGGCGCCAGGGGAAAACACAACCAACGCAAAGAATGGACTAGAGAAGGCTCAGTGAATTAGCCTTGAACTGACACTGCGCATTTGCTTTTTCAACCGATAACAAAGAGAGCCAAAAAAATATCGGATAAGAATCGTGATAATCAGGAATTTCGTTAGCGCATAGCCAAAAGGACCTCATACTACGATGCGCTGGTTATGAGGCCCGATATCGACGTGCTGCAAAGGTCATAATTGCTAGTCCAGTCAACAGCAGGAGAGCGGCCGATGGCTCCGGAACAGCACTGACAGTATTCACGTTCGCCACAACCGTTCCGCTATTATCCCCGTTATTGCTATCCCAATAAAAGAGCCTTAACGTCCCGCCAGTCGGAGCCACTCCAGAAAAATTGGTCCCTAACGCGAAGAAGGTGCTCCCCAGTTGCCCAACCAGCGTACCGAATGGTGCACTTAGGCCACCCTGGCTATGAAAACCCCAATTCTGCCCAATAAGCGTACCAGCCGGCTGCCCAGATTCATCTAAGCCGTTCGCAAACAAGTTACCAATCAGCCCATCAGCGTTCGACCAGCGCGGGAGGGCTCCTGCACTCCACAGATCATTGACCCCGGACGTAACTGTGAACGCATCTCCGGCTACCAATACAATACCGGTATTCAGTCCCGTTCCTCCCGATGAACTATTCGCTCGAGCATCAACCGTAAACGGGATGGCATAGGCATGAGTTACAGTGAGCAAACACACGGCAACAATCATTGACAGTCCGATGGTTTTCATCATGCGCTCCATTTCGTAACTTACGTGGCTCAGGCAGAGTAGTTACCCATGGGGTCATTAGGTTGTTATCGCCAACTGAAGCATGATGCATGCCACCGCTTCAGCTTCATAAGTGCTGGAATTAATGAATCGAACTCTTAGAGCCAGAATGAAAGTGTAAAGATATTTTCCATAAAAATGAATGCATTACTGAACATAAATAATGTTTATCGAAATATCAGTATGTTAGGTAACAATAGTAGTGTAAGGTTTCCTGACAGCATCGAGACGGAAAAGTTTACATGGAAGGCCACGTAGACAAAACCACTTCCCCGCAAACTCTACGCAGTGATAGTGCAGTTCAGTGAGCCCATTGAACCAACAATAGCTCTGCCCCAGAGGAATGGGGCTCTACACTCCCTACAAAATGTATGAGGTCGGCAGTGCCTTGGAATTCGACATCTCCTTCAAATGCCTTCACTACGTACGGCTGAAGCCTGGGCACGTTTTTCTTCCAGTTCAGCCCATCTGGCATAGAGCCTTTCAACGTCCGCTTGAGCAGCATGGAGTGCAGTGTATCGCTCTTGTAATTCACTCGAGGACGAGGTAATGGCTGGGTCATTGGCTGCGGCTTGACAGAAAGCCGCTCTTCCTTCCGCCTCCTGAATCGCTGTTTCGATCTGGTCCCATTCCCTTTGCTCCTTGTACGACAATCCTTTTCGCTTAGACCGCCCACCTGATGTGGTGCGCTCCTTTGATCCCTGAGCTGTGGTGTCGTCCGTTTGGTTTCTCCTCTGCCCAGCCTCCCATTGAGCATAGTCGGCAAACCATTCAGCGCGGCCTGTTCCATCCAGTGCCAACAGCCTGGTAGAGATACGGTCCAGCAGCCATCGGTCGTGGGTCACAAGAACAAGTGCCCCGGTAAATTCCAGGAGACTGTCTTCCAACACATCAAGTGTCGGGATATCTAGATCATTTGTCGGTTCGTCGAGGATCAGGAGATCCGCGGGCTGAAGCATAAGCCTGGCAATCAACAGTCTGGCCTGCTCCCCACCGGACAAGCGAGAAACCGGGAGATCCAGCTGCTCTGGGCGGAACAGAAAACGCTTGGCCCACGAAACCAGATGGATGGACCGATCCTGATACACCACCCCATCGCCACCGGCTGGAGCAAGAGCTCGCCGCAATGAAGCTTGTTGGTCCAGCGACTCTCGATGTTGCTCGAAGGTGACGATACGCAACCGATCCGCGCGAGTGATCGCGCCCAGATCGGGGGGCAAGGTGCCTGCCAACAATTTCAGTAGCGTGGACTTCCCGCTCCCATTCGGCCCGAGCAACCCAATCCGCTCACCAGGCCCTAGCTGCAGATCAAGATCACTCACGATCAGTTGCGTACCAAGTGTCTTCCCAAGACCAACTATCTCAATCAGCTTCTTGGAGCGTCGTCCTGAGGCGGTGAAATCGATCCCGGCAGACCCTTTGGATTGCCGCGCCTCGATATCAGTGAGTTCACTGATCATCCGACCCGCTTGGTCGATCCGAGCCTTGGCTTTGGTCGTCCTGGCTTTGGGACCTCGCCGCAGCCATTCCACCTCACGCCGAACTCGATTGGCCAATGAGGCCTGATAGTCGGCCTGCACCTGGAGTGCCGCATCACGTTGCTCTAAGAACTCGCTGTATCGCCCCTTCGCCTCAAAAAGGCCATTGGGATATTGGCGGTTCAACTCCCAGATCCGCGTGGTTACCGCTTCCAAGAATCGCCGGTCGTGACTGATCACGATGAAGGCATGGGGCTCGGCTTTCAGGAGGTCTTCGAGCCAGAGAATACCCTCGACGTCCAGATGGTTGGTCGGCTCGTCCAGGAGCAACACATCCGGCTCCAGCATCAACGATCGTACAATCGCTAGTCGCTTTTTCCACCCGCCGGACAGTGTCGCAACAGGTTGATCAGTGCTGGCAAACCCGCCCAGACCCAGGGCCCTGGCGATGCGTCCACCCTGTTCATGGGGGTCCAGCCCCTCATCGAAAAGCACCTGGGCCAGCGCATCTTCGACGGAGTGCTGTTCGGCAAACGAAGGCTCCTGCGGCACATAGCCGATCCTGAGCTGTCGACGCACAGAACGAGTCCCGCTGTCCGGTTCCTCAACTCCAGCGAGAATTTTGAGCAGCGTTGATTTTCCAGACCCATTCGGCCCAATCAGGCCGACATGATCCCCTTCGCTCAATCCCAGCGACAGGTCGGTGAACAACGGTTTCACCCCATAACTTTTCTCAAGAGACTCACAACTGAGTAGGATGGCAGGCGGCATAGTTAGCGAGAACCCATTTCCATGGCAACAGTGTTAGTCCAGTCCTCGTCCCTTCCCACGGACATGATCCACAACCTTCTTCAACTGACCTAAGCGCTGTAGGATGGTCTGGGCAATTGGATTGGCTGGTTAGGACAGTTTCAACTCTTCAACGGCACGGAGGAGATCGGAAACGGACAGTACGCCGATAATGGTGGCATCAGCCGTCACTGGAAGATGCCGGATCCCCTGCTTCTTCATGAGCACTCTCGCCTCGGATAGGGACTCGTCCTCTTCTATGGTGACGATGGAGCGGCTCATACAAACCGCCACTGTCGTCGTGTTCGGGTCCAGCCCCTTGGCGACCGCCTTCCTCGTCAGATCCGAATCAGTGACAATGCCGATATACCGTGAGCCGTCATCCACGATCAGCGAACCCACTTTGTACTTCTGTAAAAGCTGTCCTGCCTGTTTGATCGTGGCGTCTTTATGGATACTCCGTACATCATGCGACATATAGTCTTCGACAAGCGCCTGGTCGAGTCCCTTGCCTTTCCTCGTCGCCTGCAGACGGCGACGCAGCTCAAGATCCGCCAGACAGCTTTCCAACACTTGCCGACGCTGGTGGAGGCTTTCACGCTCCACATTGTGCGTCCCGCTCTCCTGTGCCTCTTCCGGCAAGAGTGCCGACTCACCGGACTTTGCAAAGAAGTAGGCTTCGGATTCATCCGATGCCGCGCCGAATACCTGTCCGATCAGCGCCTCAGCCGATTCATCAAACTCATCAATGGAAAGCGAGGTCCGCTTGCGTGAAAGGAAGGGCTGGAATTTTACGAGCTGCTGTTTGAACCGTTCGACATACCGGTCGAGAATATCACTCCGGGTCAACCCCGTGCGGACTCGTTTCGGCATCGGCGCCCTCCTTGGTTATGGACGAGAGGATACCCTATGTGAGGACGCTGCTCAAGCGATCCATGATGCAGAGATGAGCCTTCTGCCCTGTTCCATAAATTCCTGCTTGATTTTTCAGACCAAGACCCCGTATGTCCATCCCCTCCATCATTCATTCAACTAGGCGTTCGATGTCAAACCGGATAGCTCCCAGTCCATCTTGCTTTCTGACCATGGCACTGATTATCTGGGCTAGCCCAGTTTTCGCCGGATGGGTGGCGATCGAGAAACAGTACCAACCTGCTGGTCTAGAGACAATCTACTTTGATCCCGAACAGGTTCAGCGAACAGGCATTCGTGTAACCCTATGGCAACTGACGGATCTCAAGTGGAACAACACCACGCGCTTCCTGTCGTTGAAAACGCATAAAGAATTCGACTGTGCAAACTCACGAGTACGAACGCTCCAAGTAATCGAGTTTTCCCGCCAGATGGGCGCCGGCCGGTCACGCTCCGGATATATTGAAAATGGGAACTGGCAGGCAATTGGCACTCAAGGTGCCAACCATGCGCTTTCGAAGGCGGCCTGCGGGAAACCATAACGCGTGGCCGTTCCAAGCTCCCCGCCCATGCCGATGCTCGAGATGTACTAGACGTCGTAATACATGTAAAACTCGTACGGATGCGGACGCAGGCGCAGCGGGTCAATCTCTTTGCTCCGCTTGTAGCCGATCCACGCTTCGACGAGATCTTCCGTAAACACCTCTCCCTTGAGGAGAAACTGGTAGTCCTTTTCCAAACTGTTCATGGCCTCATCCAAGCTCCCAGGCATGGTGGGGATACTGGCTGCTTCCTTCGGATCGAGATCGTACAGGTCCTTTTCCGCTGGCTCACCTGGGTTGATCTTGTTCTGAATCCCATCAAGCCCCGCCATGAGCATCGCCGAAAACGCCAAATACGGATTGCAGGATGGATCTGGAAATCGCACTTCAATTCGCTTCGCCTTGGGACTCGGCGAATACATCGGAATACGGACGCCCGCCGACCGGTTCCGACTGGAGTAGGCCAACAGCACCGGCGCTTCGAATCCCGGAGTAATGCGCTTATAGGAGTTTGTCGTTGGATTCGTAAAGGCCGCCAGAGCCGGCGCGTGCTTCAGAATGCCGCCGATATAATACAGGCAGAGCTGTGAAATCCCAGCATAGTCTTTCCCGGCAAAGAGCGGCTTCCCCTCTTTCCAGATGCTCTGGTGCGTATGCATCCCAGATCCCGCATCGCCGAAGAGCGGTTTAGGCATGAAGGTCACCGTCTTCCCATGACGACGAGCCACATTCTTGACGATATACTTGTACATCATCATCTTGTCTGCCGTGCGCAGGAGCGTATCAAATCGAATGTCGATCTCAGCTTGGCCGCCAGTGGCGGTCTCATGGTGGTGCTTTTCTACCTCAATGCCGATCTTTTCCATCTCCAGAACCATTTCGCTGCGAATATCTTGCTGGGTATCGGCCGGCGCCACGGGGAAATACCCTTGCTTATGCCGAAGCTTTCCCCCGAAATTGATTCCCTCTTGTCCCATGTTCCAAGCGCCTTCTTCCGAATCTAGGTAATAGAAGCCGCTGTGGCTCGTCTGATCATAGCGCGCATGATCGAAAATAAAGAACTCTGCTTCAGGCCCCCAGAACGAGTTGTCACCAATCTTGGTGCTTTGGAGATACCGCTCCGCCTTCTGCGCGATAAACCGTGGATCTCGTTCGTAATTTTCACGAGAAATCGGATCCACGACATTGCCGGTCAAGCTGAGCGTGGGTACTGCGGTAAACGGATCCAAGAAAGCCGTCGCCGGATCAGGGACCACCAACAAATCGCTATTGTTAATCGCCTTCCAGCCACGAATCGACGATCCGTCCAGGCCGGAGCCGTCCTTGAACAAGGTTTCCGTCAGTTCGCTCACAGGGATGGTCATATGCTGCCACACACCCGGCAGGTCGATGAATTTCAAGTCCACCATCTGCACCCTGTGCTTCTTCGCGAACTCCAAGACCTCACGCACGTTCATTGCCGTCCTCCTTTGGAGATCTTCGGTGATGACTGTTCACCACTCAAGTCTCGTTCCCCTCACAGCGCCATCTCTCCTGTTTCGCCAGTTCGAATCCGCACCACATCGCTCAGTTCCCGCACGAAAATTTTGCCGTCCCCAATACTACCGGTCTTGGCCGTCGTCATGATGGCCTCGATGACTCGAGGAACTTGGGTATCCTTGACAGCGACCTCGATCTTGACCTTTGGGACAAACTCAATCGTATATTCTTGCCCACGGTAGGTTTCCTTGTGTCCCTTCTGACGCCCAAACCCCTTGACCTCCGAAACGGTCATACCCTGAATCCCGATCTCTAAAAGTGCATCCTTGATCTCTTCCAACTTGAACGGCTTGACGATCGCCTCAACCAGCTTCATGTCAGCCCCCTCCTTCACCCGTCCAGCTCAAATCCATCAAGGCACTGAAAGGAGCACCCTAGGAACACTCTCCGGCGAGCCGGGAGACCTGGGATCTTGACAGACTACTCCCCTCCTCATTCCTTCTGTCATCATTACTTTGGGGCGAGTATCATAGCCTATCCACAGCTGTCGCTCAATGTAGAAATCATAAAAAGGCCGTCCAATCGCTTGAAGCTCTCCCTGCCTGGTCCCGAATCGCTTTGCAGCGATAGCGCGACTTCACATCGAGCAAAAAGCACCCACCCACATGAGCGGTAACCATGCACAAGCCACTGAAAACAGGAAGAGAACCACTATAACCTCCGATATCCGTTGGTAATGGGCATCCGTCGATCCTTACCGAGCGCGCGAGGGGTAATTTTGGCGCCAATGGGTGCCTGATGACGCTTGAACTCGCTGCGATCGACCATCGTCACGACGCGAGCGACCGTGGCAGGATCAAATCCGGCTTTGATGATTTCGTCCGGAGAGCGATCCTCTTCAACGTATGCTTGAAGAATAAGATCGAGGACGGAGTAAGGGGGTAACGAATCTTCATCTTTTTGATCTGGTCGTAACTCGGCACTCGGAGGCCGGTCCAGCGTCCGCTGCGGGATCACAGGTGAGGAGCCGAGGCCATTCCGAAATGTTGCCAGCGCATAGACCATCGTCTTCGGCACATCCTTAATGACGGCAAAACCGCCGGCCATATCACCATAGAGCGTGGCATACCCAACACTTAACTCACTCTTGTTTCCAGTCGTCAGTACCAGATCCCCAAATTTGTTTGACATAGCCATGAGCATAGTCCCGCGAATACGTGCCTGTAGGTTTTCCTCAGTCGTATCGACCGGCCGATCGCCAAACGTCGAGGTCAGTGCGCGGCGGTAGGATTCAAACGTAGGGGTAATTGAAATCACGCTCAAGTCGATGCCCAGATGTCGTACAAGCTCTACCACATCCGCCTCACTTTCCCGTGATGTATAGGGAGAGGGTAGAAAGACCCCCCGTACTCGATCCGCTCCGATCGCATCCACCGCGACCACTGCCGTTAACGCTGAATCAACCCCACCACTCAACCCAAGCGTCACCCGCGCAAAGCCATTCTTCTTCACATAATCCTTCACCGCGAGAACCAAGGCCCGATAGATCGCTTCGACTTCCTCAACCGGTTCAGTCACGACCGATGTGATCGGAGGCCGCGTCTTCTGCACAGTCGGCATTTTCACCGAATAGCGATCGAAATCGGCACCGAGGGTCTCGGCTACCCGGGCCTTCCGCCTCTGTGTCCGAGCCTGACGCCCAGGCGGAACCGCACCCACGCTTACGTCTGCCACCACTAATTCTTCTTGGAACGCAGCACCGCGAGCCAACACTCCACCGGCTCTGTCAATGATCACGCTGCCCCCATCGAACACCAACTCATCCTGACCACCGACCATGTTTGTATACGTGACAATCACACTATTTTCTCGCGCGCGAGCTGCCAAGAACTGCTCTCTCGAGCGGTTTTTGCCACGATGAAAGGGCGAGGCATTGATGTTGACGATGACTTCCGCCCCCCCCTCAGCTTGCCTGCGGATGAGCCCGTTTGAACGCTCAAGATCTTCACAGAGAGTCAGCCCGATCAGCGCCCCATGGACACGGAGTAACGGGAGTCGTTGTCCTGGCTGGAAGTATCGACTTTCGTCGAAGATCCCTTGGTTCACCAGAGACTGTTTGTGATAGCTCCCAAGCAACCTACGATCAGCAATCAACGCTGCAGCATTATAGAGCACAGGACCACCTGCTCCGCTGCTCGATGACCTTGAATTGCGCTTCACATCTTGCCCCACATAGCCCACGATGGCCACCAGCCCACGACAGGCCGGAATGATCTCTTGCAAGGCCCGTCTATTCTCGCTCACAAACCATGGTTTTAGTAGAAGATCTTCCGGGTGACATCCCGTAATCGCCAGTTCAGGAAATACCACAAGGTCGGCCTTGACTTTCTTTGCCTCACGGACCCAACTCAGGATCCGACGAACATTTCCGTTGAGATCTCCAACCGTCGGATTCATCTGCGCCATGGCAATTCGTAAGGTCTTCATTACACTCCAAGTCAACCGACACTGGTGGGGGAACACTTCGCTGACAGAGAAACGGTGCAATCCCGCCGCGGTCAGGATGTCATTCGGTCAGGCCATTACGACTAAGCAGATACGTTGATCGAAGCGGCTCGTGACTCCGCCACCCACCGATCAAACACGTCTTTGCCTAGCGGAGCCATGCAAACCTCTCCAATGCGTAGGGGCCACACGCCAATCACCTGTCCGTCCGACACCTTTTTGTCGTGAAGCATGGCCTTCCAAATCTTCGTCGACGTCGCATGAGGCATACGGTCGCTCAGCCCTGCCTCGGTCACCATACGCCGAATGGCGTCGACAACCTCACGGGCACATACACCTTGGAAACATGCGAGATCAGCCTCCTGCACCAATCCGATGCCGACGGCTTCCCCATGCACAAGTGATGTGTACCCACCCAAGGCCTCAAGCGCATGTCCGATTGTATGGCCATAGTTGAGAATTCTTCGCCGGTCGGATTCTCGCTCATCCGCCGCCACGACCTCGGCCTTGATCTCACAGGATCGTCTCACCACACTGGCCACAACCTGGGGAACCTGTTTTTGCAATGCAGGCATCTTTCGTTCAAGGTACGTAAAAAACGATTCATCTGCGATGATCCCATACTTAATCACCTCGGCCAGACCGGCGACCCACTGGCGTCTGGGCAATGTACGCAGGGTCAGCGGATCAATCCAAACTGCACGCGGCTGATAGAACGACCCGATCAGGTTTTTCCCTAGTTGATGATCGACCCCGGTCTTTCCTCCGACGCTGGAATCCACTTGCGCCACGAGCGTCGTTGGCACTTGGATATATGGAATCCCGCGTTGGTAGATCGAGGCGGCAAACCCAGTCAAATCTCCGACCACTCCACCTCCCAAGGCCAAAAGATGCGATGAGCGCTCAAACCGGTGTCGGGCCAACACATTGAGAATGTGTTCAACCGTTTGTAACGTCTTGGACCGTTCCCCAGGCGCAAGGATAATCGAGACTGGTTCAAGCCCAGCCCGCTTCGCGGTCTCAACAGTCTTCTTCAGATAGTGCTGCGCAACATGCCGATCCGTGACAATTCCGACCTTCCCCTTCAGTCCGCAGCGCTTGATTTCCCTTCCGAGCTTCTCCAGAAGCCCGGCTTGTATGGCAATCTCGTAGCTCCGATCAGCCAGTGACACCGTAACAGTTGAGCCGACAGTCATATGGCAACCTCACTAATCATCATGCCGAAGAATGTCATCATGCTTTTCACCCCAATACGCTGCGCGATCTGTCGAATGCGGAGGCATGGTAGCACAGCATCGGAGAACTAAAAAGACAGGTACATTCTGTCACGAGTGCCTACCGATCGGGATGAAACGTCCCGATGTCGTTCTATGAAAGTAAAGGCCTGCCGATGCGGGAACGCATCCGGCAGGCCTTTGCTGATCACGGATATGGAGTCAGAACTAGGTCTTGATAATGCTCGGCGTGAGGAAGATCAGCAGCTCTTGCTTAGACACTGTCTCAGACTTATTCTTGAACAACCAGCCCAACACCGGCATTCGGGACAGATAAGGAACCCCCTGCACGTTGTTCCCCTGCGTATCAACGAAGACGCCACCGATCACCATGGTTTCTCCGTCTCTGACGATCACCTGCGTCGTCGCTTCTCGCCGGTCAATGCTTGGGCCAGCTGGATTACTCCTCGCACCGACGGCATTGCGAGTCGCACGCACACGCATTAGGATTCGCTTCGATTCTTCCTTTGGATCTCGCGAGGTAATCTGTGGGGTGACATTCAATTCCAAGTTTGCATCGACAAATGTCGTTTGAGTCCCTTGCAATGATGTGGTCTGGAAAGGGATCGACTCGCCCTGGGAAATCTTGGCTTCCCGTTTATCCAACGTGGTGATTTTAGGTGCAGCGATCACCTTACTTAGTCCCAACAATTCCCCGGCCGATAGCCGCATGTCCAGAGCAAAGTCTCCGCCAAGTTTTCCAAATGTCCATCCGATCGATGGAACGGCCGGCAACCCACCGACCTGCGCCGGTAAGTTGACTAAAAAGTTTCGATCAATCGTGCTGCTTCCTGTTCCGGCAATCTGGCTAAACGGACCAGTCAGATTCGAGAGCGCGAAGAAATCCGTGGGTGTCCGGTTCCCCGCCTGGAACCCCCATTGAATCCCCAACCCACGAGCATAAACCGTATCAGCCTGAACAATGCGCGCCTCAATCTGGACTTGCGGGACCTCAAGATCAAGCCCCTCGACAAGCTGTCGAATGATTCCCAGCTTGGTTTCTGTGTCCCTCACGATCAGCGCATTACTTCCGGCATTGAACTGCATAAGCCCACGTGGGCTCAGGTTCTGTCGCAGCGAGGTCATCAATTCTTGCGCCTGAAGATTTCTGATATAGAACACCCGATCGATGAGATCCTCCGCCTTGACCTTCGAATCTTTCGCCCGTGCCTCTTCGTCTTGCTGCTTGGCAAGGTTCGCTAAAGAATCGACCCACACAATACTCCCCTGCCGAATCATACCGAGTGCATTCATTTTGAGGAGCATTTCCAGCGCTTGATCCCATGGCACACTGACCAGCTTCATGGTGACTTTCGACTTGACCCCTTCACCGACAACGATATTGAATCCGCTGACCTCCGCAATCAATCGGAGGATATTGGTGATATCAGCCTGTTGAAAGTCGAGAGAAATACGACGCCCCACATATCGGGTTTGCCCGACCACAAGATCGTCGGACCGCTCGTCTTTTTCAGGAGAAACCGCCTCTCCCTCCATTTGTACTCGCTGTATTTTGAAGTGAGTGTGCGTCGGACTTACGATGCGTGCCGTCCGTTTTACTAAGCGAGCCGGCGGTTCATACAAACCTCTCCGAGCTTTCAGAACGACGTCTGACGGGCCCTTTTTCTCGAACGCTCCCGCGACCATAGCATGGGCTCGCCGCTCGCTCGGCTTCAAGGTAATGAACACCTTGTTCCCATCACGAGTCACGGAATAAATCGGACGTTCCGGCACATCGAACACCAGTCTCACTTTGTCGGCATGATGCCCCACCCGGATCTTCTTAAGTAGATAATGATCGGCCTGCACCACTGAACGCCGAATGGTGGAGGACACAGCTGGGACATCAATAATCAGCCTCGATTCATCCAAGAAATTGGTCTCCGGAAACAATTGACCATCCCCAGCAATGACAACCGTAACTTGGTCCGACTCCGGACGAACCTCGATCGAAGTCAGGGTCTGTGCCAAATATTGCAAAGACTGACTTTCAGCTGCCATCACATCCTTCGGCTTGTTGCCGCCGTTCATCTCGTCCGCCAGGGCAGGCATTTCCCCGACCGCGATCCAGCCAGCGATAGCCAGCCCGCAGGGCATAATAAAACGTCTCGCCGCCAGGATACTGTTGATGCCGGAGAATAGTGATTTCATTCTGCACCCTCTTTGGGATGTAGGAGCTTCACATGCTCCCGTT
Organism: Candidatus Nitrospira nitrosa; assembly: GCF_001458735.1. Lineage (NCBI taxonomy): Bacteria > Pseudomonadati > Nitrospirota > Nitrospiria > Nitrospirales > Nitrospiraceae > Nitrospira > Candidatus Nitrospira nitrosa. The sequence continues at coordinate 422,545 of NZ_CZQA01000008.1, forward strand.
CCTGCTTCTTGCCATACACATCCGTAAATCGCTCTTGCACGATGATGCCGCGCTCGGTCACCGCACTGACCACCCCATTGTTCTGGCCGATTCGCGTACCCCGCCGAACGGTATATCCATGTCCTTCAGGAGTCTGTACCATTGCCGTGTATCCGTAGGCCCCCCATACAACGGCAATCAGATTGAGTTCCGTCAGCGTCACGCGTTGTAACGGGGGCAGCGTGCTATCCGTTTTTCCGACTTGAAGCTCCTGGATAATAGGGGCGAACGGATCACGACGCCCAGAAGGGTCATATCCCAACCCAGTCATTCCCTCGGCTAGCGGCAATTGGGATGGATCCTGACTGTTACCCGTCGGCAAGCCCGTTTCCATCGCGGGAGGAGCGGGAGGGGGCACTTCTGGCACAGCGGGTACCTTGATCGAGTCATGTCTCATTGGCGCAATCTGTCCAGGAATGGGGGAGGGTTCGGCTTGGACATGCTCACTCCCAAGAAAAACACCCCACCAACAGAGAGCACAGGCACCGACACACTGCGCGTACCACCTGACTCTCCGCTGACCTCGCTCAACCCCTAAGAAATACATCGGTTCAGCATCCTCTATTTAGCAGCTTGCGCCAACTTTGCAGCGTGCACCGGCTGCGCCGTTCCGGAAACTGCCTTCTCCTGCGGAGCTGCATAGGCAATGAGATCAAATGTTGTTTGCGAAACAAACCGTCCCTGCTCCATCCGAGGGGAGCCCATCTTGAGCCCCGACACCGTGATAATTCTGGGCAGTCGATTGATCCGGTCAAAAAACAACGCGGCAGTATGGTACACTCCCGCCACCTCTACACTAACCGGCATCTTGACAAACAGCTTCGACGGGTCTTCAGCTTGCGCCCCAGGACGCCACAACTTGATGTCCAGTCCGAGTCGAACCCCGAGATCAGAGACCTGCTTAAGCAACATAATGGCCTCTTCTTCGGGGGGGAGGCGTTCTTTCTTCTTGGCTAATTCGATTTCCAGCTGCTTGCTTGCCGCGACTAACTCATCGAGATGTTTCACCTTAATCGTCAACGTTTGAATTTCGCTCTCCAGTTTGGTGTTCTCCGCTTCGAGGGCCGCAATACTTTCGGACTTGGGTTCCGCAATGTAGAAATAGAAGCCGGCAATCATGCCGCCGACCAGGAGCAGCAACAGAGCCACCTTTTGAGAAGCTGGCACGCTGCGGAGTGCGTCAAGGTTAAGTTGAGGCAACGCCATAGTTATCCCTTTAGGCGAAATGCCAACCGAAATTGATAGAGGTTAATTTTATTCTCCACTGCAGCCTTACTTTCTTGCAGATTAATACCGGTAAAATAATCGGTTCGGCGCAAGTTGTTCACGAATTCCACCACATCATCGTTGGTGAGCGCCTTTCCTTCCAACTCAACCGTTTCTGAAGCAACACCCAGCTTGGTCAGCCACACCTTGAGCGGGTCGAGACTCTGGCTGACGTGGTCGAGCACCTTCACAGGTCCCATTCTTGACTGTTCAAGCTGATCAATGATCCGATTTTTGTCTTCAAGGAGTTTCTTCTTTTGTTCAAAATCCTGAACTTGCTTGACCTGCTCTTTCAGTTGAGCAACCTGTTTTTCCTTCGTCTGCTTCTCCTCTTGCCTGGCTTCCAACTCGTTGTCCAGCGCGGCGGAATACCACCAGCAACCGGCCAGCGTAACCACGACTACCCCCACACCAAGGATTGCTTGGGCCCGAACATCATGCTGCGGCTTTGCTTGCCGCCCTTTCGACGTGCCAGGGAGAAGGTTAATCCGTATCATCGGTCACCCACTGCTCGTAAGGCCAACCCAACCCCAACCGCCGCTGATGGCGCAAGCTCCGCAAGGAGATCTGGGTCCATCTCACACCCAGTGGTATCGATCTCGGCGAAGGGATCAGCAATTTCCACTGGGACTTGCATTCGATCACTCAACTGCTGAATCAGTCCTTTCGCCTTGGCAACACCACCGCAGACAAGTACGCGATTGAGATCGGCATTAGCACCGGAGGTTTTGAAGTAATCCACCGTTCGAGCAATCTCGGAAGCCACCTCGGCATTTACACTATCCAGGACGTTACCGACCGACATTCCAGTGGCTTCCCCACTTCCCTCCTTCTTCTTACTTTCCTCCGCTTCTTCAAATGAGAGCCCCATTTCCCGTTGAATCGCTTCTGTGTATCTATTCCCACCCAGCGGAATGTCTCGGGTAAATAGAGAGGAGCCAGCACGTATAATGTTCACATTCATCACACTGGCGCCGAGATTGACCAAGGCAGTTGTTTCTTCTTGTGCCAATGGATAGTTGATCCCGTGCATATTTTCGATGGCGAACGCATCGACATCCATGACCATCGGAATGAGCCTAGCAGTCTTCACCAACTCCGTCAGCTCATTGATTTTGTCCTTCTTCGCCGCGACAAGAATCACCGCCATATCCCCCTGGCCATCGCTTGTCGGGTCCGGGGGCAACACATGGAAATCGATATTGACTTCGTTGATATCGAAGGGGATATATTGCTCGGCTGCCAGCTTCACTTGACCTTCAAGTTCTTCATCCGGCATAGGGGGAAGACTTATCTTTTTTACGATCACGGCATGCCCAGAAATTGAGACGGCGACGTGCTTATTCTTGATGTTTGTTTCCTCAAATAGCTCCTGAATAGCCGAGACCACGCGCCCCTCGTCCATCACGGTCCCATCGACAATCACTTCTGGTTCAAGCGGTTTCACCCCGAACTTCTGAAGAAAGTACCGTCCCTTACTTTCCTTGAGTTGTGCGACCTTAATCGCACTTGACCCAATATCAAGCCCCACAAGTTGCCGACGGGGAGTCAACATTGAGATAACGTCTGTTTCAACAAGCTTTTTTAATGAACTCAGCATGTGTCACCTGAACTCTACACGACGCGTTTCCTAGCACAAATGACTTTCTCGATTTCATCCACGTTTTTCGGTGTATAGAGTCGCCAATTCCTCCAATCGCGTGCGGGTCGTGCAATCACCCCTTCTCGTTCCCATCGGAACAATGTGGCCTTGGAAATATCGAATAATTGGCATACCTGATTCGCCTTGATTCCCTCAGTGCTCTTATTATCGATACGTTTTTTACCCTCAGTATTTACACTCAACACGCCACCCTTAATATTCACAAAGGTAAGTATAGTCAATATGCTCGACCTGTCAAGGAAACTGCTGGAAGTGACGTTCTGGTGCGGGAACTGGATCGGCAGAAGGCCAACGATGGCCTAGGATTTGTCAATATCTCTATATTTGAGGCCCACTTGGTAGCCCAGAGCTGCAAGCCGCTCACACAGATGTCCGGCAATCGCCACTGAGCGATGCCGTCCACCGGTACATCCAATTGCAATTGTGAGATAACTACGTCGCTCGCGCTGATACAGAGGAAGGAGAAACCTTAAAAGCTCTTCGACATGTTGAATTAACGCAATCGCTTCAGAGTCCTCGAGTACGAACTTACGGACCGGCTCGTCTTTGCCGGACAGCGGCTTGAGATCAGCCACAAAGAAAGGATTCTTCAAAAAACGCACATCGAACAACAGATCGATATCGTACGGGACTCCAAACTTATACCCGAATGCTAATAAGGAGATCGTCAGACGTCGATCGGACGCGTTCTGCAAAAACTCTTTCCCCAGCAGATCGCCGAGCTCATGCACCGTGAGATCCGATGTATCAATGATGCGATCCGCCTGTCGTCGCAACTCAGCCATCCGTTCCTTCTCAAATCGAATCCCCTCCCCAACGGGTCGATGCGGCAAGAGGGGATGAGGTCGACGGGATTCTGAAAAGCGCCGGATGAGCACCTCTTCCCTAGCTTCAAGAAAGAGCACCTGTACGGCATGGCCAAGAGTTTTGATCCGTTCAAGAATCCCCACAAAATCCGCGAAAAATCCTCGCTCGCGCACATCAACACCGAGCGCGACGTTCGCGATTTCACTATGCTGCTGGTGACAGAGGTCAACAAAGGTCGGAAGGAGGGCAGGAGGAAGGTTATCAATACAGAAATACCCGGCATCCTCAAATGCCTTCAACGCATAAGATTTCCCGGACCCCGACAATCCACTAATGATGACCAGATTGAGTTGCGCCATGAGATTCCGCCCGTCTTCATGGATCACCAGATGACAATCCACGAACGAGAACACCCCAGGTCATAGTCTCCATCGAGGAGAAGCGCCATACAAATCCATCCGTAAACAGCGCTTACGCCAACCCGATAGCCCCTACAAACCAATGAGGCCAGACTCCCCACCGCACCGCTCCGGAGTAATCCGACTCAAGAAACTACTGTTCGCTTCTTTGGCTTGTCTGGTTTGTGACTAACAAGGCGCTCTTTCAATTTACGAAACTGCGCATCTACACGGTCAACGAGCGCATCAATGGTGGCATACATCTCCGACGTTGTAATCTTTGCCTGCACTCGCTTGCCGCTTACAATACCAGTCACTTCTGCCTTGTGTTGAAGCTTTTCAACTCCCAATATCACCTGTAACGACCCAACCTTTAACCCATAACGATCCAGCCGGCTCATTCGCGTTTCCACATAACTTTTCAGCGCTGGCGTAACATCCATGTGGCGGCCTGTGATTTTTAATGTCATGCCTACCTCCAATTTATTCCAGCCTGACGCAATACCTCTCTCATCAAAAAAACTGTTTCCGCTGACTTGCTGAAGCAATATTCAACTCTGCCCGATACTTGGCGACCGTCCTCCTTGCAATGCGCACACCTTGAGTAAAGAGCTTGGCTGCAATCTCTTCATCTTTCAATGGTCGCTTAGCATCTTCCTCAGCCACCATTATTTTGATCATATCGCGAACTGATACCGAAGAGTGCATGCCAGACGGCTCGTCGGCCCGCTGGAGTCCGGCATTGAAGAAAAACTTAAGCTCCAACATACCTTGTGGACAGTACATGTATTTATTGGCTGTCACTCGACTGATCGTCGACTCATGCATCCCAATATCTTCAGCTACCTGTTTTAGGACTAACGGCTTCAGATACTGCACTCCATGTTCAAAAAACTCCTCCTGAAACTTGACGATGCTCGAGACTACCTTAACAATCGTTCTATTGCGCTGCTCGATGCTTCGAATCACCCACTGTGCGGCCCGCATCTTTTCGTCCATGTATGCCTTCGTCTCAGGCGTACCACTCTGCCCCGACGAAATGAGCTGCTTATAATACGGGCTGATTCTCATCCGTGGCAGACCGTCATCGTTTAACAACACAACCCACTCCCCTTCATTTTTGACGACAAACACATCCGGCACGATGACGTAGTTTTGAGTATTGATGAATGGTCGCCCGGGTTTTGGCTCAAGCTCCCCAATTACCTTGGTTGCGTGAAAGACGTCCTCTACTGTAACGTTCAGGGCCTTCGCGACCTTTGCGTATTGTCTCCGCTCCAGATCCTTTAAATGGTGAAGCACAATTGCTTCAATCACTGATCCCTTGAGCGCCCCAGGAGGTGCACCGAGCGACCCGAAGGGATTACGACCTACATGGCGCAATTGCAAGAGCAGACACTCCGGAAGATCCCTAGCGGCAACTCCTGTCGGATCAAAGGTTTGAACGTCCTTCAGGACCGACTCCGCCTCCGATTCCGTAAAGTCCGTTCCCGCAATCACCTCAGCTAACGAAATGCGCAGATAGCCGTCATCATCTAAATTGCCAATAATCAAACGGCCGACGGTTTTCTCTCGATCCGTGAGTGTCGATAGAGACAACTGCCAGAGCAGATGTTCCTCCAGAGAGGTAGGCTTGGCCACAGTCTGCTCGTATGAGGGCAAGTCATCCTGCGCAGAAGCATATTCAGTATCCCCGCCTCGCCGATCTCTTCCAAAGTACTCTTCCCAACCTGAGGCAGAAAACTCTTCCGGTGATCCTTGTTCTTCCCGCGATTCATCCTGAACGTTCTGTTCCTGCCCAGCCGATGCTGCGACTTCCTCAGCCTTCCCCTCATTAACCGATGACTCCCCGTCCTCGACATCGGATTGGACCTCATCAAGCAGAGGATTCTCCAGGATGTGCTGTGTCAGGCTCTGTTGCAATTCAAGTCGCGACAACTGCAGCAGCTTAATCGCCTGTTGCAACTGTGGCGTCATGATGAGTTTTTGGCTAAGTTTCAGATCAAGACGCAGTTTCATGGCCGACCGTTTACTTTCCTACAATCTAAACTGTTCTCCAAGATAGACCGCTCTGGCGGTTTCGCTCCGGACAATCACATCAGGAGGGCCCGATTCCAAGATCACACCTTCATTAATGATATACGCTCGATCAACAATGGAAAGCGTTTCCTGGACATTATGATCGGTAATTAAGATGCCGATCCCTTTCACTTTCAACCGCGTAATGATTTGTTGAATGTCCGCCACCGCGATCGGATCAATTCCCGCAAATGGCTCATCCAGCAACATAAAAGATGGAGTGGCCGCCAGCGCACGCGTAATCTCCAATCGCCGCCGCTCGCCGCCGGAAAGGGCGTAGGCCATGCTTTTCCGAATATGTCCAAGATCCAATTCTTTGAGCAGGGCATCGACCCGTTCATTTCGATCTTGACGAGCATATCCCAGCATTTCCAGAATGGCTAGAACATTATCTTCCACCGAGAGACGGCGAAATACGGACGACTCCTGGGGGAGATACCCGATACCTTTACGTGCTCGCTTGTACATTGGCAGGCTCGTAACGGATTCTCCTTTGAAAGTTATCTCTCCTTCATCCGGCTGGCATAATCCAACCATCATATCGAAGATCGTCGTCTTCCCAGCTCCATTTGGCCCAAGAAGACCTACGACTTCACCTGCAAAGACTTCGATCGCCACACCTTTCACGACCTTTCGGCCACGAAAGCTTTTCATTAATCCGTTCGCCCGCAGTGATGTACCATTCTCTAGTGCCACGCTCTGCACCAGCCTGGTCGGTTCTTCCTCAACGCGTGGAGTCATTGTTCAGGCTGCCCCTCGCCTTCAATGCGGATATGGGACCCTCCTTCCACCACGCTACGTTCTTCGGCGAGAAAGAGAGTGATTTGCTTACCACTGACACGCGTCCCCTTTTCCCAAGCCACTGGATCGCCTGTCAATACAACTTTCTCGCCGTCTGCGAAGTAGACCGCCTTTTGGCAGGTCGCATGGCCATTTTCATACTTAATTTTGACATGGTGTGCCTCTCCAATCGCTTCAACACGATTCACCGAACGGCTCGACATCGTTGATCCTGAATGCCCTGGCTGAACGTTGGATAAGGCTTGAGCGGAGTCACGCTGCTCGTCTCCCTTTCGCACTGTTGCCGCACCTTGAGAGTTCTTTGGCTGAAACGACACCACCATCTTATCAGAGTGCACGACCAACGAGCCTCGCGTAAGCACCACTGCCCCCTCAAAGACAGCCTGGCTATCCTGATTCCGTACCGTCATCCGATTGGAAGTGATGGTCGTTGGAACACCAGGGGCCTCTACACTCCGCTTCAGACTCCCAGAGTCAGATGTGGGAGCGGCTGCCGAAGATCCTGACAATACAACACTAAGAAGCAGACACCAGATCCACATGGACATCTTTGAGTATCTCAAACTCTTCTGATGATATTCGCCCCATCAGCCCTTGCCCTCGGATCTCCAACCCATGGCCCACGATCCGAACCGGAGCCGTCGTCCTAATCTCTCTCATTGCCTCTACCCATTCTAGCCGGTTGGTATAAATAGTGTATCCACTCCTGGTTTGGACGACGATGGGAGTTTCTCGATTGGCTAATACAAAATCCTTGGTTACCGTATTAAAGGTCCCCTCTTCACCATGGACAGTCACTTCATCACCAGATCCCCCATAAAAAGTCAAGACAACCTCGTGCAGAACGGCTCGCTTTTCCTGCTCAAAGATCCGTGCCTGCCTGGCTCGGACCTGCCATTCCACGGCCTCCCCCTTCGATTGGGTAAAGGTAAACTCACCCAGTTTCGCATCGGCATCTTCAATCGCATTTGAGGAGACGGAAGCCCCACGAGAAGGGGACTCAGCATTTCTGAAGAGAAGGTAGCCAAGAAATATAGTCAGGAGGATACTCAAGGAAAGCAGGGCTCGGCGGGCGAAAATTTCCCACATTTCTGAATGATTCTCCAGGCATAGGAAGCTAGACCAGAGTCTGTATCTGGCACGATCTTAGCAGGTGGGATCAATCAAGTAAACGTCTCCCTTGAAAAGAAAAGCCCCCCAGGCCGTTCGGCCTGGAGGGCTTTGGATGTTAATACAGTTTGGTTTGACGGAAAGCTAGGTGGATGGGGTTGCCTCTGCCGGAGAAGGCTGTGCTTGGCTTGCACCAGACTTCTTCTGGGCTGTCGTCTCTTGACGAGCCACGAGCTCAATGGCGACCATTTCCGCAGCATCTCCCACACGACGGCGAGTCTTAATGATTCTGGTGTACCCACCAGGCCGATCTTTAAACCGCGCAGCAACGTCGTCAAAAAGCTTTGAGACGACGGTCTTACTGCGAAGAAATCCTAAGGCTCTCCGTCGAGCAGGAAGCGTCCCTTCCTTCCCGAGTGTGATCATGCGATCAGTAAATCCTCTGATTTCTTTGGCTTTTGCTTCCGTCGTTTCAATACGCTCGTGATCCAACAACGATGTGACGAGGTTTCGAAAAAGGGCCCCTCTGTGTTTCGTCTGGCGACCAAGTTGTCGTCCTTTTTTTCTATGTCGCACGGTGTTCCCCTTGGCTAAGAATCATCATTCTGATTTTGGACTTCCGTTGTGTGGAGACGACGACGCCTCAACCTTCGTTCCTAATGAAAGACCCATTTCCGTGAGTATTTCTTTGATTTCATTGAGAGACTTTTTACCGAAATTCTTCGTCCTGAGCATCTCCCCTTCAGACTTCTGAACTAAATCAGCAATCGTCTTGATATTTGCGTTTTTCAAACAATTGGCAGCCCGAACAGACAACTCTAATTCATTCACGCTACGAGAAAGGTTCTTATTCACCTCGCGATGAGACTCCTCGTATCCTGCCTCGCTCTTTCCTTCGTTGCGCTCTTCTGGATTGATGAAGATATCCAAGTGCTCGCGTAAAATCCCTGCGGCGTTGGAAAGGGCATCCCGAGGACTGATCGTACCATCAGTCCAGATCTCCACCGCCAGCTTGTCATAGTCAGTCATACGACCTACACGGGCATTTTCCACATGAAAATTTACCCGCTTGATCGGAGAAAACACCGAGTCGATGGCAATCACACCAATCGGCAACCCTTCTTCCTTGTTGCGTTCCGCTGGGACATACCCGCGCCCATGCTTGACCGTCATCTCAATATCCAGCGTGGCATCCTTGTCGAGGGTCGCGATGTGCAACTCTGGGGTGAGAATCGTCACCTCAGCGTCATGAAGCACATCGGAACCCTTTGCTTCGCCAGGCCCCTTCTTTTTCAACCGAATGGTCTTGGGTTTATCCGTATGGAGTGCCAAGCGTAGACTTTTAATATTCAGGATAATTGCCGTGACATCTTCGGTTACGCCGGAAATAGTTGAAAACTCATGAACGACCCCCTCGATCTTTACAGTGGTCACCGCAGCACCGGTAAGCGACGACAACAAAATGCGGCGAAGGGCATTACCAATCGTGGTACCGAACCCCCGCTCAAACGCCTCGGTTGTGAAGCGGCCGAATGTGGGGGACTGTGTATCCTTGTCGACTTCCACCCGCATTGGGATCTGAAAGTCCTTCATCGCTTTGATCATGACCCACCCTCCATACCATCGAGTGACAAACACATTGACGGCTTACACCTGACCGAATAGCAACCAGACCAGCGGGCTATCGAGAATATAATTCGACCACCATCTGCTCATTCACTGGCAACGTAATTTGGTCCTTAGCAGGAAGGGCCCGGACAATCCCTTTGAATGCCCCACGATCCAGCTCCAGCCACTCTGGGATTCCACGACTGTCGACTGACTCCAAAGCCGCCTGAATGGCCACAAGATCTCGACTCCGTTCCCGAATCTCGATGACATCGCCAGGCTTCACCAAGGCACCGGCCACTGTAATCTTTTTGCCATTCAATGTGAAATGACCGTGACTGACAAGTTGGCGAGCTTGCTTGCGCGAAGCCCCAAAACCTAGGCGATAGGCCACATTGTCCAAACGGCACTCAAGAAGACGCAATAACGCATCTCCGGTGACGCCAGTCTGCCGTTCGGCACGTTCGAATACTCCACGAAACTGGCACTCCTGAAGGCCATAAATCCGACGGAGCTTCTGCTTCTCACGAAGCTGCAGGCTATAGTCGGATGTCCGTTGACGCCCTTGTCCATGCTGGCCAGGGGGATAGCTCCGCCGTTCGATCGCACATTTTTCCGTCATGCAGCGCGTGCCCTTCAAAAAAAGCTTTTCACCTTCGCGCCGACACAACCGACAGACAGGACCACGATACTTTGCCACTGATGCCTCCTCGGAAAAGAGCTGCCCGAGTCGTTGACTATCCAGTCACCTGAAACCCCAAACCTCTACGACTCATTCGCTCGCATGAATTACACTCGACGTCGCTTGGGTGGACGGCACCCATTATGTGGGATGGGCGTAACATCACGAATCAAGTTGATCCGCAACCCTGCCCCCTGCAGAGACCGAATCGCCGACTCTCGCCCTGATCCAGGCCCATTCACATACACGTCAATCTGACGCATTCCACTTTCCATTGCCTTCCTCGCTGCCGCCTCCCCAGCCCGCTGAGCAGCAAAGGGCGTACTCTTGCGTGAACCTTTAAAGCCCTGATTCCCGGCACTGGCCCAGACCACCGTGTTACCGCTCATGTCGGTAATGGTCACAATGGTATTATTGAAAGACGCTTGAACGTGAGCCACTCCGCTCTGAACGATCCGGCGCTCCTTCTTCTTCCCTTTTTTCACACTCATACTCGCTCCTCTCGATGGCGGAGTAGACTACGGACGGGCTCCTGGTTTGCCTGCGGTTGGTCTTGGTTTACTACTCACACCGGCACGACGCCCTTTCCGGGTCCTTGCATTTGTTTTGGTCCGTTGACCCCGAACAGGCAAGCCCTTTCGGTGCCGGAGACCTCGGTAAGTCCCGGAATCTACCAGCCGCTTAATATTTAGTGACACCTCTTTTCGAAGATCACCCTCGACCCGGTAATCACGTTCAATGATTTCTCGCAATTTTACAATCTTGTCTTCGCTCAAATCTTTGACACGAACGGCGCCGTCAACACCGGCTTCAGCGAGAATCTGCTGAGCTGAGGTTCGCCCAATTCCGTAGACATAGGTCAACCCAATATCCGTTCGCTTATTCCTCGGTAAATCGACACCAGCAATACGTGCCATTCTTCCTCCAGATACGAGCATCAGGTGCGAGCCCGCAGGCTGCACCGCTCTCCTGACTCTATATGTTCAGAACTCTGCATCACTGTGCACTACTCCACAGCTACCCCTGCCGCTGCTTGTGTCGTGGATTCTTGCAGAGGATCCGCACGACACCACGACGGCGAACGACTTTGCACTTCGCGCAAATTGGCTTCACTGACGACTTGACCTTCATGGCAATCCTCAACTCCCGTTACTTAAATCGATAGGTGATTCGACCCCTGGTCAAATCGTACGGAGACATCTCCACAGTGACCTTATCCCCCGGCAAAATACGAATGAAATGCATACGCATTTTCCCAGAGATATGAGCCAATATGATATGGCCATTTTCAAGTTTGACGCGAAACATGGCATTCGGAAGCGTCTCGGCGACTGAACCTTGAACCTCAATAATATCTTCTTTTGCCATAACGGTGGCTATACCCTCTTGCTCACGGTAGTCTAGGGCCTCTCCAACTGACTCATGATGCGAGGAGCTCCTGCTGGCTGTATGGCAATGGTATGTTCAAAGTGCGCCGATAAGCTCCCATCCACAGTGACCGCTGTCCATCGATCATCGAGAACGCGAACGGCACTCCGCCCCATATTCACCATTGGTTCAATCGCCAAAACCATCCCAGATTGCAATCGAGGCCCTTGTCCAGACTTCCCGTAGTTCGGGACTTGGGGCTCTTCGTGCAGCTGTCGTCCAATGCCGTGGCCCACAAACTCCGTGACAACTGAAAACCCAGCAGCCTCTACATGAGCCTGCACCGCATGTGAAATATCCGTCAACCGATTACCAACAACCGCTTGCTTGATTCCAAGGTAAAGGGCTTCCCTGGTCACCTGTACCAACTTCTCTGTTTCATCAGGGACTCGACCAACTGCAACGGTCACAGCCGAATCCCCATAGAATCCTCCAACAATCGCCCCAAGATCCAAACCAATGATGTCTCCATCCTTCAGTTTACGTTTCGATGGAATGCCATGAACGACCTGCTCATTGACTGAAGCACAAAGCGTTTTAGGGTAGTTTCTATATCCTTTAAATGCTGGGATTGCGCCACGAGCTCTAATTTCCTTTTCAGCAATAAGATCGAGTTCGTCTGTGCTGATACCTGGACGAACAGACTGCTTTACGATCTCCAATGCCTCAGCAACCACTCGGGAAGCCGCCGCCATAACTTCGATTTCGGCTGGCGTTTTCAGAATGATCATGCCGTCTGATATACCGACAGAGTGCGTACAAGCTCTTGATAGACAGCCTCAACTGGTTCAGCGCCATTGAGATGGGATAATAATTGCCGCTGCTCATAGAAACTGATCAGGGGGGCAGTCTGCTCTTCATACACCTTGAGACGTGTCTCAATTGCCTCTCGCTGATCATCACTTCGTTGGACCAACAGTTCACCACAGCGATCACAAGATACACCATTCTTTGATGGAGCAAAGTCCACATGATAGGTGGCCTGACACTTCTGACAACTCCTCCGTCCACTCAAGCGCTTAATGATCTCTTCCCGGGAAACTCTAAAATTAATAACCCTATCGAGCTGGATCCCCTGTCCAGCCAACACTGCAGCTAGAGCCTCTGCTTGAGGAACAGTTCTCGGAAATCCGTCAAGGACAAACTTCTTCGGTTCTGATAGCTCTGTCAGTTTTTCCTTCACCAACCCTATGACCACTGAATCAGGAACAAGCCGCCCTTGATCCATGTGCCCTTTAGCTTCCAAGCCAAGCGACGTCTTATTACGAACGGCTGCTCGGAGCAAGTCCCCCGTTGAAATCTTGGCGATGTGATACTGGGCGACAATTTTATCGGCCTGTGTGCCCTTACCAACACCGGGAGCTCCGAGAAAGACAACCCGCATCGCTAACTACTTCTCCCTCTCAATGGTGCCATGCCCTTCCCCAGAAAACCCTCATAATTACGCATAAGCATATGAGACTCAATTTGTTGAGCCGTGTCCAAACCAACCCCAATGACAATCAGCAGCGATGTGCCACCAAAGTAAAACGGTACGTTTAACTTGTAAATCAAAAGCTCAGGGATCACGCATACAATGGCGAGGTACATAGCTCCGGCAAAGGTAATTTTCGTCAATACGCTATAAATATAGTCGGAGGTTCGCTGACCAGGCCGTATTCCTGGAATAAATCCTCCATACTTTTTCATATTGTCGGCCATATCGACCGGATTAAGCACGACTGCGGTATAAAAGAAACAGAAGAACACAATCAGGCCGACGTACATCAAGGTGTACAGAAGCGATCCTGGTGCCAGCTGCGCACCAATAGCTTGAACCCAAGGAGTCTCAAAAAATCCAGCGATCGTTGCGGGGAAGGCAATAATCGACGAGGCAAATATTGGGGGAATGACACCTGCCGTATTGATCTTCAACGGAATATGAGTACTTTGTCCCCCATACACACGTCGTCCTATGACACGCTTTGCGTATTGGACTGGTATTTTCCTACGACCACTTTCCAGAAAAACAATTGCCGCAACCACGGCAACCATCAGGAGTGCTAGACCAACGAGCAAAAAAGCATTAAGTTGACCGATTTCGTAGAGGTTGTACGTCTGGGCCACTGCGGCAGGCAGCCGTGCGACGATTCCCGCAAAGATGATCAATGATATTCCGTTGCCAATTCCCCGTTCGGTGATTTGCTCACCCAACCACATCAAGAATCCTGTGCCTGCAGTGAGGGTGATCACCGTCATAAGACGAAATCCCCAGCCAGCGTTCAGGACGAAGGCCCCTTGATTCATTTGCTCAAGTCCGATCGCAATCCCAAACCCCTGAATTAACGCAATACCAATGGTCCCGAATCGGGTGTATTGGATGATCTTCTTTCGACCCCGTTCGCCTTCTTTGGCAAGCTTTGTCAAATGAGGGATGACGACCGTCAGTAGCTGGAGAATAATTGATGCACTGATATACGGCATAATGCCGAGTGCAAAAATCGTCAACCGAGACAGAGAGCCCCCCGAGAAAATATCCAGAAAACCAAGTAAGGAGCCGCCTTGCTTTTGCAGGAAGTCGGAAAGGGCTTCACCGTTGATCCCGGGGGTTGGAATGTGGGATCCGATGCGATACACCACAAGCATGCCGAGCGTGAACAAGACTCGAGTACGCAGCTCGGGGATCTTAAAAATATTCTGAAAACTAGTCAGAAGACGTTCAAGCACCGCCGATAACCTCAACTCTCCCGCCAGCCGCTTGAATCTTCGCTTCCGCTGATTTACTGAACTTGTGCGCCTGAACGACCAGAGACTTCTTCAACTCACCGACCCCGAGGATTTTAATCGGAAGCCGTTTTCGCTTTACCAGTCCAGCGTCTACCATCGCCTGAGGAGTAACCGTCCCCTCCCCCGTCCACTGCTCAAAGCTCTTCAGATTGACAATGGAATATTCAACCCGTGATGGATTTGTGAAACCAAACTTGGGCAGCCTCCTAACCAATGGCATCTGGCCACCCTCAAACCCAGGACGTTTTCCTCCACCTGACCGCGCCAATATTCCCTTATGTCCTTTGGTCGCAGTCTTCCCATGACCAGAGCCAGGTCCGCGCCCAATCCGTTTACGACGTTTTTTTGATCCTGGTGCCGGAGATAAATTATGAAGGTTCATGGACGTCCAACCTCGAGCAGATAGCCAACTTTTCGAATCATCCCCTGAACTTGAGGCGTGTCTGGACGAATCACCGTCTGACGGATATGCCGGAGACCTAACCCGCGCAGAACAAGCCGATGGCTTTGCGGTGTGCCGATTGGACTACGTCGCAACGTCACCTGCACACGCTGCCCTTCAGGGGCTGCCTTTTTTTTTGCCGCTGTCGTTCCCATTAGACCATAGCCCTTTCATACCCTTCAACCGCCGGCTGCCGACGGTGACGAAGCACATCTTCTACATTTCTCAGTTGCGTGAGCCCATCGAGTGTGGCACGAACCGTATTGAACGGATTCCCACGGCCCAAGGTCTTTGCGATAACATTGTGAGCACCAACCAATTCCACCACCGCTCGAACCGCTCCTCCTGCAATAATCCCGGTCCCATCGACAGCAGGTTTTAACAACACATGCTCCGCCCCAAAGAGCCCATGAACTTCATGTGGAATCGTCCCACCCTTGAGCGGAACATGGACAAGATGCTTCTTCGCCTGTTCCACAGCCTTTGAAATCGCAACAGGCACCTCAGCGGCCTTACCTTTACCAATCCCAACCCATCCATGGCCATCTCCGACGACGACCAGTGCGCAAAAATTAAATCGCTTTCCACCTTTGACAACTTTTGCCACTCGGTTGATAAATACCACTTTATCTTTTAGGTTCAGTTCATCGGGATTGACTCGCACGCTCTCACCCCTCAGTCCAACGTTCAGTTAAATTCCAGAAAAGAGAATCATCACCGACCTGACTTGTTCATGCCATCAGAGTCTTCATCTAAAATTTCAGGCCGCCCTCACGAGATGCATCGGCCAATGCCTTGACACGGCCATGGTACATCCGACCGCCACGATCAAAGACGACCGCCGTTACCTTCACGGCTTTTGCTCGATCAGCAATCAACTTCCCGACAGCCTTGGCCGCTTCAATTCCACCGGTTGACTTCACCGTTGTGCGAATCGACTTATCAAGAGATGAGGCCGCGGCAAGAGTGGTTCCCCGAATATCATCGATGACCTGAGCATAGATATGGGCCGTGCTCCTAAAAACATTCAGACGAGGACGTTCAGTTGTACCAAGAATTGACTGGCGCACACGCTTGCGCCGCCGTTCAAGCTGTCGAAATTTATCTGCAGCATTCATTGTCAGTTCCTACTTCCCAGTTTTGCCTTCTTTTTTGCGTAATGTTTCGCCAGCATAACGAACACCCTTTTGCTTGTACACATCAGGGGGTTTAATGGCTCGTAGATCAGCTGCGACCTGACCAACCAATCGCTTATCAACCCCTTTGACATTGATGAGCGTTTGCTTATCAACCTTCACATCAATACCGGTCGGGATTTGATAAAGAACCGGGTTGATATATCCAACATTAAAGCTCAAGGTCCGCCCCTGAAGTTGCGTCTTGTAGCCGACACCGGTAATCTCAAGGGATCGCTCATATCCCTTCGTAACACCCTGGACCATGTTGCTCAGTTCAGCACGAGTGAGCCCGTGCAAAGCTCGTATCTTACGATCATCGCTTGATCGACCGATAAGCACCTGGCCATCCTTAACCGCCACATCAAGCCCCTGCACCATTGGCCACTCTAATTTCCCCAAGGGACCCTTCACCGTCACCGTTGATCCGACTGCTTTTACTTCCACTCCAGTTGGAATGGTGATCGGCTTTTTTCCAATACGCGACATGATCTCTTACACCCTTCACCCGAGGTCCGAACAACCGATATCCTTACCATACCGAGCAGAGAACCTCGCCCCCGAGATGACTTTTGCGAGATTCTTGATCCGTCATGATTCCCTTAGATGTCGAAAGGATAGAGACACCAATGCCATTCCGAACCTTTCGAATATCCTGACTGCCAATGTACACGCGACGACCCGGCTTGCTAATACGCTCAAGCCCCGTGATCATTGGCTGCCCTTCCCCTATATATCGAAGGCGCACATGCAGGACGGGATGCCCATCCTCGGTGCTGTCTTCAACCCCCTCAACATACCCCTCCCTCTTCAAAATCTCGAGGATAGCCCGTTTGAGCTTTGAGGTTGGAACCGTAACTGTCTCAAAACGCCGTTGGGCGCCATTTTTTAATCTAACGAGAAGATCGCCGATTGGATCGGTAACCATGCTATGTCCTTCTACCCCTCAGTGCTATTCGCTTGTTGACTGCCATCTACCCATGAACTCTGGCTACCAGCTTGACTTTCTCACTCCAGGGATCTCCCCCTTGAGTGTCAATATACGAAAGCAGATTCGACACATTCGAAACCGGCGCAAATACCCTCGGACCCTCCCACACACACCGCATCGATGATACTCCCGCGTGGAAAACTTCGGTTTCGCCGCAGCCTTATTTCTCAATGCTAAACGTGACACAGGAACTCCTTCCGTCCAACCAACACCCGAGACTTGTACCGTTTCTTATGTTCTGAACGGCATCCCGAGGTGCTTTAACAAAGCTCTTCCTTCATCGTTTGTTTTTGCCGTGGTGACAACCGTGATATCCATACCGTGAATCGATGCCACCTCGTCATACTTAATCTCTGGGAATATCAACTGTTCCTTCAGCCCAAGAGTATAATTTCCTCGGCCGTCAAATGCCTTCGGAGATATGCCCCGAAAATCTCGTATACGAGGAAGTGCCAACGTCACCAATCGATCAAAAAACTCGTACATCCGCCGACTACGGAGCGTAACTTTTGCTCCGATGGGTAGGCCCTGCCTGAGCTTAAATCCAGCAATGGCCTTTTTTGCGCGAGTCACAACCGGCTTCTGACCCGTAATCATGCCTAATTCAGTCACAGCACTTTCCAGAAGCTTGACATTTTGGATTGCCTCACCCATCCCAACGTTCAAGACAACCCGCTCAAGCTTGGGAACTTGCATGACGTTCTTATAGCCAAACTCCTTCATCAAAGCTGGCACGACCTGCTGTTCATAGACATCTCGAAGTCGTGGACGAAACTTTGACTCGGCACTTCCCTGATCCAGCTGTGGCGCCTCTTTTTTTGCCGATTTTCGCTCAGTGGCTTTACTTGTCGCTTTGCTTTTTGGTTCCTTAGCCATTGCCAACCCTATTCCAGAATCTCGTTAGATTTCTTACTAAAGCGTACTCGTCGCCCATCGGCTTGAGTTCGTATCCCTACCCGCGTCGGCTTCTGCGTGACCGGGCAGAAAAACATCACATTAGAAATTTGAAGCGGCGCCTCTCGCTCTAAGATACCGCCCT
Organism: Candidatus Nitrospira nitrosa; assembly: GCF_001458735.1. Classification (NCBI taxonomy): domain Bacteria; kingdom Pseudomonadati; phylum Nitrospirota; class Nitrospiria; order Nitrospirales; family Nitrospiraceae; genus Nitrospira; species Candidatus Nitrospira nitrosa. Next base: position 440,839 of record NZ_CZQA01000008.1, read on the forward strand.
GTTTTGCCTTCTGATTAGGTTTCGTGTGTCGTTTAATAACATTCAGCTTTTCCACGACCACTTTTCCCGCTCGAAGGTCTACCGACATGACCTTCCCCGTCTTACCGCGCTCGCGACCGGAAATAACAACCACCGTGTCGCCTTTTCTAATTCTGCTTTTTGAGAGTACTTGCACAACGCCCCTCGCTCGTTCGACGCTATAAAACTTCTGGTGCCAATGAGATGATCTTCATAAACTTCTTCCAACGCAGTTCTCGTGCGACGGGACCAAAGATACGTGTACCAATTGGCTCGCCGTCTTTATTAATCAGAACACATGCGTTGCGATCAAACTTGATGTAAGAGCCGTCCTCCCGACGAACTTCTTTCGTGGTTCGGACAATAACTGCCCGGCTCACATCTCCCTTTTTCACACTCGCCTGCGGGATAGCCTCCTTCACAGCTACCACGACGACATCGCCCAAGGATGCATAGCGACGACGCGTCCCCCCGAAGACATGAAAGCACATGGCTTGTTTGGCCCCTGAGTTATCCGCTACGTCCATGTATGTATAGTTCTGAATCATTGATATATTCCTACGAATCTCAAATGCTGAACCGAGCCAAATGAACGTTTCTACTTTTCAGGCTGGCCTTTTTCCATCACCTGAACGACACGCCAGTTCTTTTCTTTGCTCAGTGGGCGGGTCTGCACCAATTTCACCCGATCCCCTATCTTACAGATGCCACTTTCATCATGAGCCTTTAATCTTGTCACCCTTCTCAGGACTTTCTTGTAGATTGGATGAACAACCGATCGAGACACAGTCACGACAACAGTCTTCTGCATCTTATTACTGACGACATCACCATACCAATGACGCCGCTTTACCACGTCAGCCATAGCATTCCTTACCTTTTCGACTCGTCAGTTTGGCTCCGAACCTCATTAAGGATGGTCTTCACTCGCGCGATATCACGCTTTGTCTTTCGAATTTGCATTGGATTCTCAAGACGACCCGTACCGAACTGAAAACGGAGCGTGAACAGTTCCTGCACGAGCTGCTGCTCCTTCTCCTGGAGCTCACCCGCAGCCATCCCTCTCAACTCTTTCACATCAAGCGCCATATCAGCTCTCCAAGTCCCATCCCAAGTTGACGTTTTGCCTTTTACCCGAACTCACCGCGGACGACTAACTTCGTCGCGACCGGCAACTTGTGAGAGGCGAGCCGGAACGCCTCCTTGGCAGTTTCTGGAGTGACTCCATCCATTTCGTACAAGATCCGACCCGGCTTCACCACTGCCACCCAGTATTCTGGATTGCCTTTCCCCTTTCCCATTCGAGTTTCAGCGGGCTTTTTCGTAATGGGCTTGTCGGGGAAAATCCTGGTCCAAACCTGTCCACCTCGCTTCACATATCGCGTAATCGCAATACGTGCAGCCTCAATTTGGCGGCTTGTTACCCACCCAGGCTCCAACGCCTTTAACCCAAACTCACCGAGAGTAATCTGACCGCCACGATAGGCCTTCCCATTCATGCGGCCCTTTTGCATCTTTCTAAATTTGACTTTCTTAGGGGCTAACACAGCTCAATCTCCTCACCCAAACCGTCTATCCAACGTTGACTCTGCCTTCATGGGTTGCACTGGTAGAAGCTCGCCTTTATAGATCCACGTCTTCACCCCAATCTGCCCCATGGTTGTATGGGCCTCCGCAAAACCATAATCAATTTCAGCACGAAGCGTATGTAGAGGCACCCGCCCTTCCCGATACCACTCAGTCCTGGCGATTTCAGCACCACCCAATCGCCCAGCTACCATAATCTTAATCCCTTGAGCGCCAAGCCGCAGCGCTGACTGCACACTGCGCTTCATCGCCCTCCGGAATGCAACTCGTTTTTCGAGCTGCGTCGCGACATTCTCACTGACTAGCTGCGCATCAAGCTCAGGCTTCTTGATTTCTTTTACCGTAACGTAAACCTGCCCTCCATACTGCTTCTCAAGATCAGCCTTCAGCTTATCGACTTCCGCACCTTTTCGACCAATGATGATGCCTGGCCGAGCAGTATGGATAATAACTCTTGTCTGATCGCCGGAACGCTCAATTTCTACCTTTGCCACCCCGGCATGATAAAGACGAGCCTTCACGACCTTTCGAATTTTTACGTCTTGATGGAGCAATTTGGCATAATCTTTCCCAGCGTACCAACGAGAGCTCCAGGTATAGTTATAACCAAGCCGATAACCAATTGGATGTGTTTTCTGACCCATGCTCGCTATGCCTCAATAAATTAAAATCAGCCTACTTCTTTTGCCCACGCCCCTCTGATGCCGTGACCGCTACCGTAATGTGACTAGTACGCTTCTGAATCGCATTGGCTCTTCCCATAGACCTAGCCCTCACACGCTTGTACATAGGCCCGCCATTTACAAATGCCCTCGAGACCACCATCGATTCACTATCGCCCAACTCCTTCAATTCCGCATTAGCTACAGCAGAACGTAAAAGCTTCTCAACCACGCGTGCCGCATGACGAGGAGTATGCTTCAGCATGGCCAGCGCCATCGGAACTTGCTGACCCCGAATCATATCTATCACTGGCCTGGCTTTTCGTGGCGCAACACGGACAAACCTGAGAATGGCATGTGCTTCACTCATCGTACAATCCCGTTACCCTTCAGCGTTCCGAATTCAAATAGTCAGATTCCACACCCAACAGTGATCACGACAACCCACCGACTACTTCAGTGCCACGGCTTTCTCAGTCTTCGCTTGACCATGCCCCTTAAAAAAACGAGTCGGGGCAAATTCGCCGAGCTTATGCCCGACCATATTTTCGGTTACGAAGACCGGGATGAATTTCTTACCATTATGAACGGCAAACGTATGGCCAATCATGTCTGGCACCACAGTTGATCGCCTTGACCATGTCTTGATCAGCTTTCGATCCTTAGTCTGATTCATCTGCTCGACTTTTCTGAGAAGATGGTCGTCAACAAACGGCCCCTTACTAACTGATCTAGGCATTGCGCACTCCTGACTTACGTCGGGCAATTATGAACTTATCGGTCTTCTTATTATGTCTCGTCTTATAGCCCTTAGTGGGGACTCCCCATGGGGACACCGGATGTGGATTGCCTTGCCCGGATTTTCCCTCTCCACCTCCGTGCGGATGATCAACAGGATTCATGACCACACCTCGAACATGCGGTCTTTTTCCCTTCCAACGGTTCCTACCCGCCTTCCCTACACTGATATTTTCATGATCCACATTCCCAACTTGCCCAACAGTTGCCATACAGTGACCCAACACTCTCCGCATCTCACCAGACTTGAGCCGAACCTGTACATATTCGCCGTCACGGCCCATAACCTGGGCGAATCCTCCGGCACTTCGTATCAGTTGACCGCCCTTACCGGCCTTGAGCTCAATGTTATGAATCGTTGTTCCAAGCGGCATATTAATCAACGGCAAGGCATTCCCAGGGCGAATTTCAGCCTGTGGACCTGATTGCACTTCATCATTAATGGCAAGACCGACAGGGGCCAAAATATAACGTTTTTCTCCATCGCGGTACTTCAAAAGAGCGATCCTCGCAGAGCGGTTTGGATCATACTCGATCGCGGTTACTTTTGCCGACACACCTACCTTATCTCGACGAAAATCAATAATCCGATAGAGCCTCTTGTGGCCAGCCCCACGAAACCGAACGGTTGTCCGCCCATCATTATTACGCCCACCGGTCCTCTGATGAAAAGAGGTCAATGACTTTTCAGGCCTCTTACTGCTCAATTCTTCTGTTCCCACTGCGGTCATCCCACGACGACCAGGGGACGTAGGGCGATATACTTTTATTCCCATGAGAACGACTCCTAAATTTCCGCTCTTAATTAACTACCCGCAAAACGGATACCGACTAGGCACTTTCGTACATCTCAAGCTTTTCGCCTTCCTTGAGCGTGACAAAAGCCTTCTTCCAGTCCGACCGCCTACCCGCAAATCGGCCAAGGCGCTTCATTTTTCCGCGTACGTTCATCAAATTCACTTTCTCAACCTTGACCTTCAACAGTGACTCGACTGCCTGTTTCACCTGGACACGATTCGCCTCAGGATGGACGACAAAGCCAACCGTATTGCTTTTCTCGCGAAGGCCCGTAATCTTCTCGGTCAAGAGCGGCTGAACCAGTATCCAATGCATACCCACATTCATGACCAGACCTCGTTTATCGCAACCAATTCATGCTCAGAAACCACAACAACTTGAGCACGAACAACGTCATAGACATTTAGCTGATCCGCACTAAGTACCTTCACGGACGCTAAATTCCCAGCGGCCTGAATAATGCCGGACTGACTCTTTCCTGCAATTAACAACACCTCTGCACCTCCGCAAAATCCAACCAACGCCTGCGCCAAAATCTTAGTCTTCGGTTGCTGCAGAGAAAGATCGGTGACTACAAACAAGTTTCCACCCGCCACTTTTGCAGATAACGCGCTCTGAAGAGCAGCGCGATACTTTTTCTTTGGCATTGAATACGCGTAGCTTCTTGGTTTTGGCCCAAACACACTGCCACCGTGACGCCATACGGGAGACCGAAGCGAGCCAGCCCTCGCACGTCCGGTATGCTTTTGCTTCCAAGGCTTCTTTCCAGAGCCACTCACCTCACCACGCCGCAATGTGGAAGCAGTCCCACGACGCTCACACGCACGCTGCATAACAACGGCTTCGTGCACCAGCGCAACTTGAGGATCACAGCCGAATACCTGAGCAGATAACTCGACTGTGCCAACCTTCTTTCTCTTCAAATCAACCAAATCAATCGTAGGCATGCTAGCTCTTCTTTGATTTTCGAACGACAACGATCCCATTTGCAGCCCCAGGAACCGCCCCGCGGATGAATAAAAGATTTTCCTCAGTGCGTGACTCAACCACTTTTAATCGCTGAACGGTCACTCGCTCGGCCCCCATGTGCCCAGGCAGGGTCTTTCCCTTCCACACCCTGGAGGGGAACGAACTCGCTCCGATCGAGCCAGGAGCGCGATGAAACATAGACCCGTGCGATTCAGGACCACCTGCATAGTGATGTCGCTTGACGACCCCCTGAAATCCTTTCCCTTTGGACACACCGATCACATCGACCCAATCACCCTTCTTAAATATTCCAACCGTAACTAATTGCCCAGCCGTCACATCGCCGTCTTTCTTAAACTCACGCAAGATACGGCTTGCGGGTGCCTGATTTTTCTTCAAATGCCCAAGCTCTGCCTTTGAAAGTCGGCGCTCTTTCACCTCTCCAAAGGAAAGCTGGACGGCCCCATGGTGATTTTGCTCTTTCTCGTGAACCGTCACCACTCGACAAGGTCCCGCTTCAATCACCGTTACCGGAGTGAGACGAGTTTCGTCAAAGACTTGCGTCATGCCGAGTTTTTTACCAATTAATCCGTTTGTCATATTGTCCCAATATGCTGTACGCTCAAGTCCGTTCTATTATAAATTCATCGTGGAGTAAGATTAGAACTCAGCGCTCACAACTTAATCTCAACATCCACTCCTGCCGCAAGGTTGAGCTTCATCAATGAATCCATCGTTTCAGGAGTCGCTTCCATAATATCGAGAAGCCTCTTATGCGTCCGCATCTCAAACTGCTCTCGAGATTTTTTATCTGCATGTGTCGATCGCTGAACCGTTATCTTCTCAATACGAGTAGGGAGCGGAATAGGACCAACGACTCTCGCCCCACTCCGACGGACGGTCTCAACAATTTCGCCTACCGATTGATCCAATACACGGTAGTCAAATCCTCTCAACCGAATTCTTATACGCTGATCGACTTTCACTTCATTACTCCTACGGTATCCATCAACCGTGCACGCTTCAGGCCAAGATTTCCGTGACGACGCCAGAGCCGACCGTTTTGCCGCCTTCCCGCACGGCAAACCGCAACCCCTGATCCATCGCAATCGGACTGATCAACTCCGCCGTCACACTCACATTGTCCCCCGGCATCACCATCTCCACCCCCGGATTCAACTGCACCACCCCCGTCACATCCGTCGTCCGGAAGTAAAACTGTGGCCGATACCCATTAAAGAACGGCGTATGCCGCCCACCCTCTTCCTTCGTGAGCACATAGATCTCCGCCTTGAACTTCGTATGCGGCGTGATGGTCTTTGCCTTACACAACACCATCCCCCGCTCCACATCTTCTTTCTTGGTGCCTCGGAGGAGCACGCCAATATTGTCCCCCGCCTGCCCCTCATCCAACACCTTGCGGAACATCTCAACGCCCGTCACCACGGTGGTCTGTGTCGGCCGCAGTCCCACGATCTCAATTTCGTCGCCCACCTTCACAATGCCCCGCTCACAGCGCCCCGTCACCACGGTCCCGCGGCCACTGATCGTAAATACGTCTTCGATCGGCATCAGGAACGGCTTCTCAATCGGCCGCTGCGGTGTCGGAATATAGGTATCCACCGCCTCCAACAACTTCATAATGGACGGCACACCCAACTCACCCTGGTCGGCTTCCATCGCCTTGAGCGCGCTGCCATGGACGATCGGCGTCTTGTCGCCCGGAAACCCATACTTCGTGAGCAGCTCCCGCACTTCCAGCTCCACCAACTCCAAGAGCTCTTTATCATCGACTTTGTCGGCCTTGTTCAAAAACACCACAATGTAGGGCACGCCCACCTGCCGGGCCAACAAAATGTGTTCCCGGGTCTGCGGCATGGGGCCGTCGGCCGCACTCACGACCAAGATCGCGCCATCCATCTGCGCCGCGCCCGTGATCATGTTCTTCACATAGTCGGCGTGGCCAGGACAATCCACATGGGCGTAGTGCCGGTTGTCGGTCTCGTATTCCACGTGACTGATCGCGATGGTCATAATCTTCGTCGCATCCCGCCGCCCCTGACTCTCCGAGGCTTTCGCCACTTCGTCATACGGCACATACTTGGCCATCCCGCGATCCGCACACACCTTCGTCAACGCCGCCGTCAACGTCGTCTTCCCATGGTCCACATGCCCGATCGTCCCAATGTTCACGTGCGGCTTCTTCCGCTCGTACTTCGCCTTCGCCATACCCTACTCCCTCCCTGATTCAGCAATCACTATTTTTTAATGATGGCTTCCGCAATATTCTTCGGAACTTGGTCGTAACGATCAAACTCCATACTATACGTCGCGCGCCCTTGAGTCCGAGAGCGAAGGTCCGTTGCATAACCAAACATTTCCATCAGCGGGACAACGGCATCAATCGCCTGAGCGCCAGCTCGGACCTTCATGCCCTGCACCTTACCCCTTCGCCCATTCAGATTGCCAATGACGTCACCCATGAATTCCTGAGGAACCAACACTTCAACCTTCATAATTGGCTCAAGCAGAACAGGGTCCGCCTTCTTACAAGCATCAGAGAAGCCCATAGAGGCGGCAATTTTAAAGGCCATTTCATTCGAATCGACATCATGATACGAGCCGTCGATGACCGTGACTTTCACATCACGGAGCGGATAACCAGCCACTACACCAGTCTCCATCCTTTCCCGAACACCTTTTTCAATGGCAGGAATATATTCCCTCGGGATCGCCCCCCCCACTGTCTTATTAACAAATTCCAAACCCTTACCCACTTCGGACGGTTCAACGGTCAGGACAACATGGCCATATTGCCCACGCCCACCGGTCTGCTTAATATATTTCGATTCAGCCTCAGCCTTCCTTCTGATCGTCTCCCTGAACGCCACTTCAGGCTTTCCAACATTGGCCTCAACCTTGAATTCCCGTAACATTCGATCAACAATAATTTCCAGATGCAACTCGCCCATTCCGGCAATGATCGTCTGAGCCGTCTCCTCATCCGTTCGCACACGGAAGGATGGATCCTCTTGCGCCAATTTCTGGAGAGCAAAACCCATTTTCTCTTGGTCTTGCTTAGTTTTTGGCTCGATGGCCATAGCAATAACAGGCTCAGGGAACTTCATAACCTCGAGCAGCACTGGCTGTTTTTCATCCGCCAAAGTATCTCCGGTGGTGGCGCCCTTAAGCCCCACCGCCGCAACAATATCCCCAGCATGAACTTCGTCGATTTCCTCTCGCTTGTTGGCATGCATCTTCAGAAGTCGACCGATCCGATCCTTTGCCCCCTTGGTGACATTCAAAACCGGAGTTCCGGTCTTAAGGGTTCCCGAATAGACCCGGAAATAGGTCAACTGACCAGCAAATGGATCAGACATGATCTTGAACGCCAACGCGGCAAAGGGCGCCGCATCATCTGATTTTCTCTCCACCTCTTTACCACTATTAGGATCTACCCCCACAACAGGAGGGATATCCAACGGGGAAGGAAGATAATCAATGACACCATCCAGGAGTTGCTGAACGCCTTTATTTTTAAAGGCGGATCCACAAAGGACTGGCGTGACCTTCATCGAAATCGTTGCCGCCCGAATCGCGCGGATGACCTCCTCTTCCGTCAAGGGATGACCATTTAGATACTTCTCCATCACTTGGTCATCAAACTCCGCAACGGCATCAAGCATCTTCTCTCGATACTCTTTCGCTTGAGCAAGAAGATCGGACGGAATCTCATCAACCTTATATTTCGCACCCAGCGTTTCGTCGTCGTAAAAATAGCCCTTCATCCGAACCAAATCTATCGAGCCACGAAACTCAGCTTCACGACCAATAGGGATCTGAATAGGAACCGGCCGTGCCCCAAGGCGGTCAATAATGGATTGAACACTGCCATAGAAGTCAGCTCCAATCCGATCCATCTTATTCATGAATGCGATTCGAGGAACGTGGTACTTGTCAGCCTGGCGCCAAACCGTCTCAGACTGAGGCTCAACCCCCTGCACGGAATCAAACGCAGCCACTGCTCCATCAAGAACACGGAGCGAACGCTCAACTTCAATCGTAAAGTCCACATGCCCTGGCGTATCAATAATATTGATCCGATGGTCACGCCAGAAGCAGGTCGTCGCAGCAGCCGTAATGGTAATGCCGCGCTCTCGCTCCTGCTCCATCCAGTCCATCGTGGCCGCACCCTCATGGACCTCACCCAACTTATGAGTCATGCCCGTGTAATAAAGAATTCTCTCCGTGGTCGTAGTCTTCCCTGCATCAATGTGAGCCATGATGCCGATATTTCTAGTGTGATCCAACGATGTTTGACGAGCCACTTCCACCCCTCTAAAAACAAATATGCCGCAGATCAAGCCGCATCACACTGCTGCGATGTACGAACACCCCGATCTGCGAATCGCAGCACGGCTCAACTGCAGCACAGAACGACGCTACCAGCGATAATGAGCAAAGGCCTTATTGGCCTCAGCCATCCGATGCACGTCTTCCCGCTTCTTGACCGCAGCCCCAGTGTTATTTGAAGCATCAATCAATTCGGCTGCGAGCTTTTCACGCATACTCTTCCCACCACGCGTACGAGCAAATTGCGACAACCAACGCAACGCCAGCGAAACACGTCGAGCCGGCCTGATTTCAACCGGAACCTGATACGAAGCGCCCCCAACGCGGCGAGACTTCACCTCAACAATCGGCTTCACATTATCTACCGCCGCCTTAAATACCTTGAGTGGATCGCCACCCGTTTTCTCCTGAATCGCATCGAAGGCTCCGTAGCAGATACGCTCAGTCGTGCTCTTTTTCCCGCTACTCATCAGGGCATTAATAAACTTTCCCACCAGTTTGTCTCGATAGCGAACATCCGGAAGCACTTCTCGCTGACCTAAAAATCTACTGCGTGGCATAGTGACCTATTCCGATATCTAGATTAAATCCATCACAACAAGATGTTTACTTTGGACGCTTAGCTCCGTACTTCGAACGACTCTGCTTTCGACCGGCAACCCCAACGGCATCCAATGCACCACGAACTAAATGGTAACGAACACCAGGAAGATCCTTGACGCGTCCTCCTCGCACGAGCACGATCGAGTGCTCCTGGAGATTGTGCCCCACACCAGGTATATAGGTCGTCACTTCCATTCCGTTCGTCAAACGCACACGAGCAACTTTCCTCAATGCCGAGTTTGGCTTTTTAGGGGTTGTCGTATAAACACGCAGACAGACTCCTCTTTTTTGAGGACATGACCTCAAGGCAGGGCTTTTCGTCTTGGACTTGACAAACACCCTCCCTTTTCGAACCAACTGATTAATCGTAGGCATTCCGTTCAGATCCTCTTCAAGATATCAACTACGTCCCATCATCTGCAAAGCCGCCGGATTATAGTGACGCGATCACCAACTGTCAAGGGGTGAACGACCACAACTTTGCTACGATCGAGTATTTTCTCCTGACGTGGTGGACACAGCTGGCTCTGATGTCAGAGCAGCGGCTGGCGTTCCAGCACCAACGGACAGGCCTTCCGGTTTTTCACTCATCACAAATGTATCTCGATACTCCTCAAACCCGGATCCGGCAGGAATGAGACGCCCGACAATGACGTTCTCCTTCAATCCCAAGAGATTATCCTCGCGACCATTGATAGCCGCTTCCGTCAAGACGCGCGTAGTTTCTTGGAAGGACGCCGCCGAGATAAAGCTGTCGGTCGTCAGGGCCGCCTTCGTAATACCCAACAGCACAGGCTTTCCTAAGGCCGGGGTTCCGTCTTTGGACAGTACTCGCTCATTCTCCCTCTCAAAGACCCCCTTACTCACCTGACTCCCAGGTAGAAATTGGGTGTCTCCAGGGTCCTCAACGCGAACCTTGCGCAACATCTGCCTCACGATGATTTCAATGTGCTTGTCGTTGATCGACACACCCTGTAACCGATAGACGTCCTGAACTTCATCCACCAAATACTTCTGCAACTCATTAGGACCAAGAACATCCAGAATGTCGTGAGGATTGGCCGACCCATCCATAAGGGGCTCGCCAGCACGAACCCAATCGCCCTCATGTACGTTGACGTGCTTTCCTTTGGGGATAAAATACTCCTTCACATCGCCCATCTTATTGTCGACCAACACCTTACGCTGCCCCTTCACAAACCCACCGTAAGAAACCTCGCCATCGATTTCCGTGATGACGGCCTGCTCTTTTGGCTTTCTGGCTTCAAAGAGCTCCACGACACGAGGAAGACCCCCAGTAATATCTTTTGTCTTTGTGGTCTCTCGAGGAATCTTTGCTAAGACGTCCCCGGGAAATACCGTGGCCCCCTTCTCAACGAAGATATGGGCCCCAACCGGCAATAAGTATCGTGCGACAGCATTCGAGCCGCCAGGCACCTTAGCCGTCTTACCACCGTCATCTTTGATCGACACACGAGGACGAAGTGTTTGACCGGTATGTTCAATGATTACCTTGCGCGACAAACCCGTCACTTCGTCAAACTCGTCCTTCATCGTGACACCTTCGACGATGTCCCCGTAGGCTATTCTCCCCCCCACCTCTGTTAGGATCGTAAGAGAGTACGGATCCCATTCAACGAGTTTTTGCCCGACGACAACGGGATCGCCATCTTTGATCTTGATCTTTGCCCCGTACACAACGGGGTACTTCTCTCGCTCTCGGCCACTCTCATCCACGATCGCAATTTTCGTATTGCGATTCATGACGACCCACTCACCATCTTTATTGCGAACAGCAATCCCAGCATTGTGAATGTCGGCGTTCTTCTTCGCATCAAAACTCATGAACTTGATCCGCCCGGCATGTTTGGCCTCGACCACCGTTTGCTCCACCACCTTACTGGCCGTACCACCAATATGGAACGTCCGCATGGTGAGCTGCGTTCCAGGCTCTCCAATTGACTGTGCCGCAATGACACCGACCGGCTCACCTTTCTCGACCAGACGCCCCCGCGCTAAGTCACGCCCATAACAGGCCCGGCACACCCCACGCGGCGCTTGGCAGGTCAGAACGGATCGAATCTTGACACGGTCCACTCCGGCCTCAACAACCGACTTTGTCAGCTCCTCAGTAATTTCCTCGTTCCAGGAAACAATGATTTCCCCTGTCACGGGATCACGAATGTCCTCGGCCGCCAACCGGCCAAGGATTCGCTCCTCTAAAGGCTGAATGACTTCCCCACCTTCCACGAGGGGGCTGACTGTAATGCCGTCGCGCGTCCCACAGTCGATCTCGTGAATGATCACGTCCTGGGCAATGTCGACGAGGCGACGAGTCAGATACCCTGAATTGGCGGTCTTCAGCGCGGTATCAGCAAGACCCTTACGGGCACCGTGAGTGGAGATAAAATACTGCAACACCGTCAGCCCCTCACGGAAATTAGCCGTAATCGGTGTTTCAATGATCTCACCCGATGGCTTTGCCATGAGACCGCGCATCCCACCCAGCTGGCGGATTTGCTGTGAGCTGCCGCGCGCACCGGAATCAGCCATCATAAAAATGGGGTTAAACGATTCAACCTTACCGGGATCGCCGCCAGCCCCAAGCTCTTTCATCATCTCATTGGAAACCTGTTCCGTGACGTGCGCCCAGATATCGATGACCTTATTGTACCGCTCTCCGTTCGTGATCAACCCTTCAGAATACTGCTTCTCTATCTCATTGACCTCTCGTTGCGCCTTCCCGATAAAATCTTCTTTCTTACTGGGAATGTGCATGTTGTCGATACAGATCGACAACCCGGCTTTTGTCGCATAGGTAAAGCCGATATCCTTGATCTTATCCAGAAATTCCACCGTGTCGCGATGGCCGGTCTGACGGTAGACCGCATCAATAAGTTTGGTCATTTCCTTCTTTGTCATGAGCTTATTCGCATTCGCGAATGGAAGCCCAGACGGGAGAATTTCAGAGAGCAGCACCCGGCCGACGGTCGTCTGCACCAGTGAGCCGGACAGGCGCACCTTGATTCGAGCATGCTCATCCACTTCACGCGCATCAAATGCAATCCGAACTTCTTCAGCTGACCCGAAGACCTTCCCCTCACCCTTGGCTCCGAGCCGTTCCTTTGTCAGCCAGTAACATCCCAACACCATGTCCTGTGAGGGCACGGCAATCGGTTTCCCGTTAGCCGGGGAGAGAATATTGTTGATGGCCATCATCAAAACGCGCGCTTCAACCTGTGCCTCCACAGACAACGGCACATGCACCGCCATTTGATCTCCATCGAAGTCTGCGTTGAACGCCGCGCAGACGAGCGGGTGCAAGCGAATCGCCTTCCCTTCCACCAACACAGGATCAAACGCTTGAATGCCCAATCGATGGAGCGTTGGCGCCCGATTCAGCAATACCGGATGCTCCCGAATGACCTCATCCAACACATCCCAGACCTCCGGGCGCTCTTTCTCTACCAACCGCTTCGCACTTTTAATCGTTGTCGCCGCCCCACGAGCCTCCAGCTTATGGAAGATAAACGGCTTGAACAATTCCAGCGCCATCTTCTTGGGCAACCCGCATTGATGAAGGCGCAACTCAGGGCCGACGACGATGACTGTACGACCTGAATAATCTACGCGCTTCCCGAGCAGATTCTGTCGGAACCGCCCCTGCTTTCCCTTGAGCATATCGCTTAACGACTTCAGTGGCCGCTTGTTTGGTCCACGAATGGCACGCCCTCTCCGCCCGTTGTCAAAAAGGGCATCGACCGCCTCCTGCAACATTCGCATTTCATTCCGGATGATGACCCCCGGCGCCTTCAGCTCCATTAAACGCTTCAACCGATTGTTGCGATTAATCACACGTCGATAGAGATCGTTTAGGTCAGACGTAGCAAATCGCCCACCATCCAGCGGAACCAATGGGCGTAGTTCTGGGGGAAGAACCGGGATGACATCCATGATCATCCACTCTGGTTTATTGCCAGACTTTCTAAAGGCTTCAAGTACCTTAAGTCGCTTCGCGTACTTCTTTTTCATCGCCGCAGAAGTGGACGCTCGGGCCTTTACCTGCAGTTCGTCCCACAACGCATTGATATCGATCTTCCTCAGCAAGTCACGGATGGCTTCAGCCCCAATCCCGACCTTAAACCCACTCGATCCATACTCCGAAACAAGCGTGCGCAACTTATCCTCAGGCACTAACTCTTTTTCCGAGAGATCCGTTGATCCGGGATCCACACACACGTAGCTTTCAAAGTAAAGAATCTTCTCCAACTGCTTCAGGCTCATATCGAGGAGAGTTCCGATACGGCTCGGTACACCCTTCAAAAACCAAATATGGGCGACAGGCGCAGCTAATTCGATATGTCCCATTCGCTCGCGACGAACCTTCGATTGAATGACTTCAACGCCGCACTTATCGCAGACGATTCCGCGATGTTTCATCCGCTTATATTTTCCGCAATTGCACTCCCAATCCTTCGTTGGGCCAAAAATCTTGGCACAGAAGAGCCCATCTTTTTCCGGCTTGAATGACCGATAATTGATCGTCTCCGGCTTTTTGACCTCACCATAGGACCAGGACCTTATTTTCTCGGGCGAGGCGATGCGAATACGCATCGAATCAAACGAGACAGAATCCCGCTGCTTTTCAAATAATGTATATACGCCTTCCAAGGTAATGACCTCCTCCGATGCCGGCCACTCGCCGACACACAAGCGGTTAGTCTTGCGTCTTCACTAACTCGACATCAAGTCCCAAACTCTGCAACTCCTTGACCAACACATTGAACGACTCAGGCAGCCCCGGCTCAAGGAAAGGCTCACCCTTGACGATCGCTTCATACATGCGAGACCGTCCAGGGACATCGTCGGACTTGACCGTGAGGAATTCCTGCAATGTCGACGCCGCTCCGTACGCCTGCAAAGCCCACACTTCCATTTCCCCTAATCGCTGGCCTCCGAATTGGGCCTTCCCGCCCAACGGCTGCTGCGTCACAAGCGAATACGGACCGATGGACCGTGCGTGAATCTTGTCGTCCACCAAGTGGTGCAGTTTGAGCACATACATATACCCGACGGTAACCGGGCTCCCGAACGGCTCTCCGGTTTTTCCGTCAACGAGATGTGCTTGGCCACTCGTTGGCAGCTTCGCCTTTTTGAGCAATTCCTTAATTTCTTTCTCAGAGGCTCCGTCAAAGACCGGGCTCGCCACTTTCACCCCTAATGCCTTTGCCGCCCATCCAAGGTGGGTTTCCAAGATCTGTCCGACATTCATACGAGATGGCACACCAAGCGGATTCAAGACAATTTCAACGGGAGTCCCATCCGGCAAGTAGGGCATATCCTCCTCCGGCAACACTCGAGACACAACGCCTTTATTGCCGTGACGGCCGGCCATCTTGTCGCCGACTTGAATCTTGCGCTTCATCGCAATATAGACCTTGACCAGCTTGATGACACCTGGAGGCAATTCATCGCCTCGCTTTAGCCGGCCGACTTTCTCGTCATACAGCGTTTGAAGGATCTCGATCTGCTCCTTCGCCCTCCGTTCGACATCCTCCAACTCCTTTTGCTCGTCTGGATCGCTCAGGATAATGTGCCGCACCGTGTCATCGGGCAATCGCTTGAGGATTTCGGCGGTCAATTTTCCCTTCTTCTTCAGAATGACATCGCCGCTTTCAGGATCCATCAGATCGCGTCCCACGACCTTACCGAGCAAGAGCTTCCGGATCTTCTTCGTCTTCTCTTCATCAATGATCCGCAGCTCTTCATGGTGATCACGCTGCAATTTCATTTGGTCGTCGGTTTCAATGCTCTTCGATCGTTCATCCTTATCAAGCCCTTTGCGTGAAAAGATTTTCACGTCGACGACAATGCCTTCAACACCAGGAGGCACCGTGAGCGACGTATCCTTCACATCGCCGGCTTTCTCACCAAAGATCGCCCTGAGCAATTTCTCTTCCGGAGTCAGCTGAGTCTCACCTTTTGGCGTCACCTTACCGACGAGGATATCGCCAGGCTTTACCTCGGCACCGATACGAATGATGCCGCTTTCATCCAAATTCCGCAGCGCCTCTTCCCCAACGTTGGGAATATCTCGCGTCACATCTTCCTTCCCTAACTTGGTGTCCCGAGCTTCAACTTCAAACTCTTCAATATGAATTGACGTGAAGGCATCCTCGCGGACCAACTTTTCACTGAGCAAAATGGCGTCTTCGAAGTTATATCCGCCCCAGGGCATGAACGCGACCAGCACGTTCTTCCCCAATGCCAACTCCCCATGATCAATCGCCGGCCCGTCTCCCAACACTTGGCCCTGTTTAACCGGCTGACCGATTCGAACCACGGGAGTCTGCGTAATGCAGGTGTTTTGATTTGATCGCTGGAACTTAATGAGATCGTATACATCCAGCCCCGAATCTTTCCCCTTCTTGCCGTCCTTTGCTTCGGCCCGCACGACGATGCGAGTCGCATCGACACTCTCGACAACACCCGGACGCCGAGCCTGAATCACATACCCGGAGTCTCTTGCGACCACAGCTTCCATGCCTGTCCCAACCAGCGGAGATTCGGACGTGACCAACGGCACAGCCTGCCGCTGCATATTGGATCCCATCAGCGCGCGGTTGGCATCGTCATGCTCTAAAAATGGCACAAGAGCAGTCGCGACACTTACGACTTGCTTTGGCGATACGTCCATATAATCGATTTTATCCGGCGCGGCTAAGACAAAGTCTCCACCATGACGACAAGACACGGTTTCCGACACTAACTTATTAGTCCCATCCAGCTTCGAGTTTGCCTGAGCGATGATGTATTTATCGCCTTCGATCGCTGAGAGAAATTCCATTTCATCCGTGACACGCCCTTTTACAACCTTTCGATAGGGTGCCTCAATGAATCCAAATTGGTTAATCCGCGCATACGTGGCCAGCGACGTGATCAACCCGATGTTCGGACCTTCCGGCGTTTCAATCGGGCAGATACGACTATAGTGAGACGGATGCACGTCTCTAACCTCGAACCCGGCACGCTCTCTGGTCAACCCGCCAGGACCAAGCGCGGACAGACGGCGTTTATGCGTAATCTCGGCCAGAGGGTTCGTTTGGTCCATAAATTGAGATAGCTGGCTACTGCTGAAGAATTCCTTGACCGCCGCAACCACCGGCTTGGCGTTGATCAGGTCGTGAGGGAGAACCGTTTCCATATCAAGGAGATTCATCCGTTCCTTGATGCTGCGCTCCATCCGAACGAGGCCCAATCGAAACTGATTTTCGAGTAATTCACCGACGGATCGTACACGACGATTACCCAAGTGATCGATGTCGTCGATTTCTCCCTTTCCGATCTTCAGATTCACGAGATAGCGAATGACTTCAACGATATCCTGGGCGGTGAGAGTCCGCTGTTCGAGCGGCAAATCTAATCCGAGCTTCTTATTGAGCTTAAGACGACCAACTGGCGACAGATCGTACCGCTTGGAGTTCAGAAAAAGATTATCGAACAAGGCCCGCGCGGTATCGACTGATGGAGTCTCCCCCGGGCGCAGACGACGGTAGATCTCCACCATCGCCTCCTCTTTTGACCCAATCTTTTCCATCTCCAACGTATCGAGAATCACCGGCGTGGCCGTGGCCATATCGAGATAGATCACCTTAAACTCTTCGACATCGCTCTCGACGATTTGCTCGACAATCTCGGCAGTCAACCGTTGATTCTTCTCCGCCAGCTTGTTTTTCTTTGAATCGACGACCTCCGTAAGAACGGCGCGGCCCACCAACTCCCCGGGAAGCATCGGGATTTCTTTCACTCCTGCCGCCTTGAGCTTGGCGATCATCCCTTTCGTCAGCCGAGCCCCCTCTCGCACCAACGGTTCCTTGCTATTCTTGTCCGTGACCTCAGCGGAACAGCGAAGTCCATGATGAATCTCGGCATCCAACTTGCGGAACATCTTGCCCTTCGATACCCGGATTTCCTCAACGGGATAATACATTTTGAGCAAATCGTCACTCGAAAAGCCGAACGCTTTCAACAAAATCGTGGTGGGCATTTTCCGCCGACGATCAATCCGGACATAAAGAATGTCCCTGGCATCAAACTCAAAGTCGAGCCATGAGCCTCGATAGGGGATAATGCGCGCCGAGTACAAAACCTTCCCGCTCGCATGCGTACGCCCCTTATCATGAATGAAGGAGGCACCAGGCGATCGATGAAGCTGACTGACGACGACTCGTTCGGTTCCATTGACGATAAAGGTCCCTCGTTCGGTCATCAGAGGTAATTCACCGACATAAACCTCTTGCTCCCGCACATCGAGCACCTTCTTACGAGGCCCCTTATCTTCCTTATCGAATACCACCAAGCGAACACGCAGCTTCAGCGGAACAGCAAAGGTCATCCCTTGCTCAAGGCACTCGCGTTCATCGTACTTTGGTACACCCAAGGTGTAACTTGAGAATTCGAGTACAGCCGTATTGTTGTAGTCTGGAATCGGGAATACGCTGGCCAACGCCGCCTGCAATCCATAATCTTTCCGGCGATCCGGCTCGACCTCAAATTGCAGAAACTCCTCGTAGGAGCGCTTCTGAATTTCGATCAGATCTGGAATATCGATATTGGTTCGAATGCGTGAAAAATCTTTCCGCTCGACGAACTCCTGCAGAGTCGTTTCGGACATTCCTACTCCTCCACACTGGTTGGCGGTGAACAGCAGCCACCGGTCACGACACGTGCAAACAGGTCAACAGCGATCGACCTGCCGCTCATGCACAATGACCAGTGACTATGACGAATGATGTTCCTACTTCACTTCGACTTTTGCACCGCTTTCTTCGAGCTTTTTCTTCATCGTATCCGCCTCTTCCTTGGCCACTCCGGTCTTGACCGGTTTCGGAGCGCCTTCGACCAGATCCTTTGCTTCCTTCAACCCAAGATTGGTCAGTTCTCGAACCACCTTAATGACCTGGATTTTCTTGTCTGCCGGTGCGGATGCAAGAATGACATCGAATGCCGTCTTCTCTTCAGCCGGTGCCGCCGCTCCTCCGCCAGCAGCCGGTGCCGCCGCTACCGCAACTGGAGCGGCCGCCGTAACACCGAATCTCGTTTCCAATCCCTTCACAAGCTCGGCTAAATCGAGCACGCTCATACCTTCGATGGCCTTGATCAATTCCTCTTGCGACAATTTTCCTTCTGTAGCTGGCATCTCCCCTTCTCCTTTCCGTTTATCCTGAATGGCTGCAATGACTCTGACAAACTTTGACAGCACCGCACTTAATGTATACACAACACCACGAATCGGCCCTTGCATGGCCGAGAGCAACATCGCAATGAGCACTTCCTTCTTAGGCAGTGCCGCAACGGCCACGAGATCAGCCGGCTGAAGAAGCTTGCCCTCCAGCACACCGGCCGTCATTTTAATCTTCTCTCCCCGCTTCTCCGCTCCGATAAAATCCTTCAGCACCTTGGTCGGCAATACCGGATCATCATACCCAATGACGACACCGGTCGGTCCCTTGAGATGCTCCTTGAGCCCGATCAACGCCGTCCCTTCCGCAGCTCGAGCCGCGAGCGTATTCTTCACGATTCGGTATTCGGCCTTGACCCCTCGGAGCTGTTTGCGCAATTCCGTGACCTCATTGACAGGAAGACCGACACATTCCGTCAAGATAGCCAACCTGGCGCGACCAAACTTTTCAGCCAGTGCCGTCACTGTCGTAACCTTTTCTTCCTTCTTCATCGCTCTCCTTCTACGAGGTTTCGCCATCTACCACTGATCGATCAGGACCTACCGGGCCTTCCAAATCGACCATTGATGACCGACGTCCTTCGTCTAACTCCACTGCTTCGTCAGTGCGATGGTATCCAACTTCACTCCCGGTCCCATCGTGCTCGTAATCGTGGCACTCTTGAGATAGCGCCCCTTACAGGAAGCAGGCTTTGCCTTAATGACAGATTCAAGAATGGCCGAGGCATTGTCGTAGAGCTTTGCCGGATCAAAGGACACTTTTCCGACCAGCACATGCACAATACCAGCCTTTTCAACTTTGAATTCAACCCGTCCCTTCCGAATATCGGCAACAGCCTTCCCGACTTCGAATGTCACCGTCCCCGTTTTCGGATTCGGCATCAAACCTCGAGGCCCAAGCTGCTTTCCGAGCTTTCCGACAGACGCCATGAGATCAGGTGTGGAAATGGCACAATCGAAGTCCATCCACCCGCCCTTGATCTTCTCCATCAAATCATCGGAACCCACGTAGTCCGCCCCCGCCTGTCTTGCCTCCTGCTCCTTTTCGCCCTTGGCAAAGACCAGCACGCGAACCTTCTTGCCCGTCCCATGAGGAAGCGCTGCCGTTCCGCGAACGAGCTGATCTGAACGCTTAGGGTCGATCCCAAGCCGAAGCGCCAGATCGACCGACTCATCAAACTTCGCAAACGCCGAGCGCTTCACGGTCTCAACCGCCTCACGCAATCCGTAGACACGCGGCTCAACATTCTTGAGCGCCGCATTCATCTTCTTTCCCATAGCCTGCCGCTCCTTCGGTCTCGAAAATTAACCCTGAATCACAACACCCATGCTTCGCGCAGTCCCTTCGATAATTCTGGCTGCCCCCTCCACATCGGCCGCATTCAGATCAGACATCTTCTTGCGCGCGATCTCATTCAGCTGCTGCCTGGTAATTTTTCCCACTTTATCTTTCTGCGGGACACCAGAGCCCTTAATGACCCCGGCCGCCTTCTTCAGTAAATCCGAAGCCGGAGGCGTCTTCATGATGAAGCTGAATGTGCGATCCTTATAGACAGTGATGACCACGGGGATGATACTATCCCCCTCCTTCTGGGTCTTGGCATTAAACTGCTTACAAAACTCCATAATATTGACGCCATGCTGGCCCAGCGACGGACCCACCGGAGGCGCTGGATTGGCCTTACCAGCCGGGATTTGCAATTTAATCTGTGCTGAAACTTCTTTTGCCATGTCTCCTCTCCCGAGCTTTCAGTTTTGAGCTTTCGGCCTTCATCCTACGCTGAGAGCCGACGGCTAACCGCTGACCGCTGCATTAAATCCGTTCAACCTGCAAGAATCCCAATTCAACCGGGGTCGACCGACCGAAGATGCTGACCATGACTTTCAATCGGCTATGATCCTGGTCAACTTCGTCCACCACGCCATTGAACCCCAAAAATGGACCATCGATAATGCGGACATTATCACTCTTGATGAATTTGACCTGCTCACGCGGTTCCGCTTGACCCGCATCAACTTGCTTGAGCAGGGACTCGACTTCCTCATCGCTCAGCGGCGTTGGCACAACTCCTCCGCCGACAAATCCCGTTACTTTAGGGGTCTCCTTGATCATCTGAAGCGTCTCGTCCGCCAACGGAGACTCCAACTCCACGAGAACGTACCCCGGGAAGAACTTCCGACGAGAAGTCCGCCGTTTCCCATCTTTTATTTCGATCACGTCTTCCGTCGGAACAAGCACCTGCCCAACCTTCTCCACAAGCCCCATTTGACTCGCACGTTCCATGAGGCTGGTTTTCACACGCCCCTCAAAACCCGCGTACGTATGTATGACGTACCAGTTCTTTATCATGCACCACCCTCAGGCCTTCGATGAAATACTGCAGCGCCTCTTCTTGACTGATTCAAATGAGCTTCCCAACCAACCAGGAGAGGAATGAGTCAACGACGGACAAGTAGACCGACATCAGGATACAGAACACAATAACGACTGTTGTTGAGCCAATCGTTTCTGCACGACTCGGAAACGAGACTTTCTTCATCTCGGTCCGCACGTCCGTTACAAACAACCGAATTGATTCTGTCATACGCTTGAACATCAGATACTCCGCGCGTTACTGCCCAACCAACACAAAGATCCCTACAAACCTATGAGCCACTCGCCCAAATTACCAAGCCCGATCGCACCCCCAGGCTCAACTTTCATCACCCCACAAAGCCTCTACCGCGCTCCTAAGGGCTACAGCAGAAGCACATCGAGGTTGGCAGGGGCACTAGGATTTGAACCCAGACTCTCGGTTTTGGAGACCGATGTGCTACCATTAACACCATGCCCCTCCCCTTTCAGTACCGAGCTACGAGCGTTGAGGGCCCACTTTCCGACGGTCCCTTCCACGACTCAGCCCTTATCATCTTCAGTACTTACTTCACTTCCTTATGAGGCGTGTGCTTTCGACAGAACTTACAAAACTTGTTCTGCTCCAACCGATCCGGATCGTTTTTCTTGTTCTTCATGGACGAGTAGTTTCTCTGCTTGCAGAGCGTACAAGCCATGTCGATAATCTCGCGCATCTCAACTCTCCTTAGCTGTCACATGACAGCTCTCAACTTCAGGCCAAGATTTCCGTGACGACGCCAGAGCCGACCGTTTTGCCGCCTTCCCGCACGGCAAACCGCAACCCCTGATCCATCGCAATCGGACTGATCAACTCCGCCGTCACACTCACATTGTCCCCCGGCATCACCATCTCCACCCCCGGATTCAACTGCACCACCCCCGTCACATCCGTCGTCCGGAAGTAAAACTGTGGCCGATACCCATTAAAGAACGGCGTATGCCGCCCACCCTCTTCCTTCGTGAGCACATAGATCTCCGCCTTGAACTTCGTATGCGGCGTGATGGTCTTTGCCTTACACAACACCATCCCCCGCTCCACATCTTCTTTCTTGGTGCCTCGGAGGAGCACGCCAATATTGTCCCCCGCCTGCCCCTCATCCAACACCTTGCGGAACATCTCAACGCCCGTCACCACGGTGGTCTGTGTCGGCCGCAGTCCCACGATCTCAATTTCGTCGCCCACCTTCACAATGCCCCGCTCACAGCGCCCCGTCACCACGGTCCCGCGGCCACTGATCGTAAATACGTCTTCGATCGGCATCAGGAACGGCTTCTCAATCGGCCGCTGCGGTGTCGGAATATAGGTATCCACCGCCTCCAACAACTTCATAATGGACGGCACACCCAACTCACCCTGGTCGGCTTCCATCGCCTTGAGCGCGCTGCCATGGACGATCGGCGTCTTGTCGCCCGGAAACCCATACTTCGTGAGCAGCTCCCGCACTTCCAGCTCCACCAACTCCAAGAGCTCTTTATCATCGACTTTGTCGGCCTTGTTCAAAAACACCACAATGTAGGGCACGCCCACCTGCCGGGCCAACAAAATGTGTTCCCGGGTCTGCGGCATGGGGCCGTCGGCCGCACTCACGACCAAGATCGCGCCATCCATCTGCGCCGCGCCCGTGATCATGTTCTTCACATAGTCGGCGTGGCCAGGACAATCCACATGGGCGTAGTGCCGGTTGTCGGTCTCGTATTCCACGTGACTGATCGCGATGGTCATAATCTTCGTCGCATCCCGCCGCCCCTGACTCTCCGAGGCTTTCGCCACTTCGTCATACGGCACATACTTGGCCATCCCGCGATCCGCACACACCTTCGTCAACGCCGCCGTCAACGTCGTCTTCCCATGGTCCACATGCCCGATCGTCCCAATGTTCACGTGCGGCTTCTTCCGCTCGTACTTCGCCTTCGCCATAACGTCACCCCTTTTTATCTAAAACCACTCAAAGGTGCTGACCCGCCGCTCATTCAAACCGCGGCAAGACGAGCAAACTTGGCCTGGAGCCCACGACGCGGATCGAACGCGTGACCTCGTCCTTACCAAGGACGTGCTCTGCCAACTGAGCTACGTGGGCCCCCTCGACTTCGTCTCGCGTCGTCCGTTATTCGTGAAGCGCACCCCTCTGCCACCCGACACTCTCTGCGCTTTACGGCTTCTCTGGAGCGGGCGATGGGATTTGAACCCACGACAGCCAGCTTGGAAGGCTGGAACTCTACCACTGAGCTACGCCCGCCTCTTCCCTTATAGTCCTGAGTGCTCAACGCTGAGTCCCACATCTGATACAGTGACCACTCAGAACTCAGCACTCACGACTGCCCGCTTCACAATCACCCCAGATACTCACACTTCCCTAACCTAGCACCCACCCAAAAACACCTACCAACTGCATGCCCACAGTCCACAATACCTGCAATCAACTCAGCGCTGCATGGTGGGCAGGCAAGGATTCGAACCTTGGAAGACATAAGCCAGCAGATTTACAGTCTGCCCCCTTTGGCCACTTGGGTACCTGCCCGCAATGTTTCATTGATCGATTCACACCAAACTCTGTAGCGCGAATAACAACCCGCTCAACAAAGACACATAGGCCTATCCGTGCACAAACTCCTTCCTCAATCCTCAATACAGATTGATTCCTTAGAAGTGCTCGGACAGGCTAGGTTACGAAATGCCGGATTCTATTGATGAACTTATACGATGTCAAGAGGAGAATTTGACCTCGGGCCTTTTTAGTTCGCTCTATCCTTCCCAGTCACACAGGTGGCTCGCCAGGCTGGACCGAACGATGCGTCGACAATCTTAACAAAATCACTCGAAAAACCAAATGCTTGCTCCATAATAGTGATGGCTTCTTCCAGGGATAGCTGTGAGGATTTAGCTAAGTACCGTTTCTGCGCAAGACGTCGTTCGTCCGGCTCTTCTGGGACATAGTACCCACGAAACTCACCGTTTTCAAAAGCCCTTTTAAACCGTGGAATCCATTGATAAGCGTCTTGCCCCCCACGAAACGTTGATTTCCCTCTCTGCTGGCGCAATTCCAGCTGATTCCACACCACCCAGCCGACAAAGACCGCCCACGTTTCATTCAAGGCCTCCCATGATTCCGCCTCCGTCAAATAGCGCGACTCCACTTCATCCATTCGCTGGACGATCGGAGTAATCATCACCTCTCCATAGCGACAAACCTGCTGTTCCTTCGCAAAACGCAGGAGTGTTTCTGAATCGCGCCCGAGCTCCCCGAGCTGAACATCTCTGACCGTGATGTAATCCATATAGGCATGAAACAGTTCATGGGAGAACACCTCCAACTCCTTGTGCGTCATCCTCCCAAGCGGCTTGAGCACTCTCCCCGCCGCATTGAGTGACAGAGTTCGGTTGAGAAGCATCCGATGCTCACCGGGATGGTACTCAGCAGCGTAGGTCCGAAGCTCATCGAACTCAAAATGGATAAAGTCTGGCGGGACCGCACGAAGAAACTTTGTCGGCACTTGTAAGCGTTCCGCCTCTACCAAAAGACGCTCCCAGGACCGGCTCCCATTTTCTTGCTCATCATGAGATCGGACCCCTGCCTCTACCGAGGCAGCCGACACCCACCAACAGCACCACAACAGGAAGCATCGAATCGTGAAGCATTTCATACGCACGGGGGGACAACCGGCACCAGAGAGTACTCGCATCAATAGGGGTCTTGTGCCATTCCCCAATCTCCTCCGCCCTCTTCAACAAGGGCGAGCATGTCGAGAAGGTCGGAAGACACATGATCGAGAAATCGCGACGGCTTCGAGAGCAACATCCCACTTGACCGATCATACACGTTAATGGGGTATGTCAAAAACAAATGCCGCTTGGCTCGCGTGACAGCCACATAGAACAGGCGCCGCTCTTCTTCCAATTCGTCATCAGCTACAAAGGAATAGGCGGATGGGAATCGGCCGTCGACCGCCCAAATCACAAAGACACATTGCCATTCCAGCCCTTTCGCAGAGTGGATCGTCGAAAGAACGAGCCGTTCATCATCACGATCAGGCGCTTCCACGTCCACAGCACTGCCGTCGGGGGGTTCCAGCGCCAGATCGGCTAGGAACTCATTGACGCCCTGATAGCCTTCAGCAATGGTGTGAAGATGATCGAGATCTCTCGTGCGCTTCGGATAATCGTCGTATTGGTCCTTCAGGATGGGAAGATAGTACTCGTAGATATGGTTAACTTGCTCAGCAGGCTTCGGGTCGTCCAATCGAGCCAGACTCTCCAGCGTATTAGCCAAAGCCTTGAGCCCCTGCCCGGAACGACCACTCGCCCCGCGTAGCACGTCAAACGGCTGTTCGGCCTTCACGATCGCCGCAAGTACATCCTGAGCCTTCTTTGGCCCGACACCTTCTACCAACATCAGCACGCGATGCCAGCTGACCGTATCGAGCGGGTTCGCCACGACTCGCACATGCGCCAGCAAATCCTTGACATGAGCTGTCTCGATAAACTTCATTCCGCCGCGCTTGATAAAGGGCAATTCCTTGCGAGAGAGCTCGATTTCCAAGTCAAAGGAATGGAAGCTCGAACGAAACAGCACAGCCACCTCACTCAGCGGCACGCCTTCCTCGCGAAGCTCAAGAATCTTCTGCGAGATGAATCGTGATTGCGCATTTTCTCCCGCCGCTTCCACGAGTGACGGCAGTGGCCCATCGATCTTTCTGGTAAAGAGGCGCTTCGTATATTTTTCGGCCGCTTCTTCGATAATGCAGTTGGCCAGGTTCAAGATCGGTTGAGTGCTACGGTAATTTTCTTCCAGCTTGTAGACCGTCGTGCCGGGGAACAGCTCCGGGAATTCCATAATATTCTTGAAGGTCGCACCCCGGAAAGCATAGATGGACTGAGAATCATCCCCGACGACCATCACATTCTGATGGGTCGTCGCCAGCTGACGAATGACTTCGGCCTGCAATCGATTCGTGTCCTGATATTCATCCACGAGGATATGGCGATACTGACGTGAAATGTTCGTGCGAGCGGCCTCATCGAATAAGAGCAGCTGTCGCAGCATGACCAGCAGATCGTCGTAGTCCAACAGTTGCTTCTGCCGCTTCGCCGCCTCATAGGCCTTCTGAAGCCGACCCAGATCCTCTGAGTGATCCGCGAAGTGACTGAACTCTTCTAGAATGATCTCGTCAAGGCTGCGCAACGTGTTCGCGCTCTTGCTGATCATTTCCATAATCGTCCCCTTCCGGGGAAAGCGCTTGTCTTTTTCGTTCAACCCCAGTTGCGATCGGACCAGAGCGATCAAATCCTCCGCATCACCACGGTCCAGAATGGTGAAGCCAGGCTCGATCCCGATTGACCGGCCGTACCGCCGTAGCAGCAAATTCGCCACGGAGTGGAACGTCCCCCCACACACGCGACGACTGCTCATCCCGATCAGTTCACCAGCCCGCTCCAACATTTCTTGCGAAGACTTACGCGTAAACGTCAGCAACAGAATATTTGAAGGATCAACTCCAGAATCAATCAGATACGCGACGCGATAGACCAACGTGCGCGTCTTCCCGCTGCCGGCCCCCGCAATGACCAACGATGGACCATCCCCCGCCGTCACCGCGGCCAACTGTTGCGCATTCAACGCAGCCGCGTAGTCGATGGACAACGTGCGCGGCGCAGTCTCCTCAGTGGGCCGTTTCAGTACATAGGTTTTCACGTCTCGTTCCATGGAAATAGGAAAAGGGCTGCTTCAGCAATTCACGTCTTCAGGAAGAACTGGTCCTATACCATAACTCGGCCTACCTTTTATACAGACAGAACGGTCCAAAGCCTGTAGACCAGCCAGATCATGAAGGCGATTGTCAGCAACAGTAGCGCCACTGTTCCGCCAATGATCCCGGCCACATAAAACCAATCGGCATGGGTTTCACGATCCGGCTTCTGGGCAGCCTCACGCAACAGCGCCGCATTTCTGGCATGGCTCCGAAACCAGACAGAGAAGAGATCTCCGACGATTGGAATGGCCCCGACTGTCCCGTTAATCAGCAGATTGAGACTCATGCGGGTCAGCACGATGCGTGGAATCTGTAAGCGGGTCGCAATGCCAAGAATAACTGTGCCGATCAGATTGGCAATGGCGTCACCGATCCCTGGAATCAGTCCAAGCAACGGGTCCAATCCAATCGACCATGATGTCCCAGGAATTCTGATCGATGTATCCAGCACCTTGGCAAGAATGTCCGCGATCGCGAGTAGATGCTCCCGCGCCTCATCACGCGGCAGTACTGTAACCCGAGGTTCTGCCTCTGTGCCTGTTACTGAGCTCAATCGCATGTCGGAACTTATTGCCCTTCCAGCGCTCACTCTATCGGAAGGGGGTGATGAGCAGCAATACAGTTGCAGAGCAAACTTGCAACAAGCATTCGATAAATTGTGCAGAACCTACAGACCCTGCTGCACTATCTCTGACGGGAAGCTATTTTGCGATACCATTTCAGGTGGAATAGGCTGGTAAAGTAAGTACGCAGTCACGGCACAATCAATGGACAAAACACCAACTAACTTTTTTGTTTAAGCTTGACCTTCGTCAGCCTCATACAAGAACTTTGGGCCAACATACCAAACACCTTCCAGACCTGGCTCTTTACACTGCCTTGAGATTTCAACATCAAATGTCTCGAGATTAATTTGGGCTTCAGTCGAATTATCCCAGTCGATGCTACCTTCGTTGACCGCCGCGTCCGCCAGAGCTCTTGCTTGAGAAGTGCTACTCGCAGTAAGAGCAATATTTTGAAAGAACCCTCCTAAAAGTTCCTGTTTCCCAGTTTCATCTTCTCCCGTGTACGGGACATCAAGCAAGACGCTAATGGTTAGCAGATACTGTTTCAACATGGGTGGAGCTCGTCTCTCGAAGCCACTCTCAATCTATCGGTTACACCCATAGAAATGGTACGCTTGAAGTCGAGAGCGAGCAAGAACTTGTAGAATCACCCTCTTTGCTCCCCACGCATGTCTCCGCTATAATCCCTCGCTCCTCGGAAAACCTATGGCTACCGTGACGACTGAATATAAAGACCGACTTCGCCAGTTGGCCGAACTGATGCTTGCCGTGTCGGGTGAATCCGTCACGATGATGAAGCGCAATGCCCCGGAACAGGCGCTGAAGCTCAAACGCCAGGATGAGTGGGGCATCTACCTGGAATTTCTCAAGATCATGTTCAACCTCACCGACCGCCTGGTGGCCCTGCACATTCCGTTGAAGGATCAGCTGGAATTCATGAACGGGCTCGAAGATGCGGTGACGCAACAATTGAAGCAGGCGCTGGAACCGGCCTTCGGCAACAATGCCGATCAGATGGAAATCGTGATGACGATCGGCACCACCGTGGCGGAAAGCCGGCAGACTTACGAGCACTACAAATTCCTGATCACCGAAGACTCCAAGACCAAGACCGAGATGTTCCGTGACTTCGGCGAGAAAATGGCCGACGCACTCGGCGCGCCACGCAACGCGCAGCTCAGCGCCGCCGCGTCGCTCTGCGCCAGTGCCGTTGTCCCGGCTCTCAGCGCCGTGCTCCAAGGACAGGCTCCGCCTGCGCAGGATGCTGCACCGCTGCAATCCCCCGCAACCGGGCGCTCGACCGAGCAGAAACCATCAACCGGCCAAGAGATCAAGCTCGTCAGCTTGATGTCGAGTGTGTCGGGCGAAGAAGTCGAGACCCGCTGGGGACTCCATCCTCGATTCCGAGACGATCTCACGCTGTCCGAGCTTCAACAACTCACCAAGCTCTTGAACCGTGTCGCAAAAATCCTTGGCGAACGGTATGCCGCCGTGGCATTCTCTAAAGAGTGGGCCACGTGGCATAAGGCCGGACACGCCTAGCTCTCACCGGCAGTCGCCCATCATTCGCTCATAACACATTGCTCGCCCTTGACCAAAGGAGTGTTTGTGGATTCTCCAAATTCGACGAAGAGTTCTCTCCCTCAGAACCTGAATCGTCTGCCTGAACTGGCACGGAACCTCTGGTGGAGCTGGACCCTGGAAGCTCGCCAGCTGTTTGAAACCATCGATCCAACCCTGTGGTTCCTGACCAACCATAATCCGGTCAAACTCCTCGCCGATATTCAGCCTAACCGGCTGACGCGCCTGGCTGAGGATCCTTCGTTTCTTCGCCAATACTCGGCCGTCTTCCGCCTGTTCGATGAATATCTGGCAAATAAGAAAAGTTGGGCCGGCACGCACCATGCCGACTTGGCAAAGAAGACCATCGCCTACTTCTCGGCTGAGTTTGGACTGCACGCCTCCGTGCCGATTTATAGCGGCGGGTTAGGAATCTTAGCCGGAGACCATTGTAAAGAAGCGAGCGATCTTGGACTGCCGTTTGTCGGCGTCGGATTCATGTACCCCCAGGGCTATTTCCGTCAGCGCATTACACCTGAGGGCTGGCAAGAAGCTGCCTATGCACCCTTTAACCGCGAGGAGTCGCCGATACAGTTAGCCCAGACGCCGTCCGGAGAATCCTGTCGGTTTACCGTCGACATGGGAAGCCGGCGCGTGACCGCTGCCGTCTGGAAGCTGTTAGTAGGCAGGATCACGCTGTTTCTCATCGATACGGATGTGCCAGAGAACAGCCCGGAAGACCGCGCCCTCTCCGCTCGGCTCTATGGCGGTGATCAAGAAATGCGGATCTGCCAAGAAATCCTACTGGGAATCGGCGGCGTGCGCATGTTGCGCTCGCTCGGGATCTCGCCGTCCGTGTGGCATGCCAATGAAGGACATTCGGCCTTTCTGACCTTGGAGCGGGTACGCGAGTTCGTTCAGAAGGGTTCGTCTCACGCAGAAGCCTGTGAGTTGGTCCGTCAGAGTACCGTCTTCACCACGCACACACCTGTCCCTGCCGGACATGATGTCTTCCCGCACCATTTGATGGACCGCTACTTTGCCGGATACTGGGAACAACTTGGCCTTTCACGCGACGAATTTCTCCGCCTGGGTGATACTCCTGAATCGCACGGTGGATTTAATATGACCGCACTGGTCATGCGCCTCTCCGCCCATGTCAACGGCGTCAGCCGGGAGCATGGCCGCGTCACACGCGAGATGTGGCAACACTTCTGGCCTGGATTGCCGATTGATCAGATCCCTATCCGGAGCGTCACCAACGGTATTCATGCGCCGACCTGGATCTCACCGGAGCTCCACCATCTCTACAGCAAGTCACTCAGCCCGACCTGGACACAGACCTGCGACGATCCCGCCATGTGGCAACGAGTCATGGATGTTCCCGACCATGAACTCTGGGCGGTTCGCCAAACGATGAAGCGGAAACTGATGGGCTTTATCCGCGACCGGGCCAGGTCTGGCTGGATGCATGGACATCTCCAACCTTCACAAGTACTCACACGCGGAACGCTCATGGACCCTGAAGCCCTGACAATTGGGTTTGCCAGGCGGTTCGCAACCTACAAGCGCGCCACCCTGCTTTTCCGCGATCTGGAACGGCTCAAAGCACTACTCCAAGACCGATGGCGGCCGGTCCAACTGATTTTCGCCGGCAAGGCCCACCCAGCCGATGAGCCGGGCCGGTACTTCATCCATGAAGTGCTGTCGTTCTGCCACGATCATAAGCTCGGCGGTCGCGTCGCGTTCCTTGAAGATTACGAAATGCATATGGCAAAGTACCTCGTGCAAGGCGTCGACATTTGGTTGAACACGCCTCGCTTTCCTTTGGAAGCAAGCGGCACCAGCGGCATGAAAGCCGCTCTGAACGGCGTGTTGAACCTGAGCGTCCTGGACGGATGGTGGGTTGAAGGCTACAACGGAGCCAATGGCTGGGGCATCCAACCGTTGAGCGAACAGGCAGACACGCAGGCCCAAGATCATCACGATGGAGAACAGCTTTATCGCCTGCTGGAACAAGAAGTCGTTCCACTGTTCTATCAGCGAGATCGTGACGGAATCCCTCGTGGCTGGCTGCAAATGGTGAAGGAATGTATTCGCACCACCGCGCCTCAGTTCTGCACCACGCGGATGTTGAAAGATTACGTCAGTCTGATGTACCGCGCCGCCACTGTGCGCATGCCTGCGACGTGGTAATTGGGTTCGAACGATCGAACCGGAGTCCGTTGCGCACGAGGTCTCCTCAGCCAGCTGCCGTCGCGATTGCGCTTGTTGGGCTGATTGCGTTTCTTGTTGGGGCACCTGTCGTTGCGACAACCGCAGGGGCACCTGCGTCTATTGAATCGAAGGCTACCGCCCTCTTCAAGGCGGGAGATTATCCGGAAGTTATAGCGCTCTACCGAAGTCTTCCGCCGGACGCGACGCCTCCCAAAGAACTCCTCCGTCTCGCCTTGCAGAGCTACGTCCGCCTTGGACGAACAGACGAAGCTCTCTCCATTTATTCCAAGCTGATCCAGCCTGGGCAATCGCACGATGCGGCGCTGCTTCGCCCCTTGGCTCTCGGCATGATCACCAGCCACGTACGAGACCGCAACGAACATGTTCGGATCGCCGCATACTCAGCCCTCGCGGAGTTGGGTCTACAGGAGACCGCGGCCATTCTGGAAGATGGATTGCTGGATTCATCCGTCGTCGTACGCGCACGGGCCGCCGAGGCGATCGGGAAAGCCGGCCTCGGAGTGACATCCGGCGCCTTGCGCCGCGCGTTACGAGATGCCATGCCGACCGTCCGCATCGCTGCGATGACCGCCCTCGGCGATGCAACCGCCACCGATGTTCGGCAACGATTGATTGACGTGGCTCGTACCGAGGATGGCCCTGAGTCCATTTTTGCTTCCGCCGCCTTGGTCAAGCTGGGCCATTCCGAACAGCTGGCTGAGATTATCAGTGCCGCAACGTTACCGGACGCTGAATCTCGGATGGCGGCATTGGGTGTCTTGGGACGCCTCAAACGCCCGGCAAGCCTCGCCGTCCTCGCACAAGCCGTCTATGATCCCGATCCATCAGTCCGTGCCTTTGCGGCCGGTGCGCTGGGGGAATTTGGATCCCCCGATGGCGCACCCCCGCTGACACATGCCATTGGAGACGAGAGCGCGATGATCCGCGCTGTCGCAGCCGCAAGCCTGGGTAGACTCGGCATCAAGGATACCCGACCGCTGCTCCTGGCACTGACTCGCGACCCCGACGCACACGTCCGTGCCAATGCCGCAGAGGGATTACTACGCCTCGGTGATGCCTCAGCCATCGCTTTGGCGGCTGAGTTGGCCCGACATCCTGATCCATCCATTCGTGGTGCGGCAGCCCAAGCCTTGAGTGCTTCACCGGATGAGCAGGCGCTCACACTATTGCAATCGCTTCTATCGGACCAACAGCCGCTCCCTCGACTGTCGGCGGCCAAGGCATTGCGAAAAAGCAACGACAGAGCCATCCCTATTTTGGTACAAGGATTACGTGACACCGACGAGGCGGTACGCATTGCGGCGGCGAACAGCCTCCTCCAGCAATTGGCCAAGCGCCCTGCATCAAAACGGCGCCGCTAACCCAGGACCACTATGGCCAAATTTCTCACAGTCTTGTTGCTTCTCGTCGGCGCGTTCGGGGCAGGCTATTACGTTGGACAACGGCCCGTCGGTACATTGCAGCAGTCCGTCTCCGACCTCCAGCACTCGCTGAAAGAGGTGTCAAAAAACGTGATGGATACCACGCTCGGAATCGAGCGCGATCTCCGTCGCCGTCAGGGGCTCGTCGAAGCCAAGTCTCGCTTCATACAAGCCAAGGTGTACGTGATCGACCAAAAGTATAGCGAGGCAGCGAAGGAACTCGCGGCAGTGATCGCGGCGATCGAAGCCGCGGCGAAGGGTGCAACGGTCGATGACACCACCGCGGCGCTGCATCACGTAATCGATTCGCTGCGAGACATTCAATTGGAACTGACGACGGGAAAACAGGTCTCGTTCAAGAAATTGGATGAGCTGCAACAACGAATGGATCAACAGCTGAACAAATAGCTCAGGCGTTGGCGGGCTCAGAGGTCGACTGCTTCTTCCACTTCGCCAAAATCCGCTCGACCCGCATTTTCACGACCATATCGGAGTCTTTGAGCAACGGTTTGATCGCCTCACGCCCACGATCGTCGCCGATTGACTCCAATGCCGCAGCTGCCGTCAAGCGTGTAAACCAGTCCTTGTCACCAAGCATTTGGATGAGAGGATCGATGGCCTCGCTGCTTTTGATCCGTCCCAATGCGAGGACGGCGCATTTCCGAACATTCTCATCTTTATCACGAAGCGCGGGGATGAGCTTCTCGACGGAGGGCGCACCCAATGCGACCAAGGCATCGATCGCATCGTCCTTAAACTCATCGTTCCGCAGCTGAAGCATTAAGGGATCCAGCACCCGCTCGTCGCGTATTTTTCCGAGGGCTGCGATGGCGTACTTGCGAACCTCCCAGTCACGGAGGAGCTTGAGCAGCGTCTCAACCGCAGGAGGTCCCACTTGGCCCATCGCTTCGATGGCGACTTCACGAACCTGCCAATCCCCATCACGCAACGCGCGGGCCAACGGTTCGACACACCGCTCGTCTCCCATCTCCCCTAGCGTAATAACGGCTTCTCGTCGGACCACCCAGTCAGGATCAGCCAATAGATCAATCTGGATATCGATCTCGTCCTTGACCTGCTCTTCTTCAAGCGCAACCATGCCTGGACCAGCCGTTTGCGGCTCGACGGTAACAGACCCAGCCGGTACGTCCTCAGCCATAGCCTCGCCGGACGGCTCGTCTCCAGTTTTCTGGTTGAGGGGATTGATATCTGCAGGGAAGCGGTCGATCTTAGAGTCCATAGAATCAGTCAACCTCTGACAAGATACCTTGCTGCGAGAGAGATTATGCCGAAGCGGCGGCTTTGCTGCCGGCTGCCCGTTTTTTCCGCTGCGCGAGAGCCCGCCGCTTACGCTGTTCCCGCTTCAATCGCTTTTTCAAGGAGCGGACGGCGGCATCCCCTTCCGGATTACTGTGATTGGTCGTCTTTGTGGCAATCTTCTTCTTTAATTTCACTTCATCCGATTCTTGCGCGCGCTTCTTGGCCATCGAATCATGCCTCCCCTTAATATTCACTCGTTATGATGGTCTTCGGCTGATGGAAAGTGTGCAGTCTAGTGGAGAGCTTTACATACTGTCAACCGGAATGGGCCCCACACCGTGTTCCCGAAATGAGCCTGCGTTACTTAAGAAGGGCGGCCCCCAAAGTTCCGCCTCTTCATGAACACCTGCTGACATTCTGTTAGAGAGACAAGCCGAAGCATCCCGAAGGGGACCAATCCCAGGGCTCTCAGCTAAGAACTAACGAAGCAACCGGAATCTGGATTGGATCTACCACGGATAACATGGCAAGAGCCCACCGGTTCCTCCTCGCAATCCAGAGATCGCCCGGGAAATTTCTCTCGTGAGACGTCATACCCTGCGAAGTCCGATCAACC
This sequence comes from Candidatus Nitrospira nitrosa, assembly GCF_001458735.1. Lineage (NCBI taxonomy): Bacteria > Pseudomonadati > Nitrospirota > Nitrospiria > Nitrospirales > Nitrospiraceae > Nitrospira > Candidatus Nitrospira nitrosa. The sequence continues at coordinate 475,672 of NZ_CZQA01000008.1, forward strand.
GGAAGCATTCGACCGGTAAGAACCCATGACGCCGTGCCAGCGAATTGTTCCGCCATCAGCAGCAGCTCCGGACGGCGCTCACCGACCACCTCCACCTGCACATGTGCAACCCCTTCCCGTTCCATTCCCAGAAGAACGGCCGCCCCATGGGAGAGATCGAGAATCCGTCCCTTTTCATACGGTCCTCGGTCGGTCACTCGCACATGGAGATGTTTGCCGTTCGACAGATTGACGACGCGAACCACACTCCCGAGCGGGATCGTCCTATGCGCAGCCGTCAGCCCTTCCATATCGAAGATCTCCCCGTTCGCGGCCTGCCTCCCATGAAACTGTTCGCCATACCAGGAAGCAACCCCGCGATCCTTGATCCCGACATCCAGCTGGACCTCCCCTTTGGGAACCCAGGAACAAGCACCCAGGGACAAACACAAGGCCAAGGCAAAAGAACTCTTCGAGAAGAGCCGATTGTGGGGACCATCCGTGTGCATACTGGATCTACCTCCCTCTGAATGCTGACGTACTCTGATTTTCGATTGACTCAGAGTATGAAAGGTCTGGCACTTCGACAACACCGACGGGAGTACCCGTCACCCCCACCTCCGTATAAGGTTCTTTATTGTATGCTCACAGAACAACCTCGCCGCAAATTTGTGACGAGGGGGCGATTCATAGAGCCCTTATATAGCGGAGACACGTTATAAGTTCAACACCTGATAGTGATCGAGACGAGTTACAAGGTGTGAGAGGGGTGCCCGTGCTACTTCAGTACGCTCATTATTTCTGGATATATTCTGAGAGGCCACCGCCTGCTTCATGCCTTCTTACTCCAGTCGTGTGAGGAAAGCCAGGCAAACTGAATTCCGTCGCCATATTGACTGCATCGGACGGAGTGAGTAAGATCCCTCACAAGTAAGGATCGTTATTCTGAGAGCAGTACTGCTCCACATTCTCCACAGCTGTTCGCACCGACATCACTTTCGTGATTGACGTTCACAACATTACGAAGCGGTACGGCCATCACACGGCCATTGATCGTGTCACCTTTTCTGTCGCGAAGGGAGAAGTGCTGGCCTTTCTTGGCCCCAACGGGGCCGGCAAGACGACGACGATGCGGATTCTGACCGGTTTCATGCCCGCGACAGAAGGCACGGCACGCGTAGCAGGGTTCGACTGTACTGATCAACCCTTGGAGGTGAAGCGGCAGATCGGGTATCTCCCGGAAACGCCGCCGGTCTACCAGGAACTGACGGTCACGGAGTATCTGACCTTCGTCGGACAACTTCGTGGCATGACAGGACCAAACCTTACCTCGGCACTCGACCAATCCATCGGACGACTTGAGCTGGGTACTGTCCGGCACCGACTGATCGGGAACCTCTCCCGTGGGTTTCGCCAGCGCGTAGGATTGGCACAGGCATTGTTGCATGATCCTCCGGTCCTGATTCTCGACGAGCCGACTGTCGGCCTCGACCCAAAACAGATCATTGAGATCCGCGAACTCATCAAGAGCCTCGCTGGCTCGCATTCCGTCATTCTCAGCACCCATATCCTGCCCGAGGCGACGGCCGTCTGCCAGCGCGTGGTCATCATCAACAAGGGTCGGATCGTCGCAGAAGATACCCCTGAGCAATTGTCGGCACGCCTCCGTCAGTCAGAAAAAGTCTCTCTGACCCTGAAGTCCTGCCCTGTGGACTGTGAGGCGAAACTGCGGGCAATCCCTGGCGTGTTGCATGTACTCCCCGGACAGGGAGGCGGCACCTTCCTTATCGAATGTGAGTTAGGTCGTGACCTCCGCGACGAACTTGCACGTGTCGCCGTGACAAACCAATGGGGGCTGCTCGAACTCCGAACGGTATCCATGACCTTGGAAGACGTCTTCCTCCAGCTGACACGTCACGAAGACCATTCCACCGAAACCACAGAGGCCACGGTGAGCCTGGCCGCGACTGATAGCACGGACGGACGGGTAAGAAACGTATGACCCCAGTGCAAGCCATCATTGCCAAGGAACTACGCGTCTACTTTGTCTCGCCCATTGTCTACGTGGTCGGCGCGGTTTTTCTGCTGATTTTTGGGCTACTGTCCTACCTCTACGTCGGATTCGCGGGCGCGCAAGCCATCCAGTTAATGCAAATGCAAGGCGGGCCGGCGCAGATCAACCTGAATGATCTGGTCTTTCGGAATCTCTTTGCGAGCATGCGAATCGTGCTCGTGATCATCTTGCCTATCTTGACGATGCGATTGTTCGCAGAAGAGCGCAAATTGCGAACGTTCGAATTTTTACTGACCTCGCCGTTGAGGGTCAGCGACATCGTGGTCGGCAAATTTATCAGCGTATTTGTCATCTATCTTGGTCTGGTCGGACTTACCACATTGGTCCCGACCGTGCTGATGCTCTTCAGCGACTTTGACTGGAATCCCATCTGGACCGGCTATCTCGGCATGGTGCTGCTGGGAGCGCTGTTTCTTTCTGTGGGCCTGTTCGCATCGGCAGTCACGGAAAACCAAATCGTTGCCGCCTTCGTCAGCTTCGGCCTGTTGCTCACGATTTGGTTGATCGCCGGACTAGGCAGCCTCTTCGGAGATACCACGGCGGGTCATCTCATCTCCTACCTGTCCTACATGGAGCACTACGAACGACTCGTTCGGGGGCTGATCGACACGAGCGACCTGATGTACTTCGGAAGCGGTCTCGTGCTCATGCTGTTCTTGACACATCGAGTCGTGGAATCGACCAGCTGGAAATGAAACTCCAATCTTTTCCCCTCGGCATTCTCGGAATCCTGCTCGGCATCGGCGGCATGGTCGCCTACAGCCTTCGACCGGATTGGCTCTGGGCTGTGACCATCTCAGAAGGCTTCGCACTGGCCTGCCTGGTCTCGTTCTTTGTGCTCCATTTTGAAGCCGTCAAGGCTTTCTCCGGTCGGCGCTCAACCAAGATGGGATTGAACAGCGTTCTACTGATCGTACTCTTCACGAGCATTCTCGTGATTCTGAATTTTCTGGCAGCACGGCATTCCATCAGATGGGACCTCTCGGAAAACCAGAACTTCACCCTCGCGCCCCAAACCTATCGGGTGCTTCGGACCCTCCCGCGAGACGTCAAGATCACGGCCTTCACACGCGAAAAAGACCCTGGCTATCAAGCCTTCAAAGAGCGCTTGGAGAGTTATCGGCAAGCTTCGACCAAGCTGAGCGTGGAATTCATCGATCCGGAAAAGCAACCAAAGATGGCCCAGACCTACGGCATCTTTCGGACCGACACGGCCATCTTCGAGAGCAACGGGCAGACGATCCGCGTGACGTCCCCCTCAGAAATCGAGCTGACAGGCGCATTGATCCGAATCTCCAAGGACTCAAAAAAGCGGATCGTCTTCGTTGAGGGCCACAGTGAGCTGAACGTCGAGGACAAAGACCGGAATGGTTTGTTCATTGCGAAGGAAGCCTTGATCCGCCAAGGGTACGACGTTGGGACGGTCTCGCTCCTGAAGGAAGTTACCGTGCCGGACCATACGTCCGTATTGGTTCTCGCCGGCCCACGTCGCTCCGTTATAAAAGAGGAGCAGGATCGCATTCACGCATATGTTGAGAAGGGTGGCCATCTGTTAGTCTTGGCCGATCCCGATACCCAGACGGGGCTCGAGGCACTGCTCGCCCGATGGGGATTAGGCCTGGGCTCCGGCGTCTTGGTGGATCTCCAAGATCGGTTAGCGCAGGGAGACCTTACCGCACTGCTGGTGAGAACGTTTACAGAACATGAGATCACGCAAGACCTCACCTCAGCCGTGCTGTTACCGCTGTCACGACACATCACCTTCGACGAGCAGACCGGCAAAGACTGGGACTTTGTTCCCCTCGCCAGAACTTCGCCCAACAGCTGGGCCGAAACGAATATGCAAGGCCGCGTGGTGAGCCTGAGTGAAAAAGAAGACGTCAAGGGACCACTTCCGATGGCAGCTGCGCTGTCGCCCAAGAAGGCTCCGGAGGAAGGCAAACCTCATCCATCCATTGTGGTGATCGGCAACTCCACCTTCGCCTCCAATGCCTTTTTCAATTTTCCCGGCAACAGCGACTTTTTTCTCCGTACAATCAGCTGGTTGGCTGAGGAACGGGACTTGATCTCTATCGCACCACGAGAACCGGCGCTGCATCCCTTTACGCCCAATCCCACACAGGAGCGCGCGTTGATTTACATCCAGGTCGTCTTGTTGCCGCTCATGACCTTCCTGACCGGGCTTATCGTGTGGAGAAAACGCCGACGATTATGATGAATCTGCCTTCTACACTCTTCTCTGCAGGATGGTCACAATGGCTGTCCGATGAGGCCACAGCCAGTGAAAGGCCGAGGCGCACCCCCTGGGATACGTTGACGATGCCCGAATGCAGCCGGCGGCGATTTTCACCATCCTGATATGCGTTATTGGCCTACACTCCTGATGTTGTTGATCCTGGCTGGACTGGCTGGCTATCTCTACCTGGTCGAGTTTCCCGCCAAGCAACAGGAAGAAAAACAGGAGACGGCACAGAAGCAACTCCTCCCGTTCCCGGAAACCGCCATCACGGGCCTCTCCATCACCACCGCTCAGGGGCCGATTGAGCTGAAGCTGACCGAACCGGGGAAGTGGTCCATCGTAGCTCCACTTCGGACCGAGGCGGACACACGCGAGGTTCAGGCCCTCGTTCGCGCACTGGTTACGGGAACCGTAACAAGAACTCTGGAGGACCAGACTACACAGCTAGCCCCATTCGGTCTTGAACCGCCGGTGACCACCCTCACGGTGACAGCCGGCACGCGACAGGAAACGATTTCCATCGGCGACAGCGGCCCTCTGTCCAATACCCTCTACGTCTTGAGGAAGTCGGATCATCGCATCCTCTTAACGAGCCTGGCCCCGAAGGATTTTGTCAATAAGTCCTTGATGACCTTTCGGCGGAAGGAGCTGTTGAAGTTTGTTCAAAATGATATCGAGCGGGTTCGCCTGACCTATCCGACGACCGAAATCGTGATTTACAACATGGCCAAGGATAAGCCCAAACCTTCGTGGAAAATCCGGTATCCGATCGAAGCCGAAGCGGATCAAAACGAAGTTCGGTCATTGATGTTCCGCCTGGAAGATCTGAAGGCGCTCGGCATCATCGATCCGGGTCCTGAACGAGACAGCATGGCCAAGACCTTGACGACACCAAAAGTAAAGGTCACCCTGCATACAACCGCCGGGGACCAATCAGTCCGGCTCTACCAGCCAGACCCACAAAAAGGGGAAGCCATCGCAGAAACTACACCGGACGCGCCACTCTATCGCATTAACCCGGGACTGATCAGGGACCTGACGAAAGACCTCTTCATTCTTCAAGACAAGCGACTCTTCGGCCTCGACTACACGGATGTGGCCATGCTCTCGGTCAAAACCAGGGATCAGGAATACGTGTTGATCAACCAGAGCGGGGAGTGGGTCCTGGAGGACCAGTCCATGGAGAAGGTCAGTCAAGAGGTGGCAGATCTCTTCGTCAGTCGGGTGGCCAATCTACCGGCGGAAGAACGGGTCATGAAACAATCCGCACCGCTCGCTCCCTATGGGCTCTTGTCTCCGTCCGCAGAGTTTGTCGCCACAGCAAAGGACGGCAAGGCCACGGGGAAATTGACGTTGGGCAGCCAGTCGGGAAATCTGCTCTATGCGACAGGCCAGCGACTCTCCGGTTTGTTCCAAGTGCGCCCGGACCTCCTGGCCCAGATTCCCTCTAAAACCGAGCTCCTCGGCAAGGTGCCGAGCGGAACGCCGTCACGGCAGTAACATCAATCCTATTTATTAGATATGCTATTCAAGTACCTGAATCAGGTACTTGACCTGACTAGTACAATTCCGCTATACGTTCACCCCGTACCAATCGAGATATCTGGTAGTGCGCAATAAGGTCGAGTGGCCTCATCATCCCTAAACGCTACAGTTTGGGTTCACCATACGTGGCCAAGCACATCCTTAACGATCCTCTCCAACAGAAAGTGAGTGGTTCTACCATGATGCATCTGTGCACCCGTACCGGACGATCTCTCGCTGGACTGGTCCTGTTTTTAGTGGGTTTGAACGCCTACGGATGCGGGGACACAGGAACCCAAAGCCAACCGGCGGAGCTTGGAAGCCTATCCACCACCGCTGGCATACTGGAACCAAAATTCAATCCTGCAACAACTGCTTATACCGTGAAGCTGTTCGGCAATGAAACAAGCACAACCATCACTGTCAGCCCTCGAGTCGCCGGTGACAGCATACGAATCAACAACCAGGCAAGAACTAGTCAGGCCGTCACTCTCACCTCGATAGGAACAAATGAAGTCCTAAATATTGTTGTCACGGATACAGGCGTAGGGAACACGTCAAAGTCCTATACCGTTCGGGTAAGCAGAGAGGAGGAGGATACCACGTTACAGGCGCTCTCATCTTTGCCGGGAACCGTGGCTCCCTCCCCATTCGATAAGACCGAACTGGAACCGTCGATTAATGGCGTCGGGAGCAGCGTCACAAGCATTAGGCTCACCGCCACGAAGTCTGACTCCAATACCGTGATGGTGATTGATATACCGACTAATCCAGTCACCGTCCCTGCGGGAACTGCAGTAGGAGAAGCGACCGTTCAGCTCGGCGGAACAGGATCCTCCACAAAGGTTCCGATCACCATCACGGGACCGAAAGGGGGCAAGAGCACCTACCAAGTGACAATCAATCGGGGTGCATCGGACAATGCTTTCTTGGGAAGCTTGTCCATTTCGCCGGTGAATCTAAAAGACTTCAAGCCTAGCAACACGCTATATGAGGTTAGCGTCCCGAGTGGCACCGACAAAGTCACGGTCACAGGAAAACCTCAAGACGCGACCGCGAGCATGAAGATATTGGTAAATGGCGTAGAAGACCCCCAACCACCTATTCAATTGCTTGGTCCAGGCCAAACCACCCCCATCACAGTCCATGTAACCGCGCAGGATGGAAAATCCCAACAGGACTACGTTATTAGGGTCAAGCGGGATGCCCTAGCCGGGAACAACAATCTACAGAGCTTGGCCATCTCACCAGGCACCCTCGATCCCTCCTTTACTGCGAATACGACGAGCTATACGGTGGCTGTACCAAACACCCTGACAAGCGTGACCGTCACACCACGGCTCCAAGATGCCAGTGCGACCATAACCGTGAATGGTCAAGCCACGAACTCTGGACAGGCCCGAACCGTTGCGTTGAATGGAGCGGGATCAAATACCCTGGTCAATATTGTCGTGACCGCGCAGAATGGCACTCAGAAAACCTATACCGCAAACGTTGCTCGGGCTGCCCTGGGCGGAAATAATAATTTACAAAGCTTGGCCGTCTCGCCGGGCGCCCTCGATCCCGCCTTTGCCGCGAATACCACGAGCTATACAGTGGATGTGGCCAGCAGCGTGGCCAGCATCACGGTCACGCCCACACGACAGGATCCTGCTGCCACGATCACCGTGAATGGGCAACCCACAAACTCAGGTCAGGGTCCAACCATAACGTTAAATGGGGCAGGATCAAATACCTTGGTCAATATCCTGGTGACCGCGCAGAACGGCAGTCAGAAAAATTACGCCGTGAACGTCAGCCGAGCCGCCCTAGGCAGCAACAATAATCTGTCGGCCATGAGCGTGTCACCTGGCACTCTGAGTCCCACATTCAGGGCTGATCGAGTCGCTTACACGGTGAACGTCGGCAGCACTATCAACAGCCTCACCGTGACCGCTACGGTACAGGATGCCGGGGCAAGCTTGACCATGAATGGTCAAGGAGCAAGCTCAGGCCAGCCACGCTCGATTCCTTTAGATCAGCCCGGCACTACTACAGAAATTAATGTTGTTGTGAACGCTCCGAATGGCAATCCTAAAACCTACCAACTCGACGTGATTCGAGAGGCACTCGGAGGCAACAACAATCTGCAAAACTTGTCTGTATCACCTGATAGCTTGGCTCCCACATTTAGCGCGTCCACTGTGGACTATACGGTTTCGGTTCCGAGCGATGTCTCAAGCGTAACGGTCACTCCAACACTTCAGGATACAAACGCCACCATGACGGTTAATGGACAAGGGTCGAGTTCTGGGCAGGCGATCACCATCCCGCTTGGAGCTGAAGGATCAAGCACAAGTGTGGCTATTGTTGTGACTGCTCCCAATGGAAGTCAAAAATCCTATGGTGTCACCATTAACCGCGCAGCGCCCGCTGCAAAACCGGCAACGCCAACGGTTGCGCCGGACCTGATACCGGAAGACGACTCCTGTGAACCGAATCTTCCTCTTAATCCGAATGAGTGCTTTCCTCCTACCTCTCGTGAGGACAATATCACCGCCGTCAAAAGACCAAAATTCGGGATACCTCCGCCTGCAACGGGAACTCCAAGCCTTTATGTTGATACGAACAAGGATACTTCGGCATCGTTTGATTCCGGGACCAACACGCTCCGGCCATCAGCAAATCTCAGTGACGGAGATCACACAATTACCTACACACTGACGAATGCTGGAGGTGAGTCTGACCCAAGTCCAGCATTGACGGTGACCATCAACACTACCGCCCCTGTCCAGTAGTCCAGTCCGATCACCCCTGTGGCACGGAAGTACGTCGGCCACAGGGCAGTCCAGTCGATGTACTGGTCTGGTTCACGCTGAATCAGAGAAAGTCATCCGACACACCTGACTGCTGGATCATTTCCCTGGAGTGACCAGAAGCCTCAATCGTTAACTCACCATTCCACATTCACCTTCCACCGGGGATGGCTCAGAATCAACTGGTGCCTCACCAGCCTCCTTTTATTCATGTAGTCGACTGAAGCAGAACCTCAGCAACCAGTACTGTCCCCACCTTGGCTCTGACCTCCCTTACCTCTGTAGGTCTAGACCGTTTCCCCATCCTCTCCTAGCATCAGGACTCTGTTATTTGGGGTCGGCAAGGCCCAAGAAGTTACAAATTCTTGTACCAAAAGAAATAACCGGGACCACCATGAAACACCTTCTGACCTTCAGCAAGACCTGTTGCACCGTGTTTCTTGTCGCGGCAATCGGCTTAGCGACCTATGGATGCTCGGACAGCGTTTCGATCTCAGAACAAACCGTAGAAGTTCCCCTCTCTAGCCTCACAGTCACTCCTGGAACAATCCAGCCCGCGTTTTCAAGCAATACCACCACCTATACAGTTGACGCCCCAACCGGCACTGCAACGGTCACCGTGGTCGCCACCCCGAAAAGCAGCACAACACTCGTAACAATTGATGGCACGATAGCCTCACAACGCTCCATATCCCTCGGCTCTCCAGGATCGATTAAAATAATCCCCATCGTTCTAGAGTCACAGAATGGGCTCACGAGCACCTATACAGTCACGGTCACAAGACTCTTATCAGGCGATAACAATCTCTCGGCATTGAGCGTCAAAGCCAATAACGCAACTCCGCCCTTGGTTCCTGGCTTTGATGCAAATAGCCTGGACTACAAGGTGGATGTCCAGACAAACGTCGCGTCCGTGACGATCACTGCCACCAAGTCAGATCCGAATGCCGCGATGCTGGTCGGGTCTATCACTGTTCCGGCAGGAACAAATCCTGGAGTAGCGTCCATTACACTAGGCAGCCCCGGGACAACCACGCCTATCCCAATCGAAGTGACCGCACCAAATGGCAGCAAGAAGACCTATACCCTATCCATAAAACGACTCGCAGGAGATAACAACCTGTCGGCATTGAACGTCTCAGTCGGTACCTTGAATCCTGTCTTCGTCGCAGGCACTACACTCTACACAGTAGACGTGGCCACCCATGTCACCAGCGTGGATGTCTCGGCAACGAAATCCGACCCGAACGCCGTGATGTCTGGATCTTTATCTGCAGGAGTCGGAGTCAACCCCGGCCAGGCAACCATCTTCCTAAACGGACCAGGGGTACCAACATCTGTGTCAATCACAGTGACCGCACCTAATGGTGATTCAAAAGCCTATAGCCTCACTGTGAATCGAGCGTCATCGAACGACAACAATTTGTCTGGAGTAACGGTAGCATCTAGCGCTTCTCTTCTTCCCCTATCTCCCTCCTTTACTCCGAGCACTCAGGACTACGTGGTAGATGTGGCAAGCGACGTCGCTGAAGTTTCGGTGACTGCTACACTTGAAGATCCGAACGCGAGCATGACAATCGCGGGACAAGGAACCAGCTCAGGTCAGCCTCGTAACATCCCGTTGTTAGGTGCACCACCATCAAGCACAACAATTGACATCATCGTAATCGCACAAGATACCAGCCAAAAGCCTTACCGTATTACTGCAAACAGAGCTGCGCCATCGAGCGATGCCAATCTATCTGGATTGAGTGTGGTCCCAGGCACTTTAGATCAACTTTTTGCTCCTAATACCTTGGCCTACACAATCATAAACGTACTGACAGGTGAGACCGTCGTTCTTGTGACTGCTACTAAGTCTGATCCAAATGCCACAATGTCCTCAATGGGATCGGTTATCGCCTTCCCCGGGACCCCAGACGCTGTAGTACAAGTTCCACTGGGGTCAACGGTGGATATTACGGTGATCGCGCAAGATGCAGTAACGAGCAAGTCTTACGCTGTCACCTTCAACCCATAGCTATCCCCCCCCCCTAGGTCGGCATGGTCCCTCTCCTGGAGCATTCCTTTCGCGACTGTCCCCCTCGTCACCGCTGACCGACCTACACCAGACAAAAGCACTCTCTTTAATACGATGTATTCTCTGATAAGGTTTGAGCACTCCCATCAATGCTCACCACATTCAATTTGAAGTATTCACCCTGCCAGCTACACTTGCCTCTTCTCGCACACCCTGCTGATCCATACACAAGTAGGGATAGACCGATCGGGAATCCCTTTCGTAAGATCTGCATCTCCCGAGTTGGTTCACCGGGTGGCTGGACCCAGCAGAGTTTCCAGCAAGGCGCATGTCGTGGGTCCATCATGAAACACCGCTTCGCTTTCTATACACGATACCTTGCTCTCACTCTTCTCGCCGGGACTATCAGTTTTGAAATCTCTGGCTGCAATGACACAGGATCAATTGATCCAGGCCCTCAACTGGTCAGCCTTTCCGTCTCCGGCGCGTCGCTCCAACCGCCATTCGCCGGCGACACGACCAGCTATACGGTTGATCTGCCCAGCAACCAGCAAGACATCACCATTTCAGCAACGAAATCTGCAGCGAATGACGTATTGTCTGGTGCCATCATTGCTCCGGCAGGACAAGTCACCGGTCAGGCTACGATTCAAGCGCCCGGACCTGGATCAACGAAGGATGTCTCCTTGACTGTCACTTCTTCCGATGGAAGAGCGAAAATCTACACCGTGACCCTGCGGGCGATCACCCTTTCCGGAGACAACAGCCTTAAGACCTTGACGATATCGCCAGGCACCTTGGCTCCTGCCTTTTCAGCAGGCACTCAGGACTATACGGTGAATGTGGCCAGCACCGTCACCGAAGTGACCGTCGTGACAACTAAATCTGATCCCAATGCCGTGATCTCAGGTGATGTGCCTAACGAAGGGCGCGCGACACTCAAGCTTGATGGCCCAGGGACCACCAAGATTGTCTCGTTGATCGTCACAGCCCCGAACGGAACCTCGAGGACCTATACCATCACCATCAAACGAGCGAGACCCTCGAGCGACGATGCGCTCGCTGGCTTGACAGTCACTCCTGGTTCCTTAAGCCCTGACTTTGCATCGGATATCTTGAGTTACCGGGTGACCGTACCTAACAACGTGGAGAGTGTAACCATCTCTGCAACGAAGTCTGATCCCAATGCCGTGCTGTCCACACCTGGTTCCATAGTCGCGGCGGCAGGAACACCCGTCGGACAAATCTCCCTCCCCCTTCAGGAAAGACGCACTGAGGTGGAGCTGATCGTCACTGCACAGAACGGTGTGAATACACAGGCTTACGCCATCACTGTGATTCGGTCTCGCCGATAGGCAGTGGGCTGAGCCTCACCCTGACGTGGACATCATTCTGCCACCGTTTGCCCACTACCAACGATTCTCCGCAATCACTTCACTGACATTTTCACACAGCGAGCCCATCATCCTTTCTCAACTCGTCCGTTGACCCGACCGATCAGATCCGCTATATCAATTATCAGTTACTGCTCGATTTGCGAGCATCGTGAAGACCGACCTGAACCCGCTGAGACATTTCGTGGCTGACGGTTTGGATTCGGCAGACCAGATGGATCAGTTACGCCGTACAACAAAAGTGCTTTTGCGGTACCACTATGAAACCCCGGTTGATCATCACAAGAGCAGATTGGGTTGCTCTTTGCCTCGTTGTTCTCTGTGTGACTCCCTACGGCTGTAAAGATTCTGCATCAGTTTCAGATAAACCCGATGTCCCACTAGCCAGCCTCAGCGTCACACCAGCCACCCTTCTGCCGGCTTTTTCCAGCGAGGCCACGAGCTACACCGCCCAGGCTCCGACGACAGCTACCAGTGTCACGGTCACCGCTACCCCCCAGGACAGCACGGTAACGGTATCGATCGACGGGACTATCGGCACGCAGCGTTCCATTGCCCTCGACCAACCGGGATCGACCAAAACGATCCCCATCGTGTTAACAACACAGACCGGTACGGACAGCACCTATTCGGTTCGTGTGACACGACTACTCTCGGGTGACAACAATCTGAAGACCTTGACTGTCACACCAGGTTCATTGAGCCCTCTCTTTGATCCAACCAAGCCCGATTACACCCTGGACGTGGCCACCAACATCTCCACTGTCGCCATAGCCGCAACCAAGGCCGATCCTGGGGCGGTGCTATCGGGGACCGTGTCCAATGACGGACGCGCCACCATTCAGCTTGATGGGCCGGGAACAAGTAAGGCGGTCTCGATCATCGTGACGGCCCCAAATGGCGAGAGCAAGACCTATCGGATCACCATCAACCGCGCGGCTTCGAGCAACAACAATCTGTCAGCCTTGCGCGTGCAAGTCGGCACCGCTGATCAAACCTTATCTCCTGGCTTTACTTCTGGAGAGACCAACTACAGGGTGGATGTGGGGACCACGGTTACCAGTATCACCATCACAGCAACCAAGGCTGATCCCCTTGCGGTGATTTCTGGTGGCATTCCCAATGAAAGCCAAGCCACCATACCGCTTGACGGCCCAGGAACCAGCAAAGTCGTCTTGATTACGGTCACCGCCCAGGATGCGACCACCTCGAAAATCTACCGCATCACCGTCAACCGCGCGGCATCGAGCAACAACAACCTATCGGCCTTGAGCATAACGCCGGGTCCTCTAGAGCCCCTGTTTGCTGCCAACACGCTGGACTATACGGTCACTGTTGCTCACACTATTTCCGCCGTCGTCATTTCTGCAACGAAGGAAGATCCGAATGCGGTCATATCAGGGTCTGTGCCAAACGAAGGCCAAGCCACCATACCGCTTGACGGCCCAGGGACCAGCAAAGTCGTCTTGATTACGGTCACCGCCCAGGATGCGACCACTTCGAAAACCTACCGCGTCACTGTCAACCGGCGTGCATCCAACGACAGCTCGCTGTCGGCCTTGACTGTGAGTGCCGGCACATTGGATCCTCCCTTCGCCTCCAATATCTTGAACTATACGGTCCAAGTTGGTCTCCTCGTCGGCGGCGTCACTATCTCAGCAACCAAGACTGACCCCAATGCCACCATGTCCTCACTAGGCTCGGTGATTGCAGCACCTGGCAATCCAACCGGCCAGGTGACGGTCGCGCCAGGACTGGGGATTGGCGTGCCGGTTGATATTCAGGTGATAGCGCAGGATGGAATAAACACAACGACCCACAGGATTACTGTGAATCGAGGACTTTTCTAGAAACTGAACCTCTATGGTGAGCATGTGCTATTTCTCGGCCCTATCGATTGACCCGACCGAGCAGATTCGCTATACGTGTCATATGCTGACACACTGTTCTCGTGCATAGCAGGCAGACGATGGATCATCAGCGGTTAGCATGACCATCACATATGTACGCTTTTTACCGGAGCGGAGCAGGGTGCCTTCTCGATCCCTGAGAGGTTGACTACATGTCCATGAAGCACACGCTCATTTCTACAAGTTGCCACACCGCTGTCCTTCTCATCACCCTCTGCTTCAGTGCCTCTGGCTGCAAAGACAGTGCGTCAATCTCAGAACGCTCGGTAGAAGTACCCCTTGCCAGTCTAACCATAACCCCACCCGGTGGGCTCCAACCGGCCTTTTCTAGCAATACCACCAGCTATACCGCTAGCGTGCCCACTGCCGTGACCAGTGTGACAGTGACAGCCAGTCCCCAAAGTAGCACGACCACGATTATGATCAAGGGGGTGATCACCCCTGCAGGGCAAGGCCACCCTGTGCCACTCGGCCAGCCTGGATCAACCACCCCCATCGAAGTGGTCGCTTCCTCACAAAACGGGCTTGAAAGCAGGTACACCGTCACGGTCACACGGCGACTTTCAGGCGATAACCGCCTCTCAGATTTGAAAGTGACAACAAGTACTGTCCTGCAGCCGTTGTTGCCGAGATTTGATACCAATGTTCTGAACTATACGGTGAACGTGGCAAACACCGTTGAACAGGTCACGATCACCGCCACCAAGTCCGACCAGAGTGCCACGATGCTGATGAGTTCAGCGGCGAACTCCGTCAGTATTGGGCCAGGGATCAATCCCGGGCAATTACCGGTCACGCTTGGTAATCCAGGGACAACCACCTCTGTGTCGATTACTGTCACCGCACCCAGTGGAGCCGCCGAGACCTACTCCATCACCATCAACCGCCTCTTCTCCAACGACAGTCTTCTGTCTGCGTTACAAGTAAACGCGGGTTCTTTGGACCCACCCTTTGCGCCCGACACAGAGAACTATACCGTGAAGGTAGGCCTCCTCGTCCCCGATGTCACCATCACGGCGACGAAATCCGATCCGAATGCCACAATGTCGGCGTTGGGATCGGTGATTGCCACGGCAGGAACCCCAACCGGCCAGGTGATCATCTCGCCGGGGCTGGGCCCAAATCCACCGGTTGGAATAGCCGTCATTGCGCAAGACGGAGTGACCAGCACGACGTACAACGTCACTGTTATTCGAGGGCTCTAGCAGGTCATCTCGCCCGGGAACCGCTTAGTTTCTTTCCTAGCTTGGAGCCTGTCTCCTGTCTTAATTGCGGCGCATGCCATCCGCTCGCAACTGTTCTTGAAAGCGCAACATGCCGCCGAACAAAAGGCAGGTAAACGATCAATATATTGGCAGCAGATCTATCGTTTTGGGTCCAGCTCGATTAAACCTTTGCGGATGGCGAGAATGGCCGCCTGGGTGCGGTCGTACACTTGTAACTTGTGAAAAATATTCCTGACGTGATTCTTGACCGTCTTTTCACTGAGGTCCAAACTATTGGCGATTTCTTTATTGGTCTTTCCATCAGCGACCAACCGCAACACGGTAATTTCCCGCTCCGTCAAATCATGCTCGGCCCATGCCGACTTTTTCCCTTTTTTCTGCGCCATGAGCGAAAACTCGGCCAGGATTTTGCTGGCGACCGATGGGTGGATCAACGATTCTCCACGGTAGATCGCGCGGATAGCCGCCACGATCTGCGACGATTCAGAGTCCTTCAGGAGATATCCTGTCGCGCCTGCACGGACCAGGTCAAAGATGTATTGCTGTTCCTCATACATGGTCAACGCGACCACGCCGATGTGTGGGAATTCACGCTTGATCTGTCTGGTCGCCTCGACGCCGCCCATTCGTGGCATACTGACGTCCATCAGAATCACGTCCGGAAGCAAGGCGCGGGCTTTCTCCACCGCTTCCATCCCATCCTGCGCCTCGCCGAGGACATGAATATCTTCTTTCGTCTTGAGAATAGCGGCTAACCCTTCTCGGACGACCCGATGGTCGTCGGCGATGAGGACCTTAATCTTTTCCATGCTGTTGCTCCTCCTTCTGACCCAATGGCACTTCAACAACGATCCTGGTGCCTTTGCCTGGTTTGGATTCGACTCGCCCCTCCCCTCCGACTAATCGGGACCGCTCCAAGATACCTTTGATCCCGAAATGGTCCCATTTCTCAGGGTCGCGTAGCACGGTCTCCATATCGAACCCAATTCCATTATCAGTGATCGTGACTCGCAGCAGATCGATCTCGATATCCAGCTTAATCGTCACGCGATCCGCCTTGGCATGTTTTTGAACATTCCCCAAGGCCTCTTGAATGATGCGAAAGAGAAACATCTTCGTTCGAGGAAACAGAATCTGTTCGTCCCCGGAGAAGGCAAACTTGGTGGTGATGTGTGTCTGGGTCTGATAGGACTTGAAGTAGTTGGTCAGCGCCGAAATCAATTCCATCTTGTCATAATGCAGAGGACGCAAATTAAAGATGACCTGCCGGGCTTCTTGAATCGCCAGTTTCAGCTGAGCCTTACTCTCCTTGAGCGTCGCCAAACTCGCTCGGGGATTCTTTCGGAGGAGCTGCTGACACAGATCCAGTTTGAAATTGACCCCCGCCAAGATCTGCACGAACCCATCATGAATCTCACAGGCGATTCTGGTCCGTTCATCCGTCACCGCAGCGCCGGTTTCCTTCACATACAATCGGTAGAGAGATTGATACTTGTTCAACGTTTTTTCGATCTCCGCCGTCGCGCGAATTCTGGCTCCGATCAACTCCCACATGAACTTGGCACTGGCTCCTCCAATGACGGTCACGCCCATTCGATGAAAATCTTGGAGGAATTGCCAAACGTCCGGGTCTCCAGACACATCAATGATTAGGTCGACACGCTCCATCGTGAGCAGCTGTTGATAGTCGTGAGTGATCGGAATCTTCAACTGCGTGGCCAACTCAAGTCCCGGCGCACCAGGATTGACCTCCGCAACCCCGACGATCTGCACCAACGGGTCGTTCGCAAAGATCTCGATCAACGCAGTGCCTCCGCGACCAGCACCGATAATGGCGACGCTGGTTGCCGCAGACACCGATGCGTTTCGTTTCCCACGCTGAGATGGAGGCTTGATCGTCGGCATCGAGGTTCTAGGAGATTTCAACAAAGCAGTGTGGACGCTGCTCAGAGACGCGTGACTGCATGATCTTGTACGCGATCCCTTGCTCTACAGGATGTCCGGCAGAGCCGTTCCGCCGGGCCCCAATCGGCAAAGAAGTGAGGTGAACTCCTCGCCGCACCCTACCCGACTGATGGAAGCCTGACCCATGCAGGAGAGCTAGGGTTTCACTATCCGGCTCGTACTCGAATCACCCCTCTTGTCACCGTGTGGGACATGAAACGACCGAGACGGAACCACTCTGGGAAGAGAAAGGATCGACAACGGTCGGAGGTCAGGGCTCATTACGTTCCTGCGCCAAGGTCTTCAACTCATCCAAGAATTGGTCGATGTCCTTGAACTCCCGATACACGGACGCAAATCGGACGTAGGCGACCTGGTCCAACTGGTGCAGTTCCTTCATCACTTCTTCCCCGACGATCCGGCTCTCGATCTCCGTCTCGCCCATCTCTTGGATGTGCTTTTCAATACGGTCGGTCACGGCCTCAATGGTGCTGATGCTGATCGGCCGCTTTTCGCAGGCTTTCTTTAAGCCCACGAGAATCTTATTGCGATCGAACGATTCCCGCCGTCCGTCCTTTTTCACGACAACCGGGAGAATCTCTTCGACACGTTCGTAGGTGGTATAACGACGCTTACACCCAAGGCACTCGCGACGGCGACGGATGACCTCGCCTTCCTTGGCCATACGAGAGTCAACCACCTTGTCTTCGAGCTCATCACAGAACGGACATTTCACCGGTGGCGACCCTGTCCCCTTGCTAGTGGCTGGTTAGTACTGATGGATGAAGGGGAACCGACTGTTCAATGCCTTTGCCTCAGCCCGTACTGCTTCCAGCACCGCCGGCTCTTGCCGATGTTGCAGCACGCGGTCGACCAGCCCCACGATCTGCTTCATCTCAGGCTCTCGCATGCCGCGCGTCGACACGATCGGCGTTCCAAGGCGAATTCCGCTGGCCACGGCCGGTGGCTTCTCATCGTACGGCACCGCATTCTTGTTGACGATAATCCCCGCGGCATCGAGCGCCGCATCGGCATCTTTCCCCGTAATATCCTTGTTCGACAAGTTGAGGAGCATCAGATGTGTATCAGTCCCCCCGGAGACGATCTTATACCCACGCTCCACCAACCCCTGCGCCAAGGCCTTGGCATTGGCCAGGACCTGTTGCTGATAACGCTTGAACCCTGGAGAGAGAGCCTCTTGAAACGCAACGGCTTTGGCCGCGATCACATGCATGAGCGGTCCGCCTTGTAATCCAGGGAACACCAGCTTGTCGACTCCCTTGGCGTACTCGGCTTTGCACATCGTCACACCCCCACGCGGGCCACGCAGCGTTTTGTGGGTCGTTGTGGTCACAAAGTCCGCATAGGGAACAGGGTTCGGGTGAAGTCCCGCCGCGATAAGCCCGGCGATATGGGCGATATCGACAAGTAAATAGGCACCGACTGATTTCGCAATCTGCTGAAACCGCGGGAAATCGAGGATCCGCGCATAGGCGCTCGCCCCCACCACGATCATGCGCGGACGGCATTCCTCAGCTACCTTCTGCACCGCATCATAGTCGATGGTTTCGGTCTGGCGATCAACGCCATAGGAGAAGACCCGAAAGAGAATGCCGGAGAAATTGACTTTGCTGCCATGCGTCAAATGGCCGCCCTGAGCCAGATCCATCCCGAGAATCGTATCACCCGGTTTTAAGACCGACAGATAGGCTGCCATGTTGGCCTGCGACCCTGAGTGCGGCTGGACATTGACATGTTCCGCACCAAAGATCTGCTTGCATCGCTGAATAGCCAGGTCTTCGACGGCATCAGCATGCTGACAACCGCCGTAATACCGCTTTCCAGAGTAACCCTCGGCGTATTTATTGGTGAGCAACGAGCCCTGGGCGGCAAGCACCGCTGGGCTGGCGAAATTCTCCGAGGCAATCAGGAGCAACTTTTCACGTTGCCGGACCTCTTCAGACTCAATCGCGGCATAAACCGCGGGATCTACCGCTTTTAGTGCATCCAATGAGCCGATCGCGTCCTGCATCATGCTGTCATCACCCCTCAGTTATGAAGCGGAAGGTTCTTCTGCCTCTTGTTTCTTCACCACGCAAACCGTCACGGTCGCGACCACATCCCTGGGCATCTTAATGGGTACGGACACCGTGCCCAACTCCTTGATCGGGTGTGCGAGTTGGATCTTCCGCCGATCCACTGTGACACCCTGCGCAGCCAGTCCTTCAGCGATATCTTTGGTGGTAACGGAGCCGAACATCTTATCGTCTTTGCCGACCTGCGCCTCGATCGTCAGCGACACCGCCGACACTTTCTTGGCATGGGCTTCGATCTCCAGCTTCTCTTTCTTCGCCTTCTCAGCCGCCACCCGTTTCACATGCTCGAACGCCTTCATGCTTCGGCTGTCGGCTTCGACAGCCTTACGCCTCGGCAACAAGTAGTTTCTCGCAAACCCATCGGCGACGTTGATGAGATCGCCGAGATGCCCAACCCCTTCCAGGGTCTCTTGAAGAATAACTTTCATAGCCCTACTCCTTCACATAATAAAGTGCCAGAGAATACTGAGCTGGCCGCGAAATGTCAATTCGGAGGGATACGGGTGGGGACACCTATGGAATGATACCGAGCGCACGGCCCGCTTTGGAAAACGCCGCCACCGCCTGTTGAAGCTGCGGCTTGGTATGGGCCGCCGACATTTGGGTCCTGATCCTCGCCTGCCCTTGCGGCACGACGGGATAGCTGAAGCCGACGACATAGACCCCTTCGGTGAGCAGCGCCTCAGCCATTGAAGTGGCAAGAACGGCATCACCCAGCAGCACTGGGATAATGGGATGCTCACCTGGAACAAGCCGAAAACCGAGCTTGCTCAACTCACCCCTAAAAAATACAGCGTTGGCCCGCAGCTGTTGCCGGAGATGATCGCCTTGCTCGACGAGCCCAAGCGCACAGAGCGCCCCTGCCGTGATAGGGGGGGGAAGGGAGTTCGAAAACAAGTAGGGCCTCGACCGTTGCCGGAGAAGTTCAACGATTTCGGTTTTGCCGGAGGTAAAGCCGCCCGTCGCGCCTCCGAGTGTCTTGCCCAAAGTGCTTGTCATGATCTCGATGCGGTCTGCCACGCCAAAGTGAGCCGGGGTGCCCCTCCCCTTTGGACCAAGCACCCCAGTGGCATGGCTGTCATCGACAATTACAGCCGCGTCATACCGTTCCGCCAGCTCCACGATTTGATCCAGCTTGGCCAGGTCACCGTCCATCGAAAACACGCCATCCGTGACGATGAGTCGAAGGCGACAGTCACCTGCTTCCCGAAGTCGCGCTTCGAGATCTGCCATATCGGAATGGGCGTACCGAAATCGTTTAGCCTTACAGAGGCGGATCCCATCGATCAGACTCGCATGATTCAATGCGTCGCTGATGACCGCATCCTTCTCATCCAACAACACTTCAAAGAGCCCGCCATTCGCATCGAAGCAGGAACTATAGAGAATCGTGTCCTCAGTACCGAGGAACGCACTGACGGCCTGTTCCAGCTGCTTGTGCAGATTTTGCGTGCCGCAAATAAACCGCACCGAGGCCATGCCATACCCATGTGTGTCCAACCCCGTTTTCGCCGCCTGGACGATCGCCGGATGATTCGCGAGTCCCAGATAATTGTTGGCGCAGAGGTTCAACACCGAGCCCTGAGAAACCCGAATGTCCGAACCTTGTGGACTCAGAATGCGCCGCTCGGCTTTATACAGGCCTTTGGCGCGGATGTCGGCGAGTTGGGTCTCGAGAACGTATTTGAGCGATGTGTAGGCCATGATTAGAACAGGACTGAGAGATGAGGACTGAGTGGAGACCTCTGCTTTTCCCTCAGTCCTACTATGGGAATAACACTACTTTCCCGCATCGTCCCGACTGAATCAAGTCAAAGCCGGTCGCAAACTCTTTCAGTGGGAACGTATGGGTGATGACCGGCCGAATATTGAGGCCAGCTTTGAAGAGACCGGCCAGCCGGTACCAGGTCCCAAACAACCGCCGTCCGGTAATTCCATACACACGGATCCCCTTGAAGATCATTTCGTTGGGAAGATCAAAGGTCACGGGGCCGGTCGGAATGCCGAACAGCGTGACCCGCCCACCGTTCTTCACAGCTCGAAAGGCCTGATGCAGCGCCGTGGGGTCCCCTGACATCTCCAACGACGCATCAACCCCTTCACCGGCGGTGATCTCCATGATCGCTGCCGCAAGTTGTTCCGGAGATTCCGTCTTGGCGTTGAGGATATGATCGGCACCAACTTGCTTGGCCAACCCAAGCCGGTAGTCACTGATATCTGACGCAATAATCATCGCCGCTCCGGCGGTTCGTGCCACGGCCGCGGCAAACAAACCGGTCGGGCCACAGCCCGTAATCAACACCGTCTGGCCGGTCAAGTCTTCAGCCAGGGCGGCGTCGACGGCATTGCCGATTGGTTCCTGGAGACAGGCTAACTCAGGCGGAATGTTCGGATCTGTTTTCCACAGGACGCCTTCAGGTAACGCAACATACTGCGCATAGGATCCGTCTCGGTCGATTCCGAGGATCTTGTAATTTTTGCATACATGCGCCAATCCCGTCCGGCATTGAAAACAGGCCCCACAGGTCAGGTGCGATTCGGCGGCAACATAGTCTCCAATCTTGACGAGAGACACCTCGCGTCCGACCTCCACGACGTGGCCGCACAATTCATGGCCGATCACCCGTGGCGGATGGATCCGCCGTTGAGCCCACTCATCCCATCGATAGATATGGGCGTCGGTTCCACAGAGCGAGGTCGCAGCCACCTTCACCACCACATCATGTGGCCCAGGGACTGGATCCGCCCAATCCGTGAGTGTGAGGCCGGGTCCCGCAACCGTCTTGACGAGAGCTTGCATAACGGTATTCTATCGCACGTTGCTCGATTGGACACCCATGTTTCTAGAAACGCACTGGTTGCGTCGCTTCTCAGCCCTGGGTAGGATGCGGTATCAATAGTTCACACGGGCCAGACTAGAACAACCGAGAGGTGATGATATGAGACATAGGAGAAGCTGGATCCAGGGGATTGCAATAGCCAGCCTGTTCGCGTTTCTTCCGCTGGGCGCCCAAGCCGAGACCGCTCGTTGGGAGATCGATCCAGACCACTCGCTGATCGAGTTCCGCGTGGCACACATGGTGATCTCGAAAACCTCGGGGCGATTCACGGATTATCGTGGATTTATCGAAATGGATGCGGATGCAAAAACCTTCAAGGCGATTGAAGCGACCATCAAGGCCGAGTCCATCGATACGAACCATGAGAAACGTGACGGACACTTGCGCAATGCCGATTTCCTGGACACAAAACAGTTTCCGACAATCATCTACACAATGAAATCCGCGCAGAAGGCCGGAGAGAGTTACACGGTCGTCGGCCTTCTCACACTCCACGGTGTGACCAAAGAAGTGCCCCTCACTGGCACGTTGAACGGCATCACGAAAGACCCCTGGGGAAATACGAGAGCCGGATTCACCGCCGACGGCAAATTGAATCGCAAGGATTTCGGCATGGTGTGGAACAAAACCCTCGATACCGGTGGATTGGTCGTCGGAGATGAGGTGCAGATCCATTTGGACATCGAGTGCATTAAGGCAAAATAGCCATAAAACCTTGCAGGAGTTTCGTGTTCTCTGGTTCAGACACAAACCTTCTTCATTCACATTCAGCCCCGAAACCAGAAACCCGCAACTCGAAACTCTTACCCCGAGTGATTTATGAAAGCGATGGTGCTCGACCAAACGAGCGACGTCTCCCGTAACCCACTCCAGCTTCAGGATCGGCCTACGCCAAATCCAAAATCCGGCGAGATCCTCGCTAAGATTCATGTCTGTGGCGTCTGCCGCACGGACCTTCACGTCGTGGAGGGAGAGCTGCCGGACACAGCGTTGCCGGTCGTTCCAGGACATCAAGCAGTTGGGACCGTGGTGCGACTCGGCGCTGGGGTCTCGGAAGTGAAAGAAGGCGATCGTGTCGGGATTGCCTGGCTGCAAGGCACATGCGGACAGTGTGAATTCTGTACAAGTGAACGAGAAAATCTTTGTTTGGCAGCAAGATTCACCGGCTATCAGGTCGACGGAGGTTATGCGGAATATGCCGTCGTGCCAGCACGATTTGCTTATCTCATTCCGGCAATCTTTTCTGATGAGGAAGCCGCTCCGTTATTATGTGCGGGCATTATCGGTTATCGAGCGTTACGACTCAGCGGCATCAAGCCTGGTCAACGGCTTGGACTCTATGGATTCGGGGCCTCAGCCCACATCGCCATCCAAATTGCGCGTCACTGGGGTTGTCAGGTCTACGTGAGCTCGCTCAAACGGGAGCATCAGGAACTCGCCAGACAACTAGGAGCCGTCTGGGTCGGTGGAGCAACAGAAACGCCGCCGGACAAACTGCATGGGTCCATCATCTTTGCCCCAGCCGGTGAGATTGTCCCTCCCGCTCTGCGCGCACTTGAACGAGGTGGTACACTCGCGTTAGCTGGTATCCACATGTCGTCGATTCCTCCACTCGACTACAATCGTGACGTCTTCGGCGAACGAGTCATCCGCAGCGTGACCGCCAACACAAGACAGGATGGAATCGATCTCTTACGCGAAGCAGCAGCAATTCCCATCAAACCACATACGATCCGATTTCCGCTGGAAGAAGCGAACCGTGCCTTACAGGAGTTGAAGGCCGGAAGTTTTCAGGGAGCTGCAGTGCTGACGATGCCATGAGGCAATAACATTCGAAGCTGAGAACCGAGTTAGACGCATGAAGAATCGAAAACTGTTGGCAAAGGCACTCAGCGGCTCAAAGAGTCTTCGCTTTGGTGAAGTCACTGCACTTGCAAAGGCGTTTGGTTTCCGACTGTCACGAACTAAGGGCAGCCACCATATCTTGGTTCACCCGCATATCCGTGAATTGGTCAATCTCCAGGATGTTGATGGTAAAGCCAAACCCTACCAGGTTCGTCAATTACTTGAGATCGTTGAACGCTATAATCTACAATTGGGTACAGGTGAAGAGCGATGAAGGACTACCACATCAATATTTTCTACAGCGAAGCGGACCGAGGCTATATTGCTGACATTCCCGACCTGGATGCCTGTTCGGCGTTTGGGAAAACTCCTGCCGAAGCACTCAAGCAAGCAGAAGTCGCAAAACGCGCATGGCTGGCAGCCGCGCGCACAGAAAAGAAACCGATTCCCAAGCCCCGCTATCGCCCGGCCATCTATCAAACCGGCACATAACCTGGGCTTGGCCCCTCCTGCATCCCCATGCTGGACAATAATCGCGATGCCTTCGGCGAGCGAGTCATACGCAGTGTGACGGCGAATACGACACAGAATGGGATTGATCTCCTACGTGAAGCCGCAGCAATTCCGATCAAACCACATACGGTCCGTTTTCCGTTGGAAGAAGTGAACCATGCCTTACAGAAGTTGAAGGCCGGAAGCTTTCAGGGAGCTGCAGTGCTGACAATGTGATCACGGCGGGTGAATCTGATCAGGATTGTCCTCCTGAAAAAACAATCTTCAAGGGCAAGTAAAGAACAAACGGAGTCTCCCCGGGGAATATGGTGGGTCACTAGGACATCCTCAACTCGCCACCACTCAACACCTGCCTCTTCTTCTGAGGGGGTGGCATTCTCGTCTGTATATTGGACTTGCGTTCTGGGCAATCGAGGGAAATATGATTAGGCTGCAAGGCAGTCTTCTTTTTCTTGTCCGCGCAGGTGATGCATAGGTAGTGCATCGGCTCGCCATTTGCCATGTCTGCCTTCAGTTTGCATGCAAGGGTTTTGGTGTCCGAAAATTCAATACGCTGATAGCGTTGGATTTGATTTTTCCAGTCTTCCGTGTCACTCATCTGCACTCAAAGAGCTCATACCTGCTCGGCGAGTGTAGCTTGTTTTTATTGGCTCGCCAATGCAGACGCGATGGCACTGCGGAGCTTTAGTTGGGCATCGTTAACTGCCGCCAAAACTTCGTTGGAATTCGAGAGACCCTGAGTTGCCTTGACAAGGTCAAAGAGGATCTGTGCACTTTGGAAAGCAGCGGTAAATTCCGCATACATATTGAGACCTCCAGCTATGAAAGACCCCGCCTTCTTACGGGCATTGCCAAAGGTATAGAGGGCGGGAGTCGTTTTTTGCTTTAATTTCTCAACCGCTTCGAAAAGTCCAAACGTATCAGGCCTCATGCTGCATCAGGCATAAGATGAGCTCCACTCTCTCCTCAACCTGCTCACACCCCTCTTTCTCGAATCACCGCGTTTACTCCAGCTCTGCAATCGTTCCTACCAAGCCCACTTGTGGAACTCACCCGCAATCGGTACTCTGCATTTCCTCATGTCTACATCATCCGTGAATCAGCCGCACGCTATGGCGCATCCCCGTGATCCCCTGCACGGAATCACCTTGGAAACCATTGTCACGACCTTGGTCGCACGGCACGGATGGGCGATACTGGGTGCACGCGTACCCATTCGCTGTTTCCGCCATCATCCGACGATCCGGTCGAGTCTGACCTTCCTGCGCAAAACCCCGTGGGCACGCAAGCGAGTTGAACAGATGTTTATCGTGGAGCGCCACTCACATCCAGACTGACTCTATGGCATCGAACGCGACCATCTATAAAGCCGTGCTGCAGATCGCCGATCTGGACCGTCAGTACTTCCAGGACCATACACTCACGCTTGCGCGCCATCCGTCCGAGACCGAGGAGCGCCTGATGGTACGGGTGCTCGCTTTTGCGCTCCATGCAAACGAAGCCTTATCTTTCGGCAGAGGGATCGGCACGGAAGATGAACCAGCCCTGTGGAAACGGGATGATACCGGAACCATCGACCTCTGGGTCGAAATCGGCCAACCAGACGAGAAGACGCTGCGTCAGGCCAGCGGCCGCGCCAAACAAGTCATCGTCTATGCCTATGGAGCCCGGAGCGCAGAGGTATGGTGGGCGAACCAGCGCCAGTTGCTCGACCGGCTGAAAAACCTCTCCGTGACGCTACTTCCCATGGACAGCGTTCGTGCCCTAGCAGGAATGGCGAGACCCGCAATGCAGCTGCAATGGACGATTCAAGAGGGGCATCTCTGGATCGCGGATGGGACGCAGACGCTCCAGATTGAGTTACAACGATTGAAGGGCTGATGTCACGAAGTACCGCTCGCTCGCTGACTGATGATCGACTCTACCGCTTGCGGCCAAGAATACTCGCCGCCTGCTCAGACACTTCTTTTACCAAAACCCCCATCTTCGGATGTGACGGCTCGAAGTCGACCGGCCAGTCGAAGTGGCGCAACCGTTCGCTTGCGGCGGGCCCGATGGAGGCCACAACCAGTTTCTGCACCGCGTCATGAAACGGGATAACGTGTCCGTCCTGTTCCAACACCTGCATGACATGATCGATCTGCATGGCATTAGTAATGAGCATCACCTCCACCCGTCCAGCAATGATACTCTCGCAGGCGGCACGCATCGGTCCGAGATCCTCCGGTAGGGCCCATTGGTAGATCGGCACGGGGAAGACCTCTGCCCCGCGCTGTTCTAACGCCTTCACCAGTGCGGTATTGGGAATGCCATATTCCTGCACCGCGATCCGCACCCCGGGCTCGAGGCTGTATTCATCAAGGGCAGACACCAGATCGATCCAGGTATTGGGCTCCGGCACCGTGATCGTGGGGATGAGCCCCAAGGCCTTGAGAGCTGCAACCGTCTTTGCTCCCCGAGCAATGGTCACGATCTGTTGTAAGGCCTCAACAATTGACGGCCAGGGATACCTCGGTTTCAGGATTTCGAAGAGCGCCTCTGTGCCGACGCCGGTCAGCAAAACGAGCATATCAATCTGCCCCGCCATCAGTCGCGCTCCGAATTCATAGGCCACGGTGTTGCTCTCCAGCGGGACCTCGCGCAGCGCAGGAGCCACCAGCGGGCGCCCTTCGTACCGCTCAATCAGGTTGGCCAGTTCCGTCGCCATCCGGCTTTCGAATGCCACTACCGTCATTCCGTTGAATGTCATAGTCGTGACCACTCCTCCATGATCAGACACCAATCATACTACACTCGTCGACGCGAGTGAGAGCCGGTTTTCCGTTGACGGCTGCTCGTTGCTCTCCCTACTATACAGATACACGTTTGTTCACTGAGTGCG
Source organism: Candidatus Nitrospira nitrosa (assembly GCF_001458735.1). Lineage (NCBI taxonomy): Bacteria > Pseudomonadati > Nitrospirota > Nitrospiria > Nitrospirales > Nitrospiraceae > Nitrospira > Candidatus Nitrospira nitrosa. The sequence goes on from NZ_CZQA01000008.1 coordinate 502,952, forward strand.
TGATACTTCATGACGGCACCACTGCATCGCGGCCTTCGGCACCTGGCGCTTCGCGTCATCGATCTTCCTCGATCACGTCGGTTCTATGAGCAGCTGCTCGGCATGAAGGTCGTCTGGGAACCGGACCCGGAGAACGTCTATTTCAGTTCCGGAGTCGACAACCTGGCATTGCATCAAATCTCGAAGCGTGAATTGGAGTCCTACGATCCCTCGAAGACCCAACTGCTCGACCACATGGGCGTGATCCTGGACAGTCCGCAGGCCGTGGATCAGATGTACCGTGAGATTGTGCCTTCAATTGAGTCGCTGGGTGGACGAATCACGAAAGAGCCCAAGCAGCACCGCGATGGCAGCTACTCATTCTATTTCTCAGACCCTGACGGCAATATGATTCAGGCCCTTTACGAACCAACTATCAGTGTATTGGAATGGATGAAAGGCAAGACGTGAGCAGTGAAATAACCTACCCTCTCTTACGTTTCACGTCTCACGTTTCACGCTCATGAAAGTCTGGGACACCCTGCCTCGCAACCATTATGTAAGTCTCGTCCCTTGGTGTTGGGCTCAACTGGAAAGTGCGGAGGCCCCGGGCCCCTTTCCATTCGTCGGCGGCATCGCCTCTGATATTGTAGCCAGCCTGCACGAGGCTCATGGTCTCCTGGCCAGCGCGATCGATACCGCAATCAGCGATGTCTTCTCGAAGCGGGCGCCGCTCGACGAGCCTGAACGTCGGCGACGACTCGAAGATGCCTATGCAGAGCTGATCAATGCCCGACCCTATCTTCAGCGACACATCCGCTGTGGCCGCCGACCGGACGGGACATTTCAGTGGGAATTCCCGACTGATCCGACTCAATCCGCAGCGGTTACGAACGGCGGCCTCCGTGTATTTCACGCGATCAACCACCAGGCCCTCCCGTTGGGATTCAATAATCGCCGTCTGGGCCCATCAATCGGCAAACTGCTCGGCCTGCTCGATGGCACCCGTTCTACCGATGAAATCAGCACGGTCGTGTCGTCCATGCCTCGCGACCACCAGAGTCTACTGACCACATTCATGGAACTCTTGCAACGTCATGAATGTCTGACTACATCGCCCACCGCGTCCCTGCGCCGCCATTGGTTCGATGTCGTTCAGGATCAAGATACCGTGCACCTCGGACATGCAGCCTTGCTCTACCGACAACGTGACACGGTGTTGCTCTTTGATCCATGGCTGTTGCCCTGGTTCGCAGAATCACCCTTGCCATCACTATGGGGCGGGCTGCTCCCCAAACCTGCCGCAGTATTTCTCACGCATGATCACGATGACCATGTGGATCCCCGCACCTTGCTCCATCTGCCGAAAGAAATCCCCATTATCGTCCCCAGCCGGCGCAATCGCACACAGCTGTTTTTTGACTATCGCTCACTCCTGGCAGAGCTGGGATTTGAACAGGTGATTGAGCTGGCTCATGGCGAGTGTTGGCCGTTTGAGGGAGGCACCGTCGTTTCCGTCCCCTTCTATGGGGAAGATCCCTGTGACCTCAACATGCCGAGGAATTGCTACCTGATTTCCGATCGCGGCCACAATGTCCTGATTCATGCGGACAGTGGCCCAACCAACGACGGACGGTCGGCCCTCAAAGATTCGGTTATTCAACAGTTGGTCTGTAAATACGGACCGATTCCCCTCGTACTGGCTTCCCAACAACAGCTCCTCGAGCTTCGGACCCATGCGGCCCATGCCGCCCTCTCCCAGCCCGGCCAATGGCTCGACGTCGGTGAGAACGGCTATCTGACGAACAGCTATCTGGCCGAACTCTGTGCCGCTGCTCGAGCACAGCTGTTTGTTTCGTATGCCACCGGTGGAGCGGACTGGTACCCCGACCACCTCTCCTTCATGTTCAGTCGCCGCAATCCCTCCAGAACCGCGCTCTTGACCGCGCACTGGGAACCGGCAGAAAAGTTGAATGACCTTCTCGCTTTACAGAACTGTCGCTATCATCATGCCCACGCCCTCGACATCTATCGACCCACGAATGGTGGAGCGATCGGTATCCACCCGACAGGAGAAACCCTTGCCCCACTCACGCTCTATCGTGTAGATCATGGCGACCCCCCATTTATGAAAACCGCGCAGCGACGATAGGCCATTATTTTTTTTGAGGAGTAGCGATGAGCGAAAGACCATCAACGATTCTTGTCACCGGAACCGCGGGATTCATCGGATTCCATGTCGCCATGCGTCTCTTGGACCGAGGCGACCATGTCATCGGCCTCGACAACATCAATGATTATTACGACGTCCGGCTGAAGGAGGCTCGCCTCGCGCAACTGAAGCCTCGTGAACGATTCACATTCGTTAAACTGGACCTCGCCAACCGACAAGGCATGAAAGATCTTTTTGCCAACCAGCCAGTCCGACGCGTGGTACACCTGGCCGCCCAGGCTGGGGTTCGCTATTCGCTGATCAATCCACATGCCTACACCGAGAGCAATATTGAAGGGTTCATGAATATCCTGGAAGGCTGCCGTCATAACCAGATCGAACATTTGGTCTATGCATCTTCAAGCTCCGTCTACGGCGGTAATACCCACATGCCGTTCTCGATCCATGACAATGTAGATCACCCCGTCTCGCTCTACGCCGCCAGTAAAAAGGCCAATGAGCTCATGGCGCACTGCTATGCCCATCTGTATCGGCTCCCCTGTACCGGACTCCGCTTCTTTACCGTCTATGGACCCTGGGGACGCCCCGATATGGCGCTCTTCATCTTCACCAAGGCAATCTTGGAGGGTAAACCGATCGACGTCTTCAATCAGGGCAAGATGAGGCGTGACTTCACCTATATCGATGATATTGTCGAAGGCATCATTCGGACCCTCGATCGCCCGGCAACGACCAATCCATCCTGGTCGGGGGACCACCCTGATCCCGGAACCAGCTCCGCTCCGGCGCGCCTCTACAATATCGGCAACCATCAACCGGTGGAACTGCTGCACTTTATCGAGGTCTTAGAAAAGGCGTTGGGTAAGAAGGCGGAAAAGAACCTGCTGCCTATACAGCCCGGCGACGTCCCAGCCACCTACGCTGACATCGACGATCTCACGAAGGATGTGGGCTTCAAGCCGAGCACCCCGATCGAGGTGGGGATTTCTCGTTTCGTGAAGTGGTACCGAGAGTTCTACAGAGTATGAGGAACTGACCTTGTCACGTTAAAAACACCCTACCGGCACAAACCCTGTCCCGAAGAGCCTCGACAACGCGATGTAGCGCGCATTGTCATAGAACGAATGGCTGGCCCCTCGCTGATTTCTCCCCGTGATGTCCCCCCCATAGGACGGATCGGTCCCGAAGAACATCCCTCCCCTGGTCTTCTGTACGAGGTGCATCCATTCCATATACAGCGTGCAGACTTCCGCCTGGACTGAGCCAGAAGCCGTGTTGCTCGCATACCAGTCACGTGCCCATTCCGGCACCTGCCGTCCTGCACCGACCGACTCACGGTCCCGAGCGGGAGGCAAATCAAACTGTGAATCCCTCGTTGCCTGCGGTCGAGGAATGGTCGGCATATTCACCAAATCAGGCACGATAGAAAGCGGTTTCAGATCCATCGCTTGGCACCCGGTCCGCTCTTTGTTGGTGTACAGCGAGGTCCCGTCTGCCTCGAGACATTTCCAGGTCGTTGAACTAGCTCCCATATCCCCCCGCGCTATTCCCGTGGACAGGACCACCAAAATGGTCGCAGAGAGGAACATTCCTTCAACCTGCCGCATGGGACACCTCCAGATCATATAATCAAGACAGGCGGTGCGTGAGCACCCCTGGTCACCCTCAATAATTGGTGCGCACACCCTACTCAATACTTTGTTTTCCGTCTATGCAGCTTTAGAGGGGGAATCACAACCTATGGCCCCTCGACCGACTGACATTTACCGTGGTTTCACCCGTCGCTCACCCCAAGCCCATGCGGGGCCGGCACCCAGCAGCCTACCTTTACATACCCGGGCTCCCTTACCCCAAATCGCTCCTGTCCCACACCCTGCATTACCTTGTCCGAGATAGAAACCTCAGGTATCCTGCCTGTCATAGGCTCGATACGCTGTTGGATAAAGCAACGTAGGCTCGTACTCTCACGTCGTCAGTAGTCTCTGGACACATTCATCAAGCAACGACGTACGATCGATACCAGCCCAGTATGACCGACTACAATGTCCTCACCAATCTGCTCTTCATCTATACCGTGTCGATTGCGGTGGTGTTTCTGTTTCATCAGTTCCGACTCCCCTCGATCGCCGGATTCTTAGTCGCCGGTGCGCTGATCGGCCCCCATGGGCTCAATCTCATTTCCGATATCGCCACCGTCCAGGTCTTGGCGGAAATCGGCATCGTGCTCCTCCTGTTCACCATCGGCATTGAATTCTCGTTGGTCCAACTCGCCTCCCTTCAACGCCTGCTGCTGATCGCCGCTCCGATCCAAGTAGGAGGCGTCATCGCCATCACATCGCTCGGCGGCACTCTCGCGGGATTACCAACCTCTCAGGCAATCTTTTGGGGGTTTCTGCTCTCACTCAGCAGCACCGCCATTGTGCTCAAAGCCTTGACTGCCAGTGAAGCAAGCGATTCAGCGCACGGGCGGGCGACGATCGGGATCTTGGTCTTCCAAGACATCGCCGTCGTACCGATGATCTTGCTCACACCCATCCTTGCCAGCCCTGGCGATGGGGCGCTTGTACCGGTGTTGCTCTCTCTGGGCAAATCTTTAGTCGTGGTGGCCTGCATTCTGGTCGGCGCGTGGTATGCGGTTCCGATCTTGCTTGAACACATTGTCCGCAGTCGAAGCCGAGAACTGTTCTTGTTGACTATCATCGTTCTCTGCCTCGGCATCGCCTGGCTGACCTCTCTCGGTGGACTCTCGTTGGCGCTCGGCGCCTTCATCGCCGGCATCGTGATCTCCGAGTCAGAATACAGCCACCAAGCCATCGCCGAAGTGCTGCCTTTTCGAGATAGCTTCAATAGCCTCTTCTTCGTGTCCATCGGCATTCTGATGGATTGGCATATCCTGCTGGAGTACCCCTTCGTCGTGACCGGCCTTCTGCTGATCGTCCTCTTGGTAAAATTCTTCGCGGGCGCAGGCGCCGTGCTTGCCGCCTCCATGCCACCCCGGTCCGCGGTCATGACCGGCATCGCACTCGCACAAGTGGGAGAGTTCAGTTTTATCCTGGCACAAGTCGGCCAGGAGGATCAGCTCCTGTCCGGGACACAGTATCAGATATTTCTGGCCGTCTCAGTTTGTTCAATGATCATTACCCCGATCCTCATTCAGCTGTCGCCGCATCTCGGTCGACGGGTCGAGGCCATTCAGCGACTCCACCGCTGGTTCCCCGAACAGACCATGACACATGTCCTCGAAGCGGAAGGGCGGCATCTACGCATCAAGGACCATGTCATTATCGTGGGATATGGATTGAACGGCCGCAACCTCGCTCGCGTCTTGGGCGAGACGGAGGTTCCCTATATTGCGTTGGATTTGGACGGTGAAACCGTACGCCGAGAGGCTGCGCATGGATTACCGCTCTACTACGGAGATGCGACCAATCCAACCGTGTTGCGGCATGTCAAAATTGAACAGGCGCGAGTCCTGGTTGTGGCCATCTCCGATCCCTTCATGGCGCGCCGGACCGTGCAGGTTGCTCGAGGACTGAATCCAAAGATTCATATCGTCGTCAGGACTCGCTATTTACGTGAGCTGGAAGAACTCCATCAGCTCGGCGCTGACGATGTGGTGCCGGAAGAATTCGAAACATCGATCGAGATTTTCGCGCTTGTTCTCCGCACCTATCAGATGCCGCAAGACTTCGTCATGCGCAAGGCGGAGCAGGTTCGTCGGGAAGGCTACGCGCTCCTTCGGCGAAGCGAACTGCCTGAGCTGGCCCACCACTTGCGCGGCGGCACTCTCGCCGACGTTGAAGTAGAGACCTGCCGGATTGAGGAAACCGCACCGGCGGCTGGGAAAACGCTCGCCCAGCTGGCACTGCGTCTGCGGACCGGAGCGTCGATCATTGCCCTGACCAGAGGTGGGGTGACGGAATCAAACCCGTCGGACAAAACGAAACTCTTGGCCGGGGATATCGTAGTCCTAATCGGATCACGCGATGAAATTCGTCGGGCGATGGAATTCATCCTCACGGATCAACCTGACCGATAACTTCAGACTCTCCGCGCTGTCTGGTCGTTTCTACGAGAAGTTCAACTTCGCCAGTGGAGCGTGACTCGTTCTTTGAGCGGGTGATCGAAGGGACGCCCGGTCTGAACCGATTCAAGATAGGCGGCTTTGAGCTTGTAGTACCATCGAGCCGGCATATCAGCGTCCCCCAGAAACATTGATGAGGGCTTGTGGCGGAGACCCACCGCTAAATGCTTCATGGCCCGTTCATCCTGGCTCAGAAACATCTTGGTCAGCGTACGAAAAATCAGATTGCCGAAGGGCAGCCAATGCAGACCAAACCAGTAAGCCGAAAAGTCAATGCGACATTCCATCTCGGATACCGGTGTGGCCATCAATCGATTGGCAACCCACGCGCTACCGCATTGCATCAGCTCGACCCGCTGATTCGGGAGGATAAAGTCGATCGTGGTCGTCATCGGCCCGCCGTAGATGCGCTCGACCCAATGAAACGGCCCGCTATTCTTCGCCGGCCGGTGCGCAGTCATCCGGAAGCCATAGGGGATCGGCTCAAAGATTTTCGTCTTCTCATGCATCCGCGCATCACTGCGCCACCAAGAATGGACGTACGGTCCATGAACAGGATCGATAAGCCCGATGACACCATCATCGGCCGTGCAGGTATAGGTCAGGGAAATGTGGAATGACTGCCGAGGCTCCGCAGGAAGAGGCATGCGCGGAGCAGGTGGCAACGGGTCCCTGTTCCCTCGTTCATCAGCCAGATATAACCAAATCATCCCGTCCGTCTCTTCAGCGGGATACGAAGTGACACCGACCTTCTCCGTTTGGAACGTGCTTCCGTCAGGTAACGCAGGAATTCGACGACATCGCCCCTGCGTGTCAAACTGCCAACCATGGTAGGGACATTCCACTCGTTCACCGTCAAACCGTCCGCATGACAACGGCATACCCCGGTGAGGACAGAGATCGCGCATGGCAGCCAGACGTCCCTCTCGATCGCGGCATAGCACGATCGGCAAACCCAACATCACCAGCCCTTTCATCGTCCCTGGCCTCAGGGTATGGCTCGGCACAGCCGGATACCAGAAGCCGAAGAGCGGAGCACTCCTAGATGATACGACTTCAGGTGATGGGGCTTGAATCATAACTGAACAGGAGGGGCACAAGAAGGCTTCCTAAGATCGGTTTATGACTATAGCGGGCGGCGGAGAGCAGGTCAAGCAACGAACGGACCAAGTAGGATAACCCTGTTCCTTGACACTCCTAAGAACCACATACTATTCTGTTTGACTACTGAGCACTCTGAGTTTTTGCATGATGTGAGGTGATACGATGATTGCCACACAGATCGAGCCAGCGGCGACGTTGGCACAGCTACAAGAATCCAAGCCAGAAAGTGTCACCATCGTCTTGTTGAGCGGTGATCTCGATCGGGCGATGGCCGCTTTCATCATTGCGACAGGCGCAGCCGCGATGGGGATGAAGGTCACGATGTTCTTTACCTTTTGGGGGCTGAATACCATCCGAAGAAAAGGCGCGACCAGTTCGGCGAAAGACTGGCTTCGCCGAATGTTTGGGCTGCTCAACAAAGGCGGCGCCGACAGCCTTCCGCTATCCCGTTTTCACATGGGCGGGTTGGGCACGAAGATGATGCAGAAAGTCATGAAGCAAAATCGCATGCCCGATGTACCTGAATTGATGCAGACCGCCCTGGATCTGGGCGTCCATTTTATCGCGTGCACGACGACCATGGGGCTCATGGGTATTACCAAAGACACCCTCATCGATGGCATCGATCAGTTCGCAGGGGTCACGACGTATCTGGCGGAAGCGAAACGGGGCAGCGTAAATTTGTTCATTTAATCTGACTGCTCTCAACTGAGCGTGAGGGATATCTTCATGATGCAGGCCGATGTGAAACTCGATACCTTAGGGTACTTTTGTCCCATGCCGATCATTCTGACGTCGAAGAAGATCAAAGAGCTGGCCCTGGGCCAGGTGCTGGAGGTCGTCTCCGACGATGAAGGCATCAAGAAGGATATGCCGGCTTGGTGCGAAACCACCGGCCATCAAATGGTGGGACTGGAAGAGGAGCAGGCGAAGTCGGGAAGGATTTACAAAGCCTTCGTCAAAAAGACAAAATAATTAGACCTTTTCGAGATCACCAAGACCAGAAGCCGGAAGGACCAGACGAAGTCCTCCGGCTTTTTCGTTTACGCTCAGACAGATGGCATGGACCAAATCATTGAATGTGTGCCCAACTTCAGTGAAGGCCGAAATCGAGCCACCGTTCAAGCCCTACTCAACGCGGTAACCTCGACACCCGACGTCGTACATTTGGACCACTCGATGGATTCAGATCACCATCGAGCCGTCCTGACCTTCTGCGGAACCCCAGAAGCAGTCGTCGATGCGGCTTTCCGTGCCATCTGTACCGCAACCAACCTCATTGATCTGCGAAACCATGCCGGTGTGCATCCTCGGGTGGGGGCCACAGACGTCGTCCCATTCATTCCAATCAGGGGTACGACGATGGAGGATTGTGTCCGGCTTGCCGCACGACTCGGAGAACGAATTGGACGTGAACTAGAAATTCCCGTCTTCTTGTACGAACGCGCCGCAACGCGAGCTGATCATGCCCCCTTGGAAGCGGTCAGACGCGGGGGCCTCAAAGGATTGGCGTTCCGAATGGCATCTGATCCGAATTGGGCACCTGATTTCGGCCCGCCTCGGCTCCATCGGAGTGCCGGAGCCATCGCCATCGGGGCTCGACTTCCGCTGATCGCCTTCAACGTGAACCTCCGCTCTCAGAACATCGAGATCGCCCGCTCCATTGCCAAGACTGTCCGACAATCGAATGGCGGCTTGCCCCATGTGAAGGCGATCGGTGTCGAACTGGCCAGCCGCGGCATGGTCCAGGTTTCCATGAACCTGACAGATTATCAGGTGACGCCAGTACAGTCTGCGTTTCAGGCTGTCAAAACTGAAGCAGAAAAACAGGGGATTTCAGTAGCCGGAAGTGAGTTGATCGGTTTACTTCCGCAGGCTGCGTTAGAGCACGCTGCAGTGACGTCGCTTCAGCTGGAACGATTCGATCCATCACATATCCTGGAAAAAAGAATTGCCGAAGCCATGGAGATAAAGGACACATCCGATCAGACTCTATCGGACTTTCTGAGCGCCGTCTCTGATACCAAACCCATTCCCGCAGGTGGAAGCGTCGCCGCTCTTGTGGGCGCCTTAGCTGCCGCGTTGGGAGTTATGGGCGCGCGCCTGGCTAAACAATCCGACGGAGAAAGAACCCTTCTGCGATTGAGTCGGCGGCTATACGACCTTGTTCAAGAAGATGCATTCGCCTATGGGGTCCTGATGGAGGCCTACAAGATTCCCAAGGAACACTCAGATCGTCCTGGTACAGTTTCGAACGCGCTCCTCAAGGCGACGGAAGTCCCTCTGGAGATTGCAGAAAGAGCCTGCGATGTCGCACGTGTCCTTCATGGCTTACGGCAGGTGGTCAAGCCAACAGTCTATTCAGACCTTACGGTGGGTATGATCCTGGCTATCGCGACTGCTGACGCAGGTCTCTTCACGGCACGGACAAATGTAAAATGCTCAACAAATCATTCTGTTATGGAATTAGTGCAAGCAAAAATCATAAAGACACGCGAAAGTCTTGAGGAGCTGAAGAGGTTGTGTTAGACTCCGCGGCTGCATTGTGACGAACCATCACCAACAGGCTGGATTGGCCTGAGAAAGTCGGTAGTTAGCCGGATGGAAATCAAGGTCTTCAATAACAACGTTGAAAAAGCACTGAAAGTTGCCAAGAAGAAGCTCGCAGGCGAAGGTCTGTTTCGTGAGCTCAAGCGTCGCCGTTTTTATGAGAAGCCAAGCGTGAGGAAGAAGGCCAAGCAACGCGAAGCCCAACGACGCCGGCAGAAGTGGTTGTCAAAGCGGAAGCCTGAGTAGAGACTCCCGTTAGGGTTCTTCACCCCCTTCATTCGCCTCCTCCTCGATCGTGCCTACGCCCTTATGCGTCAGGAGCAGATCCATGCCGCCATCCGCATCCTCAAGCGGGAAATTCGCCGATGGGAAGAGCCAGTCGTCGGCGTAGTCGCCAAGGAATCAGACCGGGATCCTTTCCTGATTCTTCTTTCCACTCTCCTCAGTTTACGAACCAAAGACAAAACAACCAGAGAAGCCGGTGATCGGCTCTTTGCTTTGGCTCGCACGCCAGCCACGATACTCCAGATACCGCTGAAGAAAATCGAACAGGCGATCTATCCGGTGGGGTTCTATCGGACCAAGGCGAAATCAATCCACGAGATCTGCCACCGGTTGATCAACGACTATGGTGGAGCCGTTCCAGACTCGATCGACGAACTGGTCAGCTTACCAGGAGTCGGGCGGAAGACTGCGAATCTCGTGGTCACGATTGGATTTAGAAAACCTGGAATCTGTGTCGATATTCACGTGCACCGCATCAGCAATCGCTGGGGCTACATCAAGACTAAGACGCCGGAAGAATCGGAAACTGTGCTCCGCCGTAAACTGCCGAAACAATACTGGATCATCTACAACGACCTTCTCGTCCCCTATGGACAGAACCTCTGTCTTCCTGTGTCGCCCCTATGCAGCACGTGCAAGCTGACGGACCTATGCGATCGCGTAGGAGTCACAAAATCGCGTTAAAGGTGAAAGGCAAACGGTGAGACCTAAAAAGGATATCAGATTCCTTCTTTACGTTTTACCTCGCCTCTAACACGCTAGCAGTGTGTTGACAAACCCTGGCTGCCTGAAGAAAGAATCTGTACACGTATGGTTGCTGAGCAGATCCGGATGGGCCGCAGCGAGTGAAGAGGTGAATCGTACTCTGCCCTGTACGGTGAGCCTCTGAGCGACGCGAGAACGCCGCTGGCGGTCTTTGTCAACAGCCTGCTAGATAAAGAGTTTCGTTTCCGCTTCGGCCGTTAACGACAGGATCGCGGGCAAGCCCATCACTTCGTCGACATTCTTTTCAACCGCGGAACTGTCCACGCCCATATATTCCAGGCCAGCGCTGCAGGCGATCAGCCGAAGTGCCCCGACGTGCTTCGCATCTTGGAACATTTCTGAAATCTTGGGGACCTTCTTCTCCTTGAGCAGCCGAGCGACCTCCTCTGCTGATCCCGCATACTCCGGCGGAAAGTCGATCTGATCGATCTTGCCCTCGGCCAGCTTTTTGATCGTCCAAAACAGCAACACCACGATCACGTCTTTGCCCATCGCGGCGGCCGTCATGCCGAGCGTCGCGACCTGATGCAACTTATCGTAGGTCGCATTGTGTGCGAAAATGACAAACTTGGGTTTGGTCGACATGGCTTACTTCTTCCGTACCCTGGCTTTCACACTGTTGACATAGTCTGTAATTGCAGCATCCACTTCATCAACCGTCATCGGACGATCATGTGTTTCACTTTCATCAATGAGATACCGGTCCTGCTCTTTTTCCTGTTTCAAAATGACGGCGTTTTCAGGGGTCACCTCAATCAGCATAAACCATTCCTTCACCCCCTGTGAGAGCACCACCTGCTTGCCGGCGCCCTTTCTAGTGATCTCAATCTGAAGCCCATCATCCGTTTCCGTCGAGGGCCAGACCCCGCTTGCAAACGACATATCCCCAATGACGACCGTCAAGATGCCTAAGAACGTTGCAGCTTTGAGGTTCACCTGACACCACACTGCCGTCACGATGCGATTATAGCGAGCATGGGGCGACTCCGTAAACCATGGAGATCTACCTTGTTTGCCTTGAGAGGCGTCGGAGCCCGTGTTAGGATGCCGCCCGATGGATGGACTCATTGCAACGGTTGAGCAGTATATCTCCACCGAAACACTCGTCACCCTGACGGCCCTCTCGATCGTCTTTTTTGTCGGATCGTTGATCGCCATCCCGTTCATCCTGGTCAGGTTGCCGACAGAATTTTTTGACACGCGTGTACCACGACGTTGGATGGAAAATCATCACCCGGTGCTTCGGCTCCTCGGCCATCTCGCGAAGAATGTGGTCGGCGCGATCTTTCTGTTCGCCGGATTCTTGATGCTCTTCCTCCCAGGTCAGGGCATTCTCACGATGTTAATCGGGATCACGATGCTGGACTTTCCCGGCAAGCGCAAACTCGAAGCCAAGATGATCGGGCAGCCCGCTGTTCTGGGCACCATCAACAACATGCGCCAGAAGTTTGGGAAGCCTCCGCTCACGATCGCGCCAGACCCCTGACCAGGACTGAGACAACAGTGCTGAGTACTGAGATGGGGCGTATGATCTCCTCTCAATACTCAGCCCTCAGAAGTCCGCACTGAAAGAGCTCCATGCCTGAGACATCACTCCAATCCAACAAGCGCCCCACTCTGTATTTGATCGACGGCAGTGCCTATATCTATCGCGCTTTTTTTGCCCTGCCGGCCCTCAATAACTCCAAAGGCCTCCAGACCAACGCCGTCTATGGGTTCATGACCACGCTTCTCAAGATCATCCGTGAACATCGCCCGGATGGCCTGATCGTCGCATTCGATGAGAAGGGGCCGACCCTCCGGCACGAGGAATTCAAAGAGTATAAAGCGCAGCGTCCGCCGATGCCCGACGGCATGAAGGCTCAGATCCCGTACATTCATCGAGCCGTGGAGGCACTGAATATCCCCGCCGTCAAACAAGTCGGCTACGAAGCTGATGATCTCATCGGCACCCTCGCTCGCCAAGCAGAACGGGCCGGCCATGATGTCATTATTGTCACCGGCGATAAGGACATGCTCCAACTCATCACACCGCACGTGCGCATCTACGATCCGGTGAAAGACAAATGGTCCAGCGATGCGGAATGTATCGCCAAGTTCGGTGTTGAACCGGCGCGTGTCGTCGAAATCATGGGATTGATGGGCGACAGCAGCGACAATATCCCTGGGGTGAAAGGCATCGGCGAGAAAACCGCTATGAAACTCATTGCTCAGTTTGGGACCATTGATGAGCTGCTTCGCCGACTCGACGAGGTGACACCCGCACGTATCAAGACCCTCCTGACAGAACAGGCGGACAATGCACGGCTGAGCCGGAAGCTCGCGACCATCGATACCCAGAGCCCGGTAGACTTCCAGCCTGAATCCTACCGGATCAAGCCACCGCACGACGAGCAGCTCGCCGAACTGCTGCGCGAGCTCGAGTTCATGTCGCTGTTGAAGAGTCTTCAGCCGTCCTCCAAACAGCCAGAGGCCAAAGCTCCTGCGCCAGTCGTCATCGAGGATGAGTCAGCCGCACAGCGGTTCGCTGAAAGTTTACCCAAACATACTCCGCTCGCCGTGCATTGCCTCTTCGCCGGACAACCAGGTGTGCATGCCGATCTGAACGGTCTCGCGCTCTCGAGTGGAGGCCACACCGTCTTCGTCCCGATCGATATTCACGCCTATATGCGACCGATCATGCCTCTCCTTCACGATCCACAGAGAACCAAAGTGGCACATGACCTCAAAGCCACCCTATTGGCCTTACATCGCCTGGGCGTGACCCTGGCGCCACCCTATGTCGACACCATGGTCGCCGATTATCTACTCAATCCCAATCGCCGAGACCATGGCCTCGAAACGATCGCGATGGAACGGCTTGGAGAGCGGTTCGGATCGGATAAGGGAAAAACCGCTCAACCTCAGTCGCTCTTTGACGTTGATTCCGGCTCCCGAGAGCAAGCCACAGAAGCCGCTTCGTGCTTGATACAACTCGAACCCATCCTCGCAAACCAATTGACGGGCCAGGGAAGCCTGCCCCTCTTTACCGATGTCGAGATGCCACTCATCCCGGTCCTGGCAGACATCGAACGGAATGGGTTCTTGCTCGATGTCGAAGCGCTACACACCTTGGGTAAAGAACTCGAACGGGAACTCGACCGCATGATGGACACCATCGCTGGAGTAGCCGGAGGCGAGTTCAATATCAATTCCCCGAAACAGCTGGCCACCGTCCTGTTCGAGAAGCTCGGCCTAAAACCCCTGCGGAAAACAAAGACCGGGTACTCCACCGATGAAGACACCTTGACCCAACTGGCATCGCAACATGACTTGCCTGCGCAGATTTTGAACTACCGTAGCCTCAGCAAACTCAAGTCCACCTATGTGGACGCCTTACCAGAACTCGTCAGGCCGGAGACGAAACGGCTCCACACCTCGTTGAACCAGACCGTTGCCGCAACTGGACGGCTGTCGTCGACCGATCCGAATCTGCAAAACATCCCCGTCAAAGGGGACTATGGTCTCCGCATTCGTGAAGCGTTCATTGTTCCGAAGGGTCATGAGCTGCTCTGCGCCGACTACAGCCAGATCGAGCCGCGCATCCTCGCCCATCTGTCACAAGATCCCAGGCTGCTCTCGGTCTTTGCCAAGGAAGAAGACATCCACATGGCCACGGCCATGGAAATCTTCGGGCTCCCCTCAAGCCAGATCACGCGAGATATGCGCCGCGCGGCCAAGACCGTCGTCTTCGGTATCGTCTACGGCATCAGCCCGTTCGGTCTCTCCCAGAATTTAGGAGTACCCCAGGCCGAGGCGAAAAAATACATCGAGACGTTCTTTGAGCGATTCGCTGCGGTGCGGGCTCTCATGGATCGAAACATCGCCGAAGGGCGAGAGAAGGGCTATACCACCACTATCCTTGGCCGCCGCCGGCCGATTCCTGAGCTCCAGAGCGGCGATCCTACACAACGGGGCTTTGGCGAACGCATGGCGGTGAATAGCCCCATCCAAGGTTCCGCGGCGGACTTGATCAAAGTGGCCATGATCAACGTCCACAAGACCCTGCACAAGGAACTGCCCCACGTGAAGATGATTCTTCAAGTCCACGACGAACTCATCTTCGAAGTGCCGGGCCACGATCTGGAGGAAACAAAACGGCTGGTGAAGCAGGAGATGGAAGGAGTAGGTAAACAGCTCGGCCTTTCAGCCCCGCTCAAAGTCGATCTCGGCGTCGGTAAAAACTGGCGCGTGGCGCATCCGTAATGCGATATCCTCATTCGGATCAAGCGCGTTGTGTTAGCTGCTCACTACGCATGCAGCGAAAACGCTCGAATTGCAACGGAGTTGGATCGCCTGACAGAGTTTGATGTCGACGAGTCGATCTTGAGCGACGTATCCGCTTCAGAGGTACTCCGCACGACAAACATCCAGCAAAGGCGTGAAGGCTGAAGCCTCACGAATGCCCGGTCTGCGACGAGAACGTCTATGACCGTGAGGCCATGCGAAAAATAGGCGCGCACTCACCAGATTTTTCAAAGGCTCGCGCTTCCCTGTTCATGCGAGCTCTTGGAGAGAATCGAGTCAGACATCCCTCGCCAACGCCATATCTCAAAGAGACACGAACAACTGTTTTTGAGGTTGACGGCTAAGATCCAGGCTGCGATGAGTCATACGAATCTCGCTTAGCCTGAAATCCCTTCCGATTTTCCGAGAACAAGAATAGCTCACTGAGGACTCGAATCCAATTCTCACCGTTGACACTTGCATCCTCGTCAATCAGCGGGTACATAGGAAGATAGCGGATGTCGGTAGGCAGATGAGATCATCCGCTTCGAGCAAGATCTATCTCGGCGTCGGAAGGAACTGACGCGTCGAATTCTCCCAGCCCACAACCGATGTGAGGTGACATATGCTGACCATACGAATTTCAGTCGCGTGGACGATAGCGGCCATCACCCTTGGAACACTCGGCATCTTATTCTTACTGGGCCAACCCTTCTCCGCAAAAGCCCAAGAGCCCAAACGATATCAGTACATGATCGTCGAGGTACTGCCTGATACCCAGAATATGCAAACCAAGCTGAATGAATTTGGAGCCGATGGCTGGGAGCTGGTGGCAGCCCCGATGGGGAACATGACCGAACCGAGACTGATTTTTAAGAAGTAGACTGAGAATTCATCCCCGCTGACTCTTAATCAGCGGGGATATTCTTTGAACTCTCTACCTTCCCTTGTTCTTTAGTTCCATTGTTCTACAACCGCTTGGAGCCGCACGTATGGAATTCTTGACTCCGGATCAGGCAAGGCCTAGGCTCTAAGCTGATCGTCCATGAGAACTCAGATGCCGACCCCCTAAGAAACAGGCCTTCGATATAATAAAGAAGCTATCTGCGAAAGCCACGTGGAACGATATCATGTTCGAAATCTTCGTCCGCAAAAAGATCGAGGCCGACGTCCAGGTTGCTGATGAAGGGAGGTCTATTCCGTACAAAGTTGTGAAAAAACGCTTCCTTCGGTAAGCACCTGTTCCTTGAGAACCGCCACGCGCAGCTGCAGGAGCTGGATGAAAAAGATCTTCGTCTCTCAGCATTTATTTGAAGTCGAAATGCGCAAGGAGCAGCTTGAGCAGGCCGGCATCCGGTGCCTGATCAAGAACCAGCGTTCATCCGGCTTGGCCGGAGAGATTCCTTTTACTGAAGTGTTCCCTGAACTGTGGGTCATCCAAGACGAGGCCGCCTATCGGGCGCGACAAGTCCTCGACGAAGAGTTGATTACTCAGCCGTCAAATCCAGGGGCTTGGGTCTGCACCGGGTGTGGCGAACAACACGAACGTCAATTTTCTGAATGTTGGAGGTGTGGAGGAACCAGCGTATCCCCGTGATGCAGCGCACTTGCATGCTCAGGCTTCACTACTTTTTCCCGCACAAAAATTTCCACACTGACTGCGCGAGTGTCCCTCGGGTGATGGGCACCCAGCTGGACTCACCAGATTTTTTGTAGATCGAGTGACCGGTCCCCATATTTCCGGCAAATCGCTCAATCGCCACAAGGCGAAACCGTTCCCTGGAACAATCGTGTTCCTCTTGGTTACGAGTGGATAAGAACGTGCTCAGCCCTCTGGTGCTGGCGGCCTTGAGATCATCTAACACTAGGGCCCTCACGATCTCCCCGTTCCGGCTGATGCTCTCCGAATCGACGTAGATCGCATCCTTCTCGTTACGATCGACCAACAGCCACTCCGCACACACCGCTCCTACACCCCACACCTGAAGAGCCATCAATACGAGAAAAATTCCAGGAGACGTCTGAAAAAACCTACGAGTGGACGGCACACACAACCTCAGTATACGCATGTTGGAACAGCACCACGAAGAAACGTGGCGCCAACGGAAGCGACACTCACTGACGGACATACCGTGTTGAGAACACGGGAATTCGTTGTCACTCAGATGGTGGCTTCATACCGAGCTCGTCGACCCGTTTCAAGCAGTCGTTGAATCCCTGCCGACGTTGGACAAATGACCAAAACAATTTGTACCGATTCAGCATGTCCAGCTGTTGTACATGTTCATCGCAGGTCTTCTGTTTCCAGGGCTCTACGTTGTCCGGCGGTGCGGTGACGACCCATGCTCCCCCAATCAAGGCCGAGACGAGCAGTACCGCACCACCGACGGCCATCATTCCTGTCTTGATGCTCATGAATCCCTCTTTCAGTACGTTGAACATCGGAGAGTCGGCCGATCTCTTTAGGATCAAACCTTACCCTCTTCATCAATATGGTGCCGGAGACCGGGATCGAACCGGTACGGGCCTTTTGAGCCCGAGGGATTTTAAGTCCCTTGCGTCTGCCTATTCCGCCACTCCGGCGAAGGGCGGATTGTATCATAGCGACCCTGGCTCTCTGCCACTATTCTCACGGTCCCGGCCCCTACCCATGGCATGACACACAAACACTGTGTGCGACAGACTGAATCGGCCACAGGATCGCATACCCGGCGATCGCGTCAGCAAGCAAGACGCCAAAAACTTTTATGAAATCACATCTGGGCCTGCGGTATAGTAATGGAAAATCAATTTCATCAAGCTCAAGAGTAGCAGTCTGAGAACCACGGTTTCACAATTTCTCCTCGCTGCCTTCCTCATCATAACGGCGATGCCGAGTGATGCGGTGAGCCAAGAGGCGGTTCTCGATATCCTTCCGCTCCGCCCATTCAGTTTCGACGCAGCCTTCAACCAACAAAACTTTGCACCAAAAAGCAGACTTATCTCCGTTAAAGGCGGATTCACCGCGCTTCGCTATGGCCCCCTTGAAGTACGAGGGATCTACCAGTATTTCAGTCTCCATAATCCCATTATAACTACTGACCAGCATCTTCTTTATGCGAACCCACGTTGGAATAATTTCATTGACGTATTGGATTTTCCAAGCGGCAAACCCATCAGTCGCATCCTGCGACATGTGCTCTTCGGTCCGCTGGAGCATCGGGCGGTACCCTATGTCGGCGCAATGCTGGGAGGCACCTTACCGGGGCGCGGCCCCCTTTCCCCCGGCTACCTATATGGAGGACAGATCGGTGTACGATTTCCTGTCGCTCAGGGATTTTCCGTCGATATGGGACTTCAGTACCTGCGATTTGAGATCGATGCCCAGAGTAGGTCCGACTTGGCAAAACAATGGCTCTTCACCATCGGCCTTCGGTTTTAAGCCGATGGTGCTGACGAGCTGTCGAGACATGGGAGATATGGATCGTGGGCGTTTCCGCCATTAAGAAATTCATCGGGTCACTTATGCTGGCGGGCCTCTGCACTCTTCTGCAAGGATGCGGTCTTGTCTATGATGCCGTCGAGCTCATACACCCATTGACCCAGGACGAACTGTCGGTCATCTGTGCCCGCGGGCGATTGCGTGTGGGGATTTCCGTTGAACCATTTCGTCCGTTCATTTTTCCCGCCATGTATACCGACGAGGGGATTCGAGTTACCGGACTGGATATCGAACTGATCCGAGAAGTCGCGGACGCTCTCACTGTTCACTGCGGCAAACAAACGCCTATTGTTCCCACCCTCCATGTCACTCGCTTCCCGGATCTCTTTATTAAGATGAACGAAGGGCAGCTTGATCTCTTTGTCTCATCCGTCAGCGGAACGATACCCGGCACGAGGCCGACCGGCCTATGGTTTTCGCTTCCGTACTTCTATAATGACGGCATAGCCGCTATCATCCAAAATCCAGACGTAGCGGACCGAATACGACAACAACTTCAACAGCAGAACGGGCAGGTGGATACCCTGGCTGCAGTCAGGAAAAGTTTTGCGAGATTGACCGTCGCCGTTCAAAAGGGACGATCCTCTCAACTGTATGCCGAGGCTAATCTCAAGCAGGCCCGCCTGGTGATCTGCGATTCACTTCCCGCCTCGATCGAAGCCAAGGATCTGAATATCGACGTGATCCTGACCAATCATTCCATTCTCGAGTATGTGACAAAACGCGTCTGGCAAGATTGGCGGCTGCTGACACAACTCGACGGCACCCCTATGATTCTGACTCATGAGAATCTTTCCATCGTGACCAGCGACGACCATAGGCAGTTACAATGGTTGCTGAACAATCTTCTGTTTCGCCTGGAAGAGTCGAATCGACTGAAGCATATGCGCTGGAGATGGGTGGACGAACCCTACGCGCCTACTCGGCGAGCAACCAGTGAAGGGCTACCCCTGGAGATCACGCAAGTTCCTCAGCATTACGATCAGGGGCAGTGCCGCGTTGCGGAGAGGCAATGAACAAGTCGGGGTGTTCATGATCGTCTTATCGAACGGATTACGATTGCTTGGTTTGATCCTGCCGCTTCTCTGTCCCCAAATCGGCTGGACGGAGGATTCGCCCAAGGAACATGAGAATACCGCACACCTTCTGACCGCCCTGCTCAATGCAGGACGTGTCGTCGTCCACCAAAACCAAGCCTTGATCAACGATCCGAGCAAAGGGGATAAGAAATTTACGCCCGAGATCTTTGAACGTCTACTCCGTGACGAGTTTTTCCAGCAAACCCACATCGATCTGAAACATCCGCCCTCGTCGTTGATGTCTTATACCAAGGAGCTGTTGGCCGCGCTGCTTCTCGCGAGTAAAGAGGTTGTGGGAGACGCGCAATTCGTGATCAATCAGCGCGGAATCGGATATAAGAATTTCATCCCGGCAACTTTCGGCAGCCAGACCGCACGGAAGTTTTCCAATCGATCACACGTGACGATCAAACAAACGACCCTCACTCCGAGAAACCTAAAAAACACTCCTGATCCATACGAGGAAGCAGTCCTGAGGCAACTTGCCCGTCAGACAGCCGTGACCAGTCCAACCGTTGAATGGATCAATGGCGGACAGTTGCTCAGGACCATGATGCCGATCTACTATTCGGAAGATTGTCTCACCTGTCACGGAAGCCCCAAAGGAATTCTCGATATTTCCGGCTATCCACGAGAAGGCGCCCAGGTAGGAGAACTGGCGGGAGCAATCAGCATTCAAATTCCCGTGGACCATCGGTAGCAGGCAGCCGGCACCGCCCAGGGGGAGGTGCCAGGCCGAGCTACTACCGATGATCGTCGGGGCAATCAGTTCATCATCGCGACGAGTTGTGGCCGTTCTGCTTCACAACTTTTCTCTTGTTCAGCCTTACGGTTCAGCGCTT
Organism: Candidatus Nitrospira nitrosa; assembly: GCF_001458735.1. Lineage (NCBI taxonomy): Bacteria > Pseudomonadati > Nitrospirota > Nitrospiria > Nitrospirales > Nitrospiraceae > Nitrospira > Candidatus Nitrospira nitrosa. The sequence continues at coordinate 523,560 of NZ_CZQA01000008.1, forward strand.
CTTCCATTCCTGATTTGACGGCCCGTCCCCAGCGATTGGTCTGTGCCTGTGCCTTTCGAGCATAGCGGCTGATGGTTCGACGGGTCTCTGCACCGGTTTGTGGAGCAAAGAGGAGCCCGAGCCCTGCCCCAATGACCGCCCCACCAGCGATGAATGCAGCTACCTTGGCGACTTGCTTCTGCTGCTCCGACATGGTGAACCTCCTCGTGATGGTGAATGAGCCGGAAGATCGCTTCGCACCCCGTTTCTCTTGGAAGAACTATCAGCATGCTCCGTGCCAGGGTCGGACGCGATGTTGAGAAGCAGATTTCCGTGAAAAATCGCGGAGGGCGTTTTTTGTCAATGAGGAGTGACTAATTTTTGGTCTCCTTTTCTCAACAAATCTAGGGACAGCCGTCTCAGAAATCCAACAGCTGTCTCCTGTCGATCCTTGCCTGACCGCCATGGAAGCCGATTTGCCGACCATGAAACGTTAAAGATTTCTCATGGCCGATGCACTTGCATTGATACGTGAGCCTCCGTATTATCCACGGGCAAGTCTTGCCTAGCTCCCTCAGAGTCTGGCACATGACTGCTGGTTCGTGTTCCTTTATAAAAAACGGCACGCTCTTGCAACGGACGGTCTTGGAAAACGATTGATGGCCCCTCCAGCCGCGCTCCCGTATCCCAATCTTGACCCGATTATTGTCGCCCTTGGCCCCATTCAGCTTCGCTGGTACGGGCTGATGTACCTGATCGGACTCACCGCCGCGTATTTTCTCATTCAACGGAATGTGACCCGGAAGGAGTTGCCAATCCGGAAGGACCAGGTCTATGACATGGTTGTCTATGCTGCCTTCGGCGTGTTTCTCGGGGGACGGATCGGCTATACGCTCTTCTATAATTTTTCATACTACAGCCAAAACCCCCTGAAACTTCTCGCAGTTTGGGAAGGAGGGATGTCCTTTCACGGTGGGCTCCTGGGGACGATCATCGCCCTGATCTGGTTCAGCCGGAAGCAGGGGATTCCCGCCTACACCGTGGCGGACCTTGCGGCCTGCGTGACACCGATCGGCTTGGGGTGTGGACGAATCGGGAATTTCATCAATGGTGAGCTCTTCGGCCGGGCAACCGATGTCGACTGGTGCATGGTCTTTCCCGGGGGAGGGCCTGCCTGCCGCCACCCGTCCCAATTGTATGAGGCGACGCTGGAAGGACTCACGCTGTTTACGGTCCTCTGGTGGATCGACCGCCGCCCGACCCCACCCGGTACCCTCTTCTGGACCTTCATTACCGGGTATGGCCTCAGCCGACTCATCGTCGAGCTGTTCCGTGAACCGGATCAGCACTTGGGGTTCATTTTTGGACCGATCACCATGGGCCAGATCCTCTCAGTCCCTATGGTGCTGGTCGGGATCCTCATGCTGATCTTGGGCTATTACAAAGCTGCGCCCACCTACGCACCCTCAGCCAAGTCTTAAGTTTCGGGTTTCGAAACTCGCAACTCGAAACTGGTTTAATATGGCATCTCGTCATCGTCCAGGCCCACATGGTGGCCGAGTTCATGGACGACAGTGTCGTACACTTCTTGAACCACTTCTTCCGGACTCTCGCAGAGACGGAGAATTGGACCGCGGTAGATCGAAATCCGAGGTGGCGGCTCCCCTCCCGACCTAAAAAATGAATCAGCCGCGAGCGACTGGCCCTGGTAGAGCCCGAGCAAATCATCCTCACTCTTAAGCTCCAGATCTTCAAGAACGTCCTTCGGCGGCTCATCCTCGACGACCACGGCGATCGATTCCATCAATTGGGCATAGGGAGGCGGTAGGTCGGCAATGGCCTGTTGAACCAGCTCGGCAAAGGCCTCGGAAGACATCTGGTCATGCCTGGCCATATTCAACATCTCACAATCGACAACTCACAACTCTACAGCCATCGCACAGCGCAAGAACAAACAATGAAATCGCGGCTCCAGTTTCAAGCTTTGTCGCACCGCTGCTTTGTAAACTTCTCCCTGCGTTCGATACTGCTCGGCTCGAACTACCGCCTGATCAGATGAAACGACATCCGTCTTATAGTCCGCGATCCAGAGTTCTCCGTCGAATCGATAGAGAAGATCCATGACCCCCTCCATGACCTGCCGATCACCCCAGGGCATGGTGAACGGAACTTCACGGCCCACAATCTGGGACGACCGAAGCCTGTCATAGAGAGGTGACGCCCCAAATGTCGTAAACAGTTCATGAAGTGAGTCCGTCATGGCTGGAAACAGAGTCCGTTCTTCCGATTGGAGTACCTGTTGAAGGACGGGATCGATCTGCTCAATCAATCCACTCGGTGGGGACGAGAACTCCCACCGTTCCAAGATCCGATGCGCGGCAATCCCTGTCAGTCGTCCCACGTCACGGAACTGACCGTTTTGAGCGGGAAGAGGCTTGCGCGGTTTTGCTTGCCGAGTTAATGCAGTGGGCGTCAAATGCCAGTCTGTCTCCCCGACAGCACTCCACCGTTCTCTCCGCTGCTGCCACAGTCTGGCGATTGACGTCACATCGATCGAGATAGCCGGATCCTCAGGTGAGCATGACTGGCGCTGCCAGGTTCGCTCCGGCGCATGCACGATGCGATGGGGAATGATACTCGCTCCAATCGAGAGTTGCTCTGTGGTCATCTCGCCAACCTGCCCGTCGCCAATTTTCTGCAACCATTGGAATGTCGTTTCCCCGACCGATCGGGCCACTTTCCCACCAGACAACACCAACAGCTCCTTGGCCCTGGTCATCCCAACGTAGAATACTCGCCGTCGTTCGGCCTCTTCTCGTACGGCAAATTTTGCCTGAGCCAGGACCGCCCCGATCGTCCGTTTTGACCCGAGGGACAATCCATAGATGCCGCTCGACCAATCATGTGCCACATGTGGCACCGTGCGGTCCCGTCCTGTTCCTTGGTGCATTCCCGGCAAGACCACGATAGGGAACTCGAGTCCCTTGGCCTTGTGGATCGTCAGTATTTGCACTGCATCGGAAGATGCTTCAGCCAAAGGACTCTCTGCCTCTTCCGGTTGTTCGTCCAAGCGCGTCACCATCAACTCGATGAACGCACTCAAGGTCATCGTGGCCCGTTCGGCAAGTGAGGCGGCAGTTTGTTTCACTTTCAACAAATTGGCGACGGCCTGTTCACCATGCAGGGAAGCAGCCGCGGCCTCCAAGAGCGGGAGCCGATCGAAGATCAGTTGGATCGCGTCAGCCAGTGGAACCGAGGGAATGGCCTGATGAAGCCAATCCAATTGTTCATAGAGACGGCGAATCGCCGCAGCCCTTGGGTGGTCGAACGAGTCGAGACTTGTCCAGAGCTTATATTCCAATTGAGAAGCCTCATGGAATTCAAACACTTCGCGATCCGTCAAACCGCCCAACGGGGAACGCAACAGTCCCGTCAGGGCAATGCGATCATGCGGATGGTCAAGCACTCGCAGCACATTCACCAGATCGATCACTTCCTGGCGACGATAAAAATGCTTTTCCCCTTCAATAACATAGGGAATGTTGTGCCGGCGTAGGGCGTCGAGATAGGCATCGGCCTGAGTGAGCTTTCGAAAGAGCAACGCGACGTGGCCTGCCACAGTATGAGGGCGTGAGAGGATCTCATCCCTCAACCACCTCGCCAGCACTTCCCCTTCGGCTCGCACGGCAAGATCCGCGTCAAACGGTTCATTCCCCTCAGCCGGAGTCGTCACTAAGAGCCGGACTCCCGCCTCCATCGTTGACGGGCGACGTTGTGGGCGCACTTCAAGCCGGACATTGGCCGGTTGCACGAGTGGGTGCTGGACAAAGAGTCGGTCAAAGATGTCGTTGATCGGGTTGAGCACGGCTGCGGCGCTGCGAAAATTCGTCGTGAGCGTTTGGATGACACCACCGCCTTGGGTGATCTTGTCGACCACCCGGTCGAAGGCCTCAATGTCTGCTCGACGAAACGCATAGATCGACTGCTTTGGATCGCCAACAATAAAAAGCTTCCCGGGATCCAGCCTCATGTCTTGCCATGCGGTCTCATGACAGCCGAGCTGCTCTGACACCGCAAGAATGATTTCATACTGAATCGGATCGGTATCCTGGAACTCATCGACCAACACCGCCCGATACTCTCGCTTGATCCCTTCCCTGACTCTGGGATGCGCGTGAAGGAGACCTCTCGCCCTCGCCAACAGGCCGTCAAATGACAACCACCCTTTATCCACGAACGATGAGCGGATCGACTCAATCAGGGGACCAAGGAGCTTCAGCAAATCCCCGAACAGCAGATGATCGACATCCAAAAGGGACTGACTGGTTTCGATGAGTCGTTTGGCTTCTTGAAATTCTGATTCATCCCAATCCTTGACCTTACTTCCGATGTCCTTACTGAGCCAATCGCGAGTCGAGACATCCAACCGTTGTTGGAGAGCGCAGGGGCATTCGTTCACCACCTGAGTCAGCAACGAGAGACCGGCCCCAAGCATCTCCTCAATCTTTCGTCGCTTGGGACGATCGTAGGTCTTCAGTAATGCCTGAGCCTTGTCTGCACGTTCACCAACCCACCGAATGACACTCGGATTGACTGAGCCCTGGGCCAGCTGTGACTGCACAACGTTGAGATCCACCAGTTCGCTGCAGAGTGCATGGGCAAGGGTTTTGACCTCTTCGAGAGTCGTCACCTCCAGCAGGCGACGCCACTGATCATGGTTCGAGCCTTCTCGGCTCAACTCCTGATCGATCCACACATCCCACGCTTGCGTGAAATGCTCTTCGAATCGCAAGCCGTCATCTTCTTGAAAATCTGGATCGACACCGCTCTCCAACGGATGCAAGCGCAGCAGGTGCGCGGCAAAACTATGCAAGGTCCCGATTTGGGCTTTCTCGATATCGGCCAATCCAGCACGGGCACGCGCCGCGATCTCACTTCTCGTGAGCCCGTACCGTTCTTGCAGATCCTGAGCCGAGACGGCTCCACCGTCTTGTAGTCGTGCCCCATCGGTTCTCGGATCAGCCAGCCAGGTCAGTCGCTCACGCAAGCGCACTTTCATTTCCATCGCGGCTTTGTTTGTAAACGTGAGGGCGACCACCTGCGTGATGGACACTGGGCGTGGCTCTTTCATCACCAGATGCACCAGACGATTGACCAAGAGCGTCGTCTTACCGGTTCCTGCCCCAGCAATCACAACCAGGTTCCGGTCGAACGTCGTCTCAGCACCCTCACGGGCGGCACGATCAGAAATCTCGTGCTGATTACTCATCCTGCACCTTCATCGTTCTTAAGGATCGAAGATCTTTGGATTCCGGTGCACGATAGGACCGCCACCAGGTCAGCTGATGCTCGCGCCGACAGGCCACCCGGTACTCACAAGTCTCACAGTAGGTGCCCGGCAGGATAAAGAACTGGCCGGCCTTGAGGCCGGTCACCAGACGCTCGATTGTATCCTGGAGCAACGCGCCCGTGTTGCCGGACCAATCCCGTGTGGCGAACATCGAGCGATCGATTGGCTTTGACCAGTTTGGGGCCACAAAGAGCAGTTGCACTCCTTCAGTTGTTCCTCGCTCACCCAAGTCCAGTCGAGCATAGAACGGCGGCTGCAATCGATAGCCTCGAACCGCCGACTGGCGAAGATTCCGGTCCTCCGTCTTCATGGCGCTGCCGGTCTTGTATTTGTAATCGATGATTCGCAGGATTCCGCTGTCTCGATGTCGGTCGAGACGGTCTAGACGGCCTTGAATCTTCAGACCGACTGATTCCTCCTTGACCACAAGCGACAAGATCCCGGACGCCTCCTGTTCAAAGGCAATCGGCTGGTAAGGCAGCTCCGCGTAGGCCGCTTGATCGGAAGAAATTGTTGCGAGTACTAGGGTAACGGCCTGTTCCTTCGAAAATTCCCACAAGAGAAAATGCCCGGGTGGATACTCGCGCTCGCACTCCGCAGCCGCCCGTACCACGGCCTCCTCAGCGACTCGACGAACGCTGTCGCCCGGCAAGGCAGTGGCAGGCCATCCCTTTTCAACCAGCGATTCATACGCGCAGCGTAGTGCCGAGTGGAGCAGAATGCCCAACACCAGGGCATCGGGTTCTTTCCCTATCGCCAAACGAACCGGTTCGAGATGTAGCACGTCCGTCCCAAAATACTGGAAAGGACAGCGAGCATACCGTTCAAGCGGGGTCGGAGCCACCCCTCGTCGCATCATCCGTGACCAATGGGATGGGAGCGGCCCGGTCTGCCCATCGAACGGTGTGAGCGACGGCACGTCCTGTTCGATAGCCGCCACGGCCACCATTGCATGACTCCACAACTCACCATCTTCTCCCATTGCCTGAAAGAATGAAGCAGGATCCTGCCCTTTCAGCACCATCCATCTCACTAAATCCCTGAGAGGAAGATACTGGCGTATCGCGGGTCGCTGGGCCACTCGATCTGTTAGGCGGCGTGGAACCGTCTCTACCGGACACTCGAGGTGACCGAGCTGCAGAGAACCCTGCTCGACATAGGGCGAGACCACGGATACACGACCATTTTCATCGGCCCGCTGGTAGGAGAGAAACAACCGCTGGGTTGCAGCCTGACAGAGCAGGGTGAACAGCAACGTCTCCTCGTCGTAACCGGCTAGTTTTTCATCGATCTTAAACCCGAGCGTGCTATCGAGAACCGTACGATGACGGTCGCGCAGAAAGGGATCCTCGCGAATATAACGGGGAAAGTGTTTTTCATTCAGCCCGATGACAAACAACGCCTTGAAAGGAGTCCCGCGGGCGGCCATCGCATCGAGTATGGTCACACCTTGATTGGAGACGGAACTCACCGGCACAGAAGCACGCTCCACCGCATGCTGCAGCAGTGAAACAAATTCGGCCCAAGAGAGTTCTTCCCCCAGCACATCGAGCGACCGTAGCCCCTCCCAAGTCTGTTCGATAGCCTGCCAAATGGAGTTGAATCGCGTATCACCAGGGCTTTTCGTTTCTGAGCCCCCAGCCTCCTGACGAGACAGATGGCGGGAAACCAGCTGTTCAAGCGCGTCCACGTGTCCTCGGATCGTTGCCTGGACGGGCACCGCTTCACAGGATTGGAACAATTCTTCAACGACCTGCCAGCACAAAGCCGCCACTTCCGGTGCCACATCCAGCGATCCTCCCTGGATCTCCTCCTCCCTTTCATCGTGGAGCGTCAGCATGGACTGGCTCGCCCGTTTCACCCGCTCCCATTCACCACGGCCATGGGTGATACGGAGAGCAGAGACCATGGCCTTCCATTGTTCAGGTCGATAGTGGGGGTTCCCCTCTAGTGGCTCGGACGAGCGATAGAGCGGCGAGCCAATGATGTCGAGAACCGTCGTGCCATAGAAATCGTTGATGGGCAGGGACGCCAGCTGCAAGAGAAGCTTGGAGAGCGGCTCATGGATCAGCGGAGTGCCTCCGTTCGTCACGAAGGGAATACAATGCCGATCGAACACGCTTCTCAACAACCCGCTGTAGGGATCCAACGTCCTGCCTACGACGCCGATCTCGTCAAATCGGTACCCGTTTGTCTCGATGAGGTCGAGGATCTGACGACAGGTGAACGCCAATTCCTCTTCCGCCCCGATGACGCTGGAGATCGACAACGTCACAGAGCTGCCACCAATATCCACATCTCGCGGTGGCGATAGGACACAAACATGCGGACCTGCAACCAGCGGGTTGATATGCCGATCGAAGAAGCGTTGCGCGAACATGTAGGCGCTGTCCTGCTCCAGGGGAAAAAATAATGTGGTCTGGACGGTTGCACGTACTGCTTCAAGCAGCGAGAGTTGCACCTGCGTGAGATCGTAAAATCCGTAATAGAACAGATGCGTCAGTGAGGCCAGGAAGGGAGACGATGGAACGAATGGAATCAAGGACTCAGCAAAATCATCATCCGTCCCTACCCCAAGAGTCGTACCTACCTCTTCCACGGCCGCATACAAGGAGAAGAGGGCTTGGAGCTGATCGGATTCATCTTGGCCGAAATAGCCTTCCGTGGCACCTTGGATGGCTGCAGCAGGATCAACTCCGGCGTCCTTTAGGTCACGAATGCTCGACCAGAGGGCTCCCCATGTCCCAGAGGCATGTCCGATCCGTTGAAGTGGTGCTAACCCAGAGGAGCGACTCCTTGTGAGATAGCGGATGAGCTGCTCGAAAAACAGATCGTCAACAAGACGAATTCTCGTCGCCCGATCCTGACCATGGATCTCATCAGCGAGGCGAAGGGCGAACTGGTGAAAGGTAAGAAGGTGCACATTGAGCAGCGCGCAGTTCTTCTCAACACTAAGGAGCCGTTTGAGGCGAGCGACTAACGTGCTTGATGGGACAAGAATCGCAACCTGGGCGAATGGATTGCCAGTCTGTGCCTGCCGGAGCTGGGCAACGAGAGAGGACTCAAGAGATGGATGGAAGCGACCAGTGATAACCCGCAACATGGGGAGTCATTGTACGCTACCCAGTCTCCGGGCCCAAGAGCTCTCCGTTGCAATCGACACAGGCCCAGTCTCCATCGATGAATGACATGGGGTCGCCGCAGATTGGACAGTCGGGAGGAGGGCCCTTATCAATCCGGGGAAGATCTGGTAGCTCAAAATCCTCTTCTTCCATGATGCCTCTACCCTTCTTCCCGTTGTTTCATTTTCAATTGGAGCGCCTTCTCCGCGCTCTCCCGGCTCGGCACACCAACGAACGTCAGCCGCCCATCAATGATCGTCGCGGGCACAGCCCGCACAGAATGCCGATCAGCCAACTCCTGCCCGTCTTTCGTCGTGATATCCACTTCCCGATAAGAAAAACTGTATTTCACCTTCAATTGCTTCCACAAGCTCTTCGCTGATGGGCAGGCCCCACAACTAGGCGACACAAGTAACGTAATGTTTGGCATGATGTTTCCGTACCGATTTTAAACTATTCTGACGGTCGGATCTTAGCACCCGCTCAAAAGTCTGTGCAAGGACGGTCCACTGTCGCCTTCCGGAAATGCACTGGTGGTCGGCCATTCTCAGTGGTTCACAACAGGCTTGTCGAAGTACCTTCCGGAGGCATTGCGATCATCTTTTCCGCACTCAGAGAGCATCGTTGGCCGCTGGAAAGCTTACTGGAATCGGCGTATGGTATTGAGAGATGTTTCGCCGCACTTTTCATATCTTCCTCTGGCTTACCGCCATACTTGGACTCTTCCCGTTGCCGTCAATGGCTGAACCAGGCCAAGGTGCCCCGTCTCGCCTACGTGTCCTCACATACAATCTGCTGCACGATGGAGGATGGTCGGGATTCTTCGAAAGCGGCACGCACCTCGAGGAGCGGCTGGAGATGACTATTCAAGAATTGCGGCGGTTGCAGCCCGATATCATCGCACTTCAAGAAGCCTCAGAGAGCCGGAAGCATGGCAATGTACCGCAACGGATCGCCGAGGCGCTGGGGTATCAGATGGTATTCGCACCGGCCACGGAACGGATCTTCGGCCTCAGTTTGGTCGATAAGCTCATCACCGCAGCCATCGGCTTCAAGGAAGGATCGGCGATCTTGAGTCGATACCCGATCGCCACTTCAGAAGTCTACGACCTGCCCCGCTGTCAGCGTCGACTGGACCCTCGCATTCTCTTGCGGGCTGAGATCACCGCGCCGGATGGGCCGGTCCAGATCTTTTCCGCCCACACCGCAAAGGGAGATGACTGCCAGCTCCAACGAGTCGGCGAGTTGTTCCGTGAACACCAAGGAACGGGACGCGCCATCCTCATGGGCGACTTGAATGCGGGCGAGCAATCCCCGGTCCTCATGGGATGGCAAAAAGAGCCGGGACTCATCGACGTCTTCCGGGCCGTCAATCCAGGTGTATCAGGTGGAACCGTCTGGCAAAATATCTACGTTGATTGGCCCACCACTGATCGTCGCGTCGATTTTATTTTCGTCCTAGACGAAGGCACGGGGAGTAGTCCCGTTGTGCACTCAAGCACGCTGGCCTTTGACCAACCAGGCCGACTCCCGAATGGTGATGCGATCTGGCCATCCGACCACCGCGGCGTGACAGCCGAGATTGAGTTCCTCCCTCTCGACCGTCCACGAATCAGCCGGCTCCCCGACGCAAGCGCTCGTTAACAAGACAGCGTGCTTCTGAGAAAGTTGGCCAGCCTACGACGCTGACGCTACGTTGCAGAGATCAGGCTAGACTGGAGAGTTTCTGCTTAACAAATGTGCCTGGTGAAAGGATTACAATTCCTCGGAACGACCGCAATCGAAGGAGATCGGAATCTCCACTCACAATATAGTGGGCTCGCGCGGCCAGCGCACAAGCAAGCACTTCATCATCCGCTTGGTCGTTAGCGACAACACGCCTGATGCGCTGAGGGTTCATGAGGTAAGCTAATCGTGCGTAATCGGCTGTCAGTTCTGAGGCGCTGACCTGTAGCTCGCGAAGCCGTGAAGCAAACTTGGGACGGGTTAAGACTCCTGTGAGTTCACGGAGAAGTGCAGGAGAGGTATACAGAGTCAGGCGATCGTCTTCCGCAGCGACCAGGATTCTATGAGGACTACCGATCCAGAGCATGGCCGACACGATGACATTCGTATCGGCAACGACCCTCATGCCGAGCGGCGACGTTTCCGATAGGCTTGCACTTCACGCACCACAACCTTCATCGGAAGGGCCCGGCCTCGAGCGCGCAGGGCGAGTGACGAGAGTCGCGGACGCACTTTCTTGATGACCACGGTATCGCCTTCGGCCATCACAAGAACCGTATCATCAGGCTGAAACAGTCGCTTGGGAAGCACGATATGCCGGTCGGCGGCCACCTTCATCATACGCATCGAGCTTCTCCTTTCACGAAGAATCAGCACAGCCCACTATGTGCCACTATAGCCAACAATCCATAAAGTGGTCAAACTTACTCCGTAAAACAAGGACAGGGTGTAACAAAGGGCATGGGAGTCTCATAGTTTACCTTCACACCCCCCTCACCGCGGCGTGACAGCCGATATTGAGTTCCTCCCTCTCGAGCGACATCGGATCAGTAGGCTCCCTGACACAAGCGCTCGGCAGGCGGCTACCACGCTTCGTTGACAGCCCTATCAGAAGTCCGTGACAATGCCCATCTCCTATCCGTTGGCAATGGTGAAACGAAAGAGCGTCACTCATGAGCGAGATCCAAAGATTCAGGATGACAGCCTTGGCCGAAGGCAGTTCATTTCTCGCGTTGCTGTGTGTGGCGATGCCGATGAAGTAACTGATGGGAATGCCGAGAGTCGTCACCGTCGTCGAGGCAATTCACGGAGTCTTGTTTCTACTCAACATCGGCCAGTTGGCCAAGCTACGAACCACATACCAATGGGACAACAGGTTTTCGTTCCAGGCCTTTCTGGCGTCTCTTCTCCCGTTTGGGCCGTTTGTGTTTGATAAACACCTTCGTGAGAAAGAAACCGTCATGGGTTGAATCACCAAACCATCCCTCACGAACGAACCTTGAACCAAGCGCGAAGACAAGCTAACATCTCCCCACTTTCTTCTCATCGAATCTCTCAAAGAGATCAGGACCCTCGTGGCAAATAATTATCTTACTCCAGCAGTTTCCACACGAGGCATACAGCTTCCGCTGCTTGCTCCCGTCCGTCATCCATTGCCTATCTCACCCACCGAGTCCAAAGGCGTCGTCTACACAAAGCGTTGGGTGGTTGAACTGCTCCTTGACCTGAGCGGCTATCGTTCGGATGAGAACCTAGTTGACCGCCTAGCCATCGAACCAGCCGCTGGTGACGGGGCATTTCTTGGCCCGATGATCGAACGCCTATTGATGTCGTGCCAAAAACATGGTCGCTCCTTGTCAGACTGCCAGCGCTCCTTACTCGCATACGAGCTGGATGAGAATAGTGCGGCTCGCGCACATGCAGCCGCACAAGCCACCCTCATTCATCATGGCACACCCGGCCCTCAAGCAAAAGAACTCGCCGACGCCTGGGTTCAAACCCGAGACTACCTGCTCGATGCCGACCACCGACAAGCTGATTTTATTATCGGAAATCCTCCATATGTGCGCCTTGAGGATATTCCGGAAGAGACCGCCTCGGTATATCGAAGCACCTATCCGACGATGCGAGGACGAGCCGATCTGTATGTGGCATTTTTCGAGGCTGCCCTTCGGCAACTAAAGCCCAACGGGGTGTGCTCATTTATTTGCGCAGATCGGTGGATGCGCAATCAATATGGGGCAGAACTACGGCAGCTCATAAGTTCGGCATACAGCGTTGAAATACTCCTGAGCATGCACCACGCCAATGCATTCGATGATGACGTGGACGCCTACCCGGCCATCACGGTGATTCGATGTAGCACACAGCAATCAACAATTGTGGCCAGCGCAAATCATGAGGCCGAACACGTTCAGCCTGGCCAATTGGCGGCAACGCTCAAGACACACAACCGAACTTTCCTACCCCAAGGCATTCATCGCGCCGTGGTCAAAACATGGTTCAAGGGATCCGCCCCGTGGCCCTGTCATTCGCCGGAACAATTGGCGCTGCTTCGGCGCTTGGAAGACCAATTCCCCCCTCTTGAACTGAGCGCCAGGGTGGGAATAGGTGTGGCCACCGGACATGATCGCATCTATATCACAACAGATCCTGAGCTGGTGGAGTCTTCACGCCTGCTGAAGCTCGCACTTGCGAAAGATCTAACAGCTGGGACAGTGCGATGGTCCGGGCACTATCTCGTGAATCCATGGAAAGCCGAGGGACTCGTTGATCTGAGAGCTTATCCGAAGTTACAGGCTTACTACGAACATCACGCGGCTGCTCTGAAGAAGCGCCATACAGCGGAAAAGAGCGCCGACAAATGGTACAAAACAATCGACCGCGTCAACCACACACTCACCCATACACACAAACTGTACATCCCGGATATCAAAAATGCCCTCGAGCCAGTCTTAGATCGCGGTGAAACATATCCGCACCATAACCTATATTTCATTCAATCGGATGTTTGGGATCTGGAAGTCCTCGGCGGTCTCCTACTGTCGAAGGTCGGACAATTTTTTGTCGAATCCTATGGAGTCCGCATGCGTGGCGGCTATTTGCGTTTCCAAGCGCAGTACCTCCGTCGAATTCGAGTCCCTGCACCTCAGGCCCTCCCCACAATCCATTCACTTAAATTGAGAGAGGCCTTCCGACTTCGTGACAAGACTCTTGCAACCATAGCAGCGTTGGATCTGTATGAGATCGATGCACGAACAATGGAGGCTGCGCTTGAACATTGACAAGAGACTGCAAGCCGCCGTCCAAAATTACTGGAATGCCCGTCGGAAAAATAAAGAGAAACAGGTCCAATCAGGAAAAATTGACGCCGGAACTCGCGGCGAGGTCACAGGCGGAACTCAGATGGGTGCGCTGGAAGTCTTGGTGTCTGACATCCTGTGCGACGCCGGGCTGAAAAAAGTCGATATCCGCACAAGAACCTCGCTTGAGCTACCAGGCTATTTCAGAGCCACAAAGAAATGGGATCTCATCGTGGTCTCCAACGATGTGTTGGTTTTGGCCATGGAATTCAAATCACAAGCCGGGAAATCGATCGGCAACAATGTCAACAACCGGTCTGAGGAGGCGGTCGGCAGTGCCAAAGATATCTGGACGGCCTTCCGGGAAGGCCGATTCGGTCAGTCGCCTCCTCCCTTTCTGGGGTATCTGTTCCTTTTGGAGGATCGCGAGAACGTCAAAACCCCCGTTACTAACAAGGAGCCCTACTTCCCCGTCGATCCCGAATTTCGAGGGGAGCTATACCTCAAGCACAAGACATCCCTTCAGCGATATCACGGGGTCTCCTACAGCAAGCGATACGAACTCCTATGCCGCCGTCTGGTGCTGGAGCGGCTGTATAGCGCAGCCTGTTTCATTATGGCCACAAATTCTCCGAAAACAAAAATTACGCAACCCGCTGAAGATCTCAACTTCCATCGATTCGTTGCCGCTCTCCGAGGGCATGTCGTTACATTCCTGGGAAGCCAAAGCATGTAAGCCATAAGCATGAGTACATGGCCTACTTCCACTGCGAGAAAAAGCCGCAACAAACTGATCGTGTCAAACCAGTTCAGATTCCTATGGCTCCGCTTTTTGCCTCAACGGATTTGAGGCCATCACCGCCTTTCATTATAACCCCGCTCCGGCCAACATTCGAGCAATGCGATGTGTCTGTGAAGAGACTCAATTGTCACATGATCAACACGACTGCCGGTGTGCGCGATCAATTTCACATTCACGCAACAAGACATTTGACATATCGATGTCTCATCGATACGCTCTACTGCATGCGTACAACAATTCTACTGGATGACTAATTCCTCAAATCGGCTAAACGCTTGGCCTACGGCATCGTCAAATCGATGACGGCCGTCATCGAAGAGTCGCTCCGCCAAACACTGACCCAACGATCCACCACCAAACGAACCAGAAAACCGGTGAAGCTCACGACCGTTTCCGGGCTCGGAGTTCCCCCCGGCGTTGATTTGGACGATTCTGCTGCCCTCCTTAATTTGAAGAACTCGTGGTAAGTCCAGTCTTCCTACACCAATCACCGTTTTCCGTCGTACCCCCGATCCTTCCACTTCTCGAGTAATTGAATGCGCTTCTTGAGCTGTTCCACCGTTGCTTGATCGACACGGCTCCCGGTGCGGGCAATGAGTTCCGCATTCAGGCGGCGATGATCAATGCCGCTGGTTCTGGACACGGCGCTGACAAGCAATCGATGAAGATCTCGTAGGTCTTGTTTCTGTTCATAGAGCGAGACCGCCGGTTCCGTCACGACAGCCGTATCACCTTCCGCTCGCGTCTCCTCTTCCCCAATCAGGCTATCCATCCGAGCCACGGCCATCAAAGGCACATACTCATTCGTCGAGACCGTCACCCGCCCAAAGAGATCCCGCTGCCCTGCCGGCATGATCTCTTCCAACACATGATCGCGCTCCGCCTTGATCTGCTTGGCATAGTGCACCAAGACAGGATCTTTCGGCAGATAGAGCCAGGCCCGTTGCGGCTTCGGCAACCCCTCCTGCATTCGAACGAACCGGCCTACGACCTGCCGGAAATACATTTCCGTGATCACGTTCGTGCCATACACCCCAACACGGAGTCTTGGAATGTCGACACCCTCACTGACCATGTTGACCGCCACCAACCATTGTTGCTTCTTATGCGTGGCAAACTCTTCGATGGTACGTGACGCAGCCGGATCATCCGACACCGCCACCTCTGCCTTCGTCCCGGTCACGCGGGCAACCAGCTCTGCCACCCAGCGTGCATGGTCCTGATCCATACAGACAATCAGTCCACCGGCATCCGATTGCTCTTCTTTCCGAAGGCGCGTCAGTTGGGCATGGGCATCGGTGATGACGGGGCCGAGCCAGGTGTCTTGCAGGAGCGCCGTTTTCAACCGTTCACGTTGCCGATTGAATTTTAACCCGTCCTGAAACGTCGCCTGATGTTCACGGCCGTCGGACAGCCAGCTCAGCTCACCCTCATAGCTTGGGAAGACGATCGGCCGACAAACATTGTCACGGATCGCCTCGGTATACCCATAGGCAAAATCGGCTCGGCTTTCGTCATGCTCATATCGAATAAATGGAATTGGATTGTTGTCCGACCGGAACGGCGTACCGGACAAAATCAATCGAAAGACTGCCGGCTCGAATGCCGAACGAAGCGCCTTCCCCCAGTTCTTCCCGTCACCGGCATGGTGCAACTCATCAAAGATGAGCAGGGTTTTTTTGCTCTTGCAGACCCGCTGAAAGGTCTCCGGAGCCAGACAAACTTGCTGGTAGGTGACCACTGCACCATGGTAGTCGGAAGCTTCCGCCGGCTGATCGTTGGTCAGAGTCGGATCGAGCTGCAGTCCGATCTTCCCTGCGGCTTCCGACCATTGTGTTCGAAGGTGATTAGTCGGGCAGACGACCAGCACCCGCACTGCGGCCTGCTTGGCCATAAACTCATGCGCGACGCGTAGGGCAAAGCGAGTCTTACCCGCGGCAGGGGTAGCCATCGCCAGAAAGTCTTTCGACTGATTGGCACAGACCGCAGACAAGGCTCGTTGTTGCCAGTCACGAAGGGAGGCGGTCCAGGCAGGTAGTTGCTTCATGGCCGATGCACGGTGTTACCGGTTCGCAGAAGGAGGCTAGCCCACATTATTCAGACGGTTCGTAATGAAACCGCCAAGACGCCATGCGAGACGGGCACGCGGAGCGCTGAGAGACCGAAGCATACTTGAAACAGTATGTTGAGGTCGCGAAGGGGCGAGCCTGCGCGCCTGGCCATGATAAAACCATGGCCAGGCTTGTCGTAGCAGCGTATCGGCGGTTGTAGTAGAAGCGGTCATGAATAGTGCGGGCTAATCCAACCAATCCCGTTCCTGAAGCTTCTTCGGTAGGTATTTCTTGGTCAGGTACTGGAAATCTTTGTTGGCTAACGCATCAAGCTCGTATTTCAATCCACTCGCCAGCATACGCTTGATCTCCGCTTGCCAGGCCGGCTTCTTGAACCACTGATAGTTCAACAATTCCTTCGCACGGGCGATATCCTTGTCGTTGAGCTTGATGCCGACATTACGCGGCAGCTCATAGTTCTCTGGATCGGCACTCGACAGGCCCACGAACTTGGCCTTCGGAATGGCCATCCGTTCGCTCTCAAAGGCCAGGTTGATCGATCCCTGTTTGACCACGGAATAGATGTAGTATCCCCAGGGATCGTTATCGACCAGCACATAAACCGGTAACCGATGTTCCTCGTGCAGCCGACAGGCTAAACGCCGTACACCCCGAGGAGGCTGACCGTTTCCGGTCAGGAGGATGCAGTTATAGCGACGCCAGAACTTGTCCTCCGAGAGCCTGTTCCACTGCGTGCCCTTCTCGACGAGCAACACGAAGTCCGCCGTGCAGCGCCGAATCTCCAGATACTCCGGCTCGACGATCGAGGGAACGGAGTAGCCGCCCTTGCCGAGCTTCGAACAATCGACACGGTCCCCGTCATCACCGAAGATCACCGGCCCCACGATGCTGCCTCGATTTTCGGCACTGACATGGAGCTCCTCGCGAAGCGCGGCGAGCGACACCTCGAGATCCTCAATGACCGGATCGGATTCGTCCTGGGCATCGAAGGTATTCTCGTGAGAATCTTTGATCGTGTGTTTCGTGCGGTAGTAAATTTCTCGAAGCGACGTCGTGAGATCGGCGCGCTGCAACTCGGAGAGCGCATCCGCGACCAGGACCGTCTGCATGAAGCGCTTCGCCATACCGACGTTGAAGAACGACCGTTCCTGCTTCTTATTCCCCATCTCGATGAGGCCCTTCCGTTCGTTGAAGGACACATTCGAGAGGGCACGAATCGGAATCTGAAGCGTTGGATCCTTCGACCGCTCGGCCGCTTGGATGACGATATCCGCCAGACTGATTAACTTTTTCTCGACCACGGTGGGCTGCTTTGTCTTGGTCGTCATGATGTCCTATTTATGTTTCCGAGAAGCGGTGGACTTACCCGGTTTGGCAGGCTTCTTTTTTAAACCAGACTTGCCTGCCAGGAACGTGGTCTGCTCAGATTTTACGGCTACCTTCTTCAGTGATTTCTCAGCACGATGTATGTTGACCGCTTGTTCTTTCGAAGGCGGCGCACTAACAGACGGTATCTCCCCCAGCAAGTCCGATGTGGCTTTCGGCGCCGCTCCCGCTTGATCAGCCTCAACTTGACTGGCCACCGCCGTCTCGCCTTCGATGCCTTCAGCTGTGACGATGATGGAATGCGGCAGCCCTTCAGGACCGGCTCCGGTCTTACCCAAGGCCTGATCAGTTTTTTGGCCGCCGGTGCGGGTAGAAGCGATCTTCTGAAGCTGCGCCTTCAATTTTTCTTTTGGTAACTTGCCTCCCTTGAGCCGATTACATGCCTCAACGACTTCTTCGATATACAGCTCAAAGATATTGCGGCGACGAAACTCGCTCGCAGCCCGTTCTCGACGACGTACGAAGAGGCCGAGCCTCCGGCCACACTCACGAAGCGCCAGCGTGATTTCTTTTTGAATCTCATCGTAATCAGCGATCGCTTCTTTGGACTCGCTTGTAAACGGCACCCACACCGATGCCATATGCACGAAGATCACCATCGGCCCACCAGGCAAAGCTCCACGCGACTGGCTCAGCCCATAGTTTTTCCACGTCGTGCTGAGTACGGCCTTGAAGGTCGAGCAGGCTGATTGTTGATACAACAGGGGCACGCGATTCGCGTACCGAATCACGCGAGCAAGCTCTGAATCTTCCTCGTCGTCTTCACCTTCGGCTTTCGGCATGGTCGGCTGCTGTGGCTTGTGCTGATCTTGTGGCCTGTTGCCATAGGCCAGTCCGGCCTCGATGATGAAGGGATTCCCACGATAGACGGCCGGCGGCCGACTGACGGCCGTATAAAATTCACCCTTAATTTGCTTATAGAGTCCTGAAAGAATGGCCTTCTCACCGATCGGTGAAATGCAATTGGTGGGCGGCGCCATGAGCTTGGTCTCTTGCAGCGTCTTGTAGAGGGTTTCGGCCACAGGTCCCTTGAGCTCGCGTGGCTTGGCCTCAGGTGATACCTTTGCCGCCTTGCAAATCTCCTCGGCGATCTGCGTGGACACCCGACAAAAATCGCTCTCAAGAAACCCGGCAACTGTGTGGCTCTTCGTATCCTGCAGCATCTTGAGCAACATGCCGAACTCGATCCCATAGGGATGCGGCTTGATCTCGCGTGGCTGCGGCGGGAGCTCATGATAGGTGCGCGCGTATTCTTTCGTTTCCCCTTCCGGCATATGATAGATCAGTTTGACGTGGGGATTGGCGATCGAGGTCTGCTCCAACCATTCATCGACCGATGCACGCCCCTTCTGATACTTCCCTTCCACTTCCAGCGTGACTTGCGTACCGCGTGGCTGCTCCCAATCAATCTGCTTATTTTCATGAACCAACGGCTCATTCTTTTTCGTATCGATCTGGACTTCGAAGAAATGCGCGGCGGCCTTCGGTCCGATGCGGGAAATAATCTTGACCGGTTTGCCGGTCGTCAGCTGCCCATACATGCCGGCTGCTGAAATTCCGATGCCCTGTTGCCCACGGCTCATCCGCAAGCGATGAAACTTTGACCCATACAGCAGCTTCGCAAAGATCCGAGGAATCTGTTGGCGAACGATACCGGGGCCATTGTCGGTCACCGTCACACGAAATCGGTTCGCTTGGCTTGCCGCAACCGGTTGCCCGTTTGAGACGACCTCCAGTCGGACCGTCACATCAGGAAGGATCCCAGCTTCCTCGCAGGCATCAAGCGCGTTATCGACCGCTTCTTTCACACAGGTCAGCAGCGCCTTGCGTGGGTTGTCGAAGCCGAGCAGGTGCCGGTTCTTTGTGAAAAATTCCGAAACGGAAATTTCCCGCTGACGAGCGCCCATCTCCACCGCAGTGACCCGTTCCGCTGGTTTCGCTGCGGCTTTCTTGGTCGCGACTGGTTCGGGAGTGGAGCGAGGAACGGAAGATTTCGATTCAGCCTCTGCTGCGGATGCTTTCTTAGTGGCCATTCACCCTCTCTTGAAGACTAGCGTTGATTGTGTGGTATCACAAAACTTATTCGGAAACAATGGGACCGGATGGTGAACACCCGAACCAGAAATAGACCTGTGCTGGAAACGAATGCCTCTATCGAGTGACGGAGGGATCGCGCAGATAGTGAACCGGGGCCATTGTCTCAAGAGACCAGACCAGAATTTTTCGGTTGACCGTCGACACGATCAGGTGCTTCCCATCACTCGTCCAATACAGATGAGACGGCGTCCTGACATGAAAGGTCTTCCGTTTGGTTCGGGCCGACAGATCCCAGATGGAGATACGCTCTCCCACACGAGTCGCGGCCCATCGCTGTTGTGGATCGACGGCTATGGTTGTCCCCAACCCTATGGGCGGTCCATGATCAACCTCCGTATCTCGATTGGTGAAGGTGTCCAGGCTGGCCCACACGGCGTTGTGTTTGGGATCCCAAATCGCAAGCGTCATGGATTTCGGATCGCGGGTTCGCGTGGTCGTCCAGACAAGGGGCTGGTTCCATCCCAGACCGGACCAGACCTCCGGAATACCTGCCGGTTTCTCTACCTCGCGCCAGCTCGCGCTGTCCCACACGAGACGACCGGCTCGCGAGATTGTCATGAGCCACGCCGTCCCATCCAAGAGGCTCAACCCTTCGACGATCTCCCCCTGCCCAGCTCCCTTCTTTGCACAGGCCTTTCCAACACAAGGGGGTGACCGGCTGATATGCACCAGCTCTTTCACAACTGCCCTGGTGACGAGATCCACAATCGACACGTGTGGCTGTTCTCCTGCAATGACCAGAACACGGTTGCCTGGAAGAAATTGCAAGGCGTTGATCTGTCCTTCTCCACTTGTATAAGGGGGAAACTCTCGCCAGCTATGCGTCTCCCACAAACGAATCTCCCCTTGAGTGGTTCCCACCGCCAGGATAACGCCATCGGAGCTGAACGCGAGAGCACTGGCCGGAACAGGCAGTTTCAGTTGACGCAAGAGCATGCCCTGTCCTGGATCCCATATTTTCAGAAACCCGTCATCACTGGCAGTCACAAGCTGGTTTGCACCGGGAGAAGCTGCCACTGCACGCACCGCCATTGTATGAACAAACGCCGGCGCCGCAGTCGGCGCAGGCGAGGCCGCCGGCACCGGGTCTTGGGGCGCCGTTCGTTTTGCCAAGACCTTGGCCTGTGACTGGCCTGGATCCAATACCAGCTCTGGAGCATGTGACGAGACATCCCAAACGGAGACCTTTCCATCCACTTCTGGATTTAGGCCTCCCTGCAACACCATAACCACCTTGGCCCCGGCCGGTGACCATTTCAGCAGTCCCACACGGGTGCCCATTTGACGGCAATCATGTCCACACAGATCCGGCAACATCGTTCCCGTCGACAAGTCCCAAATCTGGAGCGTGGAGAGATGATCCGATTGTCCGACTAGATACTCCCCATCGGCCGTGATATCGACAGTATGCAGATGGCTCGGCACGCGCACTCCCCTCTCATGGTCTTCATAGAGAAACTCCGTCAAGGCGACTAACTTGCCTGTGCCGACGTCAATCAAGGCATAACTCGATTCACCATTCTCAGCAACCACCCGCTGGCTGTCACGCGAGAAGCGCTGAAGCGCCATCTGCGCCCCCGTTCCCTCTACACTTGGCAACGTCGTGCGAGCCGAGACCGTCGCTCCGCTTGTCTCAATGAACAGCACGGCACGACTCACGTTCACCGCAAGGGTGGCGCTGTTCGGTGCAAAGAGAAGCTCCTGCACAATGCCGTCGACGGTCACATCTCGAATGGTCGTCCCTCTCAAGTCGTACAGATGGATCGTATGACCTTGCGCAATCGCCAATTGCCTGGCATCGGGAGAGGCCGCGACCGACGACTGGTCTTTCTTCTGATCCAGCGCGATATGTTTCAGCGGTATAAGCTTCTTGCCCAGCTGCCAGACAGAGACCGCCTCGTTCCCATGACGGAGAATCAGCTGATCGGTCTCACTCGAGTAGGCAAGCAACTGATAGGGTTCGCGCGATTCTGAGGGGATCGTGGCGACGGCAACGCGATTCTTCCAGTCGTAGATGGTGACGCTGTGCCCCACGCACAGGACCCACCCCTCTTGCTTCATCAAGGCGATCTGTAGACAGGGAAGGTCTGGGATTTTCGCCAGAAGCGTCTTCGTCTCCAGATTCCACACCGCTAACTCCTCCATTTGGACTAGGAGGAGCCGGCCGTCATCAGAGAACGCAGCAGAGGCTCTGGAGACAGCCCCCGTCGCATTCTGCGGGGACAACGCGAGAAGGAACAAAACAGTCGCCCATGCGACGGTTCTGATCTTCTGTCCTGGCCATCCATCCATCATCATGGCTTCATTCTGTTGCTTGGCGACCGGAACGCAAGACGCCCGCAGCTTGCTCCTTACCCTTGCGTGTGGAGCGTGAGAGAGACGGGTCTTTCGTCTTGCTCCCCGCCTCTGCGCCGCCCTTCGCGGCCGGCAACACGTCGACAACGTGATCAAGACCCTGTTTATCCTTCCACGATTGGACTGGCGCTCTGGCGTCCCTTTCACTGCTGTCGAAGACTTGCCAAGGACTGGTCAACATGGCCTCAAAAGGGTTGAGCCCTTCGATCGTCAGCTGAATAGGGAGTTCTTCAGTAGCTGGAGAGGTCACGCTGGGGGCCGGAAGCGGGTGAGCCTCCGCACGAGGCGGCTCGGGTGCGGCTGAACGAACTCTGGTCTTCTTCGACAATGCAGATTGCGGAGCCGGCACCGCCGTCAGATTGGATTTCTTGTGCGTACCGGCAGGCGGTGCATCAGTAATGTGGAGAGCCCCCTGTTCATCGATCCATTTATAGAGCTCGGCATAGCTCACGATCGGGCATAAGAGCAGGCCAGCCACTATGCTCAGGAGAAACACGTTCATGATGGAGGAGGACCGCATAACCCACAGAGTGCATCAACCGAACAAAGTATAGCAGGTGCTTCCAGTTGTGCACGTAACTTCGCGTAATTGGATAGCGGCCACGCAAGAGAACAATGGCTCGGAAGAAGGAGAGCACGGGGGAGCGCATAGGGTGGGAGGAGCACGCACCTAACCGAGGACGATCAGGTACGGCGGAGATCTTGGGAGGATTTTAGGCTTCCCAGTCAACGCTGGGCTTGCACACCATCCTCTTTCACTCGACCCCCTTTTGAACCATATTCCCTCGGGGCGTTAACTCCTCCCACTCTGGTACCATAGGCCTCACACTGAAGTGAGTCAAGAGGCAGATGGAATTCGCTTCGACACAAGTGCCACGGTAGTGATTCCTCCTGACAGGTAGTATGTTAATTGATGTTCCGTTGTACGATAAGCCTCAAATTATTCAGAACCGGGAGGGCCATTGCCCATGGCAACCGCGTTGACCAGTGAAAACGTTCACGACGCATGGTCGGCACTAGCGAAAGAAGTTCGCACTGCCGTGCTGCTCACGATGCGAGCCGGACGACCATTTGGATCACATGTGCCCTATGTGTTCGGATCCGACTGGACCAGAGCGTATCTCCATCTCAGCCGCCTGGCACTCCATACACAGCATCTCTTAGCCGATCAACGAGTGTCGCTGTTCCTCGCCGAGCCCGACAGGCTCGAGAAAAACCCGCTGGCATTGCAGCGGATAAATCTCCAAGGCGAGGCAGTAGTGTTGTCGCCCAATGCGCCGTCCTATTCCGCGATGAAGGAACGGTATCTGGAACGGTTCCCTCAAGCTGAGATGATGTTTGGATTTGGCGACTTCGCTCTCTGGGAATTGAGACTCGACGACGCCCACTTCGTACTCGGCTTCGGCCAAGCCTTTATCTCCGCCGCTGACACTCCAGCTAGATGGGTGCATCAGAAAGTTGACCGGCCAGCTCCTAAGTAAGAATAACCCCTCTATTTCAGAATCAGTCGGGTCGCAGATTGATTCTGTGCAGCATAGGAAACACTTCGCTCAGATCTCTGAATGAGCTTTCAGAAGACTTCAAAGCCTACGCCTATTCGTCAATTCATGATTATTGCCCGTTCCCCCCAAGTATATTTGGGCACCATTGGAAATCCGGGAGGTTGTGACGGCAGGTTGTGTGCGGGGAATCTGGAATCTGGCTCAAGAAGGTAAATAGTGCCATCAGCCTCAATTTGATAGTGATATTCGCTCCTGGAAGAGTTCACTCTCCTTTTGTAGTTAGATGGCGGATACACCACATCATACGACCACTTCTTATTCACCGTGCCAGCCCCAAACGGCTGGTATCCTCTGGGACACTTTCGTATCCAGCCGTTACAAGCCACAGGTTGGTCAACAATTCCTGATGAATCCTTTTCAACGGTGGTGACTTCCTTTCCAAGATAAATCTCGATCTCGTAACCGCTGTTGTTGTAGAGAACCATGTCCGGAACTACAAAATCCACACCACATTGAATACCCAGAAGAAGAAAACCCAACACGGTAAAATTTACAACACTGAGGATGATGCCAACTCTCATCCCATCTTTTATAGTCGCTTCATCCTCAAGCGATTGCCGAGTGGCTTCTGCCTTCGGCTGTACAGTAGGACCATCCGCCTTCATGCATGTTCCTCCGATCGAGCGCAACACATCCGTCGCATCACACTTGCTGTTGCGTTCAGATCGGCTCCTGCTATAACAATTTCTAGCGAGAAGCCTACGGCTGGACACCAATTGGCACCAGAGAAAAAAGAATTGGTATCAGGAAGGGTTTCCCGGGGCAGTTTATGTAGAAGACGCGCTACTTACCTGTGTTTCGACGGAGCAGCCCCGAAGAGCTCCCTCGGGCGAAGCCACCTATAAAGGTCATGCCAAACATGGCGCGGATTGATGAGCCTGGCGCTCGCGGGCAGCAAAGACTGTATCAGCAGCCTTGGGCACTACTGGGTGCTCTTCGGCTACACCGTCACTGTGAATCCTCGGTTCTGAAGAATAGTCCGAATGGTATTCACCTGCGAAGAGGGATAGCCCAACCCAATCGCTGCGGTGACCAGCGCATTGGCCGCCTGATTGAAGGATGTGTCCGGGGTTAGCAGAAAATGATGCTGGAGAATCACCTTATCGGCGTTTGTTGCGCCGAGCGCGGCCCGAATCTGCCACAGGGCGGCGGACCACATTTCTCCATCGTCGTGGACCTCGCCGACGACTGACTCTGGGTAATGCTTGGTCCCGTCTAACCGGCGAAGACAGGGAGGTGTTGCCGATGAGTAAGAGGTCGCATCCCACTCGGCAAGACAGACGTCTTGGAACCCACCGCTGAGCTGAGTGCCAAGCGTACCTGCCCAATAATCCCCGAAACCCTCCCCGATCGAATCCGCTTCCAACGTCGTTCCATAGCCAGGAACCTGGTTATCGAGGATTGAATGACCATATTCATGCCACACGACATCGGCATCCTCCGCGTCGTCGACGCCACCGGTCCCATAAGTGATGCGCTTCGTGGACGATTGATAGAAGGAGTTATCTTTTTTATAGCGATCGATACTGAACACCTGTTGCCGATTGTTCACATTGGAAAATCCCAGGGATTGGATATAGCGCTGGGCATAGTCCAAATAGTAATAGCCCATGGTTTCGCTGAAGCCATCGGAGTTGCGATCGAACACAAACGTCTGGCTCGCCGAGGATACCCGCCGCTTCGAAGCGCTGCTGGAAGCATAGGTCCCGTCAAGAAAGCCGTTGCCATCCAATCCCGCCAGCGTCACGGAGCGGTAGGCTGACTGAGGGACAGCCGAAGCCGCGTCGGCCTGATCGCTCAAGTTATTGTCGCGTGTAGCCACGATTGCATTCACCAGAAACACCTGTCCCGTCCCGGTAGCATAGCGATTCAAATCCTGTGCAGGCGCGAGCGCTCTCCCTGTCTGTGCATGTACAAACACCTGCCAGGTCGGCCCAGAGGTAGGGATAACGACTTCCCATGCGAGCGCGGGCGTTCCCGTGTTGCCGTAGATGACCAGCTTGGCCGAAGGTCTAGGTCCTTCAACCGGCTCCTCTTTATCACTCAGCCCAGGAGGGATTTGTCCATGCGCTGTCTGGATAGCTTGCTCTGGCTTCAGTGAAGGAAACACCATGGGCAATTTCGCCGTCGGCACAGTCGTATTGGTGAGGCCGACAACGTGGCCAGCACGATCAAAATGAATCTTCAACTCTCCACCATACACCGGCACGCCATCTGGTCTTTGGCTAAACACATATACGCGGCCCATCGGCGTCTCACGGCTGCTGGCAAGAGAAAAACCGGTGAGCGCTGCATCGAGCTTGAAGAGAGCTGCCTGCGACGAAAGGAACTCGCGGGCCGCGGCTTCGGAATCTCCCGTCGCCTTTGATAGGATCCCGTACACAGCTTTTGGAGTACCCCAGAGATGACTCCAGCTAACTGATACGGGACCAGACGCCTTGCCCGCCAAAGCAGCCCAAAGCGGAAGGAGATCTAGATCTGGATGGCCTTGCGGCTGAGATTCGGTTGGACCTCCATGACGCTTAAGATGCCCATCATCAGGAGCAGTAGCTTGGGCAATCCCAATACTGACGATCATCACCACAATCGAAAGTAGAAACGGTCGGATTGAAGAATACGTGGTGCCGCGCATCTGATCCCCCTTAGGTAAACACTTCATGGAAGGACCAGGATCCTAGCAATGGAGGCGGAGAACGTCAACGGAAGGAGTGTAGTCTGGAGGTCTTTTTACTTCTTGTTTCGACAGAGCAAACCCAGCGAGCTCCCCAGGGCCAGGCCACTGAAGAAGGTCAGACCGAGGATCACGCCGAGCAGTGAGGTGGGTGGGCCCGCTTGGCGACGGATATAGCGGCCCGCCTGGGAACCAACGGTGGCTTCCCCACCGATCCAGCTGCGAGGATCGTCATACTGTGTTTCGTTCAGATGGTTCAGGGGCTTCATGACTGCCTTTCTTCATCCAACGCGATATAGTCGTCGATGAGCTGTTCCAATTCATCCAACTCCCGGGGTTGGAGATCGACAAATCGTACCCCAAAGGTTCGATCGACATTCCATTGCACCCGGGCTTGTTCAATCAGGATCGGGGTGTCGTCTCCTGGAACAACCAATTTGACGGCGATGTGCCTCCCTGGTTGAACCACGAGGGAACTTTCGATCTGGGCGCCGCTCAGTGACACATCCCGGGTCTCGCCTTCCACCTCGTGCGAGTTCACCCGGACCAGGCTTTTCACGTGAGCGGGAACCCGACGATGCTGACGACGCTCCATAGAATTGAGCATACCCCATCCAGACCTGGAAAAGCACCCGACATCCTCTCAAGTCGATGATTGTTCGGGCATTCCCTTGCAAGTCATCTAAGCTTTTCGTTAAGGTACGGTACGATGGACGGGGCTCGTTCGCGCCAACTCATCTTTGCCTGCGCGAGTGGGTTGTTTCTACCCCTCTGCTTCCCCAAGTTCGACCTGGGTTTACTGGCCTGGATCGTCCTCATTCCTCTTCACCTCGCACTCGACCAATGTTCCAAGCTACGGGCGTTTTGGATCGGCTGGCTGAGCGGATTGATCGGGTTCACCGGCATTATGGCCTGGGTTGTCACCGCCATGACCACGTACGGCAAGGTTCCAGAACCGGTGAGTTACGCCATCCTCTTATTGCTGACCTCGTACCTGGGACTCTACACCGGCCTCTACAGTCTCGCCGTCGTCTGGCTGCGCGACCTCATCCCACGCTATGGGATTTTCTTTGCACCATGCTTCTGGGTGGCCCTTGAGTTGCTCCGTACCTACCTCCTCTCAGGCATGCCCTGGTGCCTTCTGGGTTATTCTCAATACCGCGAATTGGAATTGATTCAGGTCGCAGACCATACAGGCGTGTACGGCATTTCATTCCTCATCGTCCTGGTGAATCTGGCTCTGGCGGAACTGGTCTTGTGGCTCATGCCCTTCTTCAGAGGAGTTCACCCGGTCAAGCTTCCCTGGGAGCTCCTCACAACCGCAGCTTCCTGTATGGTGCTCTCGTGGGTCTACAGCTCGGCGGTCTTGAACGATCGCAATACACGAGATCCGAACACTTCCATTACTGTTGGAGTCGTCCAGCCGAACATCGATCAAGCCGTGAAGTGGGACAAGGCCTTCCGTAATGAAACCATGCAGCGATTCGATCGGCTGACCGCCGAACTAGGAACCGGCACCGATTTGGTTGTGTGGCCAGAAGCCGCAACACCGTTCATCTTGGAGCGTGAAAAAGAGTATCAGGCGCAACTGGTCGCGTGGGCGGAACGCGCCCAGGCGCCCCTTCTCCTCGGGAGCCCGGCCTTACGGTTTTATCCTGATCGCCGCCCGTATCTCTTGAATAGCGCGTACCTGCTCGGGAGAGATGGGACACTGCTTGGGCGGTACGATAAATACCATCTTGTCCCTTTTGGAGAATACATTCCGCTCAAATCCTCGTTGTTATTCTTCCTCGATAAGCTGGTAGAGGGAATCGGTGATTTTGAGGCAGGCCCGGGGCCGACCACGCTCTCCTTCACGCCAAAGTCATGGGGAACAGAAGGTTCCCCTGGTTCACGACCCGTCAAGTTCGGTGTGGCAATCTGTTACGAAGTGATTTTCCCGGATTTGGTCCGTCAGTTCGCCGCAAACGGCGCGGAGTTTTTGGTGACGATCACCAATGACGGATGGTTCGGGCCATCCTCAGCTCCTGCCCAGCACTTTGCCATGGTCGTCTTTCGCTCCGTGGAGAATCATGTCGCCTTCGCTCGTGCCGCCAACACGGGCATCTCCGGGTTCATTGACCCCTTCGGACAGATCATCCACACGACTCCTCTGTTCACGGAACAGGCCTCCCACGCCGTGATCCCGACCAGGCATATTCCTACCTTCTACAGTTATTACGGCGATGTGTTTGCCTACGCCTGTGTTATACTCTGCGCGCTTTTGTGCCTGTTTGGATATTTCCGCAGCAAAGAACCAGTCATGACGGCCATCACACCGGCATGATCGAAGAAGGAGGATCGTGGCATGTTAGAAGAAGTAGACGCTCGTGTTCGGGTCCTGGCGGATCAGGTCTCGGAATTACGGGGGCATCTTTGACTTCGCTCACATGACCTCCGAGCTGCAAGAACTCGAAGCGCAAATGGGCCAGCCGCACTTCTGGAACGATGCCCGTGCTGCGGCTGCTGTGAGCCGAAAAAAGACGACGATCGAACGAGAGCTGCAGCAGTGGCGAGAGCTCGAAACAAAAATGGACGATGTGGGCGCACTGCTGGAACTGGCACGAGAGAGCGGGGACGCCGGCCTGGAGATGGAGCTCACGGCCGAATTGAGCCGGCTGGAACCGCGCTTGGCCACGTTGCGGGTCGAGCTGCTCCTGTCGGGTGAGCTGGATCCCAATAACGCGATTCTGGCAATTCATCCCGGTGCCGGCGGTACCGAGTCGCAGGATTGGGCGCAAATGCTCCTTCGCATGTATGTGCGGTGGGCGGAGCAGAAGAAATTCAAGGTGGACACGTTGGACCTGCTGGCCGGCGATGAAGCGGGCATCAAAAGCGTCACCATTTCAATCACCGGCCCCTATGCTTACGGGTACCTGAAAGCGGAAGCCGGCGTCCATCGTTTGGTACGCATTTCCCCGTTCGACTCCAACAAGCGGCGGCACACGTCGTTTGCGTCCGTTTTCGTATATCCGGAGTTGAGCGAGGATATCGACCTCGTGGTCGAAGACAAGGACCTGCGGATCGACACCTTCCGCGCGGGAGGTGCCGGAGGCCAGAACGTCAACAAGGTAGAAACCGCCATCCGCATCACCCATCTCCCAAGCGGGATCGTCGTGCAGTGCCAGAACGAACGGTCGCAACTTCAGAATCGAAACGGGGCGATGAAGATCCTGAAAGCGCGTCTCTTTGAACTGGAGCAGAAGAAAAAAGAAGCCGAATTTAACGCCATCGTCGGAGAAAAGAAAGATATCGCGTGGGGCAGTCAGATTCGATCGTACGTCTTCCAGCCCTACCAAATGGTCAAGGATCACCGAACAGGCCATCAGACCAGTGTGGTGTCCTCCGTCATGGACGGCGATCTTGATGGCTTCATTGAAGCCTATCTCACCAAAAAGATTACAAAAGGGAGCAGTCAGGCACCAGCACTGAGTGATCAGGATGACGATCTCTAGAAGCTGGTGGATGAACGCTGAAGACTTAGAGAGACCCAATGGATGAACTGAACGAACAGCGGCAGCAACGAGTGAAGAAACTTGACCTCTTGCGAGCGGCCGGTATCGCTCCGTATGGAACCCGCTTCGATGTGAAAGATCGCGCCGGGGACCTGCTCTCGCTGCACGGAGAGAAAAATAAAGAAACACTCGAACAGGAAAAGGTCTCCTGTACCCTTGCCGGACGTGTGGTTGCTCTGCGGCGTTTCGGCAAGGCGGGATTTGCCGTCTTACAAGACGGATCCGACCGCCTCCAGGTCTACCTCAAGAAAGATCTCCTGTCAGAACAGGCCTATACCGTTGTCGAACAACTCGATCTCGGTGACTGGATCGGCGTCACCGGAACGTTGTTTCGCACCAAGACGGACGAATTCACGGTCGAGGTTCATCACCTGACGTTTCTCAGTAAGGCCCTTCGTCCGCTGCCCGAAAAATGGCATGGGCTGACCGACGTTGAGACCAGGTATCGACAGCGCTACGTGGATCTGATCGCCAATCCCCAAGTCCACCAGATCTTCGCTACTCGGAGCCGTATCATCGCCGGAATCAGATCATTTCTCATCGAGCGAGGGTTTCTGGAGGTGGAGACCCCGATGATGCACCCCATTCCCGGGGGCGCAGCCGCAAAACCTTTTGTCACGCATCATAACGCGCTCGGCGTGGATCTCTATCTGCGTATCGCACCGGAGCTCTATCTGAAACGTCTGATCGTCGGAGGATTCCCACGAGTCTTCGAGATCAACCGCAACTTTAGGAATGAAGGTATCTCGACGATTCACAATCCTGAATTTACGATGCTGGAATTCTACATGTCCTATGCGGACTATCAGGATCTGATCGCCCTCACCGAGGAATTGATCTCCGGTTTGGCTCAACAGGTCTTGGGGAAAACAGTGATTCAATACCAGGGTAAAGAGATCGTTCTCACACCACCCTGGCGGCGCTGGTCCTACCATCAGGCCATTCTGGAGGTGAATCGCCTCGACTCGTCAGTACTCCATGATCGTGACAAGGCCCTGACGGCGGCCAAACAGCTGAATGTTCACGTGGACCCCAAATCCACCTTGTTCGCGATTCTCAACGAGATCTTCGAGGAAACCGTTGAGCCGAATCTTCAACAGCCAACCTTTATCACCGACTACCCAATTGAAATTTCCCCGCTCGCGAGGCGCAAGGATGCAGATCCGGCCTTGACCGATCGATTCGAGCTATTCATCGCCGGCAGAGAGATCGCGAACGCCTTCTCCGAGTTGAACGATCCGTTGGACCAACGTGAGCGGTTTGAAGGCCAAGCGGCTCAGCGTGAAGCGGGCGATGAAGAAGCCCATCTCGTCGATGAAGATTTCTTGCGGGCCCTCGAATTTGGCATGCCCCCAACCGCCGGAGAAGGGATCGGGATCGACCGTCTGATCATGCTGTTGACCGACCAGGCATCCATTCGAGATGTCGTCCTCTTTCCTCAGCTCCGACCGGAGAAATCTTAAGCGTGACTCTTCCCTTTGAAATCTTCGTCGGGCTCCGCTACCTACGCGCCAAGCGCCGGAACCGGACCATTTCGCTGAATACCTTCGTATCGATCGCCGGTATTACATTGGGCGTCGCAGCACTTATCGGAACGGTCGGCATCATGACGGGATTCCGGGAGGACATTCAAAGCAAGATTCTCGGCACCACCGCTCATATCATCGTTCAAGAACGCATCAAAGAGAATATGACCGACTATGATCGCTTGGCCGATAAAGTTCAGACGGTACCCGACGTGGTGGCCGCAACTCCGTTTGTCCTCAGGCAGGTGCTCCTCACGACACCATCAGGCGTGCAGGGGATCGTCCTTCGCGGGATCGACCCAAAACGAGAAGCGAATGTGACGGAGCTCGCCAAAAATATTACGGCAGGACAGTTAGTTGATCTCCTCACACCGATCAAGGTGATGCAGGTTCCTGCCGACGACCCCAAAGGGGAGCCGCGTCCCGTTGAAAAACCAGGCATCATCCTGGGCAAAGAGCTGGCTCTCAGGTTGGGGGTGTTTATCGGCGATACCGTGAATGTGGTCTCTCCCGTTGGACCAATCAGTGCGATGGGCATGGTTCCCAAGATCCGAACCTTTGCCGTCGTCGCCCTCTTCCATTCCGGCATGTATGAATACGATTCGTCTCTGGCCTACATCGAGCTCGGCGAAGCCCAAAAATTTTTCAATATGGCTACCAGCGTGAGCGGCGTGGAAGTCAAAGTCACCGACGTGTTTCGTGCCGCAGATATCGCTCGCACCATTGAACAGGAGTTAGGATTCAGTCATGGAGCCAGAGATTGGATGCAGATGAATCGCAACCTTTTTTCGGCGCTCAAGCTGGAGAAGACGATGATGTTTCTCCTCCTCGTCCTGATCACGATTGTGGCCTCATTCAACATCGTCAGTACATTGACCATGATCGTCACGGAGAAGCAGAAGGAAATTGCGATCCTCAAAGCCATGGGCGCGACCAAGCAGAGCATTCGCCGTATTTTCATGCTCAACGGGTTGATCATCGGATTCACCGGTACCGGCATCGGAATCCCGTTAGGTTATGCGTTTCTCTGGCTGATTCAAACGTTTTGGACCTTCGACCCGAGCGTGTATTACATCTCGACCATTCCCGTGCACGTGTTGGCAGAGGACGTGTTGCTCGTGGCGGGGTCGGCTATTTTGATCAGTTTTGTCGCAACGGTCCACCCGGCCAATCAGGCCGCAAAGCTGGAACCGGTGGCAGCGCTGCGTTATGAATAGACTCACGGGAGTGAGAATTGAGGGCAGAGAACTGAGTCGTCATTCCTATCTCAATCCTTCAAGCCTCAGGCTTCAGTCCTCATCACTCATCACGGAACATGATAAACGTCACCAATCTATATAAATCCTTCTCAATGGGATCCTATGAAGTACCCGTACTCAAGGGAATCAATCTTGAGATACAGCGCGGCGAGCTGGTGGCCATTGTAGGCGCCTCCGGGGCCGGTAAGAGCACCTTGCTCCACATTATCGGCACCCTCGATAAACCGAGCAGTGGAACCGTCACGTTCGACGGGCAAGACCTCTTTCGCATGACCGAGGCGCAGCAAGCGGAGTTCCGCAATAAACGGATCGGGTTCGTCTTCCAATTCCATCACTTACTCGCCGAATTCACGGCGTTGGAAAACGCCTGCATGCCGGCGCTCGTGCAACGTCGCGACCCCACTACTGTTAAAACAGAGGCCACCACCATCCTCACGGAGGTTGGATTGGGACATCGATTGCATCACAAGCCCGGTGAACTATCAGGAGGAGAACAACAACGAGTCGCCATGGCTCGTGCCCTCATGCAAAAGCCAAATGTCGTCTTGGCTGATGAACCGACCGGCAACCTCGATACCCACAGCGGGGATGGGTTGTTTGGATTGATGCGCACGTTGAGCAAGACGCGCGGCACGACCTTCGTGATCGTCACGCATAACGACAAGCTCTCTGCCCAGTCCGACCGCATTATTCACATGCAAGACGGACAAATCGTCTGAAGACGTCTCACCATCCGACGAGAGTCCTCTCTCGTTCGCATTCCTTGTGTATCTCGGGAGCCACCTGTTGGACGACCGCCTCATGCCCCTCACACTGGCCGGTGAGCAACCTGCGATTCCTTGACGAACATTTGATCCTTCTCTAGACTCGCGTAGATTCGCATTTACCTAGAGATTGACATGCACTGTCCATCGCCCTTCCGAACAAGCCTGATAGGCCTATTGTTGGCCCTGTCAGCATGGTCGTCACTCGCATCGGCGGCGGAATTTGTCATCTCAGGCCCTCGCGCCATGGGCATGGGCGGAGCCGGAGTTGCCGTCACAACCAATGCGCTCGCCACCTATTGGAACCCCGCCGGCCTGGCCATGACTCAAACCGTAGACGTTCGCCTTCAAGGCGGTGGGCAAGCAACGGATCGGCTCGGCATCGGGGATGCCTTACATGACCTGGAGAACTTCGATCGTAACGATCTCTCTCCGGCAAACCAGGTGAAAGCTCAGTCAATTGCCGACCGTATCAATCGACCAGGTGCGATGGTTTCGGTCAACGGATCAGCCGGGCTCTATTTCAAAGGGCACCTCGGTGAACATGCATTCGGATTCAACGTATCGGATGTCGCCACGGGGGGTGGATTCCTCGCAACGCCCGTTACGGTCACCCCACCAGCTGGGCCAGGATCACCGGTTACCGTGACTGGTCAGATGGCCCTTCGCGGCCTGGAAGCCAGGCAACTAGCCTTTTCCTATGCCTATGCCTTCGCCGACAAGACGTTTTCTATCGGGATAACGGCAAAGGTCATTCAAGGTGCGTCGTACAATGGCTCCACTGAACTCCAAGGGGGAAGTGGGGTCAGCACAACCGATCACTTCGGGAAACCGAACATCTCTACAACCTACGGAATTGACATGGGGGCAATTTATCGGCCATCCTCCTGGATTAGAGTCGGAGTTGTCGCGAAAGATCTCAACACCCCGACGTTCGATGCCGCCGGTGGGGGCACTTTGAAATTGGAACCCCAAGTCCGAGTCGGTCTCGCAGTGAACCCCTATTCGACTTTGACCTTAACAGCCGATGTGGATGCGACATCGAACAAGACCTTTGTCCCAGGGGTGAAGAGCCAGCTGTTGAGTTTGGGTCTTGAACAGACGATTTTGTCGGAATTTCTTTCGTTTCGGATCGGAACATTCAAAAATATGCAGGATGCATCAACTCCATTTATTCCGACAGCGGGCCTGGGGATGCGGTGGTTTAATTTCCGGGCTGATGCCGGTGGGGGGTATGACTTTCGTGAAAAGGGTGCGCTCGTGTCCGCTTCAATTTCCTTGACGTTCTAATGGTATACTAAACCTATGCGAGCTCGATCATCTGTGAACATCCTATCTCTCCTATTGTTTGTCACATTACTCAACGGTTGCGGGGGATTGCAGGAAGTGTGGGAAGGCCCCGGCGCCAGGGTATTTCGACCTCAGACCATCGCGGTCCTGCCACCGATGGCCAGCCAGTATGACAGCGCACGCGAGGATATTCAGGATGTCCTGGTGGGAGCACTGAACCGACAAGGCAATATTGAGCGGGTCGTCTCGCCTGAAAACGTCACAGACATCTTCCAGGCCTCGAAAGAGGCGTTTGATTCACTTGTGTTTTACTTTTCTCGTTTGGAGATGACCGGACAATCCGACAAAGATTCGGCCGTCAAGCTTGGGAAAGCACTGAACGTCGATGCATTCCTCGTGGTTCGCGTCAATTCTTGGGAATACGTCCGCAAGGAAGGTGATAACGTTGGACGAGTGGGACTGAGTCTTCGACTAATCGATGCTGCCACAGGCACGACAGTCTGGAAAGCCCGCCACGAACGGTCAGACAGTTATATGTTCATCAAGCCGAGTCTCAAGGACATTGCACGAGAGCTTGCCAGCGAGATGATCAAATACATGCCCCCGACGGCCAAGAAGTAAGACTCTCGCGTCATCTCCTCAATCCGCAACGCACACTTGTCCCATACTAGAAGCATGATTCATAGCAACTGGATCGGATTTCGTCTTTCTCGCCTATACTGAGCTCCGTCGACGCATTACTAACCCTACCGATGTGAGGGGTCACTAACCGGGCTTGTGCAACACCGGACCCAAGACCATCGCTCATGTTTTGTTCCAGTGAATACAAGGGATCGATCAGGAAATCTCGGATCACATTGAGCTTGAAACGAGAACGACCGGCCTCTTACGAAGCCGGCCGTTACACGACTAATCAAATTTGCTTTCTGTGCAGCTCTACCGGAGCCACTCAGAGAGCACTATCTGCTCCCTCTCAAAGAAGGAACTCAGAGTGGAACGCTTGACTGAAACGTCAGTTCCCCAGTTGCCGGATTGATCATATAGACAAAGATATCCTTCGTATCACGATGCACCACATAGACAAACTTTCCCGTCGGATCTACCGTAATACCCTCCGGGTCGCCGCTTGCAGCAACCTTTGGTCCCACTGTCAGCACGCCTCCCGCATCAATTGTATAGGTCGAGATAGTATCTGCCTGGCCATCTGTCACATAGGCAAACTTCCTGGTCAGATCAACCGTCACACCCTCCGGGCCACTCCCTGTGGAGACGGGCAGACCCGGCACCGGTGCTAGTTCCCCTGTTGGATTAATGCTATACGTCGAGACTGTATTCGATTTCTCATTTGTGACATAGAGAAATGATCCAGTTGGGTCTATCGCGATCGCATTTGGGCCTAAACCAGTTGCTAAAGGCACGTTGGGCACTGTCACATCCTCCAATTTTCCCGTTGTCGCATTAATCTTATAGGTTGAGATAGTGTCTGCTCTAAAATTCGCGACATAGGCCCGTGTTCCCGTGCTATTGATGGCGACGGCATCAGGACCTCCACCCGTAAGCTTATGCTCTACCAGTTCCAGCAACCCGTTCGCGACAATCCTATAGACCGAGACGGTATCCGAGTCAAAATTTGTGACATACACGAAGTTGTGCGCCCAATCCACGGTGATAGAAGCAGGCCTATTTCCTGCTGGAACCGGCGAACCCAGCGATGCCAGCGCTCCGTCCGTTCCAATCGCATAGGCCGACACTGTGTCCGAACTAAAATTCGTCACATACGCTAGCTTCCTGGTGCTGTTTGCTGCAATGAACGTCGGTTGAAATCCCGTACAGATTTCCCCACTCGATGTCAAAACTCCCGAGCTCTCGACCTTATACCACACGACCTTATGCGAAGAAGTCTTCACCGCATAGGCGAAGCCTCCAGTAACGGCAGGAGGTCCCTGGGGAACAGGAAAGCCTACAGGCGAGGAAGAAGTAGGGTCGCAAGGATTTCCTGAGGTATTAGTATTATTAGTGCTATTGTTAGCGGAACACCCAACTCCCGCCGCCACAAGCAGACACACAGACAGCCCTGACGACAGTAAACGAGAACGCTGCTGGAACATAGATTGATACATATCTCCTCCCCCCTCCAATAAGTTACAGATCGATCTCCGATTGAGCGTTTTGTACGTTAACCGAACTATCGCCGTGCCCTCAAGACACTCGGGCGTATCAATGCCCCTACAGAAGATGGGAAAAGGAAACTGATGTGGTTGCCGATCGTTAACACAGTCGGCAGCCCGACTCATACCTGTCTGAATGGTCAGGTCACACACCTCAAACCGTCTCGTGATCAGCTCCTCCACCCCGTCTATCTCCAAGACATTTACAAACCATTGACACAAATCACGAGCTAGCATACATGCTCAATGAATCAAGAACCGCTACAGACGCTCCGTCGACGTAACGATTCACGCGGTGATGACTACCTTCATTGCCACCGACAAACGTCTCGTCCTACTGGTCAGTCCACTGTGATATTCTGCATGAAGGAGCTGAGGCGGTGAGGATCACGATGACATACCCGTCACAGGTGCAACCACAGAAGCACTGCCCAAAGGGACCTCGCGCCAGAAGAGACCCCTCACTCAGCACGCGCGTCGATTGTCTGTTCTGCAATAGGCTCGGGCTCAGAAAGGTACTACACGCATGCGTGCGTTGAGGCTTCAGCTGTCAATCGTCGTGCCTACATTCAACGAGTCGCAGAATATCCCAGAGTTGCTGCGTCGCCTCGAAGTGACACTTAGCCTGACAGGCTGGGAAATCATCTTCGTTGATGATGACTCGCCCGATGGGACGGCAGCCGTCGTACGCGATATTGCACGGACTGATCCTCGGGTTCGTTGTCTGCAACGGATCGGCAGGCGCGGATTATCGTCGGCATGTATTGAAGGGATGATGGCGGCATCGGCGCCCACCATTGCGGTGATGGATGCCGATTTGCAACATGATGAAACGATTCTGCCCACAATGCTCACCGAGATCGAGGGTGGGGCGGATGTGGTAATCGGAACCCGTTATGCTGCTGGTGGTAGCACGGGTGATTGGAACGAATCGCGCAAGGTCATGAGTCAACTTGCGACGACTGCAAGCCGATTGATTCTTCAACAGCCCCTCTCGGATCCAATGAGCGGATTCTTCATGCTACAACGGAAGGTGTTGGAGTCAACCGTCCACCATCTCTCGGGTTTAGGCTTTAAAATCCTACTCGATGTTCTCGCCACCGCCAAGCAGCCACTGCGCATCACGGAAGTGCCCTACCGCTTCCGAGATCGTCTCGCCGGGGAAAGCAAGCTGGATGAGATGGTCGTCTGGGAATATGCCATGTTGCTGGCGGACAAGACGATCGGTCGTTATGTCCCCGTGCGCTTTCTCGCCTTTTCAGTCATCGGCGGTATCGGTCTCTTCGTCCACATGGCGGTACTGAGCGTTGTATTCCATGGACTGGACTGGGCCTTTACCACTGCTCAATCTGTGGCGACAGGCACGGCGATGACATTTAATTTTACCCTCAATAACGTTTTAACCTACCGGGACGCTCGGCTACGAGGAGTGGCCTGGTTCAAAGGGCTCGTGAGCTTCATGCTCGCCTGTAGTCTCGGCGCTTTTGCCAACGTCGGCATCGCCTCCTATTTATTTGAAAACCGAACACAGTGGATCATCGCGGCGCTTGCTGGGGTCTTGGTCGGCGCTGTGTGGAACTACGCGGTGTCTCAAATCTATACCTGGGGGAAAAAGTAGGGGAAGCTCCTTGCGCATCCTCATTTGAGATTAAAATTACTAGGCTCAGGACTCATTAAGTTTGTGGGTTCCCCCCGTAAGTGATTTGTGCTTCACTATGGCGGGAGGTAGCCATGAGTGAGAAGTTTCTGTTGACCAAGCAGCGGTTGTACGTTCAGTAGATCACGAACAGTTGATGCCTTACGACCATTACTGTTCCTTGCTGTCGTTGGCCTGTTGCTCGTGAGAGAGAAGCGGTGTGTGAATAAACGCTGATCGCACATGAACCTGAACATATTGCTCATGTGAGGGTTATGGATCGTCCTGTTGCGCTGAAACAACTTCGACGAAGGTCGATTGGTATCACATACTTGGTCGATTAGGCTCAGGACTCATTCTTTCAGGTAGAAGATGATGGTGGCTGCGAGACAGATTGCCGAGAAGAAGGTGTGAGCACACCGATCATACCGCATAGCAATCCGGCGCTAATCCTTGATCCGCCTGAACATGATCTCGATTTTGTGCCGTTGTTGGTAGAGGGTTTTGCTGTAGCGGTGCCGTATCGTTCGGTTCTTGCGTGGTGGAATGCATGGTGTGACACCCTGCTTCTTGAGGGCGGTGATGAACCAATCCGCATCATACCCGCGGTCGGCAATCAGATGTGTGGCAGGCGAAAAGTTGGGCAGCAGGCATCTCGCGCCAGTGTCATCGCTGGTGTGCCCGGCGGTCAGTAACAAATGCACCGGCTTACCCTCGCCGTCGCAGACTGCGTGGAGCTTGGAATTCAGGCCACCTTTCGTGCGGCCAATACCACGGGGTACTGCCCCTTTTTGAGTAGGGCTGGCTGCCGTTCAGTGAGCCTTGAGATGGGTGGCGTCGATCATGAGACAGTCTTTGGTTCTGGACGGTCTCGACAACTCGCGGAAGATCTTGTGAAAGATCCCCGCTCGGCTCCAGCGTACAACCCGGTTGGAGAGGGTCTTGTGCGGGCCATAGGCCGTCGGCGCATCCTTCCACTGAAAGCCGTACCGGATCACATAGATGATTCCGCTGATCACCCGCCGATCATCCACGCGCGGCACACCGTGCGACACCGGGAAATAGGGTGTGATCCTGTTCAACTGTTGTCTGGTTAACAGAAACTCGTCACTCATGGCCACCTCTCAGCCAGAGTGAAGCACCAATCAGTTCCCGGGGGAAGGCGAAACCTTAATGAGTCCTGATCCTAGATGACGGGTAGCACGTCCAACACGCAGTACGCGCATTCACCGACGCGTACTCCCAAGAGCTCCGGTTACTGGAACAGAAGCGTCAGTCTGTCAGGCCGATCGTTTGAGGGGAGGCTTATCGTCCAGGACACGTTTGAGGCCTTTGAATTCCTCTGCTTCTTCCCGCTGCGCTTGTGTGGCTTCATCACGCCGATGTTTGCGCTCACTGCGCGTAAGTTTCACCACCGGTAGCGGATCAAAATGCCGCCAGGCCGGCATGGTCGCCAAACAACTCGCCAAGATGGCGCCGCTCCGGAGCGCCCAGGCCACAAAGCCCACCGACAAGGTGGTGCCGGTCACCGCCGCCACTCGTGCCATCAGCTCATGGTGCTCTTGGGCTACATCCACGGCCTGTTCGAGCGAGACCGTCATCTCATCGAGCTTGGCCATGAGCAGATCGCTCACGGAGGGGGTGCGCTCTGGAGGGTCTGGCTCTAATGTAGGCACCGGCTCCACGGGTAAGACGCTGAAGAGCGGGCGGCCCTGGTCATCGTTGACAAGAAAGAGCGGGGTCTCTCGTTCATCGGCCGTTGGCCGTTTTGGCTCCTCGGGCACCCGCTCCACGGGACGGTTCGTGGACGGCACGATGAGCACTGGCCCCACAGTGACGGGTGCCCCCTCGAGCGGAGGCCTCATGGGTCCGGGGAGAACTGGCGGGGGGATCAGCTCCTTGTTAACCGAGGTGACCGGAGCAACCGGTCGAGATGTCCCTGGACCAAAAGTCTCCTCCCCGGGTAGCGGCAGAGGCGATACCAGGACCGGAGGAACAACCGGAGCCGGTGGCGATGGGGGGGGCGCGCTTTCGAGAACATCGGTGACCGTGACCTGAATAGTTTGGGTGGTACTGGCCCCTTGGCTATCGGTCACCCGGACTTGCACCACATACATGTTGTCGCCATTGGCGTCCGTCGCCGCCTCGAAATCCGGTGGCGCCGTGAAGTTGAGAGCCCCCGTCACCGCATTGATCGTGAACCGCGCCTGATCGACGCCCCCACTGATACTGTAGGTGAGAGCCTGGACCGGCAGATCCACGTCGGCCCCGGTCACGATCGTCACGGCACTCACATTCTCCGCCACGCTGATCGCCGCCGTGGTCCCACCCCCGTTGCTCGTGATCGTCGGCGCATCATTCACGGGCGTGATCGTCAGGCTCATGGTTGTGACGCCCAACGAGCCTCCGGCTCCGTCATTGACGGTGAAGGTGAAATTGTCGCTCGTGATTTCCGACCCGTCGTGCACATAGATCAGTCGATTCGCGACGATGTCAGCCTGCGTAAAGGTGGTGGCCGTGACGCCTGGAGCTGTAGTCAGTTCCAATCGGCCATAGAGCGGGCCAGTACCGATGGTATAGGTCAATTGGGCGGCGCTGTTATCCACGTCGGTGACGGCTAATTCGCTGGCGTCGATCAGGTCGATCCCGCCTTCAGCCACGGTGCTGCCAATGTTAGCCGTCAAGACCGGCGCATCGTTCACCGGCGTCACCGTCACACTGATCACTTGCGTTGCCGTATTGCCCGCATCGTCGGTGATCGTCACGGTGAAGCTGTCCGTCCCGTTCCAGTCCGCGATCGGGGTGTAGCTCCACAATCCAGTCGCCGGATCGATGCTCGCCGTCCCCTGCGTCGCGTTGGTGCTCACGGTAAATACCGTCCCGTCGCTCAAGCCCTCCACATCCGTCGCCGTCAGGGTCCCCGTCACCGTCGTGTCTTCGGTCCCACTCCCGCTCGTGCCCCCCGTCACCACCGTCGGATCGTTTACTGCCGTCACCGTGACCGTCACCGTCGAGGTCTCTGTCACCCCCCCGCTCGTGATGGTGTAGGTAAAGCTGTCGCTCCCAGTGAAGTTCGCATTCGGCGTATAGGTCACCGTCCCGTTCGCCAGGAAGGTCACGCTCCCATTCATCCCTTGCGTCACCCCCGTCAGTACCGGCGTCCCTTCAAAACTATCTGCCGTCGCTCCGGTCGTCCCCGTCAGCACGTTCGCACTGATCGCCGTGTCCTCCGCCGTCGTCAGGCTGTCATTGGTGATATCCCCCACCGCCGTCACCGTCACACTGATCACTTGCGTCGCCGTATTGCCCGCATCGTCGGTGATCGTCACGGTGAAGCTGTCGCTGCCGTTCCAGTCCGCCGTCGGCGTGTAGCTCCACAGCCCGGTCGCCGGATCGATGCTCGCCGTCCCCTGCGTCGCGTTGGTGCTCACGGTAAATACCGTCCCGTCGCTCAAGCCCTCCACATCCGTCGCCGTCAGGGTCCCCGTCACCGTCGTGTCTTCGGTCCCACTCCCGCTCGTGCCCCCCGTCACCACCGTCGGATCGTTTACTGCCGTCACCGTGACATCCACGGTATCGGTCGCACTGGAGAACGCCGTGGTCCCCCCGTTCGTCGCCGTGCTCACCTTCGTCCCCGCCGTCCCGCTGGTTTGATCCCAGGCTCGCAGCGTCAAGGCCCCGGTGCTCGTCCCGTTGTAGTCCGCATTCGGCGCAAAATAGAGGCGCGTGCTCGCATTGTCCGCGAGGAGAAGGGAGGACGCCGAGCTCACCGCCCCCACAACCGTCCACGTCGTGCCTCCGTTCGTCGTGTAGTACCAGGTCCCGTTCGTCTCGTTCGTCCCCGTGATCGCGACCCCCTTCGCCGCCCCGCTATCCACATCGGTGATCCCACCCGTAAACGCACTGATGAGCGAGCCCACCGCGCCACTCGGCGCCCCGGCATCCTCTGCCACGGTGAGCGCCAGCGCCGTATCCGCCAGCACCGGCGCATCATTGACGGCCGTAATCGTGACGGTGGTGCTACCCGTCGCAGTGAGCGCACCACCGCTTCCCTGGGCCCCTGTGTTCCCATCGTTGAAGGTCCAATTGATTTGGGCGCTGGACGGAGGGGCCTCGCTTGAGTTGC
The DNA here is from genome assembly GCF_001458735.1 of Candidatus Nitrospira nitrosa. Taxonomy (NCBI): domain Bacteria; kingdom Pseudomonadati; phylum Nitrospirota; class Nitrospiria; order Nitrospirales; family Nitrospiraceae; genus Nitrospira; species Candidatus Nitrospira nitrosa. The sequence goes on from NZ_CZQA01000008.1 coordinate 566,087, forward strand.
TGTAGGCAATCTGCTGCATCGCCGAGTTGACGAGGCTGTTCGTGGCATTACTGTTGAAGGTGAATACCAGCGTGCCGCCGCTGTTGGTATAGGTTCCTATGGTGGTGCCCCCCACCACGACATTCCCGCTGGCCGCAGTAATGGAGCTCAGCGTGCCGCTGCTGGAGAAGACATCTTCGGCATTCGCCCCGCCGTTGCGCGTGAGGGTCAGGGTCGCCCCGTTGAAATTGTTCAGCGCCGAGAGTTCCGCATCAACGATCTGCACATCGCCATCCAGAACGACCGGGGATCCGCCTTCAGTGAAGGTCGGCGTCCCATCCAGGGTGTTGACCGGATCGAGGGTGGTATCCAACGCACCGGTGCTGGTATACCGGGTCAACGCATAGTTGTACTCCCCGAGCGCACCAACCTTCGAGGTGCCTGACACCACAATGTGCCCGTCGCTCTGCACCACCACGCTATAGGCCCGGTCATCACTGGATGCCGTGTAATCCGTCGTGACAATCCCATCGCCGCTGAAGGTCGTATCCAAGGAGCCGTCGGGGTTGAGTCGCACCAGGCCAAAATCGTTTCCGTTGATCCCGGCCGTACCTGTGACGAGAATCTTCCCATCGGCCTGAATCGTGAGCCCCTCAGCGAGATCGTTCCCACCGAGGTTGAGGATCACCTGGCCTCCGGTGCCGAACCCGGTATCCAACGTCCCGTTGGCGTTGTAGCGGGCGATCGCAACATCGTTGGTACCCCCGGTGTCGCTCCATCCTGCCACCACAATCTTTCCATCGGCCTGGACCCGCACTTCGTTGCCCGTATCACTGCTGTTCCCGCCAAAGTCGGTCAACACCTTTCCGGTACCGTTGAAACTCGTATCCAGCGTCCCATCCGTGTTGTACCGAACCAGCGCGAAATCGAAGCTGGTTCCGTTGAACCCAAACCCTGCAAGCACCACCTTCCCATCGGATTGGATGGTGAGGCTGTCCGCACGATCCGTGCTCCCAGCGAGATCGGTACTGACGTACCCCGAGCCACCGCCATAGCTGGTATCGAGCGAGCCGTCGCTATTGAACCGCATCAGGTTGAAATTGTTGTTCGACAGGTCGGCCGCGACCAAGAATTTGCCATCGGTCTGAAGCGCCACATCCTTCGCCGAGCCATAGACTCCAGACGAGGCAATCCCATCGCCGCCACCGAAACTGGTATCCAGCGTCCCGTCGACGTTGAAGCGCACCAAACAGACTTGGTAGCCGCCATTGGTCGTGTACCCGGACAAGACGATCTTGCCGTCCGGCTGCAGGACCGCCGTTTCGGCGCGTCCGATGATGCCAGCCAGCGCAATGCCGTCCCCACCCCCGAAGCTGGTATCCAGCGTGCCATCGGCGTTGTAGCGCGTCAGGCTGAAGTCATCGCTGCCGCCGCTGTCACTGTACCCGGCGACGAGGATCTTGCCGTCCGGTTGGAGGATGGTTTCCTTGCCGAACTCCCAGCCCGACCCGAAGCTGGTCGTGGCCTGCCCATCTCCCACGCCAAAGGTCGGCGCGTCGTTGACGCTGCTGACCGTCACGGTCGTGTCGTAGTTGGCGCTGGTGCCGCCGTCGCCGTCGGTCAATACATATCGCACCGTTCTGGCCCCCGTCGTCGGGGCTGCCGTATCCGTGTTCTCGTAGGTGATGTTCTGTACCAGGGCCGTCACGGCCGTGGAGGTGGCATTGCTGTTGAACGTGATCACGAGGTTACTGCCGCTGCTGCCGCCGGTGAACGTCCCGATGGTGGTGCCGCCGTAAGTGATGTTCCAGCCGCTCACGCCGATCTGACCCGCCCCAGTCCCTTGATTGCGGATACTCAGCACGTCCTCCGCACTGTCGCCGCCCGATGGAATGGAGACAGTGAGGGTACCGGTATCGAAGTTGGTGCTGTCGACATCGGCCACCAGCGCATTGCCCCCTTGCTCGATCACCACCGCCCCGGCGCCTTCGTTGTAGCTCAGGCTGTCGCCGGAGAGACTGGTGATCGTCGGCGCATCGTTGACCGGCGTCACCGTCACGTTGATCACTTGCGTCGTCGTGTTTCCCGCATCGTCGGTGATCGTCACGGTGAAGCTGTCGCTGCCGTTGAAATCCGCAGTCGGCGTATAGCTCCACAAGCCCGTCGCCGGATCGATGCTCGCCGTCCCGCTCGTTGCCGCGCCGCTCACCGTAAACACGGTCCCGTCGCTTAAGCCCTCGACGTCCGTCGCCGTCAGGGTCCCGGTCACGGTCGTATCCTCGGTGCCGCTCCCGCTCGTGCCCCCCGTCACCACCGTCGCATCATCCACCGCACTCACCGTGAAGATGAGCGTATTGGGTGCAGCATCGTACGCGTTATTGCTGTCCCGTACAGAGAAGGTAAAACTCGCGTAGCCTGTGCCGCTGGCGTCCGCCACTGGGGTGAACACAAGGTTGCCCGCCGTGATGTCAGCCACAGCAATCACTTGCCCCGCAGTGACTGCCACGCCGGAGAGAGTCAGGCTACCGACGCTCGGCAGTGTATCAATCCGCACCGCACTCAAACTGTCCCCCGCATCGACGTCACTAAAGCCGAAGTTCCCCGTCGCCAGGGTATGGGAGCTATCCTCATTGATCGTAATCGTGGCATCGGCTCCGGTGGGCGCTTCATTCACATTTGTCAGATTGATCGTAAACGTCTCGTCGTAGGTTAGGCCGCCGCTATCCGTCACCCGCACCGTGATATTGTGGCTGGTCGCTGCTTCGTAATCGAGCAACGTACCGTTTGCTACAGTGATCTCACCAGTCGTGGCATTAACGGCAAACCGCCCGCCGGCGGAGTCGGTGAGGCTGTAGCTGAACGCCTCACCGGCATCGGGATCTTGTGTTGTCACAAAGCCAACGTGACTGCCGTTGGCACTGTTTTCCTCAATCGACAGTTGTGAATCGACGGCGCCTGTGGTGAACCCGGTACCGCTGGCATGCGCGATGCTGAGGTTGTTGCCACTGACGATATCGACCACCTGACTCGAGCCATCGAAACCGTCCATCTGCCAGTTGGCGACCAGCCCGATGGCGGCGGCTTCTGCCGGTGTCACATCAAGCTGCTGCTGATCATACTGGGCAATCTCACCGGCGGTGCGAACATCGTTCCAGATCCGGACATCATAGAAGGTGCCGGAGAAGTATTGCGTGGAATCATACCCGCTATTCTGGCCATCCTGCTCTTGTCCGAAGACAAACTGCCCATTGGTCGTATCCAGCGGGGTCCCCACATTGAGTCCGGTTCCCGATTCGATGACGCTCCCGTCGATGTAGACGGACCAATTCCCAGCCGTGCTATCCCATGCCACTGACAGCGTATGAACGGCACCATCTACCAGTGCCGCCCGATAGTCGATTGCACTCGCGAGAGCAACAGTGCCCCCACCAAAATCGAGCTCAAGATTGTTTGATGGATCATCAAGCTGGATGCTGAACTCGTCGCCGGCGGGGTTATTGAAGGACAGCAACACGGTCTCAAGGGGCAGATCGTTCGCAGCAAACCGAATCTCGACCGTTGTAGCCGTCAACGACTGTGACAACCCGGTATCCGAGATCAAATAGGCATCGTTTCCACCGTCTGTATTGAGTTCGATACCGCTCGACAGATCCGTCGGCGCGTCGTTCACTGCCGTCACCGTCACATCAACGGTATCAGTCGCACTCGAGAATGCCGTCGTGCCCCCGTTCGTGCTTGTATCGACTTTGGAGCCAACCGTCCCGCTCGTTTGGTCCCACGCCCGAACAGTCAAGGCTGCGGTGGAGGTGCCGGCGTAATCCGCGCTTGGTGCAAAATAGAGCCGCGTGCTCCCATTATCCGCAAGGAGGAGGGAGGACGCCGAGCTTACGCTCCCCACCGCCGTCCACGTCGTGCCCCCGTTCATCGTGTAGTACCAGGTCCCGTTCGTCTCGTCCGTCCCCGTGATCGCAATCCCCTTCGCCGCCCCGCTATCTACATCGGTGATCCCACTCGTAAACTCACTCATCAGCGAGCCCACTGCACCACTTGGCGCCCCTGCATCTTCCGCCACGGCAAACGTCAATACCGTATCCGTCAGCACCGGCGCATCATTGACCGCCGTGACCGTGATCGCGACAGTATCAGTGTCGGTCAGCGCAAGGTCATTTGCGAGGTCAGCGACCTCGGCGGCAGACAGCACACGGTTATAGACCCGCACATCATCAAGCATCCCGCCCATATAGAACGTATCGGCATTTCCGTGCTTCCCAATCGAGCTATTGGTCCCCAACGTATAAGAAATGGAGCCGGTAAAACTGGTAGTTGCCGTCAGCACGCCATCGATATAGATCTGTTGAGTATCGGCTGCATCGTTGAATGTATAAGCGACATGGTGCCATCCGGTCCCGGCTACAAACTGGCTAGAATCCGTCGTTTGCCATGTGGTGCCGTCATAAAAGTATCCATAGACCCCGGAGCCACCATCGAGAGACAGCCCGATACTGTCACCGAGGGAGATCATGTAATTGTCAGTCCTGCCCGCATTGAGATTCACCCAGCCGGTTAAGGTCACGGTCTGACTGCTGCCATACAGCCCGCTCACTTCCACCGAATCATCGATGCCGTCGAGTTGGACAACTTGGCCTCGAGTGCCATCTGTAATGATTGTCGCACCATTGGTCAATGTGCCGTTCTGTGCCGTACCTGGCGCCACATCGTTGGCCGTCCCCTCAAAGGTGTAGCGGGCTTGAAGATTGGCGTCGATATTCAGGGAGACAAGCGTGTTGTCGAGGGAGGTAATCGTCAGCGTGGCCCCACCGCTGTAGTCACTGGTGGGGTTGTAGGTGAGACCGTTCAGCGCGGTATTGATAGCCGTCACCGTCCCGCGAAACGTCATCGTGCTGTCACTGGTTCCATCACCGGCTGTGAATGTCAGTCCTGCGGTGCCTGAGAGCGTGAGCGTTCCGTTCGTTACCGCAACGGTGACCTCAAAACTGGCCCCACTCGAATCGGGATCCGTAATCGAGATCTGGTTCCCATTCGCTGATGAGAACACCTTACTGGTGTCTTCATTGGTGCTCTGGGCACTCGGCACTGAATTGATTGGCGCATCGTTCACCGCGGTAATCGATACGGTCGTGTTCCCCGTGGCCGTCAGGGCTCCGCCCGTACCTTGGCTGCCGCTATTGCCATCGTTAAACGTCCAGTTGACCTGCACAGAGCTTGGTGGTGCATCACTCGAGTTGCTATAGGCAATCTGCTGTATCGCCGAGTTGACGAGCGTATTGGTGGCACTGGCATTAAACGTAATCTGGAACGTGCCGCCGCCATTGGTGTAGGTCCCGATTGTGGTCCCGCCCACCACGACGTTGCCGCTACTGAGGCTGAGCGTGCCGCTGCCGGAGAAGACATCCTCAGCATTCGCCCCACCGTTGCGTGCGAGGGTCAGGGTCGCTCCGTTGAACGTATTTAGGCCACTCAGTTCGGCATCGAAGACCCGGGCAGTACCGGCCAACACCACAGGTGCTCCCCCCTCGGTGTAAGCTGCCGCTGTTTGCACGGCTACGACCTGCACATGATCGATGAGCAAACCTCCGGCATCCCCCCCTAAAGACGCGGTACCCGAAAGCGAGCCCTTCGAGATGATCTGGAGGGTGGACGAGGTGGACGTCGCTGTGAAGCTGACCGCATAGTCTTGCCAAGACGTGCCGGTCGTGAACCGGCCGATCTCAACACCATTGATACTGAGCGCCCCCCGATCCTGCACATTGACATCCATCCGCGTAATCGCAGAGAGGCTGACTACGTAGGTCTGCCCCACGACGGTCGTGAAGGTTTGTTCGACATAGCTCTCGGTGCCGGCCGGCGCATTTCCGCCTTCCACCTCAAGGAAGCCCGTTCCATCCGGGGGAGCGGGAATCCCATAATCCCCTGGTCTGGTAGTAGCTTCCACACCGGAATTCCCGGTCCAGCCAGTCCCCCCGCTTTCAAACGAGCCGTTCGTAAGCAGATTGGTGGCGCCCAGCGCCAAGACCGGCGCATCGTTCACCGCCGTCACCATCACGGTGGTGTCGTAGTTCGCACTCGTGCCTCCATCGTCATCGGTGAGGACATAGCGGACGGTGCGAGCCCCGGTCGTGGGAGACGCCGCATCCGTATTCTCATAGGTGATGTTCTTGATCAGCGCCGTGACGGCCGTGGGCGTGGCACTGCTATTGAGGGTAATCACGAGGTTCGTGCCATTGCTGCCACCGGTGAAGGTGCCGATGGTCACGCCGCCGTAGGTGACCGTGCTGCCGCTCACCCCGATTTGCCCCGCCCCGGTCCCTTGATTGAGAATACTGAGCACATCTTCGGCGCTGTCCCCGCCGGATGGAATGGAGATGGTGAGTGTCCCGGTATCGAAGTTGGTCGAGTCGATATCGGCCACGAGGGCATTGGCGCCTTGCTCGATCACCACCGCCCCGGCGCCTTCGCTATAGCTCAGGCTATCTCCACTCAAATTAGAGATGGTGGGCACATCGTTGACCGCCGTAACCGTGATCGCGACTGCGTCGGTATCGGTGAGGGATACATCCGCAGCGAGCGCCGCCACTTCGCTGGCCGTCAGTGCCCGGTTGTACACACGCGCGTCATCGATTTTACCGTTGAAGTCGAACGCCGTTTGGCCGTTGCCATGCTTGCCGATAAAACTATTGGCTCCCTGTGTGTACGAAATGGACGCACTGGCCGTCGCCGTCGCCACCGCCGCACCATCAATGTAGAGTGTGTTCGTGTTATTCGTGTCGTCAAAGATGTAGGCGATATGGTGCCATCCGGTGCCGGCGATGAATTGTCCAGTGGTGAGTTTGACCCAGGTGGAGCCGTTGTAGTACACACCTGACACTCCATTCCCTAAGCTCGGCTCATCAACCGTAAGCAGCACGCTGTCGCCCAACGAGATCACGTGGGAACCGAGGCTATCTGCGGCCGTCAGGTTCACCCAGGCCGCCAGCGTCACGTTGGCCGGATCGCCGAATCTCCCGGTAATCTGCACGTAGTCATCGACACCGTCGAGACTGAGCACTTGCCCGCGTGGCGCGTCCGTCACGTAGGTGGCATTCCCTCCCAGGGTACCGTTCTGCGCCGTGCCTGGAGCCACATCGTTAGCCGTGCCCTCGAAGGTGTAGCGAGCTTGGAGGTTGGCGTCGATGTCGAGCGAGACGAGCGTGCTATCGCGCGTAGCAACCGTTAGAGTCGCGCCGCCGTTGTAGTCAGAGGTTGGAGCATAGGTAAGTCCATTCAACGCGGTATTGATATTGGCCACCGTGCCGCGGAAGGTCATCGTCGTATCGGTCGTGCCGTCGCCACTGATAAACGTGAGGCCCGTGGTGCCCGCGAGTGTGAGGCTGCCATTGGTCACGGAGACCGTCACCTCAAAACTCGCACCGCTCGAATCAGGATCCGTAATCGAGATCTGATTACCGTTGCCCGCTGAGAACACCAGATTCGTGTCTTCGTTGATACTCTGCGCGCCAGGCAGGGCGTTGATCGGCGCATCGTTGCTCGTGGCATAGAGCTGTGCGACGTCTCCCTCGGTCAGCACTCGGTTGTAGACGCGGACATCGTCGATCAGTCCAGTCGTATACCACGTACCTCCACCAGAATCTTGGTTCCGCCCGATGGCCATCGAGTCGAGGCTGGTGACGCTGCTGAAGAAACTTTGTGTCGTTGCGTTGCCGGCGTCGTAGGTGAGTTGGCCCGCTGTTGCGAGAACTCCATCCACGTACAGACTGTTTCCGGAGGCCCCTACCGTTACTGCGACATGATGCCAATTGCCATCGTTAATGGTGGCACTGCTCCGATACACTGCCAGCTGCAGGACCCCGTTCTCCCTCACCTCGTAGGTGAGGTAACCCGAGGCACCGAGGAACAACGCCGCAGAACTCCCGGTGTCGGCTGTATCGGAGATCGAGAAGATTGTCTCAAAGGTGCTCGTGGTCTTGATCCAACCGGCAATCGTGCCCTGGGTGAGTCCGGCCAAATTGGCGCTATGGGCGGAGAGATCGACGTAGTCATTGACGCCATCTAAAGACAGCTTTGCTACTCCGACGATGTCCGTCGCATCGGTCGTGTCAATCGCCGCGCCGTTGGTCAACGTACCGTTATAGTTATTGCCACTGCTGTCAGTGGCATTCGTATCGAACGTCCAGTTGCCGAGGAGACCGGTGGAGATGTCCAGCAACCCGACCCAGTCCATCTGCAGGGCATCGGTCACGGCAATGTGCGTTTCAATGGCGCCGGTCTGGGTCTCTAAGATCCAGTCACCGCCGAGGCTCGCCGCGCCGGTCGCGTCGGTACTGGCCGCGACATCGGCGCCGGTCAATTGGCTCAGCAGAGCCACCGCGTCTTGCCCCACATCGCCTTCGGCAAAGTCGCACCCATAGACGAGGATGTCGGCCTGTTCCGAGAGTGCCTGTTGGATGATCGTGAGTTCGTCGGCATACTGGCCTGTCATGGATGCTTGCGTCAGTGTGCCTGTTCCCAGGGAAAGCTGGCCTTCGGCCCCGTGGCTAATAATATGAATGGCATCGATCCCGGTTCGGCCCGCAAGCGAGGCCGCGATCTGCTCCATGCCATCTTGCCCACCGTCCAACATGACAATCTGGACATTGGGTCCCATACCGGCACTGAGCGTTTGATAATCCGGCACGGTGGGATCGACGAAGGCGACTTCGGTCGTGGACTCACCCGGGCTATAGGAGGCAATCGCTTGGAGCAGGTCCTGCGACTCAGTCTCCGCCGCTGTCGGCTCACCTCCATTCCCCTCTGCGGACACTGCTGACTCAGCCTGTGCCTGCGCGACTTGCTCTTGATTCACTTCGGACGCAGTGGCCGTGGCGGCGGCGTCGAACATGAGACGGGATTCAAGGGAAAGGAGCGATAACTTCGGCGGAGCGGCATTGGGGTCGTTGGAAGCCGGCTTCGAGGAGCGGCTCGGCTGAGGAGGTGTCTGTGGCTGTGGCTTTTTCTTTCGCCAGAACATCGTTCGACTAGCCCCCCTCGGCCTACAAAAAATGGGTCTCGTCTTTATCGGCCCTAAATGGCCAGAACGAGAGATCCGATGCGAGGCCTACAAGGATTGGTCCAGTAAGCAACACATGGAGGCAGAAAGAACGCACATAAACCGCTAGGAACGACCTGGAAGAGCTACTAGTTGATGTGGTGAGGGGAACGGAATGTGTTTCGAGGGAAAAATACGGCAACCTGAATCGCGGGCCTACTCACTCGATCAAGACGACTTCGCGTCCCTGCGATTGGATGAGCAGGAGTCTTTTCACCATTGGGTCGGTTTAAACAGGAAGCGGGACCATTATTCCAGCCCCACGTCACGGATTACCCCATCAGGCAATGGCACCCAAAGCCGTGTAGTCCGGCAGGTGGGATTCCGACAACTGTCTTAGGCCGCATTATTCATGACGGTTTCTCACGACATCACGAAGTCTCATAGCGAGACGGGCATGTGGAGGCCCAAGAGACGACGGCGTACTAGAAACAGGGCCTCAAAGTCGCGAGGGGCGAGCCTGCCCGCCGTAGGCTCGGCATCGCAGCAAATCCACGATTGCAGTAGAAGCGCTGATGAATCATGCGGGTTAGGACTGGCCAGATTTCGGTGAGACCTTGCGATCGTTCCTGGATTCCTGTGGAACTGATTCTTCCTCATCTTCATTCGATTCCCCAGGTTTCGTCTCGGACGGAGGCCCTTGAGAAAGCCCACGTATCCGTCTGCTCATGACAGTCATCTTGTCTTTCATACCAGTACGTCCGTGCAGCATCATCATACCTGCTAACCCAGCCGCCATTGGCCTGTCCAGTCCGCTGGATTCGTCTGAGGTCCTCTTCATCTCTCCTGCATGCAGCACAGTCGGGTTGTGTGATTCCAGGCGGGCAACGTCCAGGTTCCCCGTTGCGTCGAAATTCATTGTGCCCCCTTCTCTCTTGTCGGAAGGAGTAGGTAGATGCTGCTTCCCTCCTAAAATAGCCGCCTGTTCAAGAACCACTGTATGAGCGAGGGGTGGAAGATTTTTTGCCGGAGTCATGATGGCGTCCACTCTGAATGACGGTTCAGGTCTCACTCCAATCGACATCCCCAAGCCATCCAGCGGATGGACTTCCACCTCACGAATTGTGTTTGCACTCTCCACTGCCGAAGCCACAGGCTGTGCAGCTCCTAGGACCGCTATCACCGTATTTGACTCCAGAGAACCATCCAAGTTCGGCGCCTCGTTCACATTGGTCAGGTTAATCGTAAACGTTTCGTCATACGTCAGGCCCCCCGCATCCGTCACCCGCACCGTCACGCTGTGGCTCGTCGCACTCTCGTAGTCCAACAAGGTGCCATCGGCCACGGTGATTTCGCCCGTGACACTATTGATCGCAAACCGCCCTCCGGCTGTATCCGTGAGGCTATAGCTCTTCGTATCACCGGTATCGGGATCGGTTCCCGTGACAAGGCCCACCACCGCCCCGTTCGCCGCGTTCTCCGCGACCATGTTCGCTGACAGCCCCAGGTCCGTCGGTGCCTCGTTCACATTGGTCAGGTTAATCGTAAACGTTTCGTCATACGTCAGGCCCCCTGCATCCGTCACCCGCACCGTCACGCTGTGGCTCGTCGCACTCTCGTAGTCCAACAAGGTGCCATCGGCCACGGTGATTTCGCCCGTGACACTATTGATCGCAAACCGCCCTCCGGCTGTATCCGTGAGGCTATAGCTCTTCGTATCACCGGTATCGGGATCGGTTCCCGTGACAAAGCCCACCACCGCCCCGTTCGCCGCGTTCTCCGCGACCATGTTCGCTGACAGCGCCAGGTCCGTCGGCGCCTCGTTCACATTGGTCAGGTTAATCGTAAACGTCTCGTCATACGTCAGGCCCCCCGCATCCGTCACCCGCACCGTCACACTGTGGCTTGTCGCACTCTCGTAGTCCAACAAGGTGCCATCGGCCACGGTGATTTCGCCCGTGACACTATTGATCGCAAACCGCCCTCCGGCTGTATCCGTGAGGCTATAGCTCTTCGTATCACCGGTATCGGGATCGGTTCCCGTGACAAGGCCCACCACCGCCCCGTTCGCCGCGTTCTCCGCGACTATGTTCGCTGACAGCGCCAGGTCCGTCGGCGCCTCGTTCACATTGGTCAGGTTAATCGTAAACGTCTCGTCATACGTCAGGCCCCCCGCATCCGTCACCCGCACCGTCACACTGTGGCTTGTCGCACTCTCGTAGTCCAACAAGGTGCCATCGGCCACGGTGATTTCGCCCGTGACACTATTGATCGCAAACCGCCCTCCGGCTGTATCCGTGAGGCTATAGCTCTTCGTATCACCGGTATCGGGATCGGTTCCCGTGACAAGGCCCACCACCGTCCCGTTCGTCGCGTTCTCCGCGACTATGTTCGCTGACAGCGCCAGGTCCGTCGGTGCATCATTGACGGCACTGACGGTCACAGTCGTATTGTAGTTCGGACTGGTGCCGCCGTCCCCATCGGTCAGCACAAACCGCACCGTACGCGCCCCCGTCGTCGGTGCATCGGTGTCCGTGTTCTGATAGGTGATGTTGCGCACCAGCGCCGTCACCGCCGTCGGCGTGGCACTGGCATTGAACGTGATGACTAAGTTGCTGCCGCTGCTGCCCCCCGTAAACGTCCCGATCGTCGTCCCACCATACGTCACCGTGCCGCCGCTCACGCCGATCTGGCCCGCCCCGGTGCCTTGATGCCGAATGCTCAGCACATCTTCGGCCGCGTCGCCCCCGGCCGGAATGGAGACGGTTAAGGTCCCGGCATCCAAGTTTGTCGAGTCCACATCGGCCACCACCGCGTTCCCACTTTCGATCACCACCGCCCCGGCCCCCTCGCTGTAGGCCCGGCTATCCCCACTCAAGCTCGTGATCGTGGGAGGCGTTTCGCCTGCCAACAGCCCGACCCAATCAACCTGGGTGTCGTAGCTGACAACCGTCTGCGCTTCGATGGTCCCGATGTGTAGTTCGAGGTCCCAATTGCCCCCCCATCCGGCATAGCCAGTGTCGTCGATACTCGCTGCCACATCAGCTCCGGTCAGTTGGCCAAGCAACGTGGCCGCATCCTGGCCGACTTGGCCTTCCGCAAAATCACAGCCATAGACCAGGATGTCAGCCTGCTCTGACAATGCCTGCTTGATGTTCGCAAGTTCATCCGCATACCGACCGGTCATGGATGCTTGCGTCAGCGTGCCGGTGCCGAGTGAGATCTGGCCTTCGACCCCGTGGCTGATGATGTGAATGGCATTGATCCCCGTTCGCCCTGCCAGTGACGCGGCGATCTGCTCCATCCCGTCCTGTCCACCGTCGAGCATGACGATCTGGATATTGGCCCCCATCCCCGCGATGAGCGATTGATAATCTGGCACGGTGGGATCCACGAAGGCGATTTCGGTGGGCGTCTCTCCAGGTGAATAGTTAGTAATCGCCTGCAATAGTTCTTGGTTCTCAACAGACGGCTGGCTCTCCGATACCGAAGTGTGGTCGCTCGATATCGCTGCCTCAGCCTGCTCCTGTGCGACTTGTTCTTGGTTGACTTCCACTTCCGTGGCAGCCGCCGCCGCATCGAACATGAGGCGGGATTCAAGGGAGAGTAGCGATGCCTTGACTCGGGACGCTGCTGGCGCCTTTAGCGCCGACTTCGGCCTGTTCTTCTGCGGCGAAGAGATGGGTCTTTTTCGTCCAAACATGGCTCGGATCTCGTGGTTTCAACAAGACGTTGTCAGGTCTTCATCGGCTCATTCTCTTCAGCACTGGAGATCTCGGTGCAGGTTTTGGTCCACATCAGTCCTCAGGAACGGGCATGAACCCACTCCAACGGTTCTCAATAGGACACTAACCAGCCACAAACAGCACCTGAACGTGCACAATGTGTCCAACAGCCTCACATGGCTCACGCCTTACACCAGATTCATCAAGATGTTTCCGCCAGCCACCGATACGACTGGTACAGTTCTCCGATCACTTCTCGAAGGAGTACGACACCATGAATCCTGTTTGGGAACAATCCACCCATTCACCGCTCCTCTCCGTGACCTGCCAGGTTCAGGTCCCGATGATTCTGAAAATTAACCAGGAGTTGCCGGCTTTCTTTCAGGAACAGCTCCGGAAAGACTATCCGCTGTTTCAGCCGACCAAAGATCGTCAAGGCTACCGTTTGGCCAGTCAAGACAACGATCATGAGATCCTCTTGCTCCCGGATTCGTTGACAGTCCGAACCAGTCACTATACCGGATGGCCACCGTTCCAGGTTCAGGTATCAGAAGCCGTTCGTGCCTTACAGGCCAGCTATGAACCGGCCTTCTGCGCCCGCGCCGGCCTGCGCTTCCAAAGCCTCTTGCGCCCGACTCTCTATGGTTTCACAAAGATTCAGTGGGCTGCGCTCATTAACGCCAGGGTACTCGGCCCCTTTTCGCTTCCAGGCCACAAAGGACAGCTCCAAGGCAGCCGCCATGAGGTGGTGGTGACGCTCCCTGCGAGCACAGACCGATTCCGTCTGACACATGGATTCGTCCAGTATCGAGATGCGAAGCAGGCCAATCAGCAGGGAACACCGGCTTACCTGCTAGACCAGGACTACTTCACGACTCAACGCGTGGAGTGGGACACGCTGATGGCGACGCTGGACCGCTTCGAACAGGAGGCAGGACAGTTCTTCCAGCTCTGTGTGACCGACCAATTTCACCAAGCTATGCTCGCCCAAGCGGCGTAGGGCCTCGCAAATCGTATCTCGTGAAGCATGAGGCCTTGAATCTGACCCAGACGTTGTCCGTTCCACTCGAGCCGTGCGACCTGGCCTTCCAACAGGATGTTCAAAAGGGCATTCCGGCAAGGCCGCAGCAAGCGAACGGCCGAGGCGTACGCGGTTGGTACGGTGAGGTCTTAAGCGACGTGAGAACGCCGCCGGAGACCTTTTCAACATCCTGTCAGAAGCCGCTCTCTCTGACCAAGGTCGCTGCCACCTGATCCCATGCCCGTTTGGCCACGCTCGATGGTTGGCCCTCGATCTGGACATGGCCGGGCAGGATTAGGCCAGGACCCATTGCCGCCTCGTCTAAACTCAACCGTACCCGATAGACAGAGCGTTCAGGTTTAAGTCGCCCCATATCATCTTTTCGCACAGGGATATCCCCGCCATATATCGAGGCGAGATAGGGCACCGTGAACTCTCGCTCGTCCACCTCCGCAATCTGCGTGACATGGGCTCTAACTGATGGCCTGGTGAGATCGAGCGGGATAAACCACGCTGGTTGCCCGATTGCCACATAGGCCAGCTCGTCGACCGGCACAAAGCTTTCAATCTCTGTCCGGTGCTCGTCTACGAGATATGCGAGCGGCACTTTCTGGTCTATCCATCGTCCGGTAGTCAGTGAATCCGCGCGATCACGCACAATTCCAGAGATCGGAGCCTTCAAGGTTAAGTTGGCTCGTTTCGCCTCAAGCCCCGACAGTTCGGCGAGTCCTGCCCGCAGTGATTCCCCGATCACCTGACGCTGATCACGATCCTGCCCGTAGCCGGCCAATCGGCCAAGGCGGTAGTCCCACATAGCGACTTTGGTTTCGGCCAGCCGTACGTCTTTGTCCAACGACGGATTTTCCAACACGACAAGCGCATCCCCCGCTTTGACGACCTGCCCATCGCGCACCAGCACCTCCTGAAGACGGCCTGCGGTCGGCGCAAAGATGGTCGCGTAGGATGAGGCTTGCAAGACAGCAGGGATCGAGATACTCGTCTGTACGGGAATCACTGTCATCGCTAACAGGGCCACCAGACAGGCGGTACTGAACCAAGCTCGTGGCGAAGCGGCATACAGCTTACGACTATTCCACCAGGCGGTCAGCTCCCGATAGATCGGCATGGCGATGAACCAGACAATCTCGACCAAGAAGAGAAGAATGCCCAGGGCTTTGAAGAAATAGTGATAGACCATCACCGCGATGCCGGTGAACAAGATCAGGCGATAGAGCCAGATCGCCCACGCATAGACCACCAGGGTGTGTTGCACCCGTGTCGACAGGGTTTCTGGAGCTGCGCCATGACGGCCGAATAACAGATTCCGCAATCGCCATTGTCCAAAGGCAAAGGCTCTATCTTGCAGATTCGGCAGACCCAATCCGTCCGCCAACACGTAGTAGCCGTCGAATCGCATCAGCGGATTCAGGTTGACGACCAAACTCATCGCGAGACTGGTCGTGGCTACGATGAAGGCAATGCTCCGCAACGTCCCTTCCGGCAAGAACCCCCAGGCAAAGAGTGCCAGTGCCGCGAGTCCGAGTTCGGCGATGATTCCCCCGGCCGCGATAAGGAGTCGCTTCCGTTTGGATGTCAGGCGGTACGAATCGGTCACGTCCGAGTACATGACCGGCATCATCACCATAAACGCCACACCCATAGTCGGTACTCGACACCCAAACCTGGTCGCCGTATAGGCATGACCCAACTCGTGCACGATCTTCACAGCACCGAGCGACAGACTGTAGAGGATGGCTCCACGCCAATTAAAAAAGTAGAGGAACGTCGAGACGAACGTGTCCCATTGCCGTCCCACCAGGATCAACCCGAAAAACCCCAGGACACCAAAGGTCGACCCAGCGATCCTTGTGTAGAACGGCTCCACAAACGGCAGGGTGGACTTCAGAAAGTTATGCGGATGGACCAGCGGGATCTTGATGAACAGATAGTGGTGGACCACCCACATCAACCAATTGTGTTCACCGGCTTGGGCCTGAGTCTGGTAATCCGTGTGCTTCCCGCTTGCGGACTGCTCCGTCAAATTATTCGTATAGAGAAACTTCACCAAGTCTTCTACATCCGCGATGGTCGTGTGGCAGGTCGTGTCCTTCGTCATCGCGGCATGGAGCTTCTCGATGGTTCCTGCGCTCCAGCGTTGGATCATCTGATAGACAGGCCACTCGATCTGGAAATACCGATTGCGAATTGGATCGACGATGGTCCAGGTCGGCACCCCATCAGGCGTAGGGGTTCCACGATTAAATTGCAGATTCGGTCGAAGGGTCGGCAGCTTCCGTTCTTGTGGCTTGGTGCCCGGTGCTTCAGGGGAACCCATCCTTTACCAGCCTATCCATTGCCGAAGCGCGGTGATTGGACGGCGCAGGAGCAGATAGGCCAGCGGCCCTTGCTCGCCATAGACCTTGGCCGTGCCCTGCCATCCAATGCGAATACGGGGATCCGGTGTGGCGAGCTTTGCGGTGACCCGGTACGCCAGGACGTCGCCGGGCAGAACCTCAGCGTGGTAACTGGCATGGACGACGGTCGCAGGAAACGATTCCAGTGCGAGCGCATTGAGGAAGATCAGCGCCTCGGCGCCTTCTTTGAGCACAATGGCATCGGCTACCGGCAGATCGATGCGCAGTTCGATCTGTTTGGGATCGGCGATCTCCATGATCCGCTCCCCCACAGTGACCGGCCGGCCGATCCAATCGGACTTGTCTGAATACAGCAGCAACCCGGCTTGGGGAGCGATGACCTCGACCTGATTGAGCATTTCTTTCGCGTACTGCAGCTCGGTTTGTCGAAGATCAACCTCCGCTTCTTTCAACGGCACCTCGGCTTTCCGTTGTGGATCGCCGAACCCTGCTTGGATGGATTGACTGTGCTCCGCCCGTGCGACAGTTAATTGTTTTTCCGCGACGAGGAATTGGTTCCGTAGCGTCGTATCTTCATACCGAAATAGTACCGTGCCGGCTTGCACGATTTGGTTCGGAGGCACAAGCACATCGGCGATCACCCCGTCGATGGGGGCACTCACGACGATGGGATCTTTGGCCATCACTTTGACCGGCGCCACGGATGAAATTCGGATCGGAATGCACAGCGCGGCGACGATGGCGATGGGAATCAACCACCAGGTCGGCTTCTTGATCTTCTTCGACCAACTTCGCTCCTTCTTCGAGAGGGCCTTCCACGCATAGGCATAGCTCCCCGCCAACCGATGGACGATGGCGACATCGTTCTCTGCCCACGGGAAATCCCGCTCGAACCACCACACGCCTAGCAGGGTTTCGTCAGGATGTTGTAACGGACACCAAAAGACTTGCCCCTTGACGAATTCCCGCCAGCCACTGCGGAGTGATTCCGGCAGCAACTCTTCCGTCACGACCATCGGTTGCTCGCTCGCGGCCCCGGCTTGGCGCAGCGCTTGCACCGCCTCTTCAAGCCACACGATCACTGGGGCATCGCGATCCACAACGGCAACGCTTGCTGCGTTCAGCAGACGATACGCCTCGCCCGTCGCACCGGAATTGCTGAACAGAAAGGCCTGATCGTAGGGAATCAGTCGCCGCGTCTCGTTGACAGAGAGAAACTGTAGTTCTTGAATGGTTTTCGCCGCCCGGACCTGCCCCTCCAAATGCGTCAGGGCCGCCAGGTGAATCAGTGCCGGGAGCTGCTGCGCGGTCGGTTCGGCCGTCGTTGCCATCGCTAGGGCTGCCCCATAAATTGCGCGGACCCGCTCATCCCACTCAGGACGTCTTTGGGAAGGGTGTCGAACACTCCGGTCACTTTCACGGTCTGACTCGCGGCATCGACCGCCGCTCCGATTTCCTTGACCTTCGCTGCATAGCCCAGGCCTGTCTCATCTACGATAAAAGTGAACCGTGCCTGCCTCTTAAGCCACGCCAACGCCGTGGACGGCAAGACCAGTTCAATCTCAAGACTCCTATCATCCAGGACACTCAGTAGTTTGTCGTTGGGGAACACGTTCTCGTGTTCATGCACCATCACATCGACGATACGCCCGGAAAATGGCGCGTCCAGATGGCACCCACGCACATTGATCTCCGCGATCCGCCTTGTGGCATCGGCCTTTTTGGCATCGGCCTCCGAGACCTCCAGATCCAACGTACTGACTGCATTGAGTTTGGCAAGCTCCTTATTGTTTAGAAACGTTTTGCTCTTCCCTTCGTACTCCGCAGCAGCCGCCGCCAATTCGGCCTGATACTTGTCACACTCCAATTGCACCAGTGTTGCCCCTTTGGCAAATCGCTGTCCTTCTTTGTACGGAACTTGATTGACCCGCCCCTGGATCTGGGCATAGAGCACGGCCCGTGAAACCGCCTTCACAATTCCCCGAGCCACTCCCACGTCCTGCTTTGTTCCCTGTGCCGATCGGTCTCCTTTCGACCACCCCGTCGATGGAACGCCCATCGTCATTGCGGTCAGGAGCACGGCTGCTACCACACTAGTGTGCTGCCGGTGTCGCATGAGGCTCCGTTCTCCTTTCTCCTCCCGACATCGTGAACCCACTGGGTTCCCAATACTCCCTGATCGCTTCCGTTAGTTGTGCCACACTTTGTTCAGCTATGCTGGAAGGAACCGCTTCTTCCCCCATGGTGGCCATCAGGGTGGCGTAGGCCGTTTCCAATCCGGCTCGCGCCGTGTCCAACCGGACATCGGCAGCGACATCGTTGGCTCGTTCTCGAATCAGTGTGAGATCGTTCGTGCGCTCAGTCAGCCACAAGTTCTTGGTCTGCTCCACAATTGCACTCTGTGTCTGCTGGTAATTCCTCGCATCCTGATATTCCTGCTTGGCCAGCACAAACTGTGTTGCGCCAACATGGACCTCCGTCAGAATGGACATGCTGAGCGCCAGGCTTTGGACATCCAGCATGTGGCCGTTTGCTTCGATTGCTTTGAGTTTGGCCGGCGCTCGAAACACCGAGAGCAGATTCCAGCTTGCCTGGGCGGCATAGCTGAGCCAATTCTGATACAAGAGGAAACTGTTGCTGTTATAGTAGCCGCCGAGCGAGACCTTGAGGTTCGGGAATAATTCCAGAAACACCGCTTTGGCTTCCTTGGCGTTAATGCGCTTCTTATAGTCGATGGTGCGCAACTCTGGTCTGAGCAAGAGTGCCTGCTCTTCCATCTTCTGACTATCCAAGTTGACGACGGGAATCGCGGTTTCTCTGGGAGGTACGACCAGATCAAACGACGTTCCGGGCGGCAAGCCGATCATGGAAGCCAGCTGCAGCTTCGCAGTACTGAGTTCACGAAAGAGTCGCCGCACTTCACGCTGGATATTGAGCAAATCTCGTTGATAATTGAGCGGCGTCAACGGCGCCTGAAGTTTCTGGCCGACAATCTGCCTGGTACTCTCCAGGGCTTTACTCACGGAATCGTCCAAGAACTGAATTCGAGGAAGCACCCGTTCCGCACTCACCGCCCGCCAATAGGCCCCTCTGACATCTTGGATCAACCGCACCGCCAGACGCCGTTTTTCCTCTTCTGCCACCAGCACATTGTCGGCTGCCTGTTGTGCGCGTACGAACGACAGGCCAAAGTCGAGCACATCCCAACTTAATGCAAGGTTGCCGGCCAGGACGTTCTTTTCGGATGAGGTGAAGGGTTCGATCGCCTGGCGCCCCGTGAGAATCGATTGCCCAACTCCGCCGGCAAAATTATTCCGTCCATCGAACCCGGCATTGGCGGCGACTTGCGGGAGGAGTGAATAGTGCGCCACGTTCAACTGCTGATGCGCCAGTTGGACTTGAATCGCTTTGACCTTCGCATCCAAGTTGTATTTGACCGCCCGTGCCATCGCCTC
The DNA here is from genome assembly GCF_001458735.1 of Candidatus Nitrospira nitrosa. Lineage (NCBI taxonomy): Bacteria > Pseudomonadati > Nitrospirota > Nitrospiria > Nitrospirales > Nitrospiraceae > Nitrospira > Candidatus Nitrospira nitrosa. Next base: position 585,685 of record NZ_CZQA01000008.1, read on the forward strand.
ATACAGATCAATCGGCCCAGCAACCGGCTCGTCCACAGCGGAGATGGCAAGAAAGTCCTTGACCGCTCGAGCATGGATTTCTCCATTCTCCATCGGATGTGGCTTGATCAGACAGCCGCCCATCGTGAGCAGTATCATCACGGTTACGACAGCCCGAACGGCGGTGCGCATCGTTTGTAACTGACCACGTCGCAGCAGACAGATTGCCTGCACGATAATCCTCCCTGTAGACCAGAGCCCTGTGCAGTACCGATATCGGCTCAGCCTGCAAAGAACTTGATCAAACGGACGGAAACGGGCTTAAACTGTGATGGGATAATGAACAACCCAAATTATTCAACAAGATTGGACACAAATGGTTCTGTTCCCCCATACCGCTGGTATGTCCCCTCTCGCCCTCAGAATCGGTAGTAGAAGGCTTGGCAGACCCCATGAACAGTAAGCGTGCCTCCCCTGGAGCCCTGCTTCCGGAGTACTCCATTGGTGTCTACCTGTCCCTCGGCTGCTTGGCTACGCTTCTTCTAACAAGGACCAGCTGCTTCACCCCTTTAACCGGGAGAATGACCATGAGCTGCACACGTTGTCAGGGATTGATGGTGAGAGAGCATTTCTTGGATTTTGACGGTACTATTGGACATATGTGGGCCAGCGGCTATCGTTGTATGAATTGCGGCAATGTCCATGATCCACTCATTGAGGAACATCGCCGGACGAGGCCACACCCAGTACTCACCGGCTCAACCGATGAACTCGATTATGCTGAAGAGGAGTTTGATACGAATACGCATTCCGTCATGAAGCAAGCGGCATAGCAGAGTCTGACGGGATTGCCTGTGCATCCATCTGGCCACGGGGAGAGCAGCATGGCTTCGATCTTGATTGTCGATGATGACGATTCGGTCAGAATGCTCTTGCGTCACATCCTTGAAGGAGACGGGCATCAGATCCGAGAGGCCACAAACGGTCACGCAGGGCTCACACTCTATCGAGAGAGCCCCGCTGATCTGGTGATCACTGACATCTTGATGCCTGAACGCGATGGGATGGAGGTCACGCTGGCATTGACTCGAGAATTCTTGGACGCGAAAGTCATTGCCATGACCGGCGCAACCGGTGATCAGAACTTTTTGAACGTTGCGAAACTCTTCGGCGCCAGGCGGGTGATCCAGAAGCCATTCTCGCCAACGGACCTCCTCCGTGCCGTGCGATTCACACTGAGTCATTAGCCTGCCCGATAGAGCACTGACGAGGAGGCAGCATCCGTTCAAGAAACAGCCGACTGTTACTTTCCCTCCGCCCTCCTCAGAGGAGTTTTGTGTTGAGCCGTTAGAGACGGCAACAGCGATCCAATAATCATTCCAGCCCCCGCTACCACAAACCCAACCAGTTGCGGAGGCCATACATCGGTCGGTTCACTCACCAGTTCCAACAGCAGCCAACTCATAAGGCCGGCGACGATGGCGCAACAGGCTCCCTGTGCCGTTGCTCTCTTCCAGTACAGTCCCGCAAACAGTGGGATAAAGGCCGCTACCAACGTGACTTTGTACGTGCTCACTACAAGCTTGTAGATGGTCGCATCAGACCAGAGCGCAATGACCAACACCAGCAAGGCAAACGCCACCAAGACGATGCGCATCAGGCGCAAAAATTCTGAGTCATTCAGATTATGAAACAATGGCTTGAGCACATTTTCACTGAGCGTCACCGACGGCGCTAGTAAGGTCGCGCTTGAACAGCTCATCACTGCCGACAACAGTGCCCCGAAAAAGATCACCTGTGCAACCATCGGAGTATGCTGCACAATCAATGTCGGCAATACCAGCTGCGAATCCTGCTCCATCAAGGCCCCAAACTTGGCAGGGTCCACCAACGTGGCCGAGTACGCAAGAAACATCGGGACAAAGCAGAATGCGAAATAGAGCCCGGCCCCCAATAGCGCCCCCCGCACGGCGGTCTGCTCATTCCTCGCCGAGGTGATCCGCTGAAAGACATCCTGCTGCGGGATCGATCCAAGCATCATGGTCATCCAGGCTCCAAGAAATGGAATCCACTCCCTGAGCGTCGGCGGCGGAAACAGGTCGAGCTTACCGGCCTCCGCTGCATGGGTGATCACCGCTGACACACCACCCGCCAAGTCTCCGACGATCGTCGCTATGTAGAGGAGGCCTCCCATGATCACTGAGATTTGCACAAAATCGAGAACGGCGACTGAGAACATCCCTCCAAAGGTTGTATAGGTCAGCACAATCGCCGCGCCGATGATGATCCCAACCGACTGACTGACCTCACCTTCTGTCACCACATTCAAGACCAGCCCCAGTACCTTGAATTGGGCCGCCACCCACCCCACGTACGAGGCGACGATGCAGAGCGTGCAGAGGACTTCGACCGTACGGTTGTACCGATAACGATAGTAGTCTCCGACCGTCAGTAGATTGAGGCGATACAACCGAGGAGCAAAAAACAACCCAGCCAGCACCAAGCACATGCTGGATCCGAATGGATCGGCCACGACGCCGCGAAGCCCCTCTTTGACGAATGTGGCAGAGATGCCCAGCACGGCTTCCGCACCGAACCACGTCGCAAACACAGTGGCGATGACCACCGGCAAGGGCAGACTCCTCCCAGCCACGGCAAAGTCCTTGGAATTTTGCACGCGTGTCGCGGCGAACAGTCCAATGCCGATAGAGAGGAGGAGATAGAGGGTAACAAACCAGAAGACCACGCGGGCAGAATACGGCTATCTCGGCTTGCAATCAATTGTTAATCAAGAAACCTGCTGGCATTGAGAAGAACTGCTCGAGCATCTCGGTTGACGCAGGAGCGACAGCAATTCCACCTCTCTCTCGAAAGATTCCGAGCTGGGAGCAACCAAGGGATCGTTGACCTCGATCACCGTAGCCGGTTGATCTTGAGAAGTGGGACTCCGCGTGAGGCTCCACTGACTTCTCACTGTGACTTGTGATCCATCCCGACGCACATGGATGAGCTGCCCTACCCACCTCCCCTTTGCGCGAAGCTCCTCTTGAATCACATCAAGCGAAACAGGGAATACCGTCTTGAGCAGTCGATGGGAAGTGGTCCCCAAGACATCGTGAGGTTCCCATCCATACAGAGCCTTGGCCTCAGGACTCCAGTATCGGATAGTACCATCTAGGTTGCGGACCATGAGCGCCTCGTTACCAACAGTGCTGGCGTCGCCCGCTGTATCCCATCCCCGAGAAGGGGGGGCAGTGTGCTCTCGCGTCAACATGCCATGTGTCAATTGCGCGACGAGGACGGAACCTGGCGTGGTTAGATGAAGTCTATCTCCAAAATACACCACCCCGTCTTTCACCACATCACACTGAGATCGATCGCAGAACAACTGGGAGATATCGATAAACTCAAAACCAAACTTTTCAGACTCTTCAGAAAGGGCGGCATTCACAGCATCTAAGTCGTCCGTCCCTAACTTGAGAGTCTTGGGAATCCCTTGCTCAAACATCTCAAGCTTATAAGTATACCGCTGCACGTCGGCTGAGAGCCGGGCGACCTGAGAATAGATGATGACTCGATGGTCCTTCAATTTCTCAAATAACTCAGCGAGTTGAAGTCGAAATTCTTCGTTGCCGATTTTTTCATACAGCCGCAACCAGTTGGATGACACAATAATTGGATCCAATTTATGGTTAGGGACATAGTCATTCACAAACCAGTCGTAAAAATCAGCACACCGCCCCTCCGTCACACGCACGGCCCAGCAAGACCCACCTGTTAGTTGTATGATGCGATCCTCACCAAGCACACGTACAAGCCCTGGGTATAATTGGGCAGCGAGGCTATCTCCATACAATACAAATCGATTCGAGGGTCGGGACGTACCATCGTGTGTCTGAACGGAGGATGCCTCTGATGCCCCGTCACAGTGGTTCTGCAAGAGCGTAGTATAGGGCTGGTCCACTTCAAAAAAACATGTATAGATTCGCCATTGCGCTTCCATGTCTGTCGCGAGCTTAGTTTTCCCTTCCACGGTAGCCAGCTGCAAACCGACAGTGGAAACCACGAGCACCACCGCAGAAGCCAACGACACTCTCCACAGTAATTGTTTCGAGATGAGCGCCCCACGACGAAACGGCGTTTCAACATACCGCCACGTGACATAGGCGAGACCGAAGGCAAGAGCGACAAGGCCTGCGACAACCACTTCATCAGGCTCAGTCAGGCTTCGATGGCGGGCAAACGCCAACAACGGCTGATGCCATAAGTAGGCACTGTAGCTGACCAGCCCCACCCCAACGAGCACTTTACTCATCAACAACCGCCCAACAAATGTGTCCGGCAAGGCAAACACGATTATTAACCCGGCACCGACTGTGGGTATCAACGCATACACACCAGGAAATGGGGTCTCTTTGCTGAGAGTCAGGACTCCGACAACGATCAATCCGAACCCAATGAGACTGAGCACTTGTTTGAGAACCAGAGGGATCCGGTCACGCTCGTTCGTTTCCAGGTAGAACGCGATAAGGGAACCCACGGCCAATTCCCATGCACGAGTCGGCAATAAAAAAAACGCCGCGACCGGTTTCGCGCTGCTCAGATACACAGCTACCGCGAAGCTGAGGAGCGCCACAACTGCCACAAGTTTTACAATTCTCCTTCGCCCCATGCGCCAGGCAAACATCAGAACGAGTGGAAATAGGACGTAAAACTGCTCCTCTACCCCCAAACTCCACGTATGCAGCAGCGGCTTCAGCTCTGTACCGGCATCGAAGTAATTACTGTGCTGCCAAAAAAAGATGTTCGACGCAAACACCAACACCGCGATGGCACTGTTCGCAAACTCTATCGCGTCGCTCGGCATGAGCCACAAGCAGGCAAAGGGTAAACACACCGCCATGACGAGATACAACGCGGGCAGAATACGCCGGGCACGTCGTTCATAAAACTTCAGCAGTGAAAACTGACCGGCCTCAAGTTCCGCCAGAATAATCGTAGTAATCAAGTACCCGCTGATGACAAAGAACACGTCCACGCCTATAAAGCCCCCACTGCAAAGCTGAACACCGGCGTGGAATAATATGACGGGCAGGACGGCGATGGCCCGCAAGCCATCTATTTCAGGACGGTAACGCATGTCAATGATGTCACTGCCAATTGAAGCAAGCGAAAGCACAGCCTTCAGTCATCGGTCAGCATCAACCCCTAGGAAGATTTGATCCACTCTGTATATTGTCATCCAACTACTCAAACGCTGGAGATCCAACAAGTTTCCATACACAGTTGTAATACTAGCAGACTTAACATCATTTGCTGCTGATCCCTTGCACTGCCGTACAAGCTCGCGCTCATCAATACAACGTCCCAATCTTCTTGACTCTCCGCCACACTACCAACGCGCTTCCCTCCTCTAATTTACCAGAAGGCCGCATGAAGAACCATGCCCTGTTGATGCTGGTGATGGAGTTTCATCGATGGCCAGCAACAGACGGCGCCCAGCTCACCCCCCCTGCCAGGTGGGGAACTCCCGCGCATTTAGAATCAGAAGAAATCTGTCGAGACGCGAAAATACGCTGACTGGCTTGTTCTTTCTTGAGGCGGAGCCTTGCGGATCTTCTTACTGCGGGCTGAATGCCCAGTATCGAGATGTTCCCAGTAGGAGGCGACAACCGACTAGAAAGAGATTGCCGTGTGACTCAACGGGCAGGATCTTGCTCCACTGAACTTCATAAAGATTCACGGCATATTCCCACCGGGGCTGAGGGACATGAAGTTCCAGAAGCTGTTGATTGCCTGGCTGGCTACCCATTAATAGGAGAATCCCACACGCACTGCGGTTTAGACTGTAGACCTCTCCCTGTTCGATCATGAGCCGCTCACCTTCTATCGATTCGCAGAGACTGTAGGCACAAACCTTGGCCCCTTCAACCCGTACCTCTCGCCGGCGATCTGAACGTAGGCCCTTCGATTCTTTACTGGTAGCCACCGATAGAACTGTGAGATTCAGATTTCCCATATTGGCCATCACTCGCTTTTAGAGACGTTTCCCCTCGGACATCGCTTTATCACACAACAGTGTGCATGTTGAGCAAGTGTCGTACCTGTGAAACGTTCTTGGATTCCCCTACAATGATTCTACTGAAGTATTGCGGGGATTGCCTACTTCGCCTTGCGTTTTCTTTCATAAGGCTCCATCCATAAAGCGAAGGGAAATGAGTTCACTCTTCCGGTGGATTACCTTCCCACTTCATTGATTCTTCTAGATATTTTCAAATGAAGGAAAAGGCACACACAATTAGACGTATGACCACGCTAAAAAAGCGCCGCTTTCCCTAAATGAATTCACGCACCACCAGAAATGACTTCGGGCTTGTCCCTCTCACTCACTTGCCCAGAATTAGACCAGAGGGATCGAGCACACCAGCTTTTCCACGCGAATGCCAAGCAGGCGAATGAGTTGACGATGAGGATTTTCGCGACGGTCGAGGAACGGCATGAGTAACCTCAAGACCTCTCGGCGCAGCGTTGCCATATCGCCGGCTGGTTCCGCCATCGTATGGGCACGTGATGTAGTTTTGAAATCGGCGAATCGGACAGTCAGAACAACTGTCCGAAATGACTGAAATCCCTCCTGCTGCAACCGCTCCACCACACCCTGGCCGAGAAGTTCCAGTTCCATGAGTAGTCGCTGGCTATCGAGTGTATCGGCCTCGAAGGTATGCTGCTCGCTGATTGACTTGATCTCAGCATATTCTTCAAGCGGGGTAATATCTCGGCCACGAATCTTTTCATAGAGATCGACCCCGCGTTTCCCAAGCAATTCATCGAGTTGTGAGGCCGTCAACGATTTCATATCCTGTACGCACGTGAACCCTTGCCTCGCAAGCAGGGCTTCCGTCTTAGGGCCGATGCCAGGGATGGCCCGCAGTGGAAGCGGTGCCAGAAACGACTCGACTTCCTCCTCACAGACGACCGTCAGCCCGTCCGGCTTTGACATCCCCGATGCAATCTTGGCGATCAGTTTGTTCGGCCCGATACCGACTGAGGCTGTCAGCCGTACTGCCCTATGGATCGCAGCCTTCAACTCTCGGGACAGCGATGTTGCGGCTCGATAGGACTCCGTGAAACTCAAGTCACCATAGGTTTCATCGATGCTCGCCTGCTCCACGACGGGAATGAATCGCCTGACGATACCCATGATTTCATCTGAGACACGCGCGTACTTGGGCATATCGACCGAGACAAAAGCGACCGCCGGCCTTCCAGCCCGACGTGCAGCCTCTGACAGCCGCCACGCCGTGGAAATCGGTGTCGCCGAATGAATCCCGTACGCACGCGCCAAATAGTTCGACGTAGACACCACTCCGCGCCCCTTCCCACCCAGAGGGTCTGCCCCAACTACCAGCGGGATACCTCGAAGGGCGGGAGTATCTCGCTCCTCAATCGCCGCGAAGAACGCGTCCATGTCTAAATGGGCGATAATCCGAACCATCTTTTCCCCAGCTTCATTAAGAAGAAGCCCGCTATTTCCCCGTAGATTTTCTCGATCAACCTGACGTACAATTTCTTGCGATATTACTGCTGCAAGCACAAAGAAAAGCCGATATACCGACTGAGTCTGCTAGACCGCTAACGAAAGGTAGCTCCCGTGGCCATTCGCTGGTTTAACGTAATCGGATTTGTGATGCTGTTCAGTACACTCTTTTTCAATGAGGTCGTGTACCTCAACGTGTGGTACGATTTCAATCTGTCCACAATATTCCCAGCGATCATTTATCTCGCTGTCGGGATATGGCTTTCCTTGCGGGGAGAACCGACTTACCAGGAAGCGCGAATATGAGTTGGACCACTCATAACCTTCAAGAACCACAATTCTGGAGCGCAACGCAACGCCATCAGCAGCAGTTCATTATCAACAGGGGCCTACTAGCTGGGCATACCCCATCACTGAAAGGAGACAACCCATGGGCCTGAGTTTCATCAATTGGATTGGGTTCGTGATGCTGGTTCTGGCTCTTATTCTGAACGAGCTATTCCTTGGGATGAACGCATGGTATGAGCTCCACCTCGGGGCCATCATCATGGGCATCGTCTATCTGGTGGTTGGAGCTTCATTGTCTCTCTGGCCAAATGCCAGCGACACAACCACCTGACCAGGACCTGACTCCCGGCTTGCTCGTGACGCCCTAAGAAGGGGGGAGAGCTTGATCTTCCCTCCTTCTCGTGTTGTGAACCGTGCCCATCTACTGGGAATCGGGAAGTCCGTGTAGGACTGTCGTCGTCTCGTATTCATGTTCTCCCAGTCCACTGAGCTTACCCCCATCACATTCGTTTGCTGCCTCGCATAACCCTTCCCTCCAGAGAGTCACCACAAGTACCCCTGTTCCTCCACCAGCAGTATGTCTTGTCCTGAGACACCCCCACACCGAGTCGGACCGTGAATGCACAGCCACAGACCCTACAAGTCAAAGCCAACGCATATCAAGAGTTGATCTCCCTAGACGAATCCACTACCATCGCAGCTAACGTGAGCCGGACGAACGATTCTATACAACCCGAGTAGGGAACGTACGGTCTTGCCGGTAGGGTCCCACAGCTTCCCGGCCATCTGTACCAATCATCACGATCCCACTCTCAAACCAGAGGAGGAGAATCATGGCAGACAAACAGTACAAACAACTCGGCTGTCTGGACGTGCAACCATCCGGGGGCTGCGGGTTCCAAGTACGGGCTGAAACAGAGGCGGAATTGATGCAGCTCGTGGCCACTCATGCGAAGCAATGCCACAAGCTGGAGTCGATCCCACCGGAAATGGCAGCCAAGGTTCAGGCAGCCGTGCAAACTGTAACAGTCAAGGTCTAGTTTGCATTTCTCGTAAGCGAAGAACCTCCCCTGTCACGTCAGGTGATGGGGTGAGGTTCTTCCTGCTTAATCAGCCACTTGGAGAAAGGACCGCATATGGGATGGAACGGGCGACTCGTATTGATAGGGCTGCTCCTGTTGAGCACGAGCGGCTGTAGTTATCTCTTTTACCCTCATGCCAAGGAGTTTACCGCAAAGGCGAAGGGTGAGACCGGCGTTGAAACACTGATCAACCTGACGACGATGGCGGAAGCGACCGCCCTGAAAGCAAAAGGCGGCAAGGGGGTCGATCAGGCGTTCGACGATCTCCATAATCAGTTTCATGCTATCGACGATAGCGTCTGCAGCATCGACAAATCGACGAGACAACAGCCGACCTATGCCTTGGCCGTCACTCACAACAAGGAACTCAAGACGATCTTCAAACGGCTTTGGAAGTTCAAGGATGAACAACCACAACGGGACCAACATCTAGACCTTTTTGTGTCCGAGCTCCAAGAGATGCGCCAGACGCTACAATCACTGAGGTAATGTCCCCATGTCGCCATCACCTGAACAGGTCATTGAGAATCAACGACAGGATTGGAACCGCGTCGCCGGCGGCTGGGAAAAGTGGGACCGCTTCTTTGACGAACAGATGGCGTTCTTGAATCATCGGCTGGTCGCCGATGCTCGGGTACGGTCGGGTATGCGCGTGCTCGATCTCGGATCAGGGACCGGCTATCCTGCTCTGCTCGCGGCACAGACAGTCGGGGCGACTGGCAGCATCACAGGAATCGATCTGGCTGAACAGATGCTCGACGCCGCGAGACGAAAAGCCGCTTCACTGGAACTATCGAATACCACCTTCCGAACGGGTGATGTCACGACGTTGCCGTTTGAAGCTGCTTCGTTCGATGCGGTGACAACCCGCTTCTGCCTGATGTTCTTGCCGGAAATTCCCAAGGCAGTTGCCGAGATCGCCCGCATCCTCAAACCGAACACCTGGCTCGCGGCGGCGGTCTGGTCTGCGCCGGATAAGAACCCGTACCTCAAGATACCCATCGACATCATCAAACAATTCATTGAGATTCCGCCACCAGATCCAACAGCCCCGGGTATTTTCCGTTTGGCAAAACCGGGGGAACTCGCGGGTATGCTGCAGCAAGCTGGATTCACGGACATCTCTGAACACGAATTTCTCGGTGATGTCCAATTTTCAGCGGTAGAGGAATATTTCTCCAGCCTGATGGACATCGCCGCGCCGATTCAAAATCTTTGGGCGAAGCTCAGCCCGGCGCAACAGACCGAGGCCAGAGGAAACATCATCCAGACGGCCGGGCAATACCAGAAAGGGTCACTCATCGCCCTACCGATTGCCGTACGAATGGTTTCGGCACGAAAGCCCGGATGATGAATGGCGGCAAAGAGTGATGGCTTCAAAGATTTTGTCCTTGATCAATTAGCGGACCTGCGAGGCGTGACTGCTCGCGCCATGTTCGGCGGGTACGGACTCTATCGCAACGCCACATTCTTCGGCATCATTCACAAAGGTCGCCTCTATTTCAAGGTCACCGAGACCACGCTGCCTCGCTACAAGGAACAGGGCATGAAACCATTCCGGCCTAATGCCAAGCAGACACTCAAGTCCTTCTACGAAGTCCCGATTGATGTGCTCGAAGATGCGGAAGCCCTGACCCAGTGGGCAACAGAAGCGCTTGAGCGAACCTGAGCTCAGGCCTCACCTCTTCCAGACCATCCGTCATTCAGCAAGACCACCTCAATAAGCTATTGTTATTTCATGGCATTTCGAGTGGCTGCGAACTAAGAAGCCGTGGGTAATGGTGTAATGAATTTCCTTCATGTAATATGCAAATCGTCCGGGAATCTCTAAAAAGCGCGTATCAAGCCGTTTTCTCAACTTTCACCGCTGCACCCATTGATTCCAACACATGACGAATACCTTCTGTGTGCTTTGCTTCAGATAAATGGATTGTTACGCTTTTCTTCGCAAAAACCTGATCTGCTAACTGCTTGGCATCTCTACGAAGCATCCCAGCTTCGACTAGCCGCCTAACAAGATTATCCTTGGGCCAACTCGCCCATTTTTTATTGTCGTCCCACCCCTGTATTTCAATCTTGACCATAAGTCACAGTATCCTTAGACCTTGAACGCGAAGTTATGGGTGTTTCGAAGATGAGGCGATCGCATCACATTCAGCGAGTTCCTGTCGTTTTTCTTTCTCATTGGGCTAATTGCCTCGCACAACTTCCTTCCGTCGTTTAACCTTCTGGCTGCCAATGCGCCTTTTCAGAATCCGAAAGGCCATTACGCTGATCTCCTATGACCTGGAGTCTATCATGACACATCCCCACGATCAGATTTTGCTACCACACTGCTACCAGGACAGGACAAACCATCTCCATCAGCATCACCTATGCCGGACTCCTGATTTGTGGTTTCTCGTGGGGTTCGGTGGTCTGAGTTATCACTAGGAGAGGGTTGTAAACCGCAGGTCAAATCCGCTCTTCATCGCTGTCCATGTACCGCAACATATTTGCCCATGGGCGTCCGTAGGAAGCGAGGCGTTCTCCCTTTCCAATTCCCGACCTTTTACGGTTACACGCTCTTAAACTTTGTGAGCCTCGCAAACAGGATCGCTGAGAAGGGAATGATCAATCCGAGCAGCAACTGCACGATCAACAGCTCGCCGAGTTGGCTGTAATCCGCAGGGGTTTGGATGGTGCCAGTGGCTTGGTCCTTGACTCCTCGTGTGACGACAAAGATCTCATTGAGATATTTCGTGCCCAATTGACCGAGCGAAAGTGCCAGATTCGTGAAAGAGGCCATCACCGCAAAGAACGTGGCTTTGAGATTCGCCGGAGCCGAGTTGGCGATCCAGGCTAACATGGGGATCATAGAAATCTGCACCAACGGAGATTCTAAGGCTGTATCGACCAAGGCAATGAATCGCGCGTCGACGATTCCACCGGTGAGGCTCGCCGTCCATTCGTGCAGTCCGTAATACATCCCCGTAATCGGTAGGGCAAGGATCGTCCCCACGATGGTCAAAAACCCGACCACGTAGGCAATCGATCGCTCGGCCATAAAGCGACGAAAGACAAACATGCCGACGAGCGCCACGATGCCGCCGATGAGTGACAGCACAGAGAGAAACTGTTGATCGAATTTGAGATCGTCGATCATCCACCACGTGGCACCAGGACCCGACCCCGGAATCGCGCGTAACGAAAAGACCACCGCAGCGGTACCGACCAACGTGAGCCGCTTATCCGGCTCCAGCTCCCGCATCAGCCGTGACATCAAGAACAGCACGATGGTCATAGAGCCTGTAAAGACGATCTCCTCCCTGTACGGAAACCCGCCGAGACCGACCGTCAACGTGAACAGCACAAAGGCCAGGCTCCCACCCAGAATCCACCAATTGGGCTTCGTCGGTTCGCCTTCCACATCACGCACGTTGACCATCTGCTCGACCTGTTCGACCGAAAACCCTTGTTGGACAAGGTTCTGCTTCTGGCTTCGCTGTAACCACCAGGCCACCCCCACACCTATCACCGAAACGAAAGGAATGACCATCGCCATCAGGTAGATCCGCTTGTAGAGTTGAATGAGCTCCGCTTGCGGCATCCCCTCGGTTCCGCTGAAGACATACACATTCACCAGCGCGACCGCGATCCCGCCACCGACGATGGCGACACGGCCGAGCGTCTGCATCGTGGTGTGCATCAACTTACGGGTCTGATCATCAAACACTCGCCCTTGCTCGTCGACGCGAGGAACGGCCTCGACCGTCATGGCATCGGCCACCGCATCCTGAACGACATACCCGATGGGAGCCAGTAACACGCTGATCACATACCAGACCTCCGCCGGCAAGATGGCGGTCATCGCCTCTCGATCACCAATCAACGCAGCCATGATGGCAAGGCTCACCGTCAATAGCCCTGCACCAAGTCCGACCAGCCAACTCTTCCACCTCCAGAGCAGATCGACCGTATGACCGATCGGCATCTTGAGCGCCCAGGGAATCCCAGCCCAGAATCCCAACGCCGCGAGGAATGAGGCAGATAAGCCAAGATAGTCTTTGACGAAAAACGTCCCGACGATCCCGGTGAGACCGGAAATCCCGTAGGCGACGTAAACCATGAGCGGTGGGAGATACGACAGCCGCATGTCGCGGCCCAGGGAAAGAATATTGCGATCGATCCACTCAGTAACTGACATAGAACTCGTTAGGACGCGATACCACGTCGTTGACGACGTGAAACAAGAGCTTGTAACTGTGCCTGCATGTCCTCGACCGATAGGCGTACCCGGTCCCCGTGCCCAGCCAACACCCACTCAAAACGATGATCCAAGAGCTTCTCGATCGAATCAAGCAACGCTGCTTTGTTCCAAATCAGACGCGTGGGAGCCTCCAGCGCCTTTATATGGGGGTTCCACCAGAGATGATCGCCGGTAAACAGAAAGGTCTCCCGATAGAGCAATGCCATGCTGCCCGCCGTATGGCCAGGCACGGGAATAATCTGGAAATCCGATCCGATTCGGCTTGCCTCCTCTCCATCGACCATCTGTTCCTCAGTTGGGGCCGCGTTCCCATCCGCCCGATGAATGATTCTCTTGGCGCCGAAATGGGCCGCATACTTGTCCGAATCGGCCACATCATCTTCATGCGTGAGAAAGATATAGGCAATGCCGCCCCGTCGCTCGAATGCCTCAACGAGATGCTTGATATAGCGAGGAGAGTCGACCAACCAATTCCCATCCGGATGTTCGATCAAAAAGCTGTTGGCCCCGAACGACTTCTCGGAGTTGAAGCCGCAATAACTCACACCATCATCGATAGACAATGGAAAGCTTGCCATCGCTGTTTCAAGTAAGGCTTTGTCGCTCTGCTCGGTCCCGATAGCCCCGACAGGACAGGCGAGCAGGGCCTGATAGGCTCGATGAATGTCCGGTCCACTCATCGGCTGATGACTGACTGCCGAATATCTGCCGATTTCCTCAAAACTCACCGGCGCCAGCTGGCGACAGGTGTCGCAGTTGATACAGGTCGCATCGACATAAAAGTTGCCGGGGATGTTGGAGTCAAGCCGTTTGTTTCGATCCGCCATTACAAGACCTACTTCGCCTGCTTTTCCCGATCCGCCGTTTGCCAGAGATACCAAGCTGCTACTGTACGATAGGGCTTCCACCGTTCGCCATACTGAAATATCTGTTTAGGCGTCGGCATCGAGCGACGTCCGTACGCAATCCGAAATCCATTCCGCACACCAAAATCATCGACCGGAAGCACATCCGGTCGGCCGAGTGAAAAAATCAGCAGCATCTCGACCGTCCAACGTCCAACCCCTCGCACCTCGACCAATCGCTGGATAATCTCGTCATCTCCCAGCTTCTGAATGACTCGACTCGCCGGTACCGTGCCGTCGAGCGTCTTGGCGGCGAGATCACGCAGCGCTAAGATCTTTGCGCGTGAGAACCCGGCCGCTCTCATCGATCGCATGTTCATCGTAAGAAGGTCATCGGGACGAGGGAACTTCCGGCGGGGGAAGAGCGCGACGAACCGCGTGAGGATACTCTCGGCTGCCTTGTCATGAAGTTGTTGGTGGGCGATCGCGCGAACCAGTGATTCGAATGGAGACCGACGGAGGTTTGGCTGTAACGTGCAGGGGCCGATGCCTTCAATACACCGACGCATGACCGGGTCGACTGCCGCCAGATGCGCGACAGCGGGGTCGCTACCCGATAACGGCATCAGCTTCAATTTCTACGAGCATATCCGGGTCGATCAACCGCTTCACTTCGACCATCGTCGTCGCTGGTCTGATGGTGCCGAACACTTCTCCATGCGCTCGCCCGACCTCTTGCCATTGATCGATATTCGCCATGTAGATCCTGGTTCGGATCACGTCGGACAAGGACGCGCCGGCCTGCTGAAGAGCCGCTTCGATCGTCTTCAAGGTTTGAATGGTCTGCGCATAGGGATCTCCTTTGCCGACCAGCCCGGAAGGAGTCATTGCCGTCGATCCCGACACCGAGATATGACCACCCACCCGCACCGCTCGTGAATAGCCGATCTTCCCTTCCCACTGACCACCGCTTGAGATATTGTGTCTCGCCATCATCCCACCATCCTGTTACATGACGATGCCGCCACCAGCTTGTATCGTTTGCCCTGTCAGCCACCGTGCTTCTTCGCTGACAATGAATGCCACTACGTCGGCGATATCTTTCGGACTGCCAAGTCGCTTCAGTGGCGTTAGTTGAATACCGACCTGTCGGTATTCGTCTGTCATCATACCGGTCTCCGTAAAACCAGGTGACACCGTATTCACCGTCACTCCTTTCGGAGCTAATTCCTGTGCAAGCCCTTTGCTGTATTGTTCCAAAGCCGCCTTACTCCCCAGATAGGCCGTTGCCCCAGGGAAACTCAAATGCGTTCCGCAGGTCGAAATATTGACGATACGCCCACCCTCTTTGAGCACACGGGCTGCTTCCTGCATCGCAAAGTATGGTCCCTTCGCATTGAGCGCGATCACGCTCTCGAAGTCCTCCTCCGTCGTCTGTTCGAGGGATTTGGGCATAAACTTTCCCGCATTATTCACCAGAATATCTAGCCGGTTGAATTGTCTCACCGTATCAACCACGAGCCGACGCGCATCTGCGACCTGGCCCATGTCGGCCTGGGTTGCGAGGGCTTTTCCGCCCTTGGCTTGAATCACCGTGACCACTTCCTTCGCTTTGTCCTCGCTCCGATTGTAGTTCACCACGACAATGGCACCCTCGTCCGCCAATCGCTCCGCAATGGCGCGGCCGATTCCACTGGAGGCACCTGTCACAATCGCGACTTTCCCGCTCAATGATTTCATTGATACGACTCCTCGTTCAGATCGAGTATGGTGCTGTGCTCAGTACGGAGTTCCCCACTGACCTGAAAAAGTCCACTCGCCGATCGGGCGACGACTCCTCGGTTGGAGTTCCCGTTCGCGCAGTTGGTCGGAAAGGACATCTGGGTTACCAGGATAGCCGATTGCAATGATGGCAACCGGTTCATAGCCGGTAGGAATCTGAAGCTCCGCTCGAGCCTTTTCCACATCAAATCCCGCCATCTGACGGGCCATCAATCCATGGACCCCCGCTTGCAACACAAGATTCTGCGTCGCCAGACCCGTATCATGAAACGCATGCCGATTGGGTCTTCCATTGTACTGAAAATGCATGCTCGCGATAGAAAGCACCAAAACCGGTGCACGAAAGGCCCATCGGCGATTGCCTTCCACCAGACACTCGAATAGTCTGGCCCAATCCGCCTCATGATCCTTCGTCGCCACGATAAATCGCCATGGCTGTTCATTATTCGAGGAAGGCGCCCATCGAGCAGCCTCAAACAACATTCGTAATAGGTCGGTCTCGACAGACCGATCATCGAAAGCACGAGGGCTCCACCGACTGGCGAGTAACTCATGAATGGGGGGTTGAATATGCCCCTGCTGATCCACGTTAAGACCCTTTATTCTCCTCGGCTGACGGCTTCTCCGGATTCCATCCGCCACCGAGCGCCTTATAGAGCTGCACAGTCGACGCCAATAATAACCGGCGTGTACTCGTCAAGGCCAGCTCCGATTCGAAGAGATTTCGACGCGCCACCAGCACATCCAGATAATTCGCCAGCCCCCCCTTATAGCGCAATTCAGCCAACTTGAGCGCCGACTGTAATGCGGCAACCTGTTGCTGCTGCGCCTCACCCTGCACACGAGCCGTACGCACGGCGACCAGCGCGTCTTCAACCTCGCGAAAGGCCGTCAAGACCGTTTGTTGGTATTGCGCCAGCGCTTGCTTGCTTTGCGCCTCGACGGCTTCCTGTTGAAAGCCCAACACTTGCGCGTTTAAGAGAGGCGCAGCAAGTCCAGCGCCAAACACGCCAAAGCTCGAGGGATCATTGAAGATTAAGGATAATTCGGGATGAGCTAAGCCGGCTAGTCCGGTCAACGTAATTCTCGGAAACCGTTCCGCCTTGGCCGCGCCGATACGAGCCGTGGCTGCCGCCAACTGTTGCTCGGCGACCAAGATGTCAGGCCGCCGCTGCAACAACTCAGATGGGAGACCGGCAGGAATTGTGGGAGGCACGATCTGTTCATCCAATGCAAGACCGCGTGCAATACTAACGGACTTCCGTCCCAGCAAGACGCTCAAGTGATTCTCAGTTTGGCTCATTTGCCGCTCAAGCTCCGCCGTACGAGCTGCGGCATTCGCACGCTCCGCTTCAAACTGATCAGCGTCCAGTTTCGAGGTCATCCCTTGGCGCAGCCTGGCTTGGGCGATCCGTACCGACTCTTCCCACGATTGCAGCGTCCGCTTTGCGATATCGAGCTGCAGGTCGAACTGGCGCAAGTTGAAATACGCCTCGGCAACCGCACTGACCAGTTGAATCGTCACAGCCCGGCGGTTTTCTTCCTTGGACACCAGATCAGCACGCGCCGCTTCATTCATGCGCCTGACTCGACCCCACAGGTCAACCTCCCAGGCCAGATTACCAAACAGGTAATAATTGAATGGGCTCGCAAAACCAGGAAAGAGGAAGTTCGCTTTCCGGCTAGCCGGCAAACTCGCTGTGGCCGTAAGGCCAGGCACATAGTCCATTTTCGCAACCAGAGCCCTCGCACGAAACTCTTCGACGGTTGCGACCGCCCGCTGAAGATCCCGGTTTTCAGCGAGCGCCATCCGAATGAGCTGTTGAAGCTGCTCATCGCGAAGGAGATCCCACCAAGGCAAGTTGGCCAAGGACGGCAGTTCCGAAGAGCCGTCGGCCATTCGGAAGCGATCCTCGCCATCGGCCGGAGGTCGCTTGTAATCAGGTCCTATCGAACAGGACAGGAGCAGCAAAGACAGTCCGATAATCGTAATCGTACGCACGTTAGGCCTTCCCCTCTGGTGACGGCGCCTCAGCAAGCTGAGTTGCCGTAGCACCGGTATGAGCTCTACCTGGAGCCCACTTACGAATCACGGCATAGAATAGGGGAACAAAAAAGATGGCCAGGAACGTCGCTCCCAACATTCCACCCAACACACCGGTGCCGATCGATTGACGGCTTGCCGCTCCGGCGCCACTGGCGATGACCATTGGAAACATACCAAAAATAAAGGCCATCGAGGTCATGATAATCGGTCGGAAACGCAAGCGCGCGGCTTCGACGACCGCCTCAATGAGGGGGCGCCCTGCCTCGTATCGGGTATTCGCGAACTCCACGATCAGGATCGCATTCTTCGCCGTCAACCCGATCAAGGTCACCAGCCCGATCTGGAAATAGAGATCATTCTCGAATCCACGAAGCCACACGGCCGTCAGCGCACCAAAAATCCCGAATGGAACGGCCAAAATCACCGCAAACGGTACGACCCAACTCTCGAACTGGGCCGCCAAGACCAGGAACACCATCAACAATCCAAGGATAAAGACTTGATTGGATTGCCCGCCGACCCGGCGTTCTTGAAACGAGATGTTACTCCAATCAATAGCATATCCCTGAGGAACCAGCACCTCTTTCGCCACTCGTTCCAGCGCTTCCAACGCCTGCCCTGAGCTGAACCCTGGCGCGGCCGCGCCCAGGAGCAACGCCGTGTTGTACCCATTGAAGTGGTTCACCGGGTCCGGTCCGCTCTGGTACTCCGCCGTCACAATCGTGTCGAGCGGAATCATATTGACGCCCCGTGCACTCGAGGCTCTCACATAGATATTCGACAGGTTTTGCGGTGTCGCGCGAAACTCGACATCGGCTTCGGTCTGCACATGATAGACGCGACCGAACTTAATGAAGTCATTGATGTAAAAATTACCGAAGTACGCCTGGAGCGTATCAAAAATGTCAGAAATCGGTACGCCTAGCGCTTTCGCTCGCTCCCGATTCACATTGGCGTAGAGTCTCGGTGAGGAGACGCGGAAATTGGTTCCGACCCGCCCGATCGCCGGTTCTTTCTGGGCGCGTTCGACGAATTGCTGCGCCACCATGGCGAACTTCTTAAAGTCGCCGCTGCTGGGATCTTGGATTTGAGCAGAGAAACCGCCGACCGCACCGACACCACGAATAGCCGGAGCATTGAAGGCAAGAAGCAAGGCTTCCGGAATCTTCGCAAACTCTCCGTACGCCGCACCCACCAACGCCTTCGCATGGTACTGAGGCTCAGGCCGTTCATCCCAGAGTTGTAGTGGGACAAACATGGTCGCCGAGTTCGGTCCTCTCGTCCCGAAGACGAAATTCTGCCCCGTCAGTGCGTCGGTGGAATGGACAGCCGGAATGGCCTGAAAAAATCGTTCGATCTTTTCGAGGACTGCCACCGTCCGCTGCTTCGAGGCCCCGTCAGGGAGTTGCGCGATCACGATGAAGTACCCTTGGTCTTCCTCGGGTAAAAAACTTTTCGGCAACTTCTCAAACAGTCCGATCGAGGCAATCAGCAACAGCACAAAGACCGCCATGACACGAATCGGCCTCACGAGCAGCGCACCTGTGATACCTGTGTAGCCCTGCTGGGTCCGGTTGAATAGGCGATCGAACCAATCCCAAAACCCGCTCCGTTTCCCCTCGTGGGATGTCAACACCACCCCACAGAGCGCCGGGCTCAGCGTCAGTGCGACAAACCCGGAGACCGTCACGGAAATTGCGATCGTCGCGGCAAATTGTTTATACAGAGCTCCGGTAATCCCGCCGATAAATCCCACCGGCGCAAAGACAGACACGAGCACCAACACGATGGCGATGATCGGCTCAGTCACTTCACCCATCGCCCGCTTGGCCGCTTCTTTCGCCGTGAGGCGGCCTTCCCGCATATGCCGTTCGACGTTCTCCACCACGACAATGGCGTCGTCCACCACGATCCCGATCGCAAGTACCATTCCAAACAGCGTGATCGTATTGATCGAGAAGCCGAGGGCATAGAGACCGATGAATGTGCCGATCAGCGAGACAGGAACGGCCACGGTTGGAATAATGGTGGCGCGCCAAGTCTGAAGAAACAGATACACGACGAACACGACCAGCACCATCGCTTCCAGCAACGTCTTGACCACTTCCTTAATTGAAATCTCAATAAACCGCGTGGTGTCGTACGGTGTGTCATACGACACGCTGGGAGGGAAACTCTTGGCCAGTTCATCCATCTGAGCCCGCGTGCGCCGCACGGTATCGAGCGCATTCGCTCCGGGTGACAAGAACGTCAGAACAAAGGTCGTCGGTTTGCTGTTCCATCGACCTTCGAGGCCATAGGCTTGGGCCCCCAACTCAATACGGGCCACGTCCTTGAGCCGCACCGTCGAGCCGTCGGGAAGGGCGCGCACAATGAGCTCTTCAAAATCCTTGACCTCGGTCAAGCGGCCTTTGGTGATGATGGGGATCGTCAGCTCCGTCCCCTTTGGGGCCGGTTCACGCCCGATCGTCCCTGCCGGATAATCACGATTCTGCTCACGGATGATGGCCGTGATATCACTCGGCGTGAGATCCAGCTTAGCCATCAACAGCGGGTTCAGGATGATGCGCATGCTGTAGTTTTGCTGACCAAACACCAGCGCATCTCCGACGCCCTTGACGCGCTTCAGATCATCGACGATCCGCAGCGTGGCATAGTTAGAGAGAAAGACGGCATCGTGCCGAGGGTCGGTCGACTTGAGCGCCACCACCAACACAAGATCGGGGGACATCTTTTTGACCGAGATGCCCTGTCGGACGACTTCCGGAGGCAGCTGAGGTTCGGCGAGCTTCTCCCGATTCTGCGTCTGGACTTGAGCAATGTCAGGATTCGTTCCGATTTCGAACGTCAACTTGATCGTGACATGTCCGTCGTTACTGCTGGTCGACTCGTAGTACAGCAGATTGTCGATACCCGGCAGGGTGACTTCGATCGGACGTGCGACGGCTTCCGCCGCGACTTCAGCGCTGGCGCCTGGATAATCCGCATCGATCTGAACCACCGGTGGAGTAATTTCCGGAAACTGCGCGATCGGCAGAAACTGCATGGCCAGCAGTCCCATCACGACCACAAAAATCGACACCACCGAAGCAAAAATCGGCCGATCAATAAAAATGTGCGAAATCACGGTTGTTCCTTATTGAGGACGAGTAGGAGTAGGCTCCGCATTGGCGGCAACCCAGGGAACCGCATTGACTGACGCGCCAGGACCGATCTGCATGATCCCATTGACGACCACCCGATCGCCGGCATTCAGGCCGTGATCGATGAGCCACTGGTCCCCTTTCCAATCCGACGCCACGACGTCTCGAATCTCAACCTTTTCCTCACGGTTGACCACAAAGACGAACGGGCCCTGTGGACCTTGTAACACCGCTCGCTGCGGAACAAGGACCGCATTCGTTTTCGTATCGCCCGTGAATCGGACTTTCACAAATTGCCCTGGGAGGATGATCCGATTGGGATTCGGAAACGTGATCCTCGTTTGGCGTGTACTGGTTTCCGTCCGCAGGCCAGGCTCTAAGAGATCGAGCACGCCTTCCTGGGGATAGACCGTCCCATCCATGAGTGTCAGCCGGCCTCGCAATTGATAGTCTCCCGGATGAGCGATCAGCTTCGCTTCAATGTCTCGTCGACGTTTCAGGATGAACGTCTCCGGCACGTTCACCACCACGTACATGGGATCGACTCGATGGATCGTGGTCAAGAGATCGGTTTGAGCCGAGACCAACCGTCCTTCATAGTACCGACTGCGCTCGATAATCCCACTGATCGGCGCGGTGATAAGCGTATTGTCCATGTCGAACTGGGCCTTGATGAGATCAGCCTGCGCCCCTTGCAGCGCCGCATTGGCGGATAACTCTTGCGCGATGGCATCGTCGACATCTTTTTGGCTCACCGCCTGCTCCGCAAGCAATGGCTTGACCCGTGCCAAATCCTGTCTGGCCTGGACGCCACGCGCTTCCGCCTGCGCGATCTTGGCCTTGGCACTCGCAACCGCAGCCTTGAAGGGCACCGGATCGATTTGATAGAGGCGATCGCCCTTTTTTACATCGCGGCCTTCAGGATAGAGCACCGCCTTCAAAATCCCCGTCACTTGCGACCGGATCTCGACCGGACGGGATGCCTCCGCTCGACCGATAAACTCCGGTTCATCGGGAAGAACTTGGGTTTGAACCGTGACGACTTCCACCCGAGGCATCGGCTGCGCCGGCATCGAAGCGGTCTCTTGGTTACAGCCGGCCAGTCCAATTGCACCCAACACCCATAATGTTGCAATATGTGCCTTCAATTGATACCTCTTCTCCATACTACCGACCCCACTTGGCAATCCCTACGCCTCTTTTTCTCCGCACAGGAGAAAGGGAGCATTGTACTGAGGAGCATGCAACGGCGGCAAGTCCAAGCCAGATAGGCCTCCGCGCCGACTGACAATACGACGACAACCTAAACCAGCAAGATCTTTCGGCATCATCATGAAGTCATTCCATCTCCATGCTGCCCCACTGAATCAGTACGGCCCACCTTTGCAATATCCTTGATCAGACACCTCGTCAAACAGCCGGACCCCCGCAATTCCACTCCATGCTGCCACAGCTGAGTTAACAACAGCTTGCCCTCCGCATCAATAAACGTGACACCGGTCAAATCAATGTGTTTGCACGGCTGCTGATGTTCAACGATGCATCGGCAATAGGTCCGCAGCTCCTCGACCCAGGGACCAGCAAGGCGCCCTTCCAGTACAAGGGTCAGGCCTTCCAGCACCAGATCTTGTTGACTCGTGATCTTGAGCACCGCCTCCCCCCGTTCACCTAACCGTCTACCCCGCGAGGTCTGCACCCCAGGGATTGTTTTACCAATCCAGTATCGCAACTTGTGTTCCAGCAACCGATACGGCAATGAGTTGAGAGAAGTCATTGAATACATATGGACACTAGCCCTCGGAGAAGCAAAGAACTACCGTAGACCGTCATAAATACTGCCGTCCACACGGCACACTGCCGACCCATCGGCACCATATCGCTCGATCCCCAGCCGGACGGAGCAACGGAGAATATCAGTGAGACAGGGAACTGCCTCACAAGCTAGTCCAGCGTCTGTCGATACCGCTTCACCCCAATCATCAACACCACGAGGGCAAACAGCGCGATCTGCCAGAGTTGCAGCACCACTTCCTCCACTCCGTTTCCCTTCAGCATGATCCCTCGGACAATTCGCAAAAAATGCGTCAGCGGCAGCATCTCACCGATCGACTGCGCCCATTGCGGCATACCGCGAAACGGAAACATAAACCCCGACAGCAGCAGGGACGGTAAAAAGAAAAAGAAGGAGAGCTGCATGGCCTGCAGTTGGTTCTGTGCCAGCGTGGAAAACGTGATCCCCATCGCCAAATTCGCCACGATAAAGACCAATGCCGACACAAAGAGCATTGGAATATTGCCTGTCACCGGCACGCCGAACAAAAAATGCGCTGCCAGGAGAATGAGAATGACCTGGATATAGCCGACCAGGATATAGGGCAACACCTTCCCGATCATCACCTCAAACGGCCTCGTGGGCATCGACAGGAGATTTTCCATCGTGCCTCGCTCCCGCTCACGGGTGATGGCCAGCCCGGTGATCATCACCATCGTCATTGTCAGCACCACCCCCATCAGGCCAGGCACGATGTTGTACTGGGTGATGGCTTCCGGGTTATACCTGGCATGCACGCGCAACTCGATCGGCTCGTCTCCACGCGCCATATAGGCCAGTGCTCCCCGCAGATCCTGCTGGAGCGCCGTCGTGACCAACACACGTAACGAGCCGATGGCATTGCTCGTCGCTGCGGGATCGGTCGCATCCGCTTCGACGAGGATTGCCGGGCGTTCACCGCGAAGCACGTCCCGCGAGAAATTGGGAGGGATGTTGATGACGAACTGAGCTTCCCCCCGTGCCAATACTTCCTCGGCTTCCTGCTCAGTCTTCACCTCTCGAACAAATTCGAAGTACCGGCTGTTGCGAATCGCTTGCAGCAGAGTCCGCCCCTGAGCACCGTAGTCGGCCATCAGCACTGCCGTCGGCAGATGTTTGGGATCAGCATTGATCGCAAAGCCGAAGAGGACAAGCTGGATCAATGGGACACCAATCATCATCCCAAACGTCACGCGGTCGCGGCGCATCTGGATAAATTCCTTCACGACGATGGCCCAGAATCGGGATAGCCCAAATGGCGAATGCGTCTTCATGATGCGAAGTTGTCCGACGACTGTTCCATCAGATGGATGAAGACATCTTCAAGGCCTGCGTCGACCCGATGCCAGTCATAGGGACTGGTGCGATATGCTGCCACTGTCGCTTCGAGCGTATCCTGATCGACGCCGCTGACGTGGAGTCGATCTCCAAACGCGACGGCCTGCTGAACCCCGGGCTGCCTTCGAAGCTCCACCGCCAATTGATGAAGATTGGGACCGCTGACCGACCAAGTCGTCAGTCGTGCCTGTTGAATGACATCGGAGACTGTTCCATCGGCGAGCAGCTTGCCGTAGGAAATATACGCCAACCGATGGCATCGCTCAGCTTCATCCATATAATGGGTGGTAATCAGAAATGTCAGTCCATCTGCAGCTAACTCATGGATCTGCTCCCAGAACTCTCGTCTTGCTTTTGGGTCGACCCCCGCGGTCGGTTCATCGAGCAACAATAATCGTGGTTGATGGATCAAACAGGCAGCCAGTGCAAGGCGCTGCTTCCATCCCCCTGAGAGTTGTCCAGCGAGCTGTTCTCTCCGACCAACCAACCCTAACCGTTCGAGACTCCGCTCCACGGCAACTCGTCGATCAGGAATCCCGAACATGCGCGCCACGAAATCCAGATTCTCCGAGATACTCAGATCCTCATAGAAGCTGAAGCGCTGCGTCATATACCCGACAGCGCCTTTGATGGCTTCGCTCTGGCGAATAACGTCATAGCCTAAACAGGTTCCACTGCCTTCGTCCGCTCGAAGCAGGCCGCACAGCATGCGAATGAAGGTCGTCTTGCCGCTGCCGTTCGGACCGAGAAATCCATAAATCTCTCCGCGCCGCACTTGCAGGCCGATATGATCGACTACGGTACGGCTCCCAAACCGCTTGGTCATTCCGCTCACATCAATGGCCAATTCCTGTTTGTCGACGACGGCCGTCATTGAATCCCCTTGAACTGCACGTCCACCGGCTGACCAGGATGCAGATTGACCGCCACAGTCTGGTCGAACAGCACTTCGACCAGAAAGACCAGCTTGTCACGACTACCCTGGCTATAGAGCACCGGTGGCGTATATTCAGCTTTTGGTGAAATGTAGCCGACCTTTCCACCAATCGAGCCCTGCACCCCATCAACCATGACCTGTACGGTGTCACCAAGCTTGATCGTCCCAAGCTTCATTTGAGACACAAATGTGCGAACCTTGATGTGGTCGGGAGGCAACAGCACCACGACAGGTCGACCTGCCGGCACCCATTCACCTTCCCGATATAGGGTGTCAAAAACAAACCCAGCCTTGGGCGCGACTTGATGCTTTTGGGCAAGATCCCACTCCGATTTGGCGAGCGCTGCCTCCTTTACTCGCACCTCCGCTTCGGCCGCAGCAACTTGATCCGTGCGAGAGCCTAAGAGCGCTGTATTCAAATCTGCTTCGAGTTGTGAGACCCGCTGCTGGTTTTGATCCCGTACCGATCGGGCCCGGTCAACCTCCACCTCCACCGCTGCACCAGGCACCACCGTGAGCGCTTCCTGACGAGCCACTTCCCGTAGGGATAGCTGCAGCGCCGCTTGGGCTTGTTGTAATTGCGCCCTCAGAGAGGCAATCTCCGAGGGCCGTTTCCCTTTTCTCCGATCTTCGAGATTCGCCCGTGCTTGACTCAGCCTCCGCTCCGCTTCATCCCTTGCAGCCTTCTCTGACGCTTGCTCCAGTGCAAAGAGTGGATCGCCGGCATTGACCTGTACACCACGCCGCACAGATAGGGTGGCTAGGGCTCCGCCGTAGGGAGAGGCTACATAGACGTACTCTCCTTCCACATAGCCCTGAACGAGGTCGGAGACAGGCGGATCACAACCCATCAGAACCGTAACGACCGCCAACAGACATACAATGGAGCAGAATTCGTTCACACTCCGTCGTCGATGATCCATCAGGTTACCGCTTTCCCTTTGGGAAGCAACACACCTTCCAAGATGAGACGGATGACGGATGAATAGCCTCGCTCTACCGTTAGACCAAGCTCCATGAGCTTGGGTGGATTCATGATGCCTTGGACGGCACCTAGCAAAATTTCGATGATGAGGTGGGTCGGAATATCCGTTCGAATCACACCGGTTTCCTTGCCATCTTCGAACAGTCCGCCGAAATAGCGACGGATCAGCTCACGACGCCGTTGTTCGATGAACTGGAACAGTTCCGGCGCCTCGCGCCCGAGATCTCTGACAAAGGCCGGTTGAATTTCTGTCGTGTGCCGCTGTACACAATCGAGAAGCTGATGGAGCGCAACCTCGACATCGGCAACTTGATCCCTCGCCACCCGTTCGAGATCTTTTTCAACCTCGCTGAATTTGTCCTTCAACACGGCCTCAAGGAGCGCCGTCTTGCTCGGGAAACAGACATACAAGGTCTTCTTGCTGATGCCCAATTCGGCAGCCAGGTCATCCATACTGACGGATCGAAAGCCATGGGTGAGGAATTGGCGGCGAGCCACGGCAACCACTCTCCGAACCCCGGCTTGATCGACTGCTGGTTCTTGCGGTTTAGGCTTTCGAGTCGGCATAAGGCACAAGAGATACTACAGAAACTAATAAGGTGTTATCAGTTCCCTTGTGGATCTGTCAAATCATTCTCCATGGCAATCATGACCCGCAGATTCCCCAGTCTCCTGAAGAGCTTGAAATACTGGAGGTTCAGAAGCTGATGCTTTCCCTTTTGACAACAGAGGAGGATGGGCGTGCTAACCGGCTGGTTGAGTATGGGGATGTGTTTACGTGACGTATCGCGTCCTCTACATGGAAGAGGCTGCGCGTCGAATCGAAAAGCTGGAGGGCGCGGGCTGAAATTGGCAGACTACCGCCGTTACCTCCCCTTTTAACACCCTTGCTGAGTCGGCCACACCAGTAATAGAGTTCAAGCGCAGGCTCTATTCAGGGCGGGTGATACCGAATTTCTGCATCTTGGATTGGAGGGTGGTACGCTTCACCCCAAGCCGAGCGGCAGCACCGGCGGCCCCTCCGACGACCCACTTGGTCTCTTGCAAAGCACGTAGGATGTGGTCGCGTTCGGCTTCTTCAAGAGCCGTCATGGAAGAGACCGTCGACTCATTCGTTGTCTGCAGCTCACTGATTGGTACTTGTAGGTCCGTCCCTTGCGTGAGGATAACGGACCGTTCCACGAGATTTTCTAGCTCACGAACATTGCCAGGCCAGGTATAGCTAGACAGAATCTCCAGCGTCTTGGCAGGAACGGCCTGAATATTCTTTTTCATCCGACCCGCGTAGTGCTGGGTGAAATACCGGACAAGGGTCGGGATGTCTTCCCGTCGATCGCGCAAAGGAGGCATCGTGACTGGAAAGACATTGAGCCGATAGTAGAGATCGCCGCGAAACTGTTTCGCCTCTACCATAGTCTTGAGATCCCGATTGGTCGCGGCAATCAGACGTACGTTGACTCGAACGGTCTTCGTACTGCCCAACCGCTCGAACTCTTGCTCTTGCAAAACCCTCAGCAGCTTGGATTGTAACTCCAGCGGAATCTCTCCAACCTCATCAAGAAAGATCGTGCCTTTATCGGCCAGTTCAAATCGACCGGCTTTCTGCGTGATGGCGCCGGTAAAGGCCCCTCGCTCATGCCCAAACAGCTCGCTCTCCAGCAGGCCGGTGGGAATGGCGGCGCAATTCAACTTGACGAACGTCCGCTCACTGCGGCCACTGAGTCGATGGATGGCCCGGGCAATGAGTTCCTTGCCGGTGCCGGTTTCGCCTTGAATCAAGACCGTCGAATCGGTCGGAGCCACAACCTCCACTTGTTTCAGCACCTGCTTGAGGGCATCGCTGTCACCGATGATATCCTCAAAGCCATGCTCGAGCCGGAGCTCTTCTTCAAGATAGAGCTTCTCCTTGGCCAGCTTATCTTTGAGTTGGGCAATTTCCTGAAAAGCCAGCGCATTCTCCACCGCAACAGCGACCGGATTCGCCACTTGCTGCAGAAACTTTAGATCGGCTTCGCTATAGGCTTCTTTCTCCAAACTTACAAATCCAATAGCACCCAACCGATGTGCCGCCGTGGTGAGCGGCACAAAGCAGAACGAACGTGAATGGTCTTCCTGCATGAAGCGCATCACCTTCGGCCATCGCTTTTCCTTAGCGACATCAGGCACGAGCAAGGGCTGTTGAGTTTCCCACACCACCCCTGCCGGGGTTTCATCAATGGATTCCTCATGACCTCCCACCAGATCGGCCGGTACATTCGCCTGAACGGTATGCAACCGCATGGTGTTCTTCACTGGATCGTATAGGGAGAGCCCGACGAAATTCACTTGTACGACGCGAGGAAGGCGCTGCGCAAGCTCCCGAAAGAGATCGTCAAGATCTCGATGAGCGGAAACGGCTTGCGCCACTTCCAGCAAGGCTTGATAGCGCTCCGCAAGATCCGCACAGACAGAAGACGGTGGTTGATTCATGCGACTCAGTATGGCGCATAATCGAAGAACGACTCAAGAGGAACCTCCTATTCGAAAGATGGCTAGAAAACGTCCTATCTCAAAACAACGTTAGGCGACCTTTCTCAGCGATTGATGCGAAACCGCGTCGGCTCGCTCAAGCCAGCGAGCGATGACCCCATCTAACGCCCACTTCCCTCCGCCAATGAGGACGAGTGTCGCGCTCATCGCGATGATCAGAATGTGATACTCAAACCCTTCTCCCTGCTGCTGGCCGAACCAGTTCATGAAAAACCCCTGCGGCCAATGGACCATCGCGATCGCGCCGATCATGATCACAATGAAACTCGCCGCCGTGAATCGGGTAAGAAATCCTGCAATCAATCCCAACCCGCCGAGCGATTCTCCGATGATGACGAGAAAGGCCACCAGCCATAGCAGCCCCATCTTCTGAGTGAAAAACTCCATCGTTCCGTCGAAGCCGTTTCCACCGAACCAACCCAGTAATTTCTGTGCGCCGTGCGCGAAGATCACACCTCCAAGCCCAACCCGTAAAATAAGACCTGCCCACGAATCGTCCGTTTTAAAGAATGACATGTCACACCTCCCGTCGACGATTGATGGAATCGGGCGACCGCCGATAGGCAGCTACCCTCGCCCTCGTATTCTTGATCAGCAGTCTTGTCATGATGACCGGCAAGGTTGCGAGTAGGCCGTACCATAGACTCCAGAGAACCATCTCATTCATCACGTCACCTCCACGTATGTCTTCGTGCGATGCTGATAAGACCTAGAGCAAGGGACGTTCCAGGTCGCAGCGCCACCGAACTCATCGCCTAACACGTTGAACTCGCCGGGCAGGACAAGCTCTTTTCAATATGGATCGGTTACGCCGCCACCAATGTCACGAAACAGGGGTGACGATAGTTCGTCAGATGCCGAAGAGATTCGGCAGAGGGGTTGAGTCATCGGGAGCCAGACGGATCGCATGGATGGAAATAGGAGATGGGTCCCGCCACTTCTTCACGATCGCTATTTCTCCTTCACGTGCGGATGGGCAACAGCCCACTCATGCATCGCAAGCAAGATGGGTTCGAGGGACTGTCCTAGGGTCGAGAGGCGATATTCGACACGCGGTGGGTTCTCTAAAAAATCATGCCGTTCGACCAGACCGTCGCCTTCCAGTTCGCGCAATTGTTTGGTTAGCGTCCGATGGGTGATGCCATTGAGATCGCGTTGCAACTGGTTAAACCGCCGATCGCCTTTGAGCAACCAATAGATCACTAAGGCCTTCCAACGGCCTGAGATGAGGTCGAGTGTCTGCTCCGTCGGACAACTGATGTGCTTTGCCATAGGCGGTATCCTCCGAGACCGTACTTGAAACCTGTTGAGACGAACCTATACTACTTTTCGATCAGAGATGAAACGTCGAGGCGATGTCTCGAGAAAGGAGCAGCCATGAAGAAGATAGCCGGCATTCTGCGAGCAGACGGGGGTCATTGGGTCGGAGACGGGTTCCCCGTCAGATCATTGTTTTCCTACCACCATGATAGTGCGGACGTCAGCCCGTTCCTGCTGTTTGATTACGCGGGCCCGCATCGGTTCAGCCCCACCGACCAGCCGCGAGGCGTGGGGCAGCATCCTCATCGAGGATTTGAAACCGTGACGATCGTCTATGACGGTGAAGTGGCCCATCGTGATTCGGCTGGGAACGGAGGGACGATCGGACCAGGCGACGTGCAATGGATGACCGCGGCCCGCGGCATCATTCATGAGGAATTCCATTCGCCGAATTACAGCAAAACAGGAGGCCCCTTTCGGATGGTCCAACTGTGGGTCAATCTGCCGGCGAAGGATAAAATGAGCCCTCCCGGCTACCAGGCAATCACCAGCGCAGACATTCCGGTCGTCCCCTTAACGGGTGGAACGGCGCGTATCATCGCGGGTGAATTTCGCGGCGCCCATGGACCAGCTCGCACCTTTACACCGGTGAACCTCTGGGATGTGCGACTCGATCAAGCAACCGATCTCACGCTGGACTTTCCAGAAGGGCACAATGTCATGCTGGCGGTGCTCTCGGGAAGCGTGCTCATTAACGGGACGCAAAAGGCGAATGAGGCAGAGATCGTTCGGCTTGAGCGCGACGGAAAGGACATCACGATCCATACTGATGGCGAGGCGATCGTGCTCATTCTGACAGGCACGCCTATCGACGAACCGGTAGTGGGCTACGGCCCATTTGTCATGAACACGCAGGAGGAAATTCGGCAAGCCGCACTTGATTTCAACAGCGGCCGCTTTGGGCAAGTCACCGCGCCGCAACCAACTGCCCGGTAAGCCTCCTGTGCCAGGATGGTGCGGAGCGGTCGGTCACGCGACGGCGCTCAATCTCCTCGGTGATGGCGGAGGTTTTCCATCCGATCGGAAACCTCCGCCATCACGGCTCACAGGATTACTTCATATGCTTCGCGAAGAAGGCGAGAATTTTCTCAGGGTATCGTCCAAAGTAGTTGTAGCCATCCCTGAAGCGGTGGGTCATATCCTCAACCCAGATCATCTCCTTCTCCTTACTCCCAAGCATCTCGAACGTCTTCTGCCCGTCTTCCGGGTTCTTGGTCCACGCGTCGTTCTGCACCTGAAGCGACAAGTTAGGCATGGTGACCTTCGACGCATAGAGCTGCCCGGCCATCTCGGCAGCCGGGAAAGCGCCCATCTTCAGGAGCTCTAGATCAATGAGCTCCTGATACTGCGCAACCTTCAGCAACTCCGAAAACGCCTGAAAGACCGCCGTCATCGAAGGGACCAGCGGGCTGCACATACACGTGACGTTGGCAAAGAGTTCCGGACGCCTGGCAATGGCATTGTACTGCGAGATGCCGCCCATGCACTGACCGTAGAGTCCGACGGTCATCTTGCTGAGCTGCGGATGATTGTCCACATACTCTTTCACGCCCACACAGTCACGCCACTCCCACTGGCCGATCCCGCAAACACCATTGTTGGCAGCACCGCTGTTGCCGTGATTGCGGAAGTCATAGGTGAGCACATTGTCCCCGGCCTCGATCAGATGCTTATACTGAATGACGAAGTCGATTTCGACCGCTTCAAAGTTGCTCCACGGCTCGCCGAAATGCCCGGGGAATCCCGCGCGGCACATGGGCAACGCGCGATTGAAGATGATGAGTTTATTGCTCTCCCCGCCGTTGGCCGGGATGTATCAGGCTTTAAACGGCGTGCCGTCATCCGATAGGATCGTCAGGTCACGCCATCCCTTTAAATCATAGTCCTTCGGCGTTTTGAAGAGGAAACTGCGCGGCGTTTTGACGATGTTGGTCATCCCCTTGGCCTTCGCATAGTCTTCTTGGGAAATAGTCTTGAGGTGCTCTAAGGCCTTGTCCATTCTCTCTTTGGATATTCTCCCCATCATGACACCTCCTGTGATGTGAGTAACGATGCCTCCTGGCATACCCCTGCGTACACACGGAATGGAAACTCATTGAACTGGACTTGGGCTCGACTTTACCCGTAACTCTGTCTCCTTGATGAACCATTCTCAATCGATTATGTCGACCATTTCATCCGGACTGATTTGCTGCGTCATGCGGCCGCGACGGACGAATTGATGCTCGAACGATTGCACCCCTTGCTCCATGATCGTAGCCCTGAAGACATCGCTAATGCAGGCTCGAACTGACTAACGTAATCGGCTTCTCGCCGTCCCTGTGAGCCAAGCTAAATTTTGCTCAAGATGGAGATCATCTTCCTTAGCCCTGACCGACTTCTTTGAGAAGAGCCTTGGCCGCCGCCTTGCCGACATTATTGGAAGCAAAAGGACTGTCGCCCGTGATGAGCTTTCTATCCTGATGTGTTTGGCCTGTGATGTCGCTGTTGAGAATTTCCACACCAAGTTCTTTTAGCTTTTCGCCGATGAACCACGGCAACGAGCCAGGCATGTACCCAATCTCAGGAGTCTTCTTGTCGATGGCGTCCGGGAAGACGCAAATCTTGTATCCCTTGAAGATGTAGGTGTCCTTCGATTCGCCGACCGCCGCCGCCAGCAGTGATGCCGGGCCATGGCAGAGCGAAATAATATGCTTGTCCTTGTTCATCGCCCACTTCAGGACGGCTTTTACTTCCGAACTCTGTGGAATGCCTACCAGGGCACCGTGGCCACCGGGGATGAATACACCGATATAATGAGAGTCGTTGCCAAGATTCCGTTCGATCACGTCAGACAATTTGAGCGGGCGTTTCATTTTGTCGAGATATTCGTGGTAGATGTTCTGGACTGCCTCGTCCTCCTTCGGCAGCGCCCAGAGTTCCAGCTTGACGGGATTCCCCGACAACGTGGCGATGTCAAAGTCGAACCCGGCTTTATGCAGGTGATACATCGGCAGCAACATCTCGACGGGATGGTTGCCGGTCGAGAACATCGTGCCGTTTTGCATCAACAGATATCGCTCGTCTGTGGCGATAATCAGTACCTTCCATTTGCCTCCCCGGTAGGCGTTTGGGTAGTCCGTGCCGTCAAGATCGGATTTTGCTGACGTGAATTTTCCCAACGAGTAGGGAGAAGGAAAGAAGGCGTTGTCTTCGGCCTGATCGGGAGTGGGTCGTTTGTCGAGTTCTTCGGTCGCCATGGCTTCCTCCTTGTAATGATGTTGTGTTCAATGACGCAGCTAAACCGCATGCAACAGAAGGCGGCGTTCCATTATGCACGGATGCTCCGCTTAAAACACTAGCAAGAATCCCAGCATGAGCCACTCATCCGCTATGTGGATTTGAGCGAAGCCATATCGATAGAAAAGCGGTACTTCACATCGGACTTGAGAAGTCGATCGTACGCTTCGTTCACTTTATGGATAGGGATGACCTCGACATCGGCGGTGATGTTGTGTGTGCCGCAAAAATTGAGCATCTACTGGGTCTCGGGGATACCGCCGATCGGTGAGCCAGAAAGACTGCGACGCCCGAAGATGAGCCCGAAGGCTGAAAGAGCGAGGGGCTGCTCCGGCGCACCAACCAGGGTCAGGTTGCCGTCGCGGCCGAGCATGTTGAGATAGACATTGATGTCGTGCTCGGCGGAGACCGCGTCAAGAATGAAGTCGAAACTCCCGACATGTTTCTTCATCTCGCTGGCATTGCGGGAGACGACAACTTCGTCGGCGCCGAGGCGAAGCGCGTCTTCCTTCTTGTTGAGTGATCTTGGCGCCGATCGTCCTTCGGGAAATATTTTACCGCCTGCTTGTAGGCGATCAAGGTATGCATCTGCGTCAGACGGCATCGGCAGGAAGTCAGAGTCAACAAATCGCTCAGGCCATCTGTTGGTTGAAGGGTAGTTTCACCAGGTCATTCCGCATCGAGGATGCTCGCCAATCATGTCAACATGAGCACCTCCACCTTTCACCATCATTTTCGAACGATGACGGTGATGAGTCCTCTCCAGTACCAAAAGTGGCTGCGCTTGAACGAGGCTCGGCGGCTGATGCTCACCGAGCAGCAGGACGCCACAAGCGCGGCCGTTCACGTGGGGTATGACAGCCCCTCTCAATTCAGCCGAGAGTACAGTCGTTTGTTCGGCGCGCCACCGTTACGCGATATAACAACCTTGCGCGAAATGACCCGTTGACACGTGCCCTCGCGGTTTACCAGTAGTTGCATCGCCTCCTCTCTTTCCTCATTTCGAAGAGCGCTTAGACGACTATGAAAACTGCAGAGGAAGAGAGGGACAAAGCTCCGCGCATACGCCATCAAGCTTAGGGAGGGACGATACCGAGCTTTTGCATTTTGAATGGAGGGCAGTTCGCTTCAGCCCTAAGCGAACTGCTGCACCAGACGGCTCACCGCGTTCGTGTAACGCCCACAAAATTTGCCCCCGCTCGGCCTCTTCCCGCATCGGCGCAGAATTGAGAGCAAGACGAGTATCTGTCTGCAGTTCACCAATAATGTCTTCAAACCCGTGCTTGAGGCGGAGGTCCTCTTCCAGGTAAAGTTTCTCTTTTGTTAGTGTAGTGTTTCTTTAGTCCTTTGACATTGGCCGTTCGCACTGAGCTTGTCGAAGGGCAAGCGCTTTCAACTGATTCCGTTCATGCGGTGCGACGAGCTCACCCCAGAGTTCAACGGGTCGTTCCCGAGACAATCGAAAGACTCACCACGAACGGAAGGTGAATGAATTTATGAGACACTACACTAGCTGTGCCTTCACAGCGTCTGGTGTGTCCCGTCGCAGTACGGGGGTGTCTTGGTCCGCTTACATTGGCACAACGCCACTTCTTTCGTTTCGTCGACCGTAAATTCCATCGGCTCGAACCCAGTCCCTTCGTGCGACCCATCACAGAACGGTTGATCCCTCGATCGTCCACATGTACACCAGTAATAGGTACCTGCTTCCAGGGTCAGGACTGACGGCTCTTTTGCTGCCATGCGCGGTTGTCCCATGAGTACACCTCCCTCTGAATGGTTGAGACTGGCTTGCGCCGCCGAGTATATCGTTTCAGGACTAACTTCGCACGTCCTCTTGAACTATTCCCTTGTGCCTGGGCCTCTCTGGACCATCCCCTCCGGACGAGAACCTCCCCCTGACAGAACGATTAATTCATCAGGGCAACGCCATGTTTCACTCTTTTTATGGTATGTACGTGGCTCCGTATCAGCCATGGGACAGCCCATATCGGGTGCCTGTTCCTTAAGGAAGGGTCACCGTGCAACCCAATCCCGTCTTCTTTGACGACCTTGCCATCGTGTTTCTGGCCGCCGTTGTGGGCGGCATACTCGCTCGGATTGCTCGACAACCGCTCATTCTCGGCTATGTCCTGGGTGGTATCGCCATTGGTCCCTTTACCCCGGGGCCGACCATCTCGGAACCCCACGCCTTTGAGCTGTTCGCAGACATCGGTGTCATTCTCTTGATGTTCTCGATCGGACTTGAGTTTTCCGTCCAGGACCTCGTGCGCGTCAAATGGGTGGCCCTTGCAGGCGGCCTCCTCGGCATTCTTTTGTCGATCGGGTCAGCTCTCGTGATGGGCAACCTGCTCGGGTGGCCGACCACTCAAAGCATCATCATCGGAGCCGTCACGTCCATTGCGAGCACCATGATCCTTGTCCGTCTCCTGATCGATCGAGGAGAACTTCGTTCCATGCATGGACGGGTGATGATCGGCATCGTTCTGGTTGAAGACGTCGCCGTTGTGGCAATGACCGTGCTGATACCGGCCCTCGGAGAGTTTGACTCCGGACGGCTGTTGTTAATCGCTCAGGCGTTGGCAAAGGCCGTGCTCATTTTAGTGCCACTGGGCTACCTGGGTGCTAAGGTTATTCCTCACATCCTGACGCATGTGGCCAGAACCCAGAACCAAGAACTCTTCCTGTTGGTCACCCTGGCCATCAGCCTTGGAACCGCCGCCGTCACGCAGATGGTCGGACTCTCCCTCGCCTTGGGTGCCTTCCTGGCCGGCTTGATCATCAGCGCGTCCGAGTACGCGCATGAAACCTTGGCTCGATTGCTCTCGCTCCGTGACGCGTTCGTCGCACTCTTCTTCGTGACCATCGGCATTCTGATCGACCCACGCATCATCGTCGACAATCTTTCCCTCCTGGTTACGATGATTGGCTTGATCGTCATTGGGAAGTTTTTGACTCGCACCGTCGTCGTAAGGCTGTGCGGGTACCCATGGACGACCTCAACCCTGGTCGGGATCGGCCTCACACAAATCGGCGAATTCTCGTTCGTGTTGATCCAGACCGCACGATCGGCAGGTCAAATCGGCAGTGACGTATACAATGCCACGCTGGCCGCCTCTCTCATCACCATTCTGATCAATGCAGCACTCGTTCGATATGTTCCTCGTTGGATCGGTCGGAGACGTTTGGCCCATGCCCAGCTTGACGCGGCGCCCTGGCCCCCGGAAGGTGACACGCTTCACCAGCATGTCATCCTGTGCGGATTTGGACGGGTGGGCAGCTCACTTGGGAAAGCGTTGGAAGCGTTCAATCTTCCCTATGTCGTCATCGATCAAAATCCAGATGCGATCCGCCGGCTACAGATAAGAGGCACCCCCTGCCTCTATGGCGACTCCTCGCATCGCGAATTGCTGATCAAGGCCGGAACGGCGGACTCGTCTCTGATTATCGTGGCCTTACCTGACATTGAATCCTCTGCCCTCGCGGTGGCCCGCATACGCGATCTCAACGCCAGCGTTCCCATCTTGGCTCGTGTACACGGCCCGGCAGAAGCAGAACGGCTCACCGCTCTGGGAGTGAGTGAGATCATTCAGCCTGAGATTGAGACGTCGGCGACTCTCATCCGACATGCCTTGGCTTGGTTTGGAGTACCGAAGGACCGTATTCTGGACTATGTGGAGCGGTACAGGCAGCCTGTGGAAACCACGAGGCACCCGAGCTAACCGGGCAAAATGCTCATGACTCGACACAAGTATGGTCGCCATGGAGGTACGCGTCAAACCCTGGCCTAGCCACCCATCTCACCCTCACAAGACAGGTCTGCGGTCCAACGTTCCCCGATACCCTGTCGTTCAATCTTGATACCAGCCCCCCTATCCCGCAGGCTTACTGTTGAGTTTGTGTCCTACCCGGACAATAGCCTCGATGGCGAGGTGTCACTTCTCCGCCAAGATCAGTCAAGGCATATTCGACAGTGGGCGGAGAGGTGGCCATCACCTGCCGCGTGAGAATGCCGCCCCGCTCCAGTCGCTTCATGAGTGTGGCACAAAGCCTCAGAAGCGAGTCGGCAGCACACGAAGTGGACCGTTTAGTAGGCTGCTAGCCGAACAGTTTTGCTGCGACTTCGGCGATGCGCCGCCCCTGATAGCGTGCACCTTCCAGGTCGATCTCACTCGGCTGGCGACTGCCATCGGGTCCGGCAATAGTGGTCGCACCGTACGGGGCTCCGCCCACGATATCCTTGTCGTTCATTTGGCCGGCATGCCCATAGTCGAGTCCGACAATCGTCATGCCGAAATGCAGCAGATTGGCAATGATTGAGAAGAGCGTGGTTTCCTGCCCGCCATGCTGAGTCCCTGTCGAGGTAAAAGCCCCGCCCACTTTGCCGTTCAGGGCACCACGCGCCCACAATCCGCCCCCCTGGTCCAGGAACGCCGCCATCTGCGACGAGATGCGACCGAAGCGCGTGCCGGTGCCTACGATGATGGCGTCATAGTGCTCCAACTCGGCGATGGTCGCGATCGGAGCCTTCTGATCTAGTTTGTAATGCGCCTTCTGGGCGACGGCTTCCGGGACAGTTTCGGGCACCCGTTTGATGTCCACGTCTGCGCCTGCTGAACGAGCGCCCTCGGCAATGGCATGCGCCATGGTCTCAATGTGGCCGTAGGATGAATAATAGAGAACGAGAATCTTGGGCATGGTTACTCCTTGAGTGCAATGCGGCGGGATCTGCGAAGCCCCGCCTGCAGGATTACAAGATAATGATCAAACCACCTGACGAAGCAGGTGGACATAGTCTCGGCCAGCGATGTTCTTATCGCCATGGGCATGAACATGCTGAATATGGGGACCGTGGTGATGGTGCTTCTGCTGTCCGTTCATTTTTCCCAATGCTCGACGAACACGAATCAGCCCGGCGCCCCAGGATCCTCAAACAGGTCATAGCTGATGTTCACCGAGCTCGCGACGCGACGGCTCAACTAAGGCGGCAAGGTCGCGCTTGAGGAACCGGCCCCACCGCTACCTCTGGTGCATCATTCCACTTCAATCCTCACTGTCGCTTCGGTATTCAGCGCGTCATGATCTTGGCTCGCCGCCACAAGCTTGATCTCGTGTGAGCCACGCGCGAGTCCCTTGACCACCCCTTTAAACCCCTTTTGATACTCTCCATCCACATAACAATGGATGTGCGTTGCTTGAACGCCCTTCGACAGCCTATATCGCACTTCAACGGAATCTCCTTTTATCACCGAGCCCTGCGCCGGGCTCACGATCGTGAGTTGGCCGCGGTCGTCATCGGCCGTCCAACCGATCGTGCCGCCTCCTAATGACAACAGGCCGATCAGCACTGACATCACAACAACACGAATCATTTTGCACCTCGTTGAATGATGATTGATTCCTGACTTCGCGTGATCGTATTGCTCCAGCGCACCATAACAAACCTCCGTTCTGCCGACATTCCTCCCAACAGGGTCGCCTGGCGCTCGGCTGTCGGAGTCAGCCCGATGTCGGTCCGGCCCGTGTGCCGCATGGACGCACTCCATTCCATCTCACGATGACGAATCAGCTGGATTTGCTGAGTTGGCTCACTCATGTCCTAAATCCCACCCCTCATTCCATCCTCCGCTTCCAATGCCTGCCCTTCCAGCAGATTCTGCCGGTCATCTATCGCGTACTAGCCACCGCCGTCACGACACCTTCATCGCCAAGGCCTGATCAAGGTTGACGGCGGCGCTGATGAAGGACAAGTGAGTAAACGCCTGTGGAAAGTTGCCGAGCGCATCACCGCATGGGCCGATCTCCTCCGAATACAGCCCGAGGTGGTTGGCGTGACCCAACATGCGCTCAAACAACAGCCGCGCCTCTCTCAGTTTGGCGCGATCGACGCGCCCCGCTCGGGTCAATGCTTCGACCAGCCAAAACGAGCATATGGTGAACGAGCCCTCTTCCCCGGTGAGGCCGTCCTCTCCCGTTCCGCTGTCGTAGCGGTAGACCAACCCGTCCGACACGAGGCCTCCGTGTTTCGGCGAACGGTTGATGGCGTCCAGCGTTTTCAGCATTCTCGGATCGTTCGGGGACAGGAAAAACATGAGCGGCATGATGAGATTTGAGGCATCCAGCGCCTCACTGCCGTAGTATTGCACAAAGGCCTGCCTCGTGGAACTCCAGCCCTTCACCATGATCTCCTCGTAGATTTGGTCTCTGACCTGAAGCCAGCGCGCGCGATCCGCAGGAAACGACCGCTTATCGGCCAATCGAAGGCCTCGATCCATCGCAACCCAGCACATCAATTTCGAATACACGAAATGCCGACGGCCGCCGCGCACCTCCCAGATGCCTTCGTCCGGCTGCTGCCAGTTCTCACAGAGCCAATCAAGCTGGTTCCGGATGCGCGTCCACAGTTCATATCCGATCGGCATCACATGTTTGTTGTACAAATACACTGCGTCGAGGAGCTCACCGTAGATGTCCAGCTGTAGTTGGTTGTATGCGCCGTTGCCGATTCGCACCGGTCGGGATCCTCGATAGCCGTCCAAATGATCGAGCGTCTGTTCCGTCAGATCGCGGCGTCCGTCGATGCCGTAAGCGATTTGCAACGATCCATCTGACTCCGCCGCTCGCGCCTCTAGCCATCGCATAAAGCTGACCGCTTCGTCGGTAAAGCCGATCCGCAAGAGACTGTAGAGTGTAAACGCGGCATCCCGAATCCATGTATAGCGATAATCCCAGTTTCGGCCTCCGCCGACGGTCTCCGGCAAGCTGCACGTCGGGGCGGCAATGATGGCACCGGTCGGTTCGAACGTCAGGAGTTTCAGTGTCAGTGCTGAGCGGTACACCATTTCCCGCCAACGACCGGTATAGGTGCATTTGGACAACCAACGGCGCCAATAGTTTACCGTCTGCTCAAAGAGTTCATCGGCTTCACCCGCTGAAGGACAGGGACCTTGGTCTTTGTCGGATTGCATGCCCCCGAGCACGAACACCGCCGCCTGCTCCTCATGTAGGACAAAGACTGCCGCCGCCCCGCGATCATCTGCCGTGAGCGGAATATCCGTCGTAAGCCTCAAGCTAAGATCGGCAGAATGGAAACTCGCGCCTTGTGCGGTAATGATCGTGCGATGAGCTTCCCGCGCATAATCAAAGGCGGGATGACATCGCAGGCGAAACTCCATGCTGCCCTGCCTCACTCTCACCCGACGAATCAGTGAGTGCCGCCAGGCGGAACCGCTCGACAAGCCGGGCGGCATGAAATCTTCGACCTCGGCGATTCCACCCGCCGCGTAGAAGCGGGTCATCAAGATATTCGTATCCGGCCAGTAGAACTGCTTGGTCCTGACCCCCTCGTGCGTGGAGGCAATCTCAAATCGGCCGCCTTTGTCATGATCGAGAACGGCTGCGAACACGCTCGGAGAGTCAAAGTGGGGAAAACAGAACCAGTCGATCGAGCCCCCCATGCTGACGAGCGCCGCCGTGCGCATGTTCCCGATGATGCCGTAATTCTGAATAGGGTGATACGTCATCGGCCGCACCTCCTCTGCGTAGGGCCCCGGTGAATCGACGAAGTCCGAACCGACCCTCGAAGAACGGCTTCACGAGCATGGGCAGATGCCACCCATCGAACACGGTGGAGACGGTCGATGCGCTGTTTCATGTGAACATCTCCCGCCGCTACAAGCGCTTTTCTTCCAGATCGTACACATCAAACCATACGTAGACCGGACGATGGTTGGGCACGAACTTGGGAATATATTCCTCCAGGTACTGCTGTGCTTGGAGGTTCATGTCGCTGAGTCTCATATCACGCAACCGGTTGTTCCATTTCAGCACTTCGTCCGGATCCTTCACCTTGGACCGTTCGGTGATCCATTGAGCGATATCGTCGTCTGTCGCGCCGGTGGCGACCACATCTTTGAATTGCTCCGGCGTGATGCCGGTGAATGCAAACCATTGACTTGCCAAAGAACAGGGCCAATAACTGTACTCGCCGTGCATGTCCAGGAGGAACGCTCGACACTTATCGACGCACCGCGCCGCAATGATATAGCCACCCAGCTTTTCACGAGGGCTGCGCGGGTAGTCTACGCGGAGATCCTTGGCCAACTGTCTCACTTTTTCAAGATTGTCATTCATTGCAGTAATCCTCCTATCGATGTCACTCCTGAACCGACCAACGCCCTGACCTGAGCATGTGCCACACCCGCCTCACGCACCTGTTGCGACACATCGTGATACGACCAAGCAAATCCTTCGCCCATCTCCGATGAGGCCAGCAGCCTCCGCCTTGAATCCCTCACGCCAGACCAATCCTTGTTTGAATCTGCCTGTCACCCGGTGACGCGCCGTTCCCCTATGCCGAGGCGAAGCGCCTCGATATCCAGTTCGTGTTCCAGGCGGTGCAAGACTTCGTCGCTGATCGCGCCGTCGTCACGGAGCCGAATCAAGGCTGATCGTTCAGCCGCTA
This sequence comes from Candidatus Nitrospira nitrosa, assembly GCF_001458735.1. Lineage (NCBI taxonomy): Bacteria > Pseudomonadati > Nitrospirota > Nitrospiria > Nitrospirales > Nitrospiraceae > Nitrospira > Candidatus Nitrospira nitrosa. The sequence goes on from NZ_CZQA01000008.1 coordinate 627,299, forward strand.
ACGCGGCTTCTCTGAGCCGAAGCAGCACATCACGGGTCTCTTGTGTACACTCGGTGGCAACGGTCCCATTCGGCGCGAATCGCTCCAGCCGCCGGTCATAATGGACCCGCAATTGATCGAGATGGTCGGGCTTCGGCCAGGTTTCGTTCTTCAATTCGCTGAGCCGCGACAGGGCTGCATCGGCGGCATGCCGACGTGCATGCCGCTCCTCTTGTTCTCCTTCCACCCCTTCCGTGATGCCGAGTCTTCGGATGAGCGGCGCCAAGGTTAATCCTTGCAGCACCAACGTGGCCAAAATCACGGAGAAACTCAGCAGAATAATTTCAGCGCGAAAGGGAAACGGAGCCCCTGAGCTGGTCGACATCGGTAAGGCCATCGCGCCGGCAAGCGTGACGATGCCCCTCATGCCTGTCCATGACACCAGAAAGAGAGCCGGCCACGGCGGCATCGGATCACGCGCACGAAGCGACGCGCTGAGCCAACGAGGAATCATCGCGGCCAACGGCACCCAGCCCAGCCGCACCAGGATAGCTGTCACGCTGATCAGTACACCACCAAGAATAAGGGATCCCACGCGATCAGTTGGAACGGCCGCCCGCAACGCGCCAAGCTGGAGTCCGATCAGGATGAAGATCACACCGTTGAACAAAAATACGAGCACATTCCAGACCGCTCGTCCCTGAAGCCTCGTCGACGGAGCCACGATCCGGCTGATGTGCTGCCGCAAATATAAACCTCCCGTCACACATGACAACACTGCGGACGCATGAATGGATTCACCGAGGACCCACGCCACATAGGGTGCCAGCAACGTGACCGCGATCTCGGTGGAACTTTCGCCGATGACTTGGAGCGCCCATCGCGTGACCAACCCGACCAGCAACCCGACGGCGATACCTGCCACGGCGGCATACAGGAATTGTAAGAGCGTGTCTCCGAAGACAAACGATCCGCTGACGGCTGCTGCCACAGCGGCCCGATAGAGCACGAGGGCCGTGGCATCATTGACCAGACTTTCGCCTTCCAGGATGGTCACGATGCGACGCGGCATATTCAGCCGTTTCCCGATCGCCGTCGCAGAGACGGCATCCGGTGGAGACACAATGGCCCCGAGCGCAACCGCCTCGGCCCATCCGAATCCCAACAGAGCATGAGCCGCTGCAGCAACCGCCGCAGTGGTAGCCAACACAAGCCCCACGGCTAAGAGCGAGATCGGCCGAATGTTGTCGCGAAAATCCCGGAGCGACGTAAAGTAGGCGGCTGCCCACAGAATGGGCGGCAAAAATACCAGAAAGACCAGATCCGGGTTCAGCGTGACCGTCGGGATGCCTGGCACCATGGCCAGCACCAGTCCGCCGATGACGAGTAAAATTTGGATAGGGGATGAGAATGCGGCGTGCAATCGTCGTCAGCGCGAGCACAACGGCGAGCAGCAGAATGATGAGTTCCAGTTGATGTAGACTCTCCATCTATTGCAACAGACAGTACATTCAATTGATTGCGGGCAGTGACTCTCAGACGATTCGTCGTCGTCTTCTTTCAGCTTCCTCAGAGGCGCAACGGTTTGATCGGCGACACGACCGCTGTCGGATCATTCTTCCAAATCGACTCGTCGGCATCCACGTAGACTTCAACTTCGTTCCCATCCGGATCTTTGAGATAGAGACTTTGACTCACCGTATGGTCGCTCATGCCGTCAATGGAAATCCCGGCTTGTTCCAACTCCTGCTTGGCCTGACGCAGCTCCTCAAGACTATCCCCAACCTTGACCCCGATATGGTAGAGCCCTCTGCGACACCCTGTCGGAGGCCCTGGAGCATCCCCGACTTGGATCAACAACAGTTCATGATGTGTGCGCCCAGATGTCAAGGCAACGGCAGTTCCGTTAAAAATTCTTCCAACCTCTTTGAACCCTAGCAAACCTTGATAGAAGCCGAGAGACTGTTTCAAATCTTTCACATAGAACACAACGTGGCCAAGGTAATGGGCTTTCATCAGACTCACCTCTTGCTGGAAATAGATTGACCCAACAGCGCTTTAACCGAAGCATGTGCCAGCACGACATCGGGGCTCCGCTGCAGCGCATCGTAATATTGCCGAGCGAACCCCTCCCCTTCTTCGGCCGGAGTGAGAAGCGCCTGTACAGACTTCAACAGGTCCCGAAATATCTCACCGTCTGAGACTGCATCCGACTCGCTGAGTTCATCAAGCTCGGCGATGGACTGGGAAAGCGGACGCAACCAGGCGAACCACGCATCGTTCAACGCGAGTTGCAAAAACTCGCCGTTCGATGGAATGCGCCCGTGCACACGCTCATACGCCACTCGCTCATCGTCGAGCAAGGCTTTGTGCAGGCGAAGTAACTCCCTACAAATACTATCCAAAGAGGCGTCCCTGCTTCTTTGCTTCCACATGACAACCCTTCAGAGCCTGGAACAGTCCATCATTGCCGGGCCAGTCCTAACTGCTTCATGAACGTCTGGTTGTCCCAGAATAGCCACTCCTCAGCCATCGTGGTGCCCTCCCAACGGCCGATGGTGACCATGTCCAGCTTGAAAGATTTTCCCGTCGGTGCGATGGTCTTCCCACCCCCACTAGGCATCGGCCGTGTGAAGGTGCCCGTCATGGTACCCATCACTGCAGTCCAATTGCCTGATGCGATGCGGATCGGGTGATCGACAATCTTGTGATCGGGTGCAAACACGAACAGGGGCTTGAGCGCTTCGATGTGAGGATCCAACCCCTTGGTGGTGCTGCCGTCAGGATAGTGAACGATGATGTCCTTCGCATGGCTCCTTCCGAGTTGGTCCCACTTTTGACCGCTGTATACGTTGAAATCAAGGTCATCAAAGTTCGCCAGGTTTGCAGTTTCAACCTGTCGTTGTCGCTGAACCTCGGCGAGTTGCTGCTGCAGCAGCTCAATATCGGCATTCGATTGTGCCAGGACGATGCGTGGAGAATCAGCCAGCAGGACAAGGCCGAGCGCGGCAAAATACATCCGTAGCTTCATGAGAGATACCCTTTTCCTCTCCTTTTCGGGGCGAACATAATCCCCGCTTTTTGCACTTCCTGATACGGAAGCAGCCACACCAACGATTCATCGCTGAGATCTCCGACTTGAATGCGGTTGCCCCATGGATCACGAAAGTCACAGCGGAAGTCCGGATGCAGCTTTAACTTATACTTCTTCGTCAGCTTCTGCCGAACTTGTTTGATTTGTTCCGCATCGCGGACCATGAGCCCAAAATGTTTCGTTCGATCCGGCTGCAACGTCTCGACTTCAAAAATCGCCATAAACTGATGCTCGCCGAGCTTGCACCAGACCGCGCCTTCCCCCCCGCGCAGCATCTTCAGCCCAAATACATCCTGATAAAACTTCGCCGCTTTCTTGGCATCCGTCACTTCGATCACGACGTGGTTGCAGCCATAGACCTGAACGGCCATTACCCACCGGCCTTTCCCACCGCCGAGCCTGCGGCACTCTCTCTGAAAGCCGCCACCAACTGTTCAGGAGGCTGTGCCCCGGAAAGAGCAGAGGTTCCGTTGATCACGAAATAGGGAACGCCTCGAATGCCCAACCGATGCCCTGTCGATTCCTCCACTTTCACCTCTTCGACACCCTCATCGCCCGCCAGAAATGTTGCGGCGATGGCTCGATCGAATCCCGCATCAGCAGCGGCTTGTGACAAAGTGTCGATATGCCCGATATCTCCGCCCTCCAGGAAATAACGGCGAAAGAGCATCTCAACCATTTCATCCTGTTTCCCTTGCCGTCCCGCCCACCAGACCAGGCGATGCGCGGTGAAGGTATTGGGCGTGCGTGTCATCCGCTCAAAGGCGAACCGGATCCCTTCGGCAGCACCAGCTATCGAAACCTGGTCATAGATCGTTCGCGCGGCGGCAGGACCCCCGAACTTCATGTCAAGATATTGTCGTCGATCCATTCCGTTGCGCGGCATGGTCGGATTCAATTGAAATGGTCGCCAACGGACGTTCACAGGCGCACCATCCCAAACCTGTAGCGCCCTCTCAAGCCGCCGCTTGCCCACATAACACCAAGGACAGATGACATCGGAATAGATATCGATACTCAGTACTCGTTCATTCATGACAAATGCCCCATTTTGCCCGCCTTGTAGTCCTCGAGCGCTTGAACGAGCTCAATCTTGCTGTTCATGACAAACGGGCCGTAGCGCGCGATCGGCTCCTTGATCGGCTGGCCGCTCAAGATCAAAAGCCGGCTGTCCTCACGAGCCTCAATGACGACCGACGCCCCTGCCCGCTTGCAGACGATCAATTCCGCTTCTCCGGCATCGTTCGAGCTGTTTGCCGACACCAGTCCTCGCACGATAAAGAGGGACGTATTATGCCCATCAGACAAAAACACCTCTGCACGTCCTCCGGCGACCAACTCCAGATCATAGAGTTCAATCGGCGTCACCGTCCTGGCCGGTCCTTTGTAACCCTGGAACGCACCGGCAATGACGCGGAGACGACCTGCCCCTCCCGCTATCTCAACGGTTGGGATCTGGGCCTTCAGAATCGTCTGGTATCTGGGCACCGACATTTTCTGCGATCGGGGCAAGTTCACCCACAGTTGAATGGCCTGAAAGATCCCACCCTTCGTCGCCCAATCAGCCTCATGCAACTCTTCGTGCACAACCCCGGACGCCGCTGTCATCCACTGCACATCGCCCGGGCCAATCACACCGGCATTTCCGGAGGAATCTCGATGCGCCACAGCCCCCTGATACATAATCGTGACGGTTTCAAAGCCTCGGTGCGGGTGTTCACCCACCCCACGAGGATGGTCCGTCGGCTCAAACGCCTGTGGGCCCGCATAGTCCAACAGGAGAAAGGGATCGACAGCTTGGTCCAGCTCGTTGCTTGGGAAGAGATTCCGCACGGGAAATCCGTCACCGACCATATGGGCTGAGCCAGGCCGATAGACTCCGAGCACCTCTTTAGGAACCAGCGTGCTTGTCGTCATGATGTCCTCCTTACCCTACATGCTTCATGAACGTGCTCGTGTAACCCTGGAGAAGCCTCTCGAATCAGCTCAAGCTACACCATCCCCCGTAACGCTTCGGACAAGGTGACCGTGCCTCGCACGAGCTTGGCTGGGAATTCGTATCCAACGGCACCCTTGGAGAACGCCGTGTACATTTCTTCAAACAATTTCGCCGCTTCGTCAGACAACCCAAACGACTTGAACGTCGGCACCACCGCACTCAGGGGCGCATGTTGCGCCGTGACCGGCTTACCCAGCAGCTGCCCCAGCGCAGCGGCCACCTCATTGGGGCTGTATTCTTCCGGTCCAGCCAATTCCACGATTTGTTTTCCTCGCCCACCGGCCATGAGCTGCTCTGCGGCAATTCGACCGATATCGTTGGTCGAGATCATCGGAATCTTGACTGGAGGGGCGATGAACGTCGGTAAGTCCCCCTGGGCCTTTGCCGCTCCGATGACCGGCGCCCAATTTTCCATAAAGTAGGGCGGCCGCAGAATGGTGAGGTGCTTCACGGCACCTTCCAGTTTTCCTTCACCGTAATGGACCGCCCTGATAGGGCCTGTCCCGCTCGGCAACTGACCACCGATGGAAGAGAGATACACCACATGACTAACCGCACTTTTCTTGACCGCCTCTGCGGCTCGATCCATGCGGGCCTGTTGATCTGACAACCAGGCGGTCGCCCCATAATTCGGGGGCACCATCAGATAGAGACCTGTGGCTCCCTCAAAGGCCTTGGTCAAGGCCGGCACATCATCTAACGATGCGACCGCAACATCTGCGCCTTTTGCCTTCCACCCAGCCCCCTTGTCAGCCGAACGGACGACAATCCGCACCGACTGCTTCTGATTCAGCAATGTTTCCACAACCGCCGATCCTGTATTCCCTGTTGCACCAAGCACGACAAACATAGTGAGCCTCCCCTTCTCGTTTCGTATTAACGCAATCCTTCTGCTCTGTGCGGTAAACCTGTCAGACTACACATCACGCCTCTCACCACGACCACCGGAACAGAGTCACCATGAATCTTCACTATCGCAATAGGCATTCCAGTTTGGCTTCACCGACAAGAAGGGCTCAATCCCGTTGTAACTCATAGTTTTTTGTCGGGTGCGTCCAACAATTGGACAGAAAAGAGGATGATTACGAGTGGCGATAGACCGGCACCGTGCCGAATAGTCGGCTCCGGTCTGCTAGTCTTATCCTAGCCTTTAATGGGAGGCGCGAATGACCGCTTCACATACTCGCATCGGGCTTCGATCCCTCATTCTCATCCTGCCAGTGGTGATGACTGCTCATTCCGCATTCGCCTCAGATGAGCGCTCACTACCCTCCCGGGTCGGTTCCGTGAGAATGTCCATCTCCACGTATGAACGGATTCCGATCGCCGCACTATTGGCGCATCCGGATCGCTATCAGATGAGGGACGTACGAATCACCGGGACCATCATCGCGCTTCAGACAGATATCGTCCCGAATCGGATGATCTGCGGAAGCCCTCACGAACGGACAACGCTGACCTTGGAGGACGAGAGCGGACAAATCGAGGTGATTGACCAAGGAGCCTGCGGGAAAAACGTGGGGGCACTGAAAGCGCCGATGGTGAAGGCAGGGGAACAGGTTGATCTGCTTGTCCAGATTATGGTGACGAAGAATCCAGAGTCCAGAGAAACACTATTGGAAACAACGATACGGTTCCTGGACCGTGTGCGATACTAAATGTTTTGTCGTGGTGGATAGTCACTCCCAGCCACTGACTTCGTAGCCTTTGTCTTTCAAACACTTCGTGACGGCATCCGCATAGAGAGGATCTGGTTCCAGCGGTTTGAACGTGCCACCGAGTAACCCGACTGTGAACCCGATGGCACTACCGGCGGCAGCCCCTATCGCGATTCCAGGCAATCCTCCGACCACTCCAGCCGATGCACCGACCGCTCCTCCAAGTGTCAGACCCAACACCGCCCCTGTTGCCGCATTACTACTTTGGTTGGTCCCATGCTCCAGTCCAGAGTTGTCGGCTCGCTGCTGGCAGGAGTCGATCTCCTGCTGAGCCACCTGCCTCCCGTACATATGCAGTTGCTTATTGGATCGTAAGATAGGTTGCGGTCCGGCACAGGCAATGAGGCTGATGAGGAGCACACACACCATTAGCCATTTCCAGGCCCGGTTGATCACAACAATCCCTCCAAGGGAGTTCTACCCAGCTCCTCACTTCTCACCCTTCAAGAAAAATGTCGAGATTATTTCGATTGTGGACAGCGAGCGTCATCAGCCCGAATGACCCAGGATGTGCTTCGACAAGCTCCGTACGAACGGAAGACAGAGCGCCACATGACAAAAGAGGTTCCTGCTGCGTGCAGTGTCCGATCAGATTCCCCATTCCACTTGCTGCCCCTTCGGTCAGGCACTGAGGGTGTTCCCATTGCGCGCATCCAACGAGGGCCTTCTGAGGCCGCGCGTTGGGCGAGCACCGAAACAACCTCGGTGCCCAATTCCTCCTCTTACTGCCATCCCGTCACGTCATATCCCTTCTCTTGCAAACACCGATTGACAAAGCCCGTGTAGGCTTGGTTGGGCTGATGCGAGGGGCCGACGATCACAGAAAATAATCCAGTCAGAAGACCCCAGACTGCACCGCTGGCCGCGCCAATCATCGATCCTCGTCCCACAGCTCCAGAGATAGCCCCACCGACCGCCCCGCTAGCAGCACCGACACCAGCCCCGACGGCCGTCCCTGTCGCAACTCGCCCGGCTTTACCACTCCCTTCCGAAGCACCAGCTGATTCCGCTGCCTCCTTGCAGGCATCGATGTCTTGCTCGGCCACTTCCTTTCCCACGGATTGCATATGCGCGTTTGGATACAGCACCGGACGCGCACTCGAACAGGCCGTAGTCATCAGCACTGCCATCACCGCACCAATCCTGATCCCTTTCATGCCTTCACCGGTCCTTTCTCGCCTGGTGGCATTAGTCGAGCCCATAGCCACTCCGCAGTGACTCCTTTTATATGCAGACGTTTATGCCGAGACCCTGCCCCAGCCTGAATTCGCACATGTGTGCGTGGAACGGCACAGCAGCCGGCGATAAAACGGATCAGCTCATCATTGGCATCGCCATCATGAGGAGGAGCCGCCACGCGAATCTTGATCGCGTCGCCGTGGATTCCGACACATTCAGTTCGAGCGGCCTTGGGTTGGACATGCACCATGAGGACCACCCCACCCTCACTGTCTCTCACGATGGCATGCCGGGAAGTCACGGGAACGGGGACTGTTAAAAGATGGCTTTGACGAGTTCGAGTATCGCCCGCTGCATATCAGCATCATCGGTAATCGGACGGGCAACAGCCACGTCACAAGCTCTCGCCGCCGGAACCCCCTGCTTGATCAAGGTCCCGGCATAGATCAAGAGTCTGGTACTGACTCCTTCTTCGAGACCATGATTTCTGAGGTTGCGGACTTTTTGACCGAGCTTGACGAGATTACCTGCAATCGTCGGCTCCACACCGGCTTCACGCTGAATCACCCGCGCTTCAATATCCGGAGCAGGGTAGTCAAATTCGATCGCCATGAAGCGCTGCTTCGTGCTTTGCTTCAGGTCTTTGAGTACGCTTTGATACCCCGGGTTATAAGAGATCACCAGCATAAACTCGTCGGCAGCTTCCACGATCTGCCCTTTTTTCTCGATCGGGAGCACGCGCCGATCATCACTGAGGGGGTGGATGATAACCGTCGTATCCTTCCTGGCTTCGACCACTTCATCGAGATACACAATGGCCCCCTGTTTCACCCCGACCGTCAGCGGCCCGTCCATCCAGACCGTCTCTTGTCCCTTGAGAAGATACCGGCCGACCAAGTCCGAAGCCGTCAGGTCTTCATGACAGGCCACCGTGATCAAGGGTCGACCGAGCTTGTAGGCCATGTACTGAACAAACCTACTCTTCCCGCAACCGGTCGGCCCTTTGAGCATCACAGGCAGTTTGCGCTCTGCCGCGATGGTAAACAGACCTACCTCCTCACAGACTTCGGCATAAAACGGCTCCTGCCTGATCCGATACTGCGCCACATCGATTTCGCGTACCTGTTGCATGACTCCACGCCCTTGTATGGAAGACGACCGGAAACCGCCAGAATCATAGCCGGTGAAATACCCATCACCATAAACGGAACAAAGTGCCAAGATCAAGCAAAGGGGAAAGATTAGGAGGTTACTCGATCTGCGTTGCCATGCAGTACGATTCACCCTTTCCACCTGTATTGCCACCGCTCGTCCTGAGTCCACCAGGCTGTTTCTATTCAGCCACAGTGAGAAATTGCCGAGCTCCTACGAAAACAGTAGAATGTGTTTGATGTGCCCACAATCAATATTGTCCCTACGCCATACGATGTAGTCGTGATCCATCATCACATCACGCAATCGGCTGGGAGGAGTGAGATGTGTCCGATCCAGCTCCCTATCAAGAGGCCTGCATGAACGACGCGGATTGTAGTGGTCAACCACAAAGTGACATTGATCCGCAGGAAACCAGCGAATGGCTGGATTCCCTCGACTATGTCCTGGAACAGCACGGCATTGAGCGAGCGACGTATCTGTTCGAACGGCTTCGTGATCGCCTGGGCGAACGCGGAGCGCAGGTCTCCCACTCGATCAATACACCGTACGTCAATACGCTTCCGGTCTCTCAACAACCGCCCTACCCAGGCAACCTTGAGTTAGAACGCCGAATCCGCAGCCTGATCCGCTGGAATGCCATGGCCATGGTCGTGAAGGCCAACCAACAGCGGCCCGGGATCGGCGGACACATTTCTACTTTTGCATCGGCAGCCACACTCTATGAGGTAGCACTCCATCATTTCCTCCGCGGCAAAGACAGCCCCCAAGGCGGTGACCAGGTCTATTTTCAAGGTCACGCCGCGCCGGGAATCTATGCGCGCAGCTTTGTCGAAGGACGCCTTCCGGAGGAGGCACTCCACCGCTTCCGCGCCGAGTTGAACTCGGACGGGCGAGGCTTGTCGTCCTATCCGCACCCCTGGCTGCTCCCCGACTACTGGGAGTTCCCGACCGTCTCAATGGGCTTGGGACCGATCCTGTCGATTTATCAGGCACGGTTCAACCATTACCTCCAGGATCGAGGTCTCAAAGACACGAACCAACAGCGCGTGTGGGCCTTCATCGGCGACGGTGAAACCGATGAGCCGGAAAGTCTCGGCGCTCTCTCGCTCGCCGCCCGTGAACGACTCGACAATCTCATTTGGGTCGTCAATTGTAATCTGCAACGCCTCGACGGTCCCGTACGCGGCAACGGTAAGATCATCCAAGAGTTGGAAGCTATTTTTCGCGGCGCCGGCTGGCACGTCATCAAAGTCATCTGGGGGAGCGATTGGGATGCGCTGTTGTCGAAAGACGATGAGGGACTCCTGGTCAAACGAATGGGCGAGGTGGTGGACGGCTGGTATCAAAAGTATGTGGTGGAAGGCGGCGCGTTCGCGCGGCAACATTTCTTCGGCGCCGATCCGCGACTGCTCAAGTTGGTGGAGAACTATTCCGATGAACAAATCCACAAAATGCTACGGGGCGGACATGATCCGAGAAAACTCTACACCGCCTACAAAGCCGCTGTGGAGCACACAGGGCAACCCACCGTGATCTTGGCCAAAACAATCAAAGGGTATGGCCTCGGCGAGGCCGGCGAAGGACGCAACATCTCCCATCAGCAGAAAAAGTTGAACGAACAGGAGCTACGGGAGTTCCGGACGCGGTTCAGCGTGCCGGTACCGGACGCGCATCTGACGTCGACCCCATTCTACCGTCCACCGACCGATAGTCCTGAAGCGGCGTACCTCGAGGAACGGATTAAGATCATGGGCGGTCCGATTCCGGCACGGCGTGTCACCGTCGAGCCTCTCACCACACCGGCGCTCGACAGGTTCAAGGAGTTTCTCGAAGGATCGGGAGAACGCTCGGTCTCCAGCACGATGGGATTCGCGCGCATGCTGAGCCGCCTGCTCGGCATGAAGGATATCGGGAAATATCTCGTCCCGATCATTCCCGACGAAGGCCGTACGTTCGGCCTGGAGGCGTTCTTCCGACAGTATGGCATTTACTCGCACATCGGCCAGCTGTATGAACCGGTCGACAAAAGCTCACTGTTGCACTACTTCGAAGCGAAAAACGGGCAGATTCTTGAGGAAGGCATTACCGAAGCCGGAGCCATGTCGTCCTACATCGCGGCAGGGACATCCTATGCGACGCACGGCATCAACATGATTCCGTTCTACATTTTCTATTCCATGTTTGGCTTTCAGCGGATCGGCGATTTGATGTGGGCTGCCTGCGACATGCGCGCGCGGGGATTTCTGTTGGGTGCCACTGCGGGACGGACGACGTTGGAAGGGGAAGGGCTGCAACACCAGGACGGGCAGAGCCATCTCCTCGCCAGTGCCTACCCGACGATCGCGGCGTATGATCCGGCCTTCATGTTTGAGCTGGCGGTCATTCTCCAGGATGGACTGAAGAAGATGTACCAGGACCAACAAGACGTGTCCTACTATATCACCCTCTACAACGAATCCTATCAGATGCCGACCATGCCGCCGAACGTGGAGGAGGGTATCCGAGAGGGTGTGTACCGATTCAGACCCGCCCCGGACCGGGCCAAGCACCGGGCGCATCTCCTCGCGAGCGGTCCGTTGGTGAACGAAGCGGTGCGTGCTCAGAGTCTGCTGTTACGCTACGGCGTTGCAGCGGATGTGTGGAGCGTGACAAGCTACAAGCAGCTGCGGATGAGAACCCTCGAGACCGAGCGCTGGAATCTGCTGCACCCGGAATCGGCACCCCGTGTGAGCTTCTTGCAGCAGACCGTCGAGCAGTTTGACGGCCCTTGCGTCGCCGTCAGCGACTATGTGCGACTGGTTCCGCAACAGATCGCGCCGTGGATTCCAGGCGGCCTCCTCACGCTAGGAACTGACGGCTTTGGTCGGAGCGACACCCGCAAGGCATTACGGCGCTTCTTCGAGGTCGACGCCGAACACCTGGCGGTGGCGACGCTCTACACCTTATCTCGTCGAGGATCCGTGGCGGCGAACCTGGTCATGCAAGCCACCCGTGATCTCGGGGTTTCACCTGATGGGGAGGCTCCGTGGCATCGATAACCCAAACCGGCACATCAAGAATGTTAGGAATATGAGATGAATGTCGAACTTCCATTTCTTGCAGAAGGGATCGAAGGCGGCGATGTGGTCCAAGTACTGGTGCGTGAGGGGGAGCAGGTACGCGAAGGTCAGTCATTGATTGAACTCGAAACCGACAAAGCCACCGTGCCGGTGCCGGCGCCCGCTACGGGAACTGTCGTACGCCTACTCGTTCGGCCAGGCGATCACGTCAAGGTCGGGCAGGCGCTGATTGAGCTGAATGGATCCGAAGATGCACCGCAAAAGGCCAAGACCTTCTCGCCTGGGAAGTCGACCGCAGCACCAGCCCCGAATCCGGATCCGACCGAGAACGCAGGCCAAGCGAAGGTCATGGAGCCTCAGGAGCATGGACCGACCCATCCGATGACGCCGCTGCCGGAACCAGCACAGCCGTCCGTGGAACCAAAGCCTCCTGCAGCCCCTCCGTCGCCCGCCGAACCGGGGATTCCCGCTCCTCCGTCGGTTCGCCGACTTGCGCGAGAATTGGGCGTGGACCTTTCACATGTCAAGGGGTCGGAGGCCGGCGGCCGGATCACCGCCGATGACGTGAAAGCCTTTGTGCGGGAGCGGACCAAACGCGGCGCCTCCCCGAACGCCGGTAGCGGTACCTACTCCACCCCTTATGGGTCGGAACGACGGGAACCGCTGCCATCGATCCGACGGAAGATCGCCGCGAACATGACGCAGGCCTGGACCACCATTCCGCACGTGCATCAATTCCAGGATGCCGACATCACCGATCTCATGACACTGCATAAACGGTATGCGCCGGAATTTAAGAAGAAGGGCGCCACACTGACGTTAAGCAGTCTCTTTCTGAAGGCGATCGTCCATGCGCTGAAACTGTACCCGCAACTGAATGCGACCCTCGATCTCACCAACGGTGAGGTGATCTACAAAGACTATTACAACATCGGTGTGGCGGTCGACACACCGGACGGACTGATCGTACCGGTGGTTCATCACGTGGATCAGAAGGATCTTCTGCAAATTTCCTTGGAGCTGGCTGATCTGGCAGAGCGAACCCGCAAGCGAGCGATCAAGCTGGAAGAGCTACAGGGTGCGACATTCACACTCAGCAACATGGGAGGGATCGGCGCCGGTCCATTCCTGCCGATCATCAATCCTCCTCAAGTCGGCATTCTCGGAGTCGGCAAGGCGCGGATGACGCCGGTGTATCGCGACGGTCAATTCGTCCCGCGCCGAGTGTTGCAACTGTGCGTGGCCTACGACCATCGCCTGGTGGACGGAGCGATCGGTGCGCGCTTTACCAACGAGCTCGTCAAAGTCCTAGAAGATTTTCAGGGGATGTTTCTGGGACTGTAGTGCGCGAAGCATCGCCCGTGAAACGTTTGGGGCAGCGAGAGAGGGAGGTGGGGTATGGCTGAATCGCACTATGACGTGGCGGTGATCGGCGCCGGTCCTGGCGGCTATGCCGCCGCGTTTCATGCAGCCGACCTGGGCTTGCGCACGGCCTTGATCGATGAGGATCCGCAACTGGGTGGTACCTGCTTATTGCGCGGTTGTATTCCGTCGAAAGCTTTGCTGCACGCAGCCCGCTTGATCACGGAGGCCGAAGAAGCGGCAGCCTGGGGCATTCATTTCGACAAGCCACGCGTAGACCTGGAGGCATTTCGCGACCGCGTGCAGACGATCATCGGGAAACTCACAAAGGGGGTGCGAACGCTGGCGGGCAGCCGGAAAGTCGAGGTGATCCAGGGGCGGGCCATGTTGAAGGATGCGACGACCCTTCGGCTCTCCGACTCCAATACCCCGCGCGAACTCTCATTCGCTCACGCCATCCTCGCGACCGGCTCGCAACCCCGCATTCCAGTCTCACTGCAACTCGATGACCCGCGCGTGATGGATTCCTCGAGCGCGCTCCAGTTGACGGATGTTCCTGCCCGCCTATTGGTCATCGGCGGCGGCTACATCGGCCTTGAGTTAGGCACGGTCTATCAGGCCCTCGGCTCCGCAGTGACGGTGGTCGAGGCAATGCCGCGCCTATTGAACAGCGTCGATGCAGATCTCGTGAGGCCTCTGCATCAGTGTCTGCAACGCCGATTCAAGGCGATCCGATTGAACACCACCGTGGAAAGGTTGGAAGCTCGGGCGGAAGGTCTGGCTGCAACCTTCACAGATTCTCAAGGAGCCAGCACCGAGATCTTCGATCGCGTGCTCGTTGCCGTCGGGCGCAGCCCCAGTACCGGTCGGCTTGGGCTCGAACACACACAGATCACGGTCACATCGAAGGGTTTCATCCACGTTGATCGGCAGATGCGCACGACCGAGCGGACGATTTTCGCCATCGGCGATGTGGTGGGCGAACCGATGCTCGCCCACAAGGCCACGCATGAAGGATTAGTCGCTGCCCAAGTCATCGCCGGACGACAGACAATTTTTGATGCGGCGGCGATCCCGGCTGTGGTCTTCACTGATCCGGAAATCGCCTGGTGCGGGCTGACGGAAGAAGCGGCCAAGGCATCGGGACAAGTCGTGAAGGTCGTGCGGTTTCCTTGGGCAGCGTCAGGGCGCGCCACGACCTTGGGCCGTACCGAAGGCCTCACGAAGCTCATACTCGATGCCGCATCGGGCCGCGTCCTCGGCATGGGACTATGCGGCGTCGGTGCGGGCGAGTTGATCGCCGAAGGAGTCCTGGCGATCGAGATGGGGGCGCTTGCGGAAGATGTGGCCGCTTCAATCCATCCACACCCGACGCTGAGCGAGACGGTCATGGAAGCAGCCGAATCGTTCTCCGGATCACCGACCCATCTCTTCGTGCCGAAACGGTCATGACGTGGAGGCCTTTCGCTTGCTCGATCTCACCCTCCCCCGTCCAGTCGAGAATCTCGCACTGGATGAGGTATTGCTGGAAGAACTGGATGAACGGGGCGGGGCGCCGATGCTTCGGTTCTGGGAGAGCGATCGCCTATTCGTTGTCTTAGGTCGCGGCTCACGTGTGGGTGATGAGGTGGATGTCCCTGCCTGCGAAAGAGACGGCGTCCCGATCCTTCGACGCGCAAGCGGCGGGGGAACCGTCTTACAAGGGCCAGGTTGTCTCTCCTATGCCATCGTGGTGCCGTATCGGCTATATTCTGAGCTCAGAACCATTCGCACCACCAATCAATTTGTTCTTGAACGGATCGCCGCGGCGCTTCAGCGGTGGGAGCCGACGACGACCTTCCAAGGGACCAGCGACCTTGCCGTCGGCAACCTGAAGATTTCCGGCAATGCACAGCGCCGTGCCGGGAACGCGCTGCTCTTTCACGGGACCATTCTGCACTCTATGAGCGCCGATCTCGTTGCACAGTACCTCAAGCACCCCTCACGGCAGCCCGACTACCGATTGGACCGGCCTCACAGAATGTTCCTGGGGACAATCACCGCTCCCCCGCAGGCCATCAAACAAGCCATTGCCTCCGCATGGAACGCAGTACCGCTGGAGCACGGATGGCCCATATCCCGCATGCCCCATGCCATCGCGGCTGTCCTCGCACGAAGCCGAGATGAACCGTCGAGCGCTTCTTAACCCCATCCAACCGAACAACCACTGTTAGAGATTCTTACCATCTGGGGCGATGGTTTGGCGCATCTGTTCTTCCTCGAACGGGAGACCGGCCACGTCTCAGCACGATGCAAAGTTTGCACACGTCTCCCACACATGGAGTCTAAGACCTGCGAGTCTCGTGATCGCTTGTAATGAAGCTTCTGAAAAATCTAGCCGATATCGTGTCGATTCGCAGGGCATCCGAATTGCTTAGACAACCTTCTCGCGCAGTGAGGGCTCGACAGTTCCGGGCGGGCCTTCTTACAAACAACAGGGGAAACATGGACATAGAGCCCCCAGATAATCTGTGTGAGTCTTGCGGTTGTCCGATGCCTCGACTTGTCTTCGACGAGGTGCACAAGCTGCTTCTCTGTGGGCGATGCCTCGAAAAGCGACCATTTCGAGAAGACCGGAGCCAGCTGCCGAAATCGGAAACGTTCTAGCTCTGAGATGGGAGACTTACGCAGGGTTGCGTTTCCCAGCCCACACCGGTCCGCTACCGGCAGAGAGCCCAGGAGGATGCAAGCTCACCACATACTCTCCCCGAGAGTCGATGGCCAGGTCGTGAATGGGAATTGCGGACCGTCATAAGTTGTCGTATCCCGATGAGAACTGGGAGGAAACGTCTTGATCGCCTAAATCATCGCTCGGAAATCGACTACAACCAGATCGATGGTCAGTCATTAAACACAACGTAGAGGAGGTCCAATCGTGGAACAGTCAATCGGTGAATTACATGTTGGTCAAAGTCCCATCGTCAGGTACTGCGATCGTTGCGCGCGGCGGGCCTCGAAGCTTCTGTGCGACGACCTGACCTGGCAGGAACTCTGTCAGGAATGTTGGGAGCAGTTGAAACGAAAACGAGAATTGGCTAGCAGTCTCGCGATACTGAAGAAATGAGCGGTCCGTCTGGCGGCTGACAGAATCTTCACGGTTCTTGTGCCGAGGGGAATCGGGTGTGCGACAGGTGCTGTCCCGAACGCTCTGCTGCCCTGCTCGAACCATCGACGCCCACAGTCGTTCCGCCGCCATCCGCCCATCGGCACAGTTCCCGATTGTCAAGTTGACCGCGATCGGCTGCCGAAGTCTTCCGCAGGTTGTACTGCTCGGTGCAACGGCCGACCCGGGCGTGTTAGCATGAAAAAGATGCACACTTCTCTCTGACGCGGCGATGTTCAGGCCCATTCCAGAAGCCACGCTCTTCCGACGGATCCCCTATCGGTTGATCGTGTCCGTGCTCCTACTCCTCGCCTTGGTCGTATCCGTCATGTTGCTCGTCAGCCTCGAACGAGAAAAACTCTTGCTTCGAGGATTTACCGAGGGGTCGAAGGCTCCGACAGAACTCTTCCAGGCCCTCTGGCAATCGCGCAACGATCTGATCGTCGAGACTCTTCTCGGCTTCCTCGTCAGTGCGATCGGGATCGCGGCGGCCATGACGTTTTTTCACTATGACGCCACGAGAAGGACCCTGGAAGAAGTCAAGGAACTCGCGCGGAACATTCTCCAGGGCATCCCCACGGGTGTGCTCACGGTTAATCAGGAAGGACTCGTCAGCGCGATGAATCCGGCGGCTGAGATGGTATTGAATCGCGTCTCACCGAGCTTGCTGGGGAACAGCTATGACGCGATATTCCTCGAAGCAGATCCGATCCGACAGGCTCTCGACGAGGCGTTGAGAGCGCACCGACATGTCAGTCAGAAGGACGTCCTCTATGAGCGCAAGGACCTCCCCCCGAAGACCATTCGCGTGAGTACAGCGGAACTGACCGGGGACGATAAGAAGGCTGCGGGCGTGATTCTGCAGGTGCAGGACGTCACCGAATGGCTCGGTCTGGAACAGCGAGTCCGGGTCGCAGAAAAGTTAGCGGCCCTGCATACGCTGTCCGCAGGGATGGCGCATGAGCTGCGCAATCCCTTAAGTGCCATGGATCTGAATTTGCACCTGCTGGAGGAAGAACTCAAGGAGAAGGGAACGCCAGGACAACAAGGTTGGCAATACCTCCACGTCTTGAATGCGGAATGCCGCCGTCTGTCTGGGATTCTGGACAACTTTATGAGGTTCGCGCGCCCAGGCGCGGTAGGCCTGCACGATATCAACGTCCAGGCACTGATCGAACACATCAGGGCCTTGATGCAGTTTGAGGCAGAGGAACGTCATGTTCTGCTTGACTATACTGTGGGAAAGGATTTGCCGGCAGTGTTGGGGGACGACACCCAGATCAGCCAAGTCTTGGTGAACATCATTGTGAATGCGTTTCATGCCATGCCGAACGGTGGGCGCTGTCATATCGCAGCGGTGCGCCGGGAGGCGGATGGGAAATCGTGGGTGGAAATTGCGGTGGAAGACAGCGGCGTCGGGATTCCTCAGAAGGAACTTCCCCGATTATTTGAACCTTTTTACACAACCAAGTCGAGCGGGACGGGGCTCGGTCTTGCCATCGCGTACCGGATTATGCAGGATCATGGCGGCACGATTCAGGTATCGAGCGTACCCGGAAGTGGAACGACGGTGGTGACACGATTTCCCCTCGCGAGTGATCACCCGCACCACGTGGGTGTGGGATCATGACGCAAGCCGAGCATATTCTCATCGTGGACGATGAGGTGAATATTCGGAGTGCGCTGGTAACGATGTTGGAGAAAAAAGGCTATCACGTTGCCGGAAGAGGGACAGGGGAAGAAGCGTTGCAACATCTCGAGGAAGTCCGGGCTGATCTGGTGATCACCGACCTGAGGATGCCCGGGATCGGCGGGATAGAATTCCTCCGTCGCGTTAAAGAGCAATGGCCCGACACGGTCGTCGTTATCATGACGGCGTATGGGTCGATCGATACGGCGGTGGAAGCAATGCGGCTGGGAGCCTATGACTATCTGACCAAACCGGTCGACCGTGAGCGGCTTCCGGTCGTGGTAGCCAAAGCGCTCGAGCACCATGCCCTGGCCTTTGAGAACAAGCGCCTCCGCGACCGTCTCGACACGCGGTCACGATTCGAGCAGATGAGCGGCGAGAGTGCGGCCATGCAACGAGTCTATAGCCTGGTGGAGATGGTGGCAGACCGCGATGTGACTGTCCTGCTCACAGGGGAAAGCGGAACCGGCAAGGAACTAGTCGCGCGCGCGATCCACCATAAGAGCCTGAGAGCCGATGGGCCGTTCATTACCGTCAATTGCGGGGCCTTACCAGAGAATCTTTTCGAGAGCGAATTGTTCGGGTATGAAAAGGGCGCGTTCACCGGCGCCATGGCAACCAAGGTGGGGCGGTTCGAACTGGCAGACGGCGGCACCCTGCTGCTGGACGAAGTCGGCGAACTCTCCCTCAAGTCGCAAGTTGACTTCCTGCGTGTACTGGAAACGAAAGAATTCAGGCGCTTGGGGGGAACGAAGTTGATCAGAGTCGATGCGAGGATCATCGCCGCCACGAATCGCAATTTGGCTGAAGCGGTGAAGCAGGGGGATTTTCGAGAAGATCTTTATTATCGGCTGAACGTCGTGCCGCTCCATCTTCCGCCGCTCCGTGAACGAGGGGACGACATCCCGCTGCTCGTGACACGGTTTCTGGTGGAATGTTGCGCGCAACATCAACGAAAACCCAAGGAAGTTTCTCGGGAGGCCATGCGACTACTTCGATTGTATGCTTGGCCCGGCAACATTCGCCAGCTGAGAAACCTGATGGAGCGATTAGTGGTCACCGTGCCGGATACAACGCTTCACCCAATGCACCTTCCCGAAGAAATCCAGATCAGTAAGGAAGACCACCGCACCATGATGGTGACGCTCGGAACACCGATTGAGCAGATCGAGCGAGACGTGATCAGTCGAACCTTGAAGGAAGTCACCAACCATCGGGAACAGGCCGCAAAGCTGTTAGGGATCAGCTTGAGAACCCTCCAATATAAAATCAAAGAATACGGCATTCGCGACTGAGGGTTCTGACCCGTAGTCTCTTCTTACTGAACACCAACGCCCATCTGAGTAGCGATTCATTCATCCCGCATCGATATGACAGGATTCAGAACTCATGCCACAGGCGCAAGAACTGCACCCCTAATCGCCCTAGAACAGCTTAACTCTGCAATTCTTGCACGAAGGAGTTTTCGGCAAGAGAGATGATGTCCCCACTCTTCATCACGAAAACCATAACCCCTCGATAGATTACATGTCCGAGTAATAATCCTGTGCCTGTTCCACAACGGCATTATCCCTGCAAGAGCTTCGATGTGTGGAGGTCATGTGGCGATAAGAATGGCTTCGGCATGAAGTGGAGAGGCTTCCGTCAGCTTCCCATCCCATTCGTGGCAACGGCCCTCATGGGGGCGCTCACCGGTTGTGCGCAACCGCCTATCGAACAACTTGCGGCCGCCAAGAAAGCGGTGGAGTCGGCGCAGGCCGCCGGGGCAGCAGAGTATGCAAGTGAGAGCCTTGCCAAACTGGAACGAGAATTCGCGTTGGCGAAAGAGGAATTTACAGGACAAGAACACGTCTTCTCAATAGTTCAATCCTTTTCCGACGCAGAGGAATTGTTGATCAAGGTGCAGGAAGATGCCAGGCAGGTTGAGGCCACTGCGGTTCACAACAAGGAAATGGCCAAAACTGCAGCTCACACCATGGAGCAAGAGGCCAAGCAGATCTTAGCCTCGGCGAAGAGATTCATGTCGCACAGACCGATTGGACCGGCACGGGCTTCAAGGACAATCATCGAGCAGAAACTCACCGGCTTAGAGAAGCGTCTTCGTGCGGTGGGTCAATTGATCGAACACGAGGATTATCTCGATGCGGAAATGCAAGCCAGGGTATTGAAGGAGAACGGTATGGCGGTTTCCGAGCAAATCCAACAGCTCTCCCCAAAGGCCACGGGTGCATTGGGCCAAGTGAGGCAGAGATCGTGACAAGGGAAAAATGAAAGAGCCGGGAACCATGTCCCAAGTTCGTGAGCAGCAGATCTGGTTGTTGAACGTGCTCGAGTCTCTGGCGGCGGTGCTTGTTGTAGTCGGAGCTATCGCCTGGGGCTGGTATCGGACTCTCCTGGTTGCCTTCAGCCTAACCGTTTTGCCCTATGCCGTGTGGCGCACAATACGAAACCTCGAACAAGAACCCGATCCGTCTCGTCATCCTGAGGAACGACTTGCGAAAGAAGGATCAACCGCGCCAGGGCTGATCTCCTGCTGGCCGGTGGATTCAGAAATGAAACACGGTCGTACGAACCGAGTCAATCAACCAATGATCCAAACAGCCACAGCCATGGAACAGAAAGGAACGCTACATGAATCCATTGCATGCCGTCACGCGTGAACGTGTGATCGATGTCGGTCCGGCCGGATTTCATCCTCCCTCGGCGATGGAATTGGGGGTGACCCATCCTGACTCCGGGTTCGGGTTGTGCTACGGCCAGCATGCGCCGGCCGATGAGGTCATTGCCGAATCAGCGCGGCAATTATATACGCGAAAGAATCCCACGATCTTTCCTGGCCCCTTGTATCTCTGGGCTTGGAATCCCGACTGGATCGCTAAAGGACAGGCCCTGTTGCGGCTCGCCGCCGAAATTCCGAATGTGATGATCATTCCGATGCCGGACTATCGGCCGAAGTATCCCAAGATCGATCCGGAGGAAGGGATCAACCCCAATCATCCAAACCTCACGATCTGGCACAACAAGATCGAGGTTGCCCTGTTCATCGGCATTCATTGCCACTATGCCAACTTGGCGCTGCGCATGATACGAGCCGGAACGAATTGCCTCACGATCGCTTTTTGCCACGACATTCATGAAGACGCGATGCTCAGCCTCCAGGATCTCGATGTGACCTACATGAATCACGTCATCGAGATTTTTCGAGCCGTGCGCAAGGAGCTGGGCGTCGAAATGCCGCCGGACGGGAAGACCGTACGCTTGACCGGCACGCAGATGCGCGCCAACCACGGGGTGGAGTGCGTGCATCCGTGTCCAGGAGCCTGAGCGGATTGGGGGAAAGGGGTAGAAAGAAGAGGACTCGAAGGATGTCGGGACCGGAGAGAAACTCACGCGAACCGCGACGCAGGACGGACCCGTTTGGGAGCGAGGACTGGTTGGCACAGCTCATCCGACTTCAGGACGCGCTGACCCTGTGTCCCACAGACATCACCTCGCGCTGTGAGTTGGCGGCATTGCTCGAAGCACTCGGGCAGCCAGAGGAAGCCTTCGTCAATTGGAAAGCAGTTTTGAGCACCGATCCCAACAATCTCACGGCACGAGAGGGAATGGCGCGTTGTCACCGGAAGGTGGGACGGCCGCTTCAATCCAGCCTGTGAGAGGAGCACGGTGATGCCGGCGATCCGGGGCACAGTCGACCGAGTCGATACCAGTACCAGCTGTGTGCAGGTGAAGGCTCCCCTGTCCGAAAGCACGACGATTCGTGGCCGAGTCTTCGTGACAGCACACATGCGGATCGTCCGAGACATTGAGCGGATCGATCTTTCCAGTCTCTGTGTGAGGGAATCGGCGGAGATTAGCTACCATCATGGATGCAAGTGAATCATAGAAGCGGAGATGATTTCGATTCGATCCGACAGTGCGATCTGGCTGTTTCAGAGCGCCCCAGGGAAAAGTTCGTGCTCAGCCTTCGTAAGAAGTTGAGACGATCTCCGAATCACAACTGAGGAGGTAGCCCATGGCGACGAAACGGAAGGCACCGGCGAAAACGTCTATACGAACAACAGCCAGCAAGAAGAAGAGGAAAGGGAAAAAGCAATAGCCCGTTGAGAGGAGGGGTCTCACGATGTCAGGACATGCCGATATCGTTCTGGTGCAATATCCACGGGGCGCCACCGCTCTGGTGTGGGTCGATTTAAGCACAGGGCGGGTGATGACCAACCATGCCGGATTACAGGTCACGTTACGCCGAGGCGTGAAGAACTGGGCTGGCCAGGTTCTCCGTCCGCACGACGGCGCGCTCTTTCTCTCCGCCGTCTACGACCACTTTTTTCTCAGCGGGTATCCGGTCCACTGGCTTGGCGTTTCTGGGTTGAAGGGAGTGCAGAACACCTATCGTGTATAGGATGAACGCGATCGACATGGCTCCCTTCACCGCATGGCTGCCGGCTCGGCCCGATCAAGAGGTGGATCTCATCGTCAAAATCGTGGGGCCTACCGCCTCGGTGCTTGTGAAAGACTGGGCGGTCATCGCCCAATTCCTTATTCAGAAAGGTCTCTCGGTTATCCTCCAGAGTAGCCGAGTCGATGATGACCGTAGCCCATTCGCCCTCACGATTCGTTTGGCCACAAAACCCTTCTCTTCCATGGGATCCGGGTGCGATGTGCTGGTCGATCTCACTGGGACGGATCCGGAATGGCGACGGAAGGGACTTCAACCGGGCAGTGTACTGATCTGGGAACCTTCGCCGAATGAGCAGGCGCAGCGCTTCCTCTCTCAAGGGGTGGTGGCCTATCCGATTCCACTTAAGGAGTTGTCCAGCAGGCAGGGCGAGGGCGTTCACGGAAGGGCTTTTACTGCGTTAGGAGTACTCCTCCATCTGCTCGGCGTATCGGAAACCACGCTCTGTCGGTGGGCACCTTCTCTTTCTGCCCCCCGATCGTTTACTGCCGGGCATGACTATGCGCGGCAGTTTGTCGAGAAACGCGATGTCTATGCCCTTCCATCTCGCTCGGTCGCTCCACAGCGTGGCATGCTGCTCAGTGCGGAGAAGGCGATCTTGTTGGGGTTCGCAGAGAACGCTTGCGAAAATCGAAACGCTTGTGCGACTGAACTGATGACCACCCCTTGGCAGTGGGTCGCCCACCATCTCGACCGTGCCCAATCGATCGTATCGGTACTGAAAAGCGAGTGGTATCCGGGTGTGCAGACCTATCGAGCGCCAAACGGAAAGGTCATGGTCCTTTCCCGAGCGGACGCTTCTGCTATCGGCTCCTGCCTCAATGGCCTCAAGGCATCTCACATCTTCGTCGCCGCAGATATCGCGGATGCGCTGAGGCTGACAATGCTGGGACAGGATCTCATTCGTACCGGCGCCAGCGACGGAGTGGGGATCCTCGTGGAAGACACCATCGTCCTTCAGCAGCAGACGGTGGAGATTCGCTCTTTGGTCGAGATGATTCGTCGTCGACGTCTCGACGACAGCTGTGCACCTGACGAAAGCCTCGCACTCTGCGAGCAAGATGGAGACGGCAACGCCGAGGTGGGGTACATCGCCTGGGGTGCGGCGCAGGGCGTGGTGCGGGATGCGGTGAGACTCTGCCGAAGTGTTGGTCTGCGAGTGGCTGGATTCTATCCCAAACTGATCAGACCGTTTCAGCACCAGGCCATGGAGGCCTTCGCGAGAACCGTCGATCGGGTCGTCCTCGTCGAGTCTGATACGGCTCAGGGTTATTGGAATGAACTGCACGCAGGCTTCTCGTTCGAGCATTCGCTGCTCACGCCGCCAGCGGGCCAATCACTCACACCGATGGATATTTTTCTCAGAGAAGGGTTGGGAACCGAGTGACATCATACTGCATTCACATCGTAGAAAGGAGTCGCCAGAATGAAACCGTATGAAATGACATTGGGGCCGGAAGGATATCTCCCGCCATCCGTCTCGGAACGAGGTGTCGTAGGCCCCTCGAAGGACGAGGGGCTTGTGATGGGGAAACGGGTCCCTGAACAACAGGCCATCGATGAAGCGGCGCGTCGGCTCTTTCAAGCCAGGAATCCCACGATCTTTCCAGGACCGTTGGTGCTTTGGGCCTGGAACCAGCGGGCCATCCGCGAGTCCGAGGTGGTACGGGCGTTGGCCGAAGCGGTTCCGGCCAAGCTCATCCCGATGGCGGATTACCGACCGAAATATCCGAAGATCGTTGCCGAAAAGGAGATCAATCCGAACCACCCCAATCTGACGATTTGGAAAAATAAGATTGATGTCTGTCTCTTCGTCGGTGTCCACTGCCATCAATCCAATATCGCGCTCAAGATCATTCGTGGAGGCACGGATTGTTTCACAATTGCGCTGTGTACCTTCAGTGGAGACGATGAAGCCCACATCACGATCAGAGATTTGACCGCCGACACGATTCAGCGCATCGTCGATTCCGTGTACCGGCAGAAGCGACAGCGGCCTTCCTAGATACCGAGGGCGCTCGATAGTCTCAACACTCATGACGCGAGGTCTTGCGATGCGATACGTTGTACTTCTGGGGCTGATCGGGGTGACGACCGCAATGGGCTCCTCCGCCTGGCCTTATACTGAAGCAATCGTCACGGATGGTGGGCAAGTGAGTGGGACCGTCCGGCTCGAGGGCCACGTTCCAAAACCGAAAGGGTATAACCTCACGACCCTGCCGGATCCGTTCTACTGCGGTCGCATTTCCGATGGGCAAGGCTGGCGCATCTTGCAGCCGTTCAATGTGGGGCCGGCCGGTGCATTCCGAGAGGTCGTCGTCTATCTTGAAGGGGTTGAGAAAGGTAAACCGTTTCACGAGGCGGGCACTCCTCAAATCGAGGCGAAGGATTGTCTGTTCCTCCCATTCACGACGGTAGTGCGAGACGACCAATCGGTGACGGTCGTCAACATGGATCCCGTCATGCACGATATTCAGGCCTATGAAACGTCGCACCTGGGCGCACGGGTGTTATTCAACGTGCCGCTCCCGATGAATCCGCAGCACCCCCGCAACTTTAAGGACCATAGCGAGGCGGCGCTGTACCACAAACATATGGCCGGTGCGCCGACGAAGCAATTGGTCAACCTCAGTAAAGGGCGTCGGATCTTCGTCATGCAGTGCGGGTTTCATGCCTACATGGAGAGTTGGGGGGTGGCCGTCACGAATCCCTACTTTGCGAAGACGGACGAACAGGGGCGGTTCATGATTACGGATGTCCCGCCTGGGGCGTATAAATTAGTCGTCTGGCATCCTTACATTCGGACGGTACATGAGCAGACCGTCACCATCACCCCGAACGGAAGCGTGGAAACAACCATCGTGGTGCAAGCACCGACGGGGAGGCTGTATGCCAACGAGGTATTGGATCATGACTATGTCCGGTACAGCGTGACGGCGGAGCAGAAAAATGAGATCGAGCCGATGATTCATAAACAGGAGCACTAAGAAGCAGGTCGTGTGTTGGAGGCGGAATGCGGAGCGGAGGGTCGACCGAATGACGTCTGACCTCTGGTTCAAGGTCAACAGGAGGCTGATTGTGAACGACGACGATACACGGGCATGGCAAGCTTGGAAGATCACGTGCGGGACGGTGTTGGTCATTGCGCTGTTGTTAACTGTCGTACATCTCGTGATGGGACGTTGAAATAGAGAGTGTGTGCCCCGATGAGCGGTGGCATGCGCACACGGAAAAGCAATGATTTCTCTATCCTCATCTAATACTTTTTAAGGTTGAATCGCATTATCCTATAGACCCTGAGATAATGTGACACGAAGCTGGGGGGTTCAAATGGTCGCATGTTGAATCTGTTATGGATTCTTCTCGGCGGGTATGGGGCCGGGATACTACTTCCCATCTGCCTGCGGGAACGGCCAGAGTCTCAACGTCTCGCGACCAGTGTCGCCGCCATCGTAGCCACCAGTGCTGGTATCGTTTTGGGGCTCCTTGGCCTCATGTCTTCGGAACCCGTCATAGCCTCTTTCTCCTCCACCATCCCTCTGCTCACCGTAGCCATTCGACTCGACCCACTCTCTGCATTCTTCGTCTTGACGATCTCCCTGGTCGGTTTCGCCACGTCGATCTATGCCATCGGATATCTTCGGCATTTAGAGCGGTTTGCATCGACTTCCACGCTCGGAGCGCTCTTTAACGCCTATCTCCTCTGTATGACGTTCGTCGTCCTGGCGGACAACGGATTCTTCTTTTTGCTCATCTGGGAACTGATGTCGCTGTTGTCCTATTTTCTCGTGGTCACTGAGCACGAGAAGGCGGAGGTGCGGTACGCGGGATTGTTCTATGTGATCATGACGCATATCGGAACTGCGTTCATTGTCGTAGCGTTCCTGATCTTCTATCAGAGTGCCGGATCATTCTCCTTTGAAGCCTTCCGGCATCCGGAGCGCCCTTTACCCGAAGGTATGCGAACGCTCGTGTTTCTCTTGATGTTGATCGGGTTCGGCACAAAGGCCGGCATCGTGCCGCTCCATGTGTGGTTGCCCTATGCGCATCCGGTGGCACCGTCTCATGTCTCAGCCGTGATGTCCGGTGTCATGATTAAGACCGCGATCTATGGTCTGATCCGAGTGTATTTTGATTTCTTCGGTGGGCAGTTCCCGTGGTGGTGGGGGTTTGTTGTCCTGTTCCTCGGGGCGACATCTGCGTTACTCGGCGTGATGTACGCGTTGATGGAACATGACCTCAAGAGGCTCCTCGCATTTCATAGTGTGGAAAACATCGGCATCATCCTGTTGGGTATCGGAGCCGGTATGATCTTTCAGTCCTACGGATTGAAAGCACTGGCCGCTCTTGGAGTCCTGGCAGGGCTCTACCATACGATTAATCACGCCCTGTTCAAGGCCTTACTGTTCTTAGGAGCCGGCTCACTGCTCTATGCCACCCATACGCGCAATATGGAAGAGTACGGCGGATTACTTCGGCGTATGCCTTGGACAGGTGGCTTCTTCTTGATCGGGGCTGTATCGATCTCGGCTCTGCCTCCAACAAATGGGTTCGTGAGCGAATGGCTGGTATTCCAAAGTCTCTTTCTGAGCTTTCAAATTCCGACGGTGTTTCTCAAGCTGATGCTGCCGATTGCGGCAACGATCTTGGCCCTCACCGGCGTCCTGGCCCTGGCCTGCTTTGCAAAGGCGTTCGGCATTGCGTTTCTTGCACAGCCACGAAGTACGCACGCCCGTCATGCTGAGGAAGTTCCAATTCCGATGCGCATTGGGATGGGTATCCTGGCCACCCTTTGCGTAGCGTTGGGCATTGCCCCGATGGTGGTGGTGCCGCTGTTGGATCGCGTTGTCGCCCCTCTGACAGGGATATCGATCACAAGCAAGGTCTTGGCGATCGATGGATGGGCGCTGGCCCCGGTGAATGTCGAATTCTCAAGCCTGTCCACGCCGGTACTTGCGTTGATGCTTATCGTGCTGGCGATGTTGGGGTTAGGACTCGCCGTCGCACTCGGAGGTCGTCTGCAAAAACGGCATTCTAAGACGTGGGGCTGTGGGATTAACCTTACACCTCGGATGGAATATACCGCGACCGGTTTCGTCCAGCCGATCAAACGAGTATTCAGTACGATCTATCAGCCGACGGTGAAACTCGAAACGGAGTTTCTTGCCGAGTCACGATACTTCGCCAAACGGCGACACTTTGAATTCCACATTGAACCGATCTTCGAGAAATATCTTTACGAACCCTTAGTGGCATTCTTTGCGACGCTGGCCGACCGCCTGAAAGTCATCCAGGCAGGCGGTCTCCATCTCTACCTGACCTATATATTCGTGACCTTGATCGCCTTGCTGTTGCTCGCGGTGTAGCCGATGCTTCAATTGATCATCCTCCTCGTGGCTCAAACAACAGTCTTATTGGCCATCTCCCCGTTTCTCGTGGGGCTCATTCGGAAGGTCAAAGCACGATTGCAATTGCGGCGGGGCGCCAGCCTCTTCCAGCCGTACGCCGATTTGGCGAAGCTCTTCCACAAGCAGCCGGTGATCTCGACCACCACCTCATGGATCTTCACGGCGACGCCGTATATCGTATTTGCCTCAATTTTGACTGCGGGTCTGCTGGTCCCGACGTTCACCTCGCAGACGCCCATGAATTTTGCGGGAAATATCATTGCGCTGGTGTATCTCCTGGCGGTGGGCACGTTTTTCTTGATTCTCGCGGGACTCGATGCTGGGTCGGCCTTTGGCGGGATGGGAAGCAGCCGGGAAGCGATCGTGGCATCGCTGACCGAGCCGGCTATGATGCTCGCGATCTTTGCCATTGCTCTGACGAATGGGTCCACAAATGTGAGCACCATCGTCCATAAAACCGCGCTGTTGGAAGGTATCGTCACGGACCCGTCACCGCATCTCATGGCGTTGGCCGCCCTCTTCATCGTGGCACTCGCCGAGACAGGACGGGTGCCGGTCGACAATCCTGCGACACACCTGGAACTCACCATGATTCATGAAGCAATGCTCCTTGAATACTCAGGGCGCTATCTCGCCTTACTCGAATGGGCAGCCGGGCTGAAACTGGCAGTGTTCCTCTCTTTGATCGCCAACGTCTTCGCGCCATGGGGCATCGCGACGACCGTCACCCCCGCCGCGATGGGAATCGGGCTCCTGGTGTACGTGGTGAAAACCGCGGCACTTGCGGTGGTCATCGGAGTCATCGAATGCATGTTCTCCAAATTGCGGTTATTTCGGGTGACGGATCTGCTGGGCGTGGCGTTCATCCTCGCGCTGCTCGGGTTGCTGTTCTTCTATATTCTTCGGAGCTGAACGGATGCAGGGGCTTTCGTCTATTGGATTACAACTGGTCGACCTATGCTCGGCCTTGCTCTTGCTGACCTGTTTCGCGATTGTGGCGCAACGGCGGCTCTCGGCCTGTGTCGACCTGTTCGCCCTGCAGTCGGCCTTTCTCGTCGTCACCGCAGCGCTGGTCGCCTATCTGACGGGAAACCAACACATCTACATTGCGGCGGGACTGACCGGCATCATTAAAGTGATCGTCATTCCTCGAGTCCTCAAGAAAGTCATTGATCGCCTCAACGTCAAACGGGAACTGGTGATGCACGTGAACGTGCCGACCGGTCTATTGATTTGCGGTGGACTGGTCATGTTGGCATTTTTCATCGCGCAGCCGATCATTCCGCTGGGATCACTCCTCACGCGAGATTCTTTAGCCATCGCCCTCGCGATCGTACTCATCGGATTGTTTACGATGATCGCGAGACAAAAGGCGGTCTCCCAACTGATCGGCTTCCTCGTCCTGGAAAACGGGCTGTTTTTGGGTGCCACCGCCGCCACCCATGGCATGCCGTTGGTCGTCGAATTGGGCGTGTTCTTTGATGTGCTCATTGCGACATTGATCGCGGGAATCTATACGAATCGCTTACAAGATGCATTCGACAGTGTGGATACGGACCGACTCACCGTCCTGAAAGAATAGACGAGGCTTTCCTTGATGATCGCAGTCATGGTCTTGTTGATCGCTCCGCTTTTCGCGGGAGGACTAAGCCTGGTCGTCCACCGCTCTACATGGCTTCATGGGATCAATCTCGCAAGTATGGGTGCGCTCGTCACGGCAGAAGTGGTGATCACCCAAACCGTGCTGAGGAACGGTCCCGTGACGGCATTGGGCCAGTTGGTCTATCTCGACGCATTGTCGACCTTCATTCTATTCATTATTGGAGTGGTCGGACTGGCCTGTTCGTTCTATATGCGTTCGTACATGGACGAACAAGTCGTGCGGGGCGTGATCGCGCCCGGACGTCTCAACCTGTTCTTTTTTCTCTTCCATATGTTTCTCCTTGCCATGGTGGTTGCGACCATTGCGAACAGCGTCGGGGTCCAGTGGGTGGCCATCGAGGCGACGACGCTCGCGACCACCTTTCTGATTGCGTTTTGGAGGCGACGAGAGTCGCTGGAAGCCGGATGGAAATACCTCATTTTATGTTCGGTCGGCATTTCGCTCGCCTTGTTCGGCGTCGTGCTGTTGTATTACTCATCACTCCATGTGCTGAGCGATGCGAGTCAAGGGTTGAACGTGACGGAGCTACTTCCTGTGGCTGATCGGCTCAATCCCCAGGTGCTCAAGTTGGCCTTCATCTTCATCCTGGTTGGGTATGGCACCAAGGTGGGACTCGTCCCGATGCATAGTTGGCTGCCGGATGCCTACACAGAGGCCCCGGCGCCGGTCGTCGCCATGCTCGCCGGTGTTCTCGAAGTGGTTGCAGCCTATGCCATCCTACGGGTAAGAGTCATCGTTGACCACGCCGTTCCGTTTGCCTTTGCTGGTGGACTGTTGGCATTGCTTGGCTTTGCTTCATTTGTGACGGCGGCGTTCTTCATCCTCATCCAGCACAACTATAAGCGGCTGTTTGCCTATTCCAGCATCGAGCATATGGGTATTGCCATGATTGGGTTTGGGGTCGGAGGTGCGCTGGGAACCTTCGGAGGTCTGTTTCATCTCTTGAATCACGCCTTGGCGAAATCGATGGCTTTTTTTGCTGCGGGTAACATTCACCGTCGCTTTCACACCGTGGAAATCGCCGAGGTACAAGGGTTGGCCATGGCGCAACCTTGGACGGCCATGGCACTGATGATATCGGGATTGGCCTTATCGGCGCTTCCACCGTTTGCGGCATTTGGCAGCGAAGTCCAGATTCTCACGGCTTTGGCTTCGCAGGGGGTTCCGGGAACGGAGTTTGCCGGCACCGAGGGCATGGTAACGGTGACCTTATCGGATCAATTCGTTCGGATCGCACTCGCTTCAGTCTTTCTGGTCTCCGCGGTTCTTTCGTTCGGCGGACTACTGTATCGCATCACCGGAATGGTGTGGGGGACACCGCCTGAGGGAATTGTCCGGGGAGAAATCTGGACACTCGGCCATCTACCGATCATTCTGCTTACCGGAGCGCTTATTGGATTCAGCGTGTTTCTGCCCCAGCCCATACAACAACTCTTGGAACAAGCGACCAGAATTCTGGTGGTTCAATAGGAGAGGTTGAGCATGACCAAGACCGAGTTCTCTGACGATCTGCTCACAACTGCGTTCCCGAGTATTCTGAAGAATCGCCCGATCTGTGCGCAGTCTTCACATTTCGCGGTCCCCAAGGACCTTGTGCCGGCGATCACCCACTACATTCATACCCAACCGAGCTTGCGTGGCCGTTTGACGCTCCTATGGGCCTGTGATTATCGCCCCGTTCGTGAGACCTATGGGCTCTACTACTTGTTCACGCTAGAGCGTTCTCACCACTGGGTGGTATTGTCCACCGAAACGGCAGGCACCGATCGACTGTTTCCGTCTATTACCCCCCATCTTCATGCCGCGCAGTGGTATGAGCGAGAGATCCGCGACATGTTCGGGTTGATTCCCCAAGGGCACCCTGATCTGCGGCGTCTGGTACGTCATGAACATTGGCGAAAAGGGACACACCCGCTCAGAAAAGACTTCTCCTGGGACGCCACGCTGGGTCGACAGCAGGGTGAACATCACTTCCGCCATATTGAAGGAGAAGGGGTATTTGAAGTGCCGGTGGGACCCATCCATGCCGGGATCATTGAGTCGGGACATTTTCGGTTTTCCGTGGCCGGTGAACCGATTATGCAACTCGAGCTACGTCATTTTTGGAAACACCGTGGTGTGGAGAAACTTTTTGAGCAACAGCTGCTGATTGATGCGGTGCCGCTGGCGGAACGCGTGTCCGGAGATACGACAGTCGGGCACGCACTCGCCTATTGCCAGGCCGTAGAAGCACTCCTACACCTTGAAGTACCTCGGCGCGCCAAGTACCTCCGCGCGCTCTTTTTAGAACTCGAACGACTGTACAATCATCTCGGCGACATTGGAGCCATGTGCAATGACACAGCCTATGCGCTCGCTCACGCCCATTGTGGCCGTATGAAGGAACAGATTATGCAGCTCAATGATCGGTTGACAGGGTCTCGGTTCCTTCGAGGCGTCATCCAAGTGGGAGGAGTGACCCGGGACATAGAGAACACCCAACTCGCCAAGATTGTCGAGGAACTGACCCGAATCCAGTCCGACTTCTCCGAAGTGGGGGCCATCATTTTTGCGAACGCCTCCCTCACCGATCGGTTGGAGACGACAGGGATTCTCAATGAGCAAACGGCATGGGATCATGCAGTGATCGGCATCGTAGGCCGGGCATCGGGCATGAATTATGATCTCAGGCGTGATCGGCCGTTCGCCGCATATGACGAACTACCCGTAAATGTGGCCCTCTATCGCTACGGTGACGCGAGGGCCAGGTTACGCGTTCGCGGCGATGAGATCCATGAATCCATTCGGCTCATTCGCGAAATGCGCGATAAGATTCCGGACGGTCCGATTGCCGGTCAACCCAGTTCTTCGCCGAATCCCGGCGACTGGACACTGGCAGCGGTTGAAGGGTGGCGCGGCGAGATTCTGTATATGGTGATGGCAGGGGAAGACGGCCGGATTCATCGGTGCAAGGTCCGCGACCCGTCCTTTGTGAACTGGCCTGCTATTCAATGGGCGGTACTGGGCAATATTATCCCGGACTTTCCACTCATCAACAAGAGCTTCAACCTCTCATACGCCGGGAATGATCTGTAGGGAGACCGAACATGTTCCGTATCATCAAAAAGAGTCTGAAGATCGGAGTCGTGACGGGTCGTTATCAAAAAGCTGATAGGGCTGCTGTACCAGTGCCCCCTGAAGCGAAGGACAAGACAAGACCCTTCAAACGATCCCTCGCGATCCGTGAAGTGGATACCGGATCCTGCAACGCCTGTGAAATGGAAATGAACGCGCTCTTGAACCCCGTGTACGATGCTGAACGGTTCGGTATTCACATCGCCGCGTCGCCACGTCATGCGGATGCGTTGGTCGTCACGGGACCCGTCACTGTCAACATGGAGCGGGCGTTGAAAGATGTGCACAGGCAAACGCCTGATCCGAAGATCGTCATTGCGCTCGGCGACTGTGCAATCAACTGCGGCCTATTCAAAGGCAGCTATGCGGTTACGGGTCCGGTCGATCGTCATATTCCCGTCGATGTCAGAATTTCTGGTTGCCCGCCGCGTCCAGCAGAAATTCTTGAGGCATTGTCGGAATTGCGAGGAAATGGCCAGAAGGCGTAGCGGTGAAAAGTCTGGCATCGATCTGACGGGCCACGGTCGGTATAGGACCTGCGACAGGGTTGAACGTTAAGGAGTACGGGCACAGTTTTTTCAACAGCCCACTACGTCACCTTCTTGCCGTCAAGCACTTCTCGAACTTTCTGGGTGAGCACATTCGGCGTAAACGGTTTATGGAGAAAGGCGGTGTCCCGCCTGACCCCTCCCTGGTCGAACACCGGATGGTCAGGGTATCCCGACATGTAGAGAACCTTGAGCTCAGGCCGCACGACCGTCAACTTCTCCGCCACCTCCGGCCCACTCATCTGTGGCATCGCCACGTCGGTCAAGAGCAGATGGATCTGCCCCAAATGCTTGGCGCCCGTCAGAAGCGCCTCAATGCCGTGACGCGCGACCAACACCTCATACCCACTGAGGCGCAGGGTCTCCTGCACAAGGCCTCGAACCGATGGATCATCCTCGACCACCAGAATCGTCTCTCGTCCGGTCGCTCGACTGATCGATCCTCCGACGGTCGGAGCCGTCTGAACGGCCTCGTTCACTTTTGGAAAGAAAATCTTGCAGACAGTTCCCTGCCCCATCTTGCTCTCGATCGCGATCGTCCCCCCGCTTTGCTTCACGATCCCGTACACCGTCGACAACCCAAGCCCCGTCCCCTTCCCCTTTTCTTTCGTGGTAAAAAACGGCTCAAACAGATGTGATTGCGTTTCTTCACTCATGCCATGACCCGTATCCCGCATCTCAAGGAGCACGTAGGGACCTGGCTCAAGCATCACCGCATGACGGCGACTGCCCTTCCCGATGGTCACGTTCTTCGTCTGGATGGTCAGCTTCCCTCCCGTCGGCATGGCATCCCGGGCATTGACCGCCAGATTCATAATCACCTGCTCGATTTGTCCTGGATCCGCCTTAATGGCCCAGAGCTTCTGATCCAGATCTTCGGAAAGTTCGACGACGTCCTCTCCCAGAAGTCGTCTCAACATCTGATCCATATTCATGACCAGTGCATTCAAGTCCAGGACCTTCGCCGCCACAAATTGGCGCCGGCTGAACGCCAGTAGCTGGCTGGTCAAGCCTGCCGCCCGATCCGCAGCCTTCTTCACTTCATCCATCTCCCGTCGTGCCGGATCCCCTGGTGCCAAGCGACTCAAAATCAACTCGCTATAGCCGCGAATGACCGTCAATAAGTTATTAAAATCATGGGCCACACCACCGGCGAGCCGCCCGACGGCCTCCATCTTTTGGGCTTGCCGGAGTTGCGCCTCAGTCTGGCGTAAGGCCTCCTCGGCTCTCGTCCGCTCCCCGAATTGCCCGATCTTCAACCCGACATCGGCGATCATGCTGATTAACTCATTGTCCGACTCACGGACCTGATGGCTGAAAAACTCGATCACCCCCTCGATGTCCCCGCCGATACGGATCGGAAAACCGAAGGCGCTCCGCACACCCGTCTTAGCAGCCAGATCAGCCCGAATAAAGGCGGGCTCCGTCGTCACATCTCTGACCCAGACAGGACTTCCGCTCTCGAGAATCCTACCTGGTAATCCCACTCCCGGCTTGAAGACTTGAGACTGTACCCCGGTAATGAAAGCATCGGTCACACCCGTTTCGACTTGCCAATGATTGAGACAGCGCAAGGTCCCCGACTGTTTTTCCAGTCTCCAAAAGACCCCCAGGTCCCATTCCAGACTCTCACCGACTGCTTGGATAATTTTCGGAACCGCTTGCTCCAGTGTGATCGATTCCGAAAGCACCCGCGTCACCGCATATTGGGAAGCCAGACGTCGTTCAGCTTGACGGCGATCCGTGATATCGCGGACAAACGCACTGAAGATATAGGTTTCCCCGATCCGTGCCGGAGAGACGGCCAGCTCGACCGGAAACTCATGACCGTCCCGATGCCGTGCCGCAATCTCGATCCGCCGATTCAGCACCGGGCCGACACCGGTCTTGAGATACTCTCGGATCCCACCGGCATGGGCCTCCCGGTCACGTTCCGGAATAATGGTCTCGGACAGCAATCTCCCCATCGCCTCTTCTCTCGCCCATCCAAAAATGGCCGTGGCCTGCGCATTCCACTCCGTCACGATACCGGCCGCATCGATCGTAATCACCCCATCAAGAGCCGTATCGACGATGGCCCGATTCCGTTCCTGGCTCTGCAGCAACGCCGCTTCCGCGGCACGAGCCCACGCACTTTCTTGCTGGGCTTGCCGATATTCTGCCCGTAATCGACTGGTCGACCAGAGTAATAACACCAGAAGGGGAAGCCAGACGGCGGCAACGATGCCCCGCTCCACACGGGCGAGCATGAACGTCCCCACCCCAAGCGTAGTCAGCGTGAGAAGAACCATCACAAAGGTGATCCATTCATAGCGCCGAGTCGTTGAGGCTGTTCGCTCTTCCGAATGCGTCATGCGGCCTCCCTTGTTACGATCCAGGTCGCCAAGACCGAGGTTGGGTGATAGGCTGACTTTGCCGCACGCAGCCCTGGAAGCCCGGCATCATCCATGGCATTGATCCACACCGCTCCTTGCGCCGACGCCATGCGACAGGTTTCTCGGAAGACCCATTGGGCGAGACCGGGGATGGTGCGGTCCGCCACTTCAAAAAGAATGCACCAGGTGTGTGGCGTCAACCAGTACCCAAACGTGTACGCCGCGAGATCGTTATTAACCTTGCCCACGGTGCCCGACAGACCAATCTGGTCATATTCTTGAAAGACACGAGCATGGGCGGATTCCGCATCCTCCAAAAGCAACATCCCCATCTGATCGAGCTGCCCTCGGCGCTTCTGGTCAGCCCACCGTCGATGCAATGCCATACAGGCCTCACGATGTTCACTCCGGTACGGCTCGATCGTGATCGTCTGTTCCCGCGCTGCTCGATTGCAGAGCGCGCGCTGAGATTTATAGGAATCGCCCGCCAGAGTGGCCAGCGTCGATGCAGAATACAGGTAGTCACCGTCTTTCTTGTAGAATTGACATCCCTCGATACTCAATAGCTGTCGTTGCGCATCCGTCACATTTTCAATCCGACTCACCGGTGACGGTCCGTTCCATCGACGCATCAGCCCGAAGGCGTCATCCACGGATTGATCCAAGGGCCCTGGCCCGATCGGCGGCAGCGGCATGAACCATCCATCAGGAGATTGGGCAAAGAGAAACAAGGTATCAGCCCTGTCCAACCACCAACAGGGCAGCAATGAGGTCCAGATGTAATGATAGGGAAAGGCAAAAGCCGCCGGCGTGTCGTCCCGAAGTACCTGCGCTTGTTCAAGCGCCTTTGCCATATGCGATGCATTTAACAGAGTAAGTGGCTGGAGCCGCGGATCGATTTGTGCCGCTCGAATGCGTACCGTCACTTTCGGCAGTGGCTTCAGCACCACCACGTCATCCTGAAATCGTCCGATCAGTCGAGGATTCGCAGCCAGCTGTTCGATCATCGCGTCGCTCTGCAATACCTGGTCAACCTGTTCGGCATAGCCCTGAATCGAACGAGAAGGCTCGTCCCGCATGAACGGGCATTTCGTGTCCCAACCAAGGAGCACCTCTTGGCCGGATGCATCCCACATCAAGGCCAGTGGATACAGCTGACAGTCCAAGGGCCGGGCGTTGTAGATTCCACACTGACCAGACGCTGCATCAAAAGCCGGACAGAGATACCCTTCGCCATGTGGGTGCTTGACGAGATCGATTTGTGAACCAGACTTGTCTGGAAAGAGCGAATGCGGTACGCCGTGCGCCACGGCTTTAGTGATTTCTTGTCTCGTAAAGTAGGGACGAAGAAAACTATCCGCTTCTGGGAAACGGCAACAGACATCGCAGCGAAAACAGGTCGAGCCAGGTACGAGTTGTGGTAGGGGTTTTGTCAATTGTTTGGAATCCGTCGCGATGAGATCCATCGGGTCCCAATCATACGACGCATGCCCAAAGGTAGCAAGGAAGGGGTGCTTCCGAATCTATGGAGGCTGTACCTTTCTTGTCGCCTTACGAACCTCTTGTCGGGCATGGCACTGCGTGTTAGCATCTGGCTTCTCGCGGATTACCACAGTGTGTCCCGTATCTCGGACAAGAGGAAAGGATCCGTTCATTGGCACAAGCTGAGTCCGTCTGTCCCGGGCTTTCGACTGAAACGGCACTCGACCGCTGCGAAGCCATTCGGACACAACTCCAGAGCGCCAATCTGTTCGGCTCAGCTCCGTCATGGCGAGTCAGCCCCTGCCCGTTTTACCTGTCTACCGATCAATTGCAGTTCTTCACCGAGCTGGGGCCACATCTGCTCGCGTTCTATCGAGGGATGAATCGGCTTTACCAGGAGAGCGTCAAAGGAGCTCAACCGACATGGGTCGCCAAGTACCTCGACCAAGGGAAACCGGAAGCGCTCATACAGTATAGCCGGATGAAGCGGTTTCGCGATGCGCTGCCCGCCGTCATCAGGCCGGACATCATTCCGACGCAGGATGGTATGGTGATCACCGAGCTCGATTCGGTGCCTGGAGGCATTGGACTCACAGCCTGCCTGACTCAGCTCTATCACGACCTTGAGCCCAATCAATCCAGCCTCGTCGGAGGACGGAATGGGATGGCCCATGGGTTTGCCAGGATGCTGAAAACCATTCAACAGCAACGCGAAGGGTGCATTGCTATCCTCGTTTCAGAAGAATCCAAGGACTATCGTCCGGAAATGTCTTGGCTGGCTGCTCAGCTCCGAAACGAAGGAGTTCCCACCTGGTGCATTGAACCTCGTGAGGTGATCTTTACAGAAGAAGGTCTTCGGTGTCGTCCCGACGGCAAGGAGCACACGATTGCTGTCCTCTATCGGTTTTATGAGCTATTCGACTTGTTGAATATTCCCAAGGCCGAGCTCATCCAATACGCCGGGAAAAAAGATCGAGTCTCTATTACCCCTCCCTATAAACCGGCCCTTGAGGAGAAATCGGCTTTTGCGCTTCTCCATCACCCTATCTTGAGACCGTTCTGGGAACACGCACTGGGCTCCGACTGTTTGCGACATCTGCAAACGACTATGCCCAAGACTTGGCTGCTCGACCCAACTCCCCTCCCGGCCATCGCAACGATTCCAGACCTGTCCGTGGGAGGGCACTCGGTAGCACAATGGACAGCACTCGAAGGGGCGACACAAAAAGAACGCCATTTTGTCATCAAACCATCAGGATTTTCTGAGCTCGCGTGGGGAAGCCGAGGTGTCTCGATCGGACATGATCTTTCTCAGACCGAATGGAACCAGGCGCTTCGCACCGCACTCGCCGCCTTCCCGACGACGCCTTACATCCTGCAGGAATTCCATAAGGGTCGATTGTTTGACATGGATTTCATGGATGATGCCTCTCAGACCATGGTCCGCATGTCGGGTCGCGCTCGACTTTCCCCCTATTATTTTGTGTCCGATGGAACGGTTGAACTCGCCGGTATTCTGGCTACCGTCTGTCCGTCCGATAAAAAGATTCTTCATGGGATGAAGGACGCCATTATGGTCCCCTGTGCCGTTCGACCGGAGTAATACACGCCTTGTCTTCTCCCATAAATTGACCGTTTCACTTTCTCACTTTTCCTGGTAGCCTTATGCGAACATGGCCATGACGCTCTTTCATGTCGACTGGTGTCCAGACTGTCTTGTGGTTCGCCGCAAGCTGACCGACTTGGGAGTGACCTATGACGCCGTCGTTGTGCCGGACAGCAGACGCATGCGCACGCAGGTGTATGAGGTTTCCGGTCAATACTATGTGCCCGTCCTGAAGGACGGAGATCTCGTCCTGACGGAAACCGCCGATATTCTGACCTATCTCGACGAGCGAGCCAAAGCGGACAACACAGGAATTCCGGCATCCACACAGTTTCAATCGCAAGCCCGGACAACACCCGACGAACCAAGCCCAGACGACGAGCATCCGTCTTGCCGGATCACCTGATCACCCAAGGACCTTTTATGGAAGACTGGCAGAAAGTCCTGGCAAAGAGCATCGTGAAGCCCAAAGACCTGGCCAAGCGGTTCGGCCTGGATGAACAAGAGATCGAAGCCATTGTCGGTCCCTACCCCATGCGCATTACGCCGACTGTCCTCGAGACAATCAAGTCGAAGGATGACGCGATCTGGAAACAGGTGGTTCCAGATATCACGGAATTAGACGACATCGCGGCGGACGACGATCCGCTCGAAGAAGACCTCATGAGCCCGGTGCCCCACCTGGTGCATCGCTACCCGGATCGCGTGTTGCTCATGGTGACCAACCAATGTCCGATCTACTGTCGGTTCTGCACCAGAAAACGATTGGTCGGGAAACCCGGTTTTCTGAAAAAGGGTGAGCTGGACCGTGCGATTCAGTACCTGCGTGAACATAACGAGGTCCGTGATGTCATCCTGTCGGGAGGGGACCCCCTCCTGCTGCCCGATCATCTCCTTGATCGAATCCTGAAAGCGCTTCGGACAATTCCCCACTTGGAGCTCATACGGATCGGCTCACGAGTCCCCGGCAGTTTACCTCAGCGCATCACGTCTCGACTCTGTGAAATCGTCAAACAGTACCACCCGATCTACATGAATCTGCATTTCAACCATCCCGATGAGCTGACACCGGACGTGAAGGCTGCCTGTGGTCGTCTCGCTGATGCCGGCGTTCCACTCGGCTCCCAAACCGTCCTCCTCAAAGGCGTGAATGACGATCCGGAGATTATGAAGCAACTGGTCCATCAGCTTCTTCTTGCGCGAGTGAAACCCTATTATCTCTATCAGGCTGACTTGACCAAGGGAACGAACCATTTCCGCACAACGGTCGAAACGGGACTCAGGATCATCAAGGCGCTGCAAGGGCATACCAGCGGCATGGCCGTCCCTCACTTTGTGATTGATGCGCCGGGAGGAGGAGGCAAGATTCCTTTGTTGCCCGACAACTACCTGGTGCATCTGGATGAGGACGGGGCCGTTCTCCGCAACTACGAGAACAAGACCTTCCACTACCCCCAACCAAAGGCAGACGGTCGACGGGAACTCCCCATGGTTGGTGTAGGTTCCGCTGTCGACCAGACCGAAGAAGCCTATGCGACTTGCGGGGACAGCTATCCCGATCGCGACGGCTACGCCATGTGGGGAAACAGCTGCGGCGGAGATGCGGACGAGCTGTGACGACTCATTCACCCCGATCCGGGATTTTTCCCTATCAAGACATCAGGCGGTTGATCGCCAGCGGCGCCATCAGTGCCGCTCCAGCGATTGAAGACCGACAGATTCAACCAGCCAGTCTCGACCTCCGTCTCGGCCGCAAAGCCTACCGATTGATCAGCAGTTTCTTGCCGGAACTATCGGCGATCTCCTCCCGCTTGAATGTCATGGATTTCTATCAGTCGGATCTCGTGATGTACGAAATGGATCTGAGCGACGGCGCCATTCTCGAAAAAGGCCACGTCTATCTTGTTCCATTACTGGAAGAATTGGCGCTCCCTAAAACGATCCGTGCACGGGCGAATCCGAAGAGCACAACCGGTCGCCTGGATGTGTTCACCCGCGTGGTGACGGATCTCACTTCGGGATTCGATGAAATCCGAGCAGGCTATCAAGGGCAACTATTCCTCGAAGTAGTTCCCCGCTCATTTGCCATCAAAGTTCGTACCGGACAGTCGCTGAACCAAGTCCGATTTGTGCGTGGCGAGGCGACGGTTTCAGACCGGTCCCTTCATGCCCTCCACCGGACGACGCCGTTGCTGTATCACAACGTGGCGCCCACGAAGCGCATAGGCAATCAAGATGTTCGTGCTGAACGGGGTCTGTTCCTTCGCATTGATCTCACCGGTGGGGATCAGCGAGATTCCCGCGTGATCGGATACCGGGCGAAGAAGAATAGTCATGTCATTGACCTCGCCAAAGTGGGACATTATGCTGCAGCTGACTTCTGGGAGCCGCTCTACCGGCATCGTCACGACAGCTTGCTATTGGAGCCGGAAGAGTTTTATATCCTTGTGTCTAAAGAGCGCATCCGAGTGCCTCCCGGCTATGCCGCGGAAATGGTGGCGTACGAAGCAGCCTGTGGTGAGCTCCGGACCCACTATGCAGGGTTTTTCGACCCGGGCTTTGGGTATGGGTCAAAAGGTGAGATCAAAGGCACACAGGTCGTCTTGGAGGTTCGTCCGCACGACGTGCCGTTTTTGATCCACGATGGACAAACGTTTTTTAAAGTTCTCTATGAAGCCATGATGACGAACCCGATACAGCTCTATGGATCAGGCTTAGGCTCTTCCTATCAACGGCAGGCCCTCACGCTCAGCAAACATTTCAAGATCTAACCTATGGCGCCATCCGATTTCCCTTCTCATCATGAGGCCCCCGAACGTTCGTCGCCATCCACCGAACCGGAGGAGCCACCCGAAAACTCCGAACACCAAGTCCACGTCATCGGGCTGATGGTCGGCACCGCACTGATGTTTATCGGATTTCTCAATGTGTTTCTTTCCATCAGCGGCGGGTTTGAGATCAACATCGTGCCGTTTCTGATCTATTTTGGCGGCCTCGCGGTCTGGGCCAATGCAGCCGTTGAAACACCGGCCATTCGGTACGGTGTCATGGCGACGGCTGTCGCATTGGCCCTGGGACTCTTTCAGTACGGCGAAGTCCTCTTTTGGCACAAGCAACTGCTGTTCTGGATTACCATCATCATCGTCATGTATTTCATGTTCGTTGAGCCCAAGAAGCCGGCCGCGTGAGCATGATGAGTTCTAGAGGATGACGACGATCTCCGTCATCATTCCCACTCTGAATGAAGAACAGGCCCTTGGGCAGACACTGGCCAACCTTCCATCATCTCTCGTCCTTGAAATCATCCTTGTTGACGGAGGCAGCACTGATCACACGCAGACAGTGGCGAACGCCTTTTGCACCGCAACGCCCAATGCTCGTATCATAAGAGCGCCGACCGGACGAGCACGGCAGATGAACGAGGGAGCGAAAGCCAGCCGCGGAGCAGTTCTACTTTTCTTGCATGCCGATACACAGGTGCCGAACGACGCTCCTCGGATCATTGAGTCGGCGCTCACGGACCCGGCACTTGTGGGAGGGCGATTCGATGTCCGATTCGATACTTATTCCGGCTGGGGACGCCTCATCAGCACATTCATGAACTGGCGTTCTCGCACCAGCGGCATCGCCACAGGCGATCAGGGCATCTTTGTCCGTCGCCACACTTTCGAACAACTTGGCGGATTTGCTGACATCCCGTTGATGGAAGACATCGACTTCAGCCGGAGACTCAAACGAGCCGGATCGACTGTGGCACTCCGCCAAACAGTCAGAACCTCATTTCGCCGCTGGGAGCAGCAAGGCCCGCTGCAAACCATCCTCCTGATGTGGACCCTACGATTTCTCTATTGGGTTGGCGTCACCCCACATCAGCTCGCAAACTGGTATCAGACCGTGAGGTAACACGTGGCAACTCCTCGCCCTCAACCCTCACCCCTCAACCCTGCATTAATTGTCTTCGCCAAAGCGCCTATCCCAGGCCAGGTGAAGACGCGCCTCTGCCCACCTCTGACTCCAGACGAAGCCGCCACGCTCCATGGCAGTTTTGTCATCGATACGCTTGAACGAACAAAACTCGCTGCGACACAACTCAAATTACAGTTTGATCGTTACCTGGCCTGTGCACCGTCTTCCACGCACGTATTTTTCAAAATTATGGAAGAGAGACATGGCGTGAAGGTCATCGATCAAGTCGGCGATGACCTTGGTGCACGTATGAATCAGGCCTTCGACGTACTATTCAAAAAGGGATACCGACAAGTTCTGATCATTGGAACCGATGTGCCGACCCTTCCTCTTAATTACTTCAAACAAACGCTTGCCCTGCTGGACAGCCATGATCTCGTGCTGGGCCCGGCCCTTGATGGCGGTTATTACCTGATTGGCCTCAAGCGGATGGCTCCGGAACTTTTCGCCGACATTCCGTGGTCGACTGATCACGTCCTGAAACGCACACAAGAGAACGCTGTCACCCTCGGACTGAAAGCGGCGTTGCTTGAACCCTGGCGTGATGTGGATAGGTTGGAAGATCTGCAGGCCCTCATTGATGCCAATATT
Source organism: Candidatus Nitrospira nitrosa (assembly GCF_001458735.1). Taxonomy (NCBI): domain Bacteria; kingdom Pseudomonadati; phylum Nitrospirota; class Nitrospiria; order Nitrospirales; family Nitrospiraceae; genus Nitrospira; species Candidatus Nitrospira nitrosa. The sequence continues at coordinate 670,888 of NZ_CZQA01000008.1, forward strand.
GCCGATAGCAAGAAGCCAAAGAACGACCGAACGTTTTCAAGTCGTACCGCTGGAGTGCTGGAAACACTCGCCAAGCGGCTTCGTTCAAGGGCATAATGAAGCAGACACAACTGTAGAGGGTAGATGGATCAACAGGTCGCACTCATTACGGGCGGAGCAAAGGGCATCGGCAGGGGAATCGCGCTTGATTTAGCCGCCCGACGGTGGAAGATCGCCCTTTGCTATCGAAACAGCGAGGCCGAAGCCAACGCGACTGCGCAGGACATCATGACACAAGGAGGACGATCACTGGCTATCCGTTGTGATGTCTCCGACCCAGTGGCTGCGAAAAGTCTGATTGCCAGGGTTGAACAAGAATGGGGCCGAATCGATGTCCTGATCAATGGTGCTGGCCCCTATCACCGCATTAACTTGTTCGATGAAACTGTCGAAGGCTGGAACGAGATGTTCGACGGTAACCTACACCCTATTTTTTACCTAGCACAGGCTGTTGCACCCGGCATGAAGGCCCGCAAAACCGGACGGATCATCAACTTCAGCATGGCCAACGCCGATCAATTGGCGGCTCAACCCGATGTGACCGGCCACTACATCGCCAAGGCCGGTGTCCTGATCCTGACCCGCACGCTCGCGAAGTTGCTGGCGCCCTACGGCGTCACCGTCAACGCCATCTCTCCCGGGTTCATCGATTCGGGAAGTGCTCCCCCTCAAGAGCTTGCCGCCATGACCAAACGTATTCCTGCCGGATACATTGGGACGGTGGATGACACTGTCGCAGCCGTCCGTTATTTGCTCAGCGACGACGCGCGCTATGTGAACGGCGCCAACATTCAAATCAGCGGAGGCTGGGGCATTTAAAACGAGAGGAGTCCCGCATCATGCGATCAGCGCAGGAACGAGAGAGTCATCGGCGATTCGTCCAGGCCCTTCAGCATGAACATGTGACCTGCGTGCAACCTGGCTGTGGCGGAGCGATGGACCTGGCCGATCACACTCCGCATAGTGCTCGCATCAAAACCTACGAAGCCACCTGCGAACGTTGTCACACCGTTGAGAAGATCACCGGCAAGGAGGAACACCATCCTTCCTGGGACGTGGCCTCCATCACTTTAATGGCGGAAACACACCTCCTGCATGACCAACCCACCTGTCCGTACGACGACACACCCATCACCTTCATCTCGCTACCCAACCCTCGTCGTAAAGCTCGGTATCGCCTCCAGTGCTACTACTGCGGCCGACACACGGAAATGAACTGGCCACCACCAGAGGCGAAACGGTAACGTCGTAAAGCCATCGCCTGAAAACATGTCACTCTTCAGTAGGTAAAATAGCCTTCTGAATAAACTCACCGATGCATCGGAAATAGGCGCCGTCTCCCACAAGATAGGCATTATTATGGTTGACCCTTTCGATCAGGCACCATTCCTTTAGTGGCTTGGCTACGTCGAAAACCTGGCGTCCCAGGATCGATTGGAATGATCTGGGGGGGCATTGTTACTACTTCCCTTCAGGTTGCACCACTACAGGCATGAGATTCTTTCCAAGAATAGCCGAAGCTGCGATGATGCCACCAAAAAGGGCTCCGCTTACACCAGGCGCCACCACATCCTGGCCCGTGAGAAAGAGGTTCTTGATCGAGGTATGTGCTCTCAATGCCTGCAAACAAAAACGTTCGGGCGTCGCCGCAAGCCCATAGGCCTCACCGCGCTCGTGTTTCATGAAGTGTTTTGCACTTAAAGGTGTCGAGAGCTCCACGTAATCCACCTTTCCCCGGATTGCGGGAACATACCGTTCCAATCTCTCCTGTATTCTCGTTGCAAGTTCCTGTTTAAGACGTCCATAATCGTCGCCACGCTTCATCCACCGTGTATGTTCCCACGCCGAAAAAGAATCGTAGGCCACTGGCACAACCGCCTCAATCGTTGCGCGATCCGGAAAGTGCCGTCCGAATTCTGGATCCTTCGCCGATGGGAAGGAAATGTAGAGCACTGGGAACTCTTCAGAAAGATCGCTATAGAATCGTTTCTCGTTACCATCGTGGTCAAAGGATGGACAGATCATGAGGTTTGTACCATCCAGCCCAAGCGCAGCGTCACTCTGCTTGATACCGACGTAGAGCGTCATGTATGCCATCGACCTCGCGATCTTATTCAATTCATTGCAAATCGGTTGTGGCTGCCTGACGAGACGACCAAACGTATTATGTGCGCCTGCATCACTCACGACTAAAGGAGCTTGCAGAATGCGTCCATCCTTCATACGCACTCCGACTGCCTTGGTGCTCTCAACGAGAATTTCATCGACCTCAGCATTGATAATCACCTGTCCACCGCATTGTGCAATCGTCGGGAGAAGCGCTTCAACGATACGTGAAGACCCTCCAACGGGATAACTTCCACCGTTGACATAGTGACTCACAAGATTGGCATGAATCGCAAAACTGCTTTGCGCTGGAGGAAGGCCGTAGTCAAACCACTGTGCGGTCAGAACGCCGACAAGCTCCTCATTCTGAGTACACTCACGTAATACCTGTAATGTCGTACGGTTCGCCCATCGCACAAACGGAGCTCGCATTGCTTGCTCAACCTTTTTGGATATGGCACTCGGAAGCGTCTGATCTGCCATATACCCTCGAGTAGCCAATCGCGCGCTATTCACGGCTCGAAAATAGCTGTCGATTCCTTGCTCCTCTTGAGGAAAGCTGCTTAGCAAGTTTCTTTTCAACGCTGCCTGGCCCGCCGGAAAGTCATACGTTTTTCCGGCAATAATAGCGCGGTCATAGACCTCAGGCATCGGATGCCATTGCAGTCGAGAGTCCGTCAGATAATCAAAGCCTGCACGCACCGCAGAACTCGGACCTTCACATTCGCCGACATAGTGAACTCCGACGTCCCACGCATACCCCGGCCGGGTGAACATATGGGTATACCCGCCAGCTCTGTAGTGCTGCTCCAAGATCAGAACTTTTTTTCCGGCTACCTTCGCCAACAACCCACCTGTTGTGAGGCCACCAACACCCGACCCGATAATAATTGCATCCCATCGGTCATCTTTGAGTTGATGATATGGACGCATCAGGGAACCTCCAATGTGGACGACGTCATAATTCGCTATGGACCGTACCGGTTAATTCCTTATGAATATGACCAAACACACCCACCGTCTTTTACAAGGTGCGTAGAACCCCTCTCCCGTACCCACAGTGTCCACGTCGCGCCGTGCCTCAAGACCGCTTAGTCATCATGATACACACCGCTTGTTCGATGTATTCCCAGCAAGCCTCTGTGCTAAAAGAATCGTACTAACCGCACCTGCACGTAATCGTCTCGGCTCGGACCAATCAAAATATCCGATTGAGGAATGTTAAAAAACGCCAAGGATTCCACCTCAATCTTCCAATTGTCCCCCAGCCGACGACTTCCTTTGATACTTGTAATCGTTGCCCTCGTATCGATGTCCACGGTGACCCCAAACAACACCTGGGAATCTTGTTCATCGTTGAGCGCGAGGCGCATACCGGCAAAGATGTCATTGTTATTGGGCGTCGGTAGGGTATTCGTGAGTGATGTTCTCGAGAGTTTCTCACGGCCATCATACTGATACTCAAGCAGGAGCCCCAGATCAACCCCACTCCCCCACACACCTGACTCGGTATATTCCAGCCCGGCAACGGCCGCCGCAAAACGTTTCCCCGGGGCATCACGAGTCATGGCTTCCAACTTGAACAGCCATTTCCCCACTGCGCCCTGGATATCCACACCGACCTGGTTAATAAGCTCGTAGATGGGAATCAACGCCGTCGGCCGTATCAATGAATTCGGCACGAGGCGTGGCTCCCTGGAAATACCGCTAAAATACGAGATCCCAACATCCCATCGCCCAAACGTATGGCTCCACCGTAGGGCCCAATCCGGATGCCAATGGTTGGCACCCCGGATTTGCGCATGCTCTGTATCCACTGGTAGCTCAAACCGCAATCGCCCTTTTACAGAGGGGTAGGTGCGTTCACGGAAGTAGGGAAGATACAACAGATTCAGATTTCCATACCGAGTCGCTACATTCAGATTCACCATCGGCTGCCCAAGCTTGTCTTCTCCTCGAATACTTTCTACCTCATCGGTTTGGTTAACGATATCAATCAAGTGCCTCGACTCTGTGACTCCCCAGAACACTTTCCCGACACCGGATTGAATAGTCCATCCATCACCTTTATGGAGCCAATTCGCTTCTCGCAAATCAAAATGCGATCTATGGCTGTCGAGACTGTCGTACCGCCCGAACGGAATCACCGTGGCACGATGGGCACCATTGCTCCACTCCTGGCGCAGTTCAGGCTGTATCCATACCGATGGATTCACCAGTCGAGCATTTTGTGCCGGAGATGCGACAGATTCTGTAAACCCTCGCAGATCCACCGCTGCAAAACCAGACAGATCTACTGCATACCCATTACATGTTGTAAGGAGTGTCGCACTAACCACGGCCGCAATGAGGTATCTCTTCATGACAAAACATCGCACTGGAGTGATCACTCAAGCGACCGCTCACTGCTTTCATTCAACCGTATACCCTTATGAAGTCGGACGGCTCACCTCCAGCCAGCTCACGACGCAACACGACCACGGATGGGAGCCCGGTGGTGTCCCATCTAATCTCAAATCCACCACTCACATGATTCGGCTAATGACTATAGCTAAGGATCACGGCCTCGATGGAATATGAGCGGCTCTGAAGATCACGACATTCACGTTTCATCAAAGTGGCATGCGGGACCAAGCACACGCCCCCACTTCCCCTTCCACACTTCTGAGTAGTACCCACTCCTGCATAATGCGGTGCCACTCCCATACCACTCCGGCAAGCCTTATCATTGCACGGACTTCAATGCGCTCTCTGAGAAATCACTATCCTTAAACCCATTCCGAAACTTGTAGTTCTTACGTGCCAACGTCGAACTTTTCCCATTCTGGTGATTGACCATCTCCAATCGGCTTGCCCGCCAATATTGGTTGATGTACTGCTGATAGTCATGAAACGTAAGCGTCTTGAATAAGGCATTTTTCCTGTCATAAAACTCGATCTTTCTTGGCTGATAGATGGTTTTATCAACCCATTCAATCTGCTTGGAGTAACCAGAGTATTCGTAGGCAGGAATATTTTCGACAACGAAGCAGTCATTCCCATCCACAACATCATCACGCAGGTACCGGTACTTATATTTATCCAATTCCCAGGAAGCAATATCTTCAAATGCGAATTCGCTGCCCACAAACGGCCCCGACTTATTAACTGAAGAAATCCTTTTAATACGTTTCAATTCCGGTAAAAACAGCCACTGGTCGTCCTGCTTCAGACCATGTGAGAATGTCAGTACCGCCGTCCCTCTCACATCGGCTGGCCTATGAAAAAATGCCATTTCTTTATCACCGTCTCCAGGCATCTCTAACGTTTTCATAGACAACTCCCGAATACTTTCTTCCCCTTGAGCATTGCGCAGTATGAATGTTGCATCGTTTGAACTATCGCCAAATCCCGAGTCGCGTTTGTCGGTTTCTTTGGAAATGGCGTAGCCCTTTTCTTCGGGCGTTTCTGCGTAAACTATAGGTGAGAGCAGGGCACAGACGATCAGACTAAGTCCAAGTCGGTTCATGTTGTCTCCTTTCACGATTGGATGACCGGCACAGGCTTGGATAACCAGCTTCGCAAGACACGCTTACCATCATGGGCGATAAGAATAATCAACGGCAACAAGAGAAACTCCGCAAATAGCCCAAGTGCAAAAATAATTGAGGTTAATAACCCCGTTTCGAAATTGATTCGAAACGGTGACAACGTGAGCAAGGAAAACCCTGCAATTAACACCGCAGATGTCACCCACAAGGCGTGCCCCACAGTCACAAAGGCATAGGACAATGCCTCTTGAGGCTCACAGTGCATCTCTCGCCTGGCATGTTGATACTTACTGAGAAAATGCACGGTATCGTCGACGAGAATCCCTAAGGTCATTGCTGCCACCACGGACGACGCCATCCCCACCTGTCCCACCATCAATCCCCAAATCCCGAACGCCATACCGGCCGGGAGCAAATTGGGAACCAGGCTCAATAATCCCAGGCTAACCGACCGCAACACTACAATCATGATGAGCGACACAATCACGATCGATATCAGCTCACCGCTGATCATGCTCACAATGTTGCGTTGTCCAATATGGGCAAAGAGGACGGTCGTACCAGTTCCATCTGCTCGTTTGATGAGCGGAGCATTCCCGGCCAACCACCCCTGTGCCCGTGTCTCCAAATCAATTATCTCCTGACTAGTGAGACTGCGCAGAGTCACCGTCATGCGCGTTGCGGAGTTGCTCACATTGACACGATTGCTCAAATCCAACCCGTACGGCAATGACATCTCAAACAACAGCATGTACTGCGCGGCCAACTCCCGGCTTTCAGGCAGACGATACCAGGCCGGGTCATCTCCATGCATGTTTTGATTCAGTCGTTTCAGAATATCGTTCAGGACATACACGTGGAGAACTTCTGGCTGCTGCCGAAACCATTGTGCGAACCGTTCTATCTGTTCAAGAAACGCTGGTTCATGAATCCCCCCATGCGCTCCCTGTTCAATGGAGTAATCGATGTTGTACATGCCCGTTAAATTTTTGGTGATGTAATCCGTATCGCTCCGGAAGGCAATGGATTCGTCGAAATACTGCACATAGAGATCATCGAGGCGATTCAGAGGAATACAGGCGAGAACCACGCCCATGAGCGTAGGCACGACGGCGGCCAAGACATAACGATGTTTGGCAATCATGCCGGCGAATCCCTCAAAGGTTGTGGCAACAGAAGGAGCCACCTGGCCCCGCTTCGCCGGCAACACCATCATCAGCGCAGGTAAAAAGGTAATGGTCAACACATAAGCCACACCAACTCCCATCGCCGTGATATTGCCCAAATCTCGAAATGGTGGAGCATCGCTGTAATTCATCGACCAGAACCCAACCGCCGTAGTGAGATTCGTGAAAAAGATCGCTTTGAAATTAACCTGGAGGCTTTCCCTCATCGCAGCCTGCTGAGTCAATCCTCGATTAAGGCCGGCATAATAACCCGTCAGGATATGGACCGAGTCGGCCACAGCCAACGTCAGCAGAATCGTCGGAGCAGGAATACTCGATGGCGAAAAGACAATCCCCAACCATCCCGCTAAGCCGATCGCACAAATCACCGAGAGGGTCATCATCGTCGCAGCCGCCGCCATGCCAATGAACGATCGGAGGAACCACCAGAGCCCCACGACAATAATTCCCAACATCGTAGGCGTCAGTGTTTTCGCGTCTCGCTCCGATGATTCCGCAAATGCGGTGTCAATCATGAGCGCACCGGTTAAGTGGAACGAGAGCTCAGGATGCGCCTGTTGCACCTCGTTCACGAGCTCACGAACAAACGTCACGGCATCCTTTGTTTCTGCATTCTGGTCCTTCCCAGGTCGCCGCACGATCAGGTTAAATCCCATCACACGACCGTCCGGCGACACCAGGCGATTACGTAACAACGGACTATTCACCGCGACCTGTTGGATTCGCACAAGTTCAGCGGGACTGAGTCGATCAGCCCCGTGAACTAAGTCACCTACGAATAAGTCGTCGCCTTGGGCCGTGCTATGTTGAAAGTTTGTGATCGAGTCTACTCGTGTCGCATAGGGTGTCTGCCAGAGATGTTGGGTGATGTATTCCGCAATGGCCAGATTCTTTGAAGTGAACACATTCCCATCTTGTGGGGTCACCACAAGGAGAATATTGTCATCTCGTGTATAGGTTTTCTCCAGCGCCTCAAACGCCCGCAACTGTGGATTGTCTTCGCTAAAAAACATTCGATAGTCATTCTTGAACTCGACATATCGCACCCCGTAAGCTGCTGTCGTCGCTATGACCACAGTCATGAGGATAATCAGCCAGGGCCATCGCACGATCGAATCGGCATACTTATTCAACACAGGTTCACGTCCTCTCATGTCAATGGCAAATAGGTTTGCTCAGCCTTGCTTCAAGGCTGCGAGCTCCTCGGCCAACGTATCCACCGTGTACACCACCTCGGCCTCGGTCAGATTACTTGTAATAAAAAATCGCAACCGCGACGCGGCTTCTGACACCGCCGGATACATAATGGGATGCACATTGATCCCGGCGCGCATCAGGCGTTGATTCAGCTGCAAGCACCGCATTGAGTTACCGACAATCACAGGCACGACACCGGTGCCTCCTGCTAAACCTGTATCCAATCCACGGTGCTTCGCACGCTCGAGAAACAACGAAGATCTGGCTCGCAAGCGTTCGGCGCGTTCTGGCTCGCGCATCATGATCTTGGCTGCAGTCAAAGCCGCACCGGCGTTCGCTGGAGAAATCCCCACGCTAAACAACACCGCACCGGGCGCATTGTATTTAATGTTATCAATCAATGCCTTTGACCCGCAGATATAGCCCCCGCAACTCGCAAACGACTTGCTTAACGTGCCCATCCAAATCTCTACGTCCCCGGCATTGACCCCAAAATGATCATGAGAACCAAACCCCCGAGGCCCAATCACGCCGGCGGCATGAGCTTCGTCAACCATCAACATGCACTTATGCCTTTCCTTCACTTCTATAAACCGCGGTAAATCTGGGATATCGCCGTCCATGCTGTACACACCCTCAATAATGATCAACACACGTTCGTGCCGACCACGGTGCTGTTTGAGCAGTGTATCCAGCACGTTCCAGTCGTTGTGCGGGAAGGCCAACCGCTTAGCACCGGAGAGCTGACAACCGGTAATAATGCTGTTATGGATCAACATGTCGTGCACGAGCAAATCTTGAGGCCCGAACAAATGCCCAATGACGGCCACATTCGTTGAGTACCCACTGACCAACGCCACCGCATCTTCTGTGTTATGGATACAAGCCAAGGCTGTTTCTAGCTCACGGTGAAGAGGAATTTCTCCGGACACAATGCGACTGGCGGAAACAGACGTCCCGTACTGATCGATGGCTTTCTTCGCCCCTGCGGACACTTCAGGGTGCCCCGATAAGCCCAGATAGTTATAGCCTGAAAAATTGATGTACTCTTTGCCACAGATCATGGTGAGATGATCGCTGATTCCATCATGTGCACTAAAATATGGATTCTCTACCGCCAGTGCCTTGAACATTTCCCCGGTTTCGGTTAACAGACGACATCCTGGAAACTTTTCTACACGGCACCACTCCTCCGAAATCTCTCCATTGACACCCTCTCGGCTCTTCTCATTCTCCTTACGAAGCCAGAGCTCCTTCAGCAAGGCCCGTTTTTGAGCCTCCGTCATCGCTGACACATCTGTTGTCTGTTTCATTATGCAGTTTCCTTTTCCTGCAACATTTTGTCGAGAAGGATGTCGATATCCAAGGCCGACATCCGATCAATGATCGATGGATCCTCGGTCTGCGGATCAACACTCTTGTTCGTTACAGCCTGAATTGTGCGCTCCATTAATAACTCCGCAAGATGAAGCAGGTTCTTGCTTCTCATGAGTTCCAATGTTGAAATCCGCACGCCAAACACCTGGTCGATCGCCGCCTGCAACTCGACGGACATCAGGGAATCCACTCCCATTTGCGCCAGTGAATGCTGTAGGTCGACCTGGGACAAGGGCATGCGCAGCACCCGTGCAACCTGCTCCGCAACGGCTTGCCCCATCGCAGCCGCACGCTCATGCACCGGCAGTTCGCTGATAGCCTGACAGCGCTCAGTCATTGAGTTGCTGTTCTCACCTCCACCTGTGAGCGTGGAAAACCTTGGTGCATTCCCGCCAGTCGGCTCGAATTCTCTCCAGCGTGGCCAACTACAATTCATGATCCCAACTTGCGGGAGATCGTTCTCACGCAGATGGGCCCACCCCTCTAAGGCCTGTTCGGCAGTAATGGCCGACATCCCCATCAATTCCAGATGCTTTACGACGTCATCGTTCTCAGTCGCCATCCCTGTTGCGATGGCCCCCCAATTCACAGAAACACCAGCCAAGCCCGCAGCAGAGCGATGATGCGCTAAGGCATCTAGGAAGGTATTCGCCGCTACGTAGCTCGCTTGCCGTGCATTGCCAATGAGCGAAGAGACCGATGAGAAGAGCACAAAATGATCAAGTTGAGACTTAAGCGTATGCGTATGCAAGTACCACGCGCTCAGGGCTTTCGCCTTCATGACTGTGGCGATACGATCTGGATTCAGCTCTGCGATTGGCGCATCATCCAAGATGCCTGCCGCATGAAACACACCCTTGAGGGGAGGGAACTGATTAGCTACTTGTGCCAACGTCTCCTCCACCTGCCTTTCGTCCGACATGTCCGCCGCAATTGCCAACACGTTGACCCCCTGTGACTCCAGGGACTGAACTGCGGCTTTGGCATGTTCCGCTGCGGCCCCACGCCGCCCCACCAAGGCCAGATACCTCGCACCACGTTTCGCCAACCACGTCGCCGTCTCCAGACCAAAGCCTCCAAACCCACCGGTGATCAAATATGTGCCGTCGGTTTTGAAGAATGGAGTGACGCGATCATCAACGACCTCAATCGACGCTCGATCAATGAGTGAGACGATAGCTTCGCTGCTTCCCCTTTTCTCATTCTCTCTAGATGGTCCGCTAAGCCCCTCTTCCACTGAGACAATCTGCGACACCGAGGGCGATCCAACTTGATGAGTAAGTATCTGTCCAACTTTGCCAAACAATTCCCCAAAAAGTTGAGGGGCCGTCAATGCCAGTTTCACCGCATCGATGATCGTACAGCTGCCCAGACCTCCCATTACTGACCCTCTGGTCGCCCCATCCGCAAAGATAAGTTCCTGTGTATCTGGTGACAGAGAATTGGCAATCAGCGTGTGCTCTTTGGTATGGATCCCATGGACCCATGCGCGGATATGTTGGAGTTGCCTAATACCCTCCGACCATGACGCACTGTCAGGTTTGTTGAACAAGAGCATCACAGGTTCGCCGTTTAAGCCTTCGAGCCCCTCCGTGGTAGTGTAGAGATAGGGTTTGGCACCCAACCAACGGGCAATTCGGTGAGTTGCGATGGCACGAGCTCCCAATGCGGCATCGATCAGCACGGTCTCCCCGGGAATAAGACGAGCAATCGCCTGCAGCGCATAGTACGCAGAGAAGAACGTCGTGGGAACTGCAGCCGTTTCTGAATCGTCAAACCCCCGGTAGAGATCGACTGAAAAGACCCGATCAATGGGACAGACGACATGCGACGCCGGTCGCCCTTCCGCAGCGATCAATACCTTGTCTCCAATCTTCCACTTGCCGACTGCTTCCCCGACGGCCGTAACCGTTCCCGTGGCAAAATACCCTCGCACCTCCTCTGTGGTTGCACCGGCCTCGAGCTGAACACTGCTGCTGTTGATGTATTCGAGCCCCACCACGACTTCACCGACTTGCGGGATCGGTATTGGCATCGCCTGAAATGTGGGACGCCCCGTTCCATGAAGGCGGAACGCCTCTACCGCATCCGCCATTACCGTCCTCCGGTCGGATACCGCTGCATCGACCGCCAACCGTTCCAGACGATGCACATACCGTCCATCGTCACGAAGCACCACGTCATCCTCCCGATCATCGGCAAGTATTTCGTGCGCTAATGCCCTGACATTGGGATCCATTGCCGCCACATCCACCAAGGTGCAGCGGAGAGCAGGATGCTCATTGAACGTCACTCGCGCAAGTCCCACCAACGAGGTCTGCGCCAGACCATGAATCCTCTCAGTCGGTGGGACGACCTGCGCCCCTTGCGTCACGATGTACAATCGTGGAGATCGTTCCTCAAACATACTGGTCAAGAGCTGAATGACTTGTACGGCAAGTCCGGTCCGAGCAATGCCGGCTGGATCATCGGTATCGGCAGGGTCCTGCGTTCCCCAGCAGTACACAACGCCATCAAGATGCCGCTCTTGAGCTTGCTGCAATACACTGCGTAACCGCTCGATCTCTCGTGATCCGAAGCTCGGGATCTCTTCACCTTCGTGCTCCGCATACGTGGGGTACGGCACACGGATTACCGTATTCTCAACATGTGTTTCCAGCGCATCGCACAGCGCATCACCAAGCCCGATCCTATCGGTAAGAACGATCCAGGTGCCTGTTTTTGCCTGACTAGGCGGTAGTGGTTGCGAGTTCCATTCCCAGGCATAGGCCCATTGCTTCAGCTGCTCAATCGGATTCCCATGTTGCGCGGCAAGCCCACGACAGCGCAGTCCCTCGACTGATACCCATACCTTGCCGGTATCATCGAAGAGCTGCAGTTCACCAACGAGGTCTTCGTCGGTAACAGTGGTAAGCTGGCCATGGCACCACAATGCCTTCCCCGGTTTGCCGTAATACGTCAGCCGCTTAATCCCTACAGGCATGTAGAATTTGTCGCTTCCCTCCAGCGTCACGATCAATGACTGGAAGCAGCCATCCAGGAGACTCGGGTATAAGTGATATGCGGCCTCGTCCCCGCTGAATTCCTGGCTCAACTCAATTCGGGCCAGCACTTCACCCTGCCCGCGTTGCAGCCCTCGAATGGTTCGGAACGAGGGTCCATACCACAAGCCGCGCTCGGCTAACCCCTCATACAACTTCTCAATATTCACGCTTTCGCCGCAGCGGCCAGTAATGGCATCCTTATCGATCACCAGGCTTTCCGTCTCCTGAATGGCAAAGATATTCCCCGACGCATTGAGTTGCCAGTTCTGTTGCTCGGTACTTTCATGGCTGTAAAATCCATACTCCCCACTGGTCTGATCAAGCTCCACATGCACAATCTGATCAGCCCCACCGGCATTTGGCATCAAGGCTTGATGAAACTGTAGTTGGACCAATGCGCATCGAGCATCCCCCGTGACCTGCTGAAATGCGGCCAACCCGGCCTCAACATAGGCGGCACCGGGCATCACGACTAATCCATCCACCTGATGATCATTGAGATAGGGGAGAATTTGCCCATTGACTGCGGCCTCCCACATTGGTCGTGGGTTTGGCACACGACGGTCCAGCAATGGATGAAGCGATTCGCCGATGCGATCTACTTGTGACTCCGCGTCCTCACTCCAATACACTTCTCGCTGCCAGGGATACGTCGGCAACTTCACATAGCGGCCATCAGCCGAGTACTGCCGGCGCCAATCAATCGGGCAGCCCGCGATATACAACTGGGCAAGCCCCATGGAGAAGGTGCGCCGTTCGGGTTTCTGGCGACGTAACGAGGCAATCGTTTGCGCCTCGACATTGCGATGCCGACAGCACTCCTTAATGGAAGTCGACAGTACTGGATGCGGTCCGACTTCCAAGAAGACTCGATGCCCATCCCGCAAGAGACTCGAAATTCCTTCCGCAAAATACACAGGTTCTCGAATATTGTCGCACCAATATTCGGCATCGTAGAGTACTCCGGTGACGACATCTCCGGTCACGGTCGAATAGAGCGGGATGGTCGGTTTCTGTGGTTTTAACTGAGCCAAGACCGAGCGGACCTCCGGTTTGAGCGGCTCCATAAACGGACTGTGATACGGAACCTCGACTTGCAGAAAGCGACCGGCTTCTCCGCGTTGAGCAAGATGCTCTTGAATGGCCTGCAATGCCAGGGCATCTCCAGCCAACGTCACGGCCGTGGGACTGTTGATGGCAGCAATGGAGACCTCGCCCTTCATCTCTTTTAAGAGGCTCGCGCATTGGTCTTGACTCAAGTTCACGGCCAGCATTTTCCCGGTACCGGCCGCCTTTTTCTGGATGCGACTGCGGTGGTAACTCACCAGTACTGCGTCCTCCAGCGTTAACACTCCGGCGACATACGCAGCAGTCACTTCACCAACGCTATGGCCGATAATTGCGCCCGGGTTGACCCCGCGAGACCGCCACAGAGCGGTGAGTCCGACCTGAATGACAAAGTTGGCCGGCTGAGCGATAACGGTATCCGCCATTCTCGAATCCTGCTCCGGCTTACGCATCTCTTCCAAGATTGACCATCCCGCTATATTCCTGAAGATGGCATCGCATTCCTCCACAGCTGCCCGATAAACCGGCTCCTTCTCGTACAGTTCCTGCCCCATGGCCCACCATTGAGGTCCCATACCGGTGTAGACAAAGACCGGGGGCTGTTCAGACTCATTGCCTCGCTTGCCCGATGCGAACCATTCGCCCATTCCCTGCTCGACAAATGCTTGCAGTTGTCCACGCACTTCCTCCCATGAAGCTCCAGTCACAGCGAGGCGATGATCATGATGACCTCGACGGCAGGATGCTGAGTAGGCCAAATCCGACAATCGCCTTTCCGGCCTTTCACCGAAGTACTCCAGCCAGGATTTTGCCAAGGCGGTTAACGCATGCTCACTACGCGCCGATAGCGGAAGACAGTGCACCGAGTCCAGTGGTGCTGCCAGGAGCCCGTCCGCCTCCACGAGGGGAGCGTTTTGTAGAACGACATGCGCATTGGTCCCGCCATAGCCAAACGAATTGACCCCTGCACAGACCTGTTCTGCACCAGGCGCGAGTTCCTCCAATTGCCGTGGCAACTTGAGTCCCAACGCTTCAAACGGAATATCAGGATTGGGAGTTTCCAAATTTGCCTGTGGCGGCACTTGTCGATGGGATAAACACAAGGCCGTCTTGATGATCGCGGCAACACCCGCTGCCGCCTCAAGATGACCGATGGTGGCTTTCACTGAGCCAAGTAGACATGGATCGTGCTCCTCAGGATGACCAAGCGCTGTCCCAAGTGCCTTCGCCTCCAAGGGGTCTCCCACGGGAGTACCAGTCCCATGGGCTTCGACATAGCGAATATCTCGTGAGTCGATCGCATATTGCGTACACACTCGCTGGATCAGGGCGGTCTGTGATTGCGGGTTGGGAACCGTGATGCCGTTTGTCCTTCCGTCTTGATTGACTCCCGTACCACGTATCAAGGCATAGATCGAATCACCGTCACGCATGGCTTCCGATACACGCTTTAGGACCACCACCCCAGCTCCTTCACCGCGCCCATACCCATTCGCCCTGGAGTCAAAGCTCTTACTGCGACCATCCGGTGCCAGAAATCCGCCCTTACACATCGCCATGGGATACTCAGGGCGCATCATCACATTCACACCGCCGGCAAGTGCCAAATCACACTCTCCCCGCCAAATGGCTTGGCACGCCAGATGGACCGCCACCAAGGACGAGGAACAGGCGGTATCCAGACTCATGCTTGGCCCCCGCAAGTCCAATACGTACGAAATGCGATTTGAGAGAATCGTCATGGTCGACCCGATGGCCGTATGTGTCCCAATAAGCTGTCGATTCATCTTGCCCATCTGGGTCAGTTTATGGTCGAGCGTAAACGCACCGATAAACACACCTGTGTTTGATCCCGCGAGGGCGCCATGCGGAATTCCCGCGTCTTCCAGCGCTTCCCAGCTGGTCTCCAGCAGCAGCCGTTGCTGTGGGTCGATGCATTCCGCCTCACGAGGTGCAATCCCAAAAAACAACGCATCGAACTCACTGATCCGTTGTCTTAAAAACCCGCCTTGTTTGACATACATTTTCCCCGGCTTGTTGGCATCCGGGTCGTAAAAGCGGCGCACATTCCATCGATCGGACGGCACATCGACTATCGCATCCTGCCCCGTCTTAAGAAGCTCCCAAAAACTATGGGCATGGGTGACTCCGCCAGGGAAACGGCATCCAATTCCAACCAATGCGATCGGCTCGGTCTGCGTCTGTTCGCTCACGGTGTGCGCGGTCTTCATCATTTATTCCTCCAGGTCATCGACTGTCAGGCTTGTCTATCGCGTACCCATTAACGCGACACCCTGCAGGCCTAGCAACACACGTGCCATCCCTCCCTCATGCCACCAGCTCATCCTTTTTGAGGTTTTCGATAAGATCCTGACGAGTTTGTACTTATTATGAATGCTAACCATGTATCACAATGGATACGCACTGAATCCAATTGGATTCTATTTTCTGAAACATCAGCATTTCGAAAGAATATATTTGTATGTATTTGTGATCTCCATTCACTTATTGGGAGTTCACTTGCCGCAAATGTCTCAGCGGCACAATCGGAATGTCCGGGCATGATCGAGGCTTTTGTCCATCCCCCAGGACAACAAGGCGGAACGACCCAAACCGAAGACGCACAACTCTGACAAATTGAACAGAACCCGCCAGCACGGTGAGACATCAACCGATGTGATCTCGGCCGATGACGACTCGCATTACAGCTATCGCGTTAGGGTAAGAGTGCGGTCGTCATGGATGGAAGCGACTCCCATAGAGCTCCGACACCCTCAATGCCGTGGAACTATTCGCTCGATTCGAGCAGGTATCATGCGACAGACCCATCTACCAGATGGATAACACTATTAGGCCTTGAGTCCAGCTCGATGATAGGCGTCGCTTGCCATCTACTGATAGGGGTACACCCAATGGCTGCTTCCTTGCGTGATGTACCATTGCCGCCACCACTGCCATGACGCGGCGCTGATATGATCCACTCCCGTCATGGCTACCCACCTGCTTCCTGTGTACCCACATCATGACTTGCAATAGCACGATGTGCTCATTTGCAAATGCAACTGAATCATTTTGCATTCATGAGTATCCAAATAGATTCATAGATTACGGCGGACAGTCATCGGATTTCACCAAACGCTCACTCATACCTATTGGGCCTTGTGAATATTTAATTGGTAATCGTACAACCGCACGCTCAACCTCTCACATGGCACACTTCGTGCTTTAGCCCAAGCACGACCGACACGTGGCAGAGACTTATGCCCTGTGATGGGGAATCGTCTATCAGTCAACCATCCGCTGAACTCCCATCGCACATCCTTTGTGTGCCGGGCGCCAGCATGTCATCGACGCTGCAGTAAGTAGGTGATTGTTTTATGCACAAAAGACGGTAGAAAGGAGAACCTCATGCCCACCGCAATGATCGACTGTACAGATCGACACTGTATCATTGGAGCAGGCCCATCCGGGCTCGCACAAGCCCGAGCCTTTCTCGCGGCAGGATTACCGTTTGATATCTTTGAGCGTCATATGGATGTCGGCGGCTTGTGGGACATCGATAACCCTGGGACTCCCGTTTATGAAAACACCCACTTCGTTTCCTCCAGACGAGAATCAGGGTTCATGGATTTTCCATTCCCTCCTGGCGGAGATTTCCCGAGACGTGACGAAATCTTCGCTTATTTGAAAGCGTTTGCTCATGCGTACGGGCTTCGCAAACACATCTACTTTTCAAGCGCGGTTGAACGGGTTGAGCCACAGGATGGTTTCTGGTTGGTCACGGTTCGGGGAGAAACTCGACTCTATCGAAGCGTCGTCTGTGCATCAGGGATGCATTGGACGCCGAACTGGCCCGAGATTCCCGGTACATTCGATGGCCTCCAACGGCACTCCATAGACTATCGAAGCTCTGAGGAATTTAGAAATCAGCGCGTCTTGATCGTCGGAGCAGGCAACTCCGGCTGTGATATCGCGACTGAAGCGGCCCGAAGCGCAAGGGCTGCCTACATCAGCATGCGCAGGGGCTACCACTTCCTCCCAAAGACCATGTTTGGAAAACCCGCCGATATCTATGAGCGAGAAAATGAGTGGATCCCGTTCCGTCTTAGGCAGTGGGTGTTTGGCCACATGTTGACCATCTTGCAGGGTGACCTCACACGGTACGGCTTGCAAAAGCCCACACATCGCGTCTTAGAATCTCAACCGATCGTTAATTCCGATATCCTCTCTTGCTTTGCCCACGGGGATCTCCACCCGAAGCCGGACGTCGAACGCTTCGCGGGTTCCACCGTGTACTTCGTCGATGGGTCTTCAATTCAAGTTGATCAAATCTTGTATGCAACCGGCTATAAAGCCGCGTTTCCATATCTTGACCCAGAACATATTGAATGGATGGGGCACGGAGTTGGCCATTTCATGACCTGTTTTTCCCGCAAACACCCCAATCTATTTACGCTGGGATTCTACGAGGGTAACGCAGCCGTATTCCCCCATCTTGAGCTGTTCGCGGCAACCGTCGCACAGTACCTGCTCAGTCAAGATCGGAATACCGGCCAAGATACACTTCTCCGTGAGATCGCACAAAAGGAACACGGCGATCTACGTGGACCGATTCAGATGATCGATTCTCCTCGCCACGCAGCCTACTGCGATTGGCTCACATTTCGAAAACGTATCCGCAAATTATATCGGACGGTAGGATGGTCCATGCCCACGGCGAACGACTACACGCGATTAAGACAGACACAAGAGTCCTCTATAACCTACCCCGACCGAGCAGACTGTGATGCCGGCTCCACCATACCAATCAAGCACCCGGCGTGACGGAAACGTTGTTAAGACGGCAAGATGAAAGGCGAAGGCAAATGCCGCATTCAAATTGACAACGGGATCAGGAGGAGGGAGGTGTGCCTATCCTCGGTGTGTTCCTGCATAGGGGCATGGCCGAGCCACGGCCTGCCGAGAATCACGTTGCAGTAGCGGTGCGAATGAACACCCCGAGCCGGTGCAAATACGCACGTCCGCCCACAAGATAGCTATTATTATGGTTGGCCCCTTCGATCACGTACCATTCCTTTGGTGGCGTGGCTGCGTCGAAAACCTGGCGTCCCAGCTCGATCGGCGTGATGTCGTCCTTGTCTCCATGAATGATCAACTTCGGAAGTGAGAGCTGGGGGAGGCGATCGATCAACCGATGCTCCGCTCCAAGAAGCCAATGAACCGGCAACCCACTATAATGAAATTTCGCCACAGCTTCGATGGAAGGAAAGGACGATTCAAGGATCAGTGCGGAAGCCGGTCGTTGTACGGCTAGTTCACCTGCCACAGTCGTTCCAAGCGATCGCCCAAACAAGACAATCCGTTCTGAGCGAATTTTTCTGGTGCGCGTAAGATAGTCATAGGCCCCATAGGCATCGTCGTACAGTCCCCTCTCACTTGGACGAACCGTCTGACTCCTTCCATATCCTCGATAGTCAAACAAAAACACAGATAATCCAAGTCGGAACAACAGCGTTAGATTCTCAAGACGGTGGCTGATATTTCCCGCATTACCGTGACACCAGAGCACAACCGGGCGATCAGCTGCTGATTCGACATACCATCCGAACAAGCGAGCTCCATCCGCTGCTTGAAACCAGACCTCTTCGAGCGGCAAACCACTGAGTCTTGCCCAGTCTCGGTCCTGCCAGGGTTCAGGATAGTAGACAAAGAATTGATCGAGGAAGCCCACGGAGGCAGGATACCGAAACTGGCTCAGAGAAGAAAGCATAAGCCCCACCTCAACCAGCTACCTTCAACGCATGAAGAAAGTCATAGTTTGCTTGTCCTATTTGCTAAACCAGGCTATAGCTCATGCCGTTAGAGCTTGCGGCTTACCCCAGAATGGAGGATCTGAGATGCTCAAGGCAAGTTCCAGTATGCTGTGCGGACTGTTTGTGCTGCTGACCCTATACGTACTGCTGACCCTCTCCGGGTGCTCTGTCATGACGGCGATGATCGGGGACAAGGAACCGGACTTTGAGCCTAGCAAGGTCGGAGCGAGCAAAGAGGAGAGCGATGTTGAATTTAACCATCCAAGAACGAACACACCCCACCCCACGCTCGAGCCAGACACCTTCTCCCGATTCCACCTCAAGCGCATCAAGTACTAATTCCCCAGCAGGACCATCCCGCACTCAAAAATAGGCCTGGACGCTGAAAAGGACATCATTATCCCGATCCCGATGATTGTATTCCAGCCTGACCGCCCAATTCTGCGCCAAGGTAAAACGTGACCCAACATACCACCGGATATCATCCGACTTATCCCCCAAGGGAAACCTCAGATACGAACCCGTCGCCATCAGTTTCCAACGCGCGGTGATATCGGCCAACATTCCGATGGTTGCCCCGCCGCCGATTCGATGCATCCCATCATACGCCTTACTGATACTCGCTTCAGTCTCTGCAAAGGCAAACACCACTTCCCGATTCAGCAAGTTCAATTCTTTGGCCCCGCCGATGCCCCCGTTGAAAAATCCGTTGCTGCAGAGCCGACAATCATTGTGCCGGATCGTATTCATGCCGACGTTGAGTTTCCACGAGGGAGCGTGAAAGACGGCGTCAATCGGCGAGAGGGAAAGAAGGTTGAGCAATGTCGCCCGTTCCACTCTGGTCTGATCCGCTCGGTTATAGTGCCGCACTGTGACCGAGGCCATTTCGATTTGCGCATCGGGGGTATACCCGACTTCTGGATCGAGCAAGTCGTGATAGCCACCGCGAAACGTCGCTTCTTCAAAGGTATCGTTATTACGCCAACCTCCTCCGATCGACACTCGATGCATCTTATGCCCGAGCTCCGGCTGCTTAGCGAATGGGCGCACAGGAAAATCCGTGAGCGGGAACCGGAGCTGACTGCGAGTGGCCAGAATTTCTTTCTTTCTCACATCCCATTCTGGTTTTCGATCATCTGTGGTGTCAATTCGATAGCGCAGATATTCCGATGCCAACTCCAACAGAAAAGCTTGTTTGGCTGCGGCCAATTTAGTAAACGCTGGTGAAGTCAATACCCCAATATCCTGAGTCACTCGATGAGCCAGATCTCGTTCCTCCGCTGGCAATGCTTCTCGTTTACGCTTGATGACCGTGCTGCGAGAAGGCCGATACGTGATATCAGACACCAGGCCCGGTTTTGACACGACCAATCGAATCGTATCGGCTGGAACCGTCCACCCAATAAACTCATCGGTCAAGTGCAATCCCGGATCGGCATAGTCCAAAAGCGCGAGAATATGATACGAGCAATTCTCCTTAAAGAAGAAATAATCGAAATAGGCATTTCCCAACTCCCAGGCGTGCATTAAAAAGCGCCTCAGCTGGTTTCCCGTGAGGTTCAGGCGATATTCCCAAATATCTCGGTTTTCGATATCTCGATACTGCTGCACCTTGAGATAGTAGGGAATCGTCGAAAAATACCCCTTATAGCTTCCAAAGATCCCTCGAATCGGATAGGCAAGACCGGCGTTGGGAGGCACCTCTGCCGCGTAGTTAATGGTGTACGCCAGGATTCTTGTCTGCTCTGTCTGCCCCTTCTGATCAACCCGGAACAAGGTATGGCCGAACATGGAGGCTGGGTTGTTCAAAAAGGCTGCGGGGAAAATCAGAGAGATCGATTGAACCTCAAAATCCTCATACCACTGATCAAACCGCTCACAGACAATGGGTGGGAGGCGGGCTGGGTCAAACTGCAATTGTTCCTTGAGCCAGTGATACCGCGCAATGAACGCGCATTGTGCAGGCTGCTTCGAGCGACCAACACCATCAGCGGAAAAGAATTGCGCAAGCGTCGCTGCAAGCTCAGCAGCAGGATCCGTCTTGCCTTTGGATGATAGGAAAAACCCAGGATCGTCCTGTTCGCTCTCATATCCCCCGAAGAGATTCTTCCGGTAGTGCAACAACAAATGCCATTCACGTTGCTCCGCAAGCCTGGCTTGTTCAGCCTGGCCGATGAGCTGCCGCTGATAGAAGTCCCGATCTGATTGCTGTGCATCGGATGGAGCCGGAGCGGCGAGACAGGCTAGAAAACCGATGAGGAGGAGCAGCACGGCGTAAAAGAAACAAGAAGGGCCCTGACGAGTATGCCAGGGCCCTTGCAACAACTTAGCGCACTGATGCTTGTGCGAGGACCGGATGGCCCGCGACCGCATCGTTGAGGGACTTCACCAATGCAACCGGAGAAGCCTCCCCAGCTTGAACCAAGGACGTATATCGCTCCTGGGTCATGGCGAAGAATTCTCCGTGACGCTCCGCAGGGATGCCCATCAGCGTCGCAAGCGAGGCCAAATGTTCGCCCTGCCCTTGCGCCATTTCAGCCGTGAGAGCGTCAAAGTTCAGCGAGGCAAACATGGTCGTCTTGTGCTCGCCCATAATTTTGCCGTCGTTCGTACATCCGGAGGTACCAGAGCTGATGCCGAATGTCTGGCTGCCGAATGTTCCGTTCGTGGTAGCCATCATTACCTGCGGGGCGATTTCCTTCTGCCCTTTGTAATCTCCCCAAGCCAGTTTCCCCAATCCACAGCCTGGACCGGTGTCTGGATTTGCCGCCATTGCCAGCCCTGCCTGGGCACCAAACAGGATCGCGACGGCTAATAAAAGCACCTTCTTCGACATAAGTCCTCCTCCGTTAGAAAGTGGTTAAGTACTCACACCATTACCAAAACACCGCAGAGTATAGCTGACTTCGTCTCCAATGTTTACAAAAATTTCATGTGCAACGTTCATCCACAAGGAGGAACCAAGGAATCTTGCCTGTAATGAAATGAGATGATCACCGTAACGATTTTTCTACTTCCTTACAGAGCATGCAATCTTGAATGGCGGGACGGCACAAAAACCTACAAGAAGCCAGGCTGCAAATCAAAGTACTGAACTGACCGGTATGACCAATCTTACCTATATGTATTTATCTAAATACACCTCTATTCCATCGTGTAAGCTCTCCAGTAAAGTGATCAGACAGTCCCGGCAGCTTCAGGGCGCGGGAGTGGAGGCCGACGACGGTGCGGCAGGTTCTAGCGAGAACCCCATCACAGCAGGGTCCTGTTCCCATGCTCCTGGTGCGACCAGACCAATCAGCGGAAGCAGAAGCACCGCTCCACCGATCACATCGACAATGCCTAAGGAACTCAGCTTTCTGGAGGTCTGCCGAAATTGGCTCTTGTACCCTGTTTTCTCCACTTCGACCAACAGGTCCCCGCGCCGCGAAACGTCACGTTGGAGCGGCGTCACACCAACCTCCTGACCATTGATCCGCACGGTAGCGCCCACTGGATTCGACGTGATTGAAAAACTCTGGGATGATCCGCCGAAAAGTGAACACCCGGACAGATACACCGCACAGATAAAGACTCCGAGTACTCGAGAAGGCGTTTGAAGAAGGCTGGTTTTGATTGGCATAGATCCCCTCACTCTTGCTTGCCCACTCATATCACGTCAGCGAGGTACGAGCAAATTCAGGTCGCAGGTGAATCTGTTCGCTATCCTTATCACATGTTACAGCCTCCTGACAGAGCAACTTTCAGATTGACGGATTTCACGTATATGACTATACTCCAGCTCGGTGACTCGCCTAGGTAGAGCTAGGCAGGCCACAAGGGTTTATCAAACTTCATCCACAAGGAGGATTCATGAAGCGGACGAGCCTTCTACTTTCTCTCGCAGTCCTCATCGGACTCAGCACATCAGGTTGCATGATTGTCGCATCTCCGATGTTGGGGACGATTTACACCGAAGCGAAGTACGGCGATACCGCCACCGACGCAACAGGAGCCTCCAAAGAGGGTAAGGCATGCGGCCAGTCGATCCTGGGTTGGGTCGCCACCGGTGATGCGAGTGTCTCAGCTGCAAAAGCGGCTGGCGGGATCACCACCGTTGCGGTGGTCGATCACTCTGCCAAGAACATTCTTGGCGTGATTGGCGAATGGTGCACGATCGTTCGCGGTAACTAGTCAGTTCGCGTTACGCGCTAGGTGATAAGGGCCTTCAGGATGCTCTCCGGAAGGCCCTTTCATTTTTCTGCCTTGACGCTCTTGTTGAGCCATGGGACTTGATTCCCTGGTACGATCCGCCGCGCTCCTGAGTGTACTGTCTTGCTGCCCCAGCCTTACCGACGTCGCATTCCCATCTGAATTCGGAGATATTGAATTAAGTGGATATGCCCTAGGCACGTTGCCCGGGAATCAGGATCTATTCAACCAAGGGACGACGGTTTCTGCCTCAGTTGAGCAGGGTTTTGGAGCGGGGTTCAAGATCGGAGTCTTTCCATCCGTCCTGAATCGAATGGCAGGTCTCGAGATGGACTCCAACATTCATGGCATGAATCTCGAGTTTCCCAATATCGCAAATGGACGTAATCGTGAAACTGGACGTTCGAGCTTGCTCATGATTAATACGACCTTCAACGTGATCCTCCGCTATCCGGGCGAACGGTTTCGCCCATACGTTGGCGGCGGCATTGGTTGGTCCCACGGCACACTTCTTAATCCAAACATCGCAGGACGCGACGACAAGGACTTTGACTCAGCCCGCGCCTTCACGCATCAATTTCTCGGCGGAGCACAAGTCGTGCTAACCCCCCACCTCAGTCTCTTCAATGCACAGCGAGATATCGCGGTTTTTTTGTTTGGCGAGTATCGGTATCTGTCGTCAAACTATCACTGGGAGGGACTGGCCGTTGATTTTCGTACTCACTATGGATTATTTGGAATTGGACTACGCTTTTAATTTTCCGCGTGAGCCTGATGCCGGCCGAACCGGCACCAGGCTAACTTTCAGCGCTTCCTTAGCTTCCCACTTCAGCACCCATTGCGAACCGATCCTCGGCGAGTGTTCTCAGCTGCTCCCGGCTCAACTCCTTCACAACCTGGCATTCACCATTAAGCAGGCGAACCGTCCCATCGGCAGCATACTCAGCTTCCGAGAGAAGATTCCCCTGTTCATCCACCAGGCGATAGCCCGTTGCGCTGGCGACGATCGTGGCCCGGCGTTCGACGATACCATGGCGCTCGAAGCTCACCATTGCACCGTCCTCCAACGGAGTCCATCGAATGGTGGTTTCGCCCACTGTCGCGACCTTGGTGCCATCGCTGCCGAGATCGGACTCCTTGATGGGGCTTTCCCCTGTCCAAAAATGCATCGAGTTGAAGATGAAGGTATCCAGCAATGCTGAGAACATATAGGCCGGGACAATCAACATACCGAAGAACACGATCTCTTTCATCCATTTGTCATTGACCTGGCCGTTACCTTTCACGTTGCTGTTCCAGCGATAGACATTCTTCGTGAGATTGAACGGACCGTAGCACGCAGTACTCATTGTCATTACGCTCAGCAACACCACCATCGCAATCGTTCTCTGACCCAATCTGCTCATCACCGCCTCCTTTTGTCAAAAGAATCCAGTCGTCTCACTTTTCGCGTAAGCTCTCCTAGCACAATCCACGATTTAGGCACAATCGCGCCTCATCAGAAATCGCCGACTCATACAACTCGATCGTTCAAACGAATGTGTCTCGGCGACAGCCGTGCACCGACCGTGATCATCCCCAGCATCCTGGGCAACGTAAATCGTTTGGGGCCGGCTGATCCCGGGTTGAACAACAATGTATCGTCAAGCCACGCGTTCATGGGCTGATGCGTGTGACCAAAGATGCAAATGTCCGGTCGAGTGCGATCAAGAAAAGCTCGTCCTCCATTCGTAAGCTTGCCGCTCGCATACAAAATATGCCTGATCGCAATCCGGAGCCCTGCGAGCTCGATGATCGCCTCGGACGGAACACCGCTCTCCTCATATCCGTCAACATTGCCGGAAACCGCCGTCACGGGAGCGATGTCTTTCAGACGTTGAATGACTGTAGGTTTGCCGATATCACCGGCATGAACGATATGATCGGCATGCTGGAAATGCTGCACAATTGCCGGATCGAACAGGCCGTGCGTGTCGGCGATGACCCCGATACGGATAAGCCCCGACCGGCTCACGGAGCAGAGCCTGATGACACGCCCAGCGCATCGCGAACCTTGACCCACTCGAACGAGAACGGCTCAGGCGTCTGCTTCGGCATCTCCGCGAGTCGCGCTTTGAGATGATCTGCTCTGGCACTGCTCATCGGGTGGGTGGAGAGCCACTCGACTCGCCCGTCATCCTTCTCAGCCAGTCGTTGGAAGAACGTGATCATACCTTCGGGGTTCACCTTGGCACGATGCAGCAAATCAAGCCCGGTGGTATCCGCCTCCGTCTCTTGCGCGCGGCCAAACTTCAACGTCATCAATTCAATGCCGAGCTGTTTCATGACCCCACCCAGGCCGGGCGGATTGCCCAACACAATCGACACGACGGCCACAAACCCCAGCTGTTTAATGATCCGTTCAAGACCATGCCGCTGGAGCACATGATTCAGCTCATGCGCCAAGACTCCCGCCACTTCTTCCGGACTGTCCGCCTTTTTCATCAAGCCCGTGAAGACGACGACATACCCACCAGGCAGCGCAAACGCATTCACGACATCGCTCTTCACCACAGTGACATCGAATCGATATGGGTTGTGGGGCACATGACTGGCTAGGCGCTGTGTCATTTCCTTGACCGCACCCACTGCGAGTCCATCTTTCATCACATCCTGCCCTGTCAGGAACTCACGATAGGCTGATTCACCCAACTTCTGTTCCCACTCGACCGGAATGCGATTGACGGCGAGTTCAACCAAGAGATCACTTCCGAACCACAATCCCAGAACCACCGCAAGGACCGAT
Organism: Candidatus Nitrospira nitrosa; assembly: GCF_001458735.1. Taxonomy (NCBI): domain Bacteria; kingdom Pseudomonadati; phylum Nitrospirota; class Nitrospiria; order Nitrospirales; family Nitrospiraceae; genus Nitrospira; species Candidatus Nitrospira nitrosa. The sequence continues at coordinate 697,225 of NZ_CZQA01000008.1, forward strand.
CCACCGACGAGCCCCCATACGACCCGATGCCGTTGTCGGACCTGACGGACTTGCTCGGCGGCTTGCTCCAGCGGTTGACTCAAGTGGGCAGGCGCCGCTTGCCGAAAGGCTCGAATGAGCTCGGGACCTTTCAGGTACAGCGTCCGCTGCCCAGCTGAACTCAACCATGCCGCAACGAGCTGATTATGATCTAACCCGCCCGCAGAGATCGTGAGGTCGGAAAATTCCACGAACTCCGAGCGGCTCTCAGCTCCCGCGTGATCCGAGAGAAACGTGATTGTCACTCCCTGTCCTTCAACATGGACAAGACAAGGGGCACCAGCGGCAGGGAACTCATCACCGAAGCAGAGTGCGTTAGGTTCAAGTTCGGTCATGGTATCGCCCTTGATTGATTCGTTGCGGAACGAAAATTCTCCCGCGGATGCTCAGACCGGCTGCCAACCAGGCCGCAGACAAGAAACAACCGGAGGCGTAACAGCTTTCACGCTCCCCACCCAAGCTGCCCAGACAGCTCCTTCCTCGCTCGGGATACGTTGAGGATGTTTCGAGCCAAGGACAAAGTTAGCAGCCAGTTTCAGCTACCGCTACTCAGACACAGGGATGAACTGTCGCACCCACGCTCCAAAGCCACCAGGATTCCGGCTCTGAATGTAGACAACACCCGGCCCACGGAATCGACAGACAAAGCCTTCGCCCGAGGTAAAGCTCGCCACCCATCCCGACGTGGCCTTCTCAATGTTGTAGGACGTTGTGGTCGACCAGGCGACCAGATGACTGTTGTCCACAATGTATTCCTGGCCTGGCTTCAATTCGATTTTGTGAACGGCCCCAAAGCTGTTGAGAAGCAGCATCCCCTTCCCACTCATCTTCAGAATGAAGAACCCTTCGCCACCCAACAACCCTCGACTCATACTCTGCATCTGGCTGTCGATGGTCACCCCATCCGCCCCGGCCAAAAACCCATCCTTCTGCACCATGTACTCATTGACCCCATCGAGCTCTAAGACAACAATTTCCCCTGGCACCGTCGGAGCCAGCAGGACTTCACCGGCACCTCGAGTGGCTTTGAGTGTCTGGAAAAAAAACTTTTCTCCGGTCAGAAACTTTCGTGAGAGGGCTCCCAAAAATCCCCCTTCCATCTTACTTTCAATGTCGATGGTCGGTGAGCAGGCCACCATCGCACCTGACTCCGCCTTGATTTGCTCTCCATTGCCTAACTCCACACGGGCCATGGGAAACGCCCCCGGATATAGGATTTCACTCTTCATTATCTCATCTCCTCTCTATTTTCCTGTCACACATTATGAACGAGGCTGGCCCATGTCTTGATTGTGCACATGCGCCAAACACCACCTCTTATTGGTCAACTATCCACATCATTCTTACGTGCGTGCTGAGCGGGCAGCGAACATGGGGCACCGGTGACCAACTCACCCCGCGATCCACCCATAGACCCGACGACTCGGCTCCGGCCCCTCCTCCAGATAGCTCATGCGGAGCCGGCCCAGGGCGTCACGTGGCACCTCGTGTCGTATCGTCTCCACATCAATCCCGAACACCGTCGCCGCATTGAGACCAAAGATTCGTTCTTTGACCTGCCTCGTCAGAGGTTGATAGTGGTGTTCTTGGATCAATACCTCGGGAATCTGGAATCGTCGAAAGGCTTCAATTTGCCATTGAGGTGTTCCATACCAGATCGAATCCGTTCCCCACAAGACGTGGTCAACGCCGAATGCACGAATGACCCGTCCCAGCAGGTGCGCACAAATCACAGGATAGGTGGTCACCAACTGAGCGAAGGTCGAGCCCAGCTCCATATAGATATTGGAGATACCAGGCTCAACTTCCTTCATCCGGCAGAATTCTGTGGTCCATGGAATTTCACCGGTCTTGGCGAAGATCTGTTCGATCGACGTGACACCTCGGAGACCCGAGTGATACACCAAAAAGTTAAGATCGGGAAAGTCTTTGGCCGCCCGAATCAAATCTCTCGGATGATTGTAGTCCGGCACAGGACCCAGTGGGAGTCCCTTGTGGACACAGATTCGCTTGATGCCTAGTTTTCTCGCTTGCTCCAGCATCGGATAGGCGATCCGTTCATCATCCATCCGCCAGCCTCGGTCGAATCCCTTCGGACAGGATCCGGTGTAACACTTCCAGGCCTCGACCTTGAGCGTCTCGGCTTGCATGGCCATGAAATCCAAATCGGCAACACCCAACTGGGGCGTCACCAGACCATGGGCCAACATCCGCTGTGAGCCGGCTAACCGATTAACCTCGTCTCGGATGTGGGCCATTTCCTTTGGCGGGACAACGGCTTCTTGTGGATAGGGCCCAGGCGGTGTACTGATCAGGCCAATCGCGGTTTCGCTGTCAAAAAAGACTTCCTTGATGAAATTCTCCCAGGACAAGTCATCGAGGGTACCCCGATCACCAGCCAATCGTGGATTGAGCCCGGACTCACGGATGGACCGCCGTAACGACAGTAACGCGTGCTTGGACACGGCACCTTTGCGATTCGCTTCCGCATCAGTAGGGTCATAGCCGGATCCGACATAGTGCGTTTGTACGTCGAAGATAAAATAGGGAGCGCCCTGTTGCTCCGCGAACGCGGCGGTCTCGAAGAGCTCGATTTCTTCAATATTAAAAAATCTGCCGAATGCGGTGTTCATGGCCAACAGCGCCGCAGCCATTCCACTGGTTGCGTTCAAGAACTCTCGCCTGGTCACTCCGCTACGAGTCACCGCTCGTTCTATCAGGCCCTCGGCTACTCGCTCGACACGGTGCTGCCGCCTCGTCTGAGGAATGGGGCGGAACTCTTCGTTCGAAACGATCTGCGTCGGAATCCGAGTCGGACAGACCGTACCCTTCTTCACGATGTGACCGCCTCAACTGATGGTGGTACGTACTCCATGGCCGTCCTTTCACGGTGAGCAGACCGCTGATTGTGTGAAATACTTTCCGCACTGTCAAGGGAGCGTCGATGAGGCAGCCCAGGAGTAGTCGGACCAGACCTATTTCGATTTCGATGAAGAGGCGGAGGATTTCGCCTGGCTGGCGGAGGTATATGTGCCAGGAAGCTCTACGACCACATCGACTTGTGGATCTGCATCTTGATCCTTCCCATCGTGGCCGACACTGTAAAGTAGACCCTTTTTCTGATTCACCAACATCGGGAGGCCCGTATAGGGATCGTAGAAATTCTGCCCAGCTTTGGCGATCTTGTTGGGAAGATCACCCTCTGAAGATCCGCGTCGCAACCACGCCTGTAAACTCGCCAACCTGAGATGGGCATCTGTATCCACCATCATTCCGTTGTACACATCCCATGCGGGCAGCGGGGCAATGCCGACCAGATTCTCAATCGGGTTGGCAAGATAATCCATCACACCAGCAGCAGGAAAACGCACATAGTCTTTCCACTTCGGTAGGGAATCATAATGCTTCTCTCCGGTGACTTGGTACGACGCTTCGTAATACTTGGCATAGTCATTGAGCCGGCGCTGTTTCGGTAAAGGCAGTGCCGATACCACCATCGCGGAGATTGCCTGACCTTCAGCTCTCGCAGCCTTCAACTGACTCTCGTAGGTCTTCCCAGCCGAAACTAGTTCGCTTTGCATCGGCCACCGCAACGACAGCTCGGCTTGGTCAAGAGGTCGTACAAACTTAGTGATGCGCCCTAGATGTTTTGTGTCGAAATCCGAACGGACGAGCAAACCCGAAGCGAGGACAATGTCGTCGTTGATCGCTTGCAGCGCCAACATTTTCACAGGAAGCGTCCGTGCCTGGCTCAGTACGACGCGCCACATCTCCATGTCGGTTTCAAGCCGATCAACCGCAACGTCCGTCCCTTGTACGAATCCATCGGCTACATGCAGTTGGTGGGCAAACACCATCGCCTCGCAGGGTGGATGGGCAGGTTGACCGTAGCCCCAGTCTTCGAATGGAAGCTTTTGCCATTGACGATACCGGTCAAGCGTCGCCTGATGTCGGCTCCCCCATCCTTGGATGGTCCCCTGATTCGACTTGAACTGGCCAATTGGGTCCGATCCTCGAACCCATCCACGCATGGTGCTGCCTGACGCGCTCGACCGATCACCTGTTTCTGCCCCAGGAGTTCCGAAGCAATCCAATGCGGTTGTGTGGTCTCCGATGGCCGATTGCCCCTCACCCCCAGCGCGTAGAGGATCTTGCCCCGCTGGGGCATCGATCCCAAGCAGTAGCGTGTACGCATTCTTTTGAGCCCCAAAGATGGTCTGTTGCGGCGTCGTCGTAAAACTCTGAAAAGTCGGTGACGGCGGTTCTTCCATGATCATCCATGTCAGGGCCAGCGCTCCAAGACCAAGCGCGGCACAGACCCCGATCAGCAGCGTCAACCCGACCGCAGTCCTCACGATGGCCTGAGTGGTCGAGAAGCAGTTACGCAGGAAGCCCAGGATCGCTATTCCCAGCCCATTTACAATTGCCGTCGATCTTTGTCTCTGTGCCGGTTCCTCAGCACGCGTTCTCGCCTCCGACGCCCTCTTGATCCTCGAAGATTCGACGAACGCGGCATCAGTCTCGTGAGCCGCCGGCAGTGGCTGGCTGACTTCCTGCCGCTCAAGAATCGCCGGGTCCGTTGGGGTGACGGAGATCGCACCAGGCTCTTGACCTGCCTGCATCCAGTCATCAGCCTCCATCCGCTCTTGTTGAGCATGTATGGGCTCAGGAATCGGAGAGCGTGCTTGAACATTCATCACCGCTGGAGACTGATCGTCGAGAAGCAACGCCCTTGATGCTTGCGGAGTCTCGGGCAAGCCCCTACCATCGTCTACAATGGACTCCGTTGCGCGTGGTTCGATGGGAGCAGGCTCAACAGCTCGAATGGTCTCGCTTTCCTCGGGAAGGGCCTTGTTGACAGGTTGAGAATCAGGCGTCTGGAGTTCCGCCTCGGGACCTTGCTCAATCTCCTCAGTCACGGCACTGGGGTGGGGCTGCTCTTGCTTGATGGAAAACTCGGTCGGGTTACCATGAACTTCGTGCTGATTCACGACCGAGTCTAGACTCGAGTCCTTGGTACAGGCTTGAGCTGGAGATTCCTGTGAGGGAATCGATACCACATCGTCGGTCTGCGATGATTGTACGAGGGAGAACAACGGCGCTGACTCCGCGATCTGCACTGTACCTTGGTCCGTCACGGATGGCTCGCCCGTCTCCACGGCAGAATCGTGCCCTTCCTCTGAGATCACGACCGGGCCATCTTGTGCAAACGTAAATGTGTCAGGCTCTGGAGCAGGACTCTTGGTCAATGGTGAAGGCGGCAGTTGACTCTCACAAACTTGTGGCGAGCTGTCTGGCTTTTGTGGTTGCTCCACGGATTGTTCGAGGTGCTCTGCCACAATTGGAGGATCCATCTCGACGGAAGGGATCGACAGCACCGATTCCTGCACCTGATCCCATGGCATTGGTGCAATCGGCGATTTTGCCGGCTCTTCATCTTTTCCCTGAGCTTCTTTCTCTTCCGTTGGAATCTCTGTTCCGGATTCCTGTATGAGCTGGTCCTGTGGGATTGGAACAGGGGGAGTGTCTGTAACAATCTTATCCAGGCGAGCCGGCGCTGGGCACGTTGACTCATCCTTTGGAGGAGATTGCTCCCCGAACTTCCAGGCTGTATCAAAGACGGATTTCCATGAAAACCCTGGTTGCTTCCAAGGCTGAGCTGTTTCATCGACCGCGACTGGTGCTGGAGCGATTGGCGAATCGGTAGAGCTGGCGGTCTCCTCTGGTTTCAGCGGCTCGACTTGGTCAGTCGAACGAGAGGCTTTCTCGTTGCTTGAGACCAGTATCGACGCTGAAAGTGATGCCTCTGTCCTAACAGATGGGATGGGCTCTTTGTCGGTCTCAGACTGAGGTGGCAGACTGGGCTCCACCATATCTGCGGAGAAACTGCCCGAAGGGTCGACTGCCTGTTCAGAATCCACCCTCGTCGCTGTCGATGCGGGAGAGTCCTTTATTACAGCCGTTGTCTCTGCAATTCCAGATGGCACCAGCTCCGGTGCCTGGAGCGTGGCAGAATCGGTATCCACCGCATCTCGATGAGTTTCAGGTGGTGCCACTGCGATCTCTACGGTGGAATCTACGGAGCTGAGCGAAGAAAGGGAATCGCCAGCCACCTCCTGCTCTCTGATCTCCGGTATAGTCGAGACCTGTCCAGCCTCTGGGATAGAGTCTTCGGCCTGTCGATTAGTTTGAGCGTTGATGCCCGTAGGTTCTGCCTCGGCAGGTGGAAGCTCTCGCGACTGGTCTAGACTGTGGTCGCAAGACTGAGCGTGTTGCAGAGAATCAGCACCGCGGTCTGATTGCGCAGCTGGTTGTTCACTTTCACCTGGAGACGACGTTGCACCCGATGGCCCCACCCCCTCAGGGGAAACGTGGACGTCCCATGGCATCACTCCAGCCGCTCCAGCAGGAGCGATCTGTTCCCGTGAATCTTCGTCAAGAAGGTCTTGATGTAGGGCAGTGTCGGTCCTGTGGACACTCGGTTGACGTGGCACTAACTGGCCGGTTTCCGCATCAAAAAAGGAAGCCAAGCGAAACGCCACAGGGCTCGCCGGGGCTAGTTCGCGTATTTTTGAATAGAGTTGCCCTGCATGATCCGGACGTTCGGGATCCGGGTCTTCAATTAAGATATCGACGGCCTTTCCGTACTCTTCAACGGCTTCAAGGACATTTCCCTTTTCTTGATAGATGGTCCCAAGTTTTTCAAGGTAGGGCACACAGCGCGGACCGGCGGCGAGGTACTCACGGAGTAAGGATTCTGCGAGCCAGTAGTCTTGGCGCTGAAAGGCTTCGGCAAGTAGGGTGTCGAACGCTTCTCTCGCCGGAATGAGGCTTCCTAGTCGAAGATGGAGGGTCGCGAAAAGCCGTCGCGCCTCCATATTCACTGGGTCGAGAGCCAGCAGTTCCTTGAGCGCAGCGGATGACCGGCCATACTTCCCTGCGTTCATTTGGGTGATCGCCTCTTCCAGCAGTGCACTCTTCCTGCTGTAGCCGACCACCCCACGCTTCGGCGTACGGATCGTCTCTGTCTTATCTGATTTTATTGAGGGTTTCTTATTCCAACGCACGGATTAACCTTAGCAGATCTCCAGTACCTAAGAGCCCAATGGACGCTCTTCCGAAGTCTCGCACTTGATCTCCCCATCAGGCCTAAGACCGAAACAATGATGCTCGGGAGTCAGAAGCCGTAGATATTCAACAAGCAGCCTTGTAACCTATTGATATCAAATGACCTGACTGCTTTCTTCCTTATATTTTTTGTCTGTGACTGCGTTAGCACCAGCGCGCCCACTACTGGTTTCCGGTACGAACAACGGACGTCCGGGCCCTACCTGCGCCAGTCGGCTCAAACGAGTCGCTCCTTGCTCTGTTCCTATACCCATCCTTTTCAATTGATTATCGGCTTTTTCATGAGATTCATTAGTTTAGGGAGTACAGACAAGACACTGCCACCTACTCCGTTTCGGTTGAACAGACAAGGGCTTGGAGATGCTCCACATCCCAGTTGGAGAGCTGGCAAATACGAGTATCAAGCTCGGACTACCACAAAATGTAATCCTGGTTGTGTCCTTGGATCTGCCTATGGTACGGTCAAACACAGTTGCTCACTTTCAGGAGAACCAGGGAATTCCTACCTCCATCGTGCAATTTCATCCACGCCTCCCACGTGTTTTACCTACTGCTAGATGGATGGGCACCTATCTGGTAGCGGCGGTCCTCTGCTGGTCGGCGCTCCTTCCACTCGATCTGTTCGCCCAAGGAACGGGCTCGCAACCGGCCAAGATCTCTCTGGATTTCAACGAAATTGATATTCCTGTCTTTGCCAGGTTCATTGGGGAGCTCACCGGCAAAAACTTCGTGCTGGACGAAACCATCAAAAAGCAAGGGGGAAAGATATCGGCATTTTCCCCAACCAAAGTCTCTCCAGACCAGGCGTTCAGCATGTTTGTGGCGGCACTCGAAGCGGCTCGCATCGCGGTCGTTAAAAAGGATGGCAACCTCTATCAAATCGTGCCGATGGGTGATCTCCCGCCTGAGCGGGGGGTGTTTGTCTACAAGCTCAAACACGCCAACGCCACAGATCTTGCTGCGGTTCTTACCAATTTAGTGGCCCGCTCTCAAACCGTGGCTCAAATCACACCCGGCGTTCGGCCCCCGATCAGGCCGCTGACGGAATTTGAAGCTCCTGTCCAGGTGTTTGCCGATAAGGCCACGAACTCAATTATCGTTAGCTCAACCAAAAATGCATGGACTCACATCCATGCCGTGATTCATGACTTAGACATCCGGCGTAAACAGGTCTTTGTTGAAGCCGTAATCTTGGAGGTTCAAGTTGACCGCTTACGGCAAATCGGCACCGACCCAACTCAGGTATTAGGCGCGGGAAAGTCTGGATTTCTGCAAGGGATCGGTGGATTCAACCGAGCGCCAGAGGAACTCGCGTCCGTTGCGCAAGCCATCAGTGGTGTGGCGGCAGGTGGGGCGACCGGCGGCGCGGTGACCGTACTGAACACCGTGAATGTACGGGCATTTATGAACCTTCTGATGAACCTCACCGATACGAACATCCTTTCCACCCCTCAGGTGCTGGCCGCCGATAATCAAAAAGCGAAGATCGTGGTCGGTGAAAATCGACCATTCCCAACCGGGCAAGCCCAAGGCATCACGGGTGGAACATTGGTGACGATCGAACGGAAAGACGTCGGCGTGACCTTGGAGTTAACTCCCCAAGTGCTTGAAGATGACCTGATCCGGCTGGAAATCAAGCAAGAAATTACCGCGATCGCGGAGAATGTCGCTCAAACGATCGGGGCAGGCTCAGCCAGCATCCCCGTCGGCCCCACCACCACCAAGCGCTCCATGGAGACGACAACTATCGCTCAAGACCAACAGACACTCGTTATCGGGGGGTTAGTGCGCGACAACATTACACTGAGCGAAAAGAAGATCCCTCTCTTAGGCGATATTCCATGGCTGGGGTGGTTGTTTAAGTCACAGAATCGCCAGACTGAGAAATTGAACCTGCTTGTCTTTTTGACCCCGCATTTGATTCGAGACGACGCAGACATGGCTGAGCTCAACGCGAGAAAAGCACGAGATGTCAATTCCTTACAGCGTGACAATCGGATTGAGGAACCGACAAGACTCAAGCAAGATATGCTTGAGCGCCTCGAGCCTCCTGCGGTTATGCCCCAAGGCTCCCCTAGTGACAAGCCCAGCAGACCCTAACCCTCCTGGTTCATAAGCGCTTCTGGCTACCACCATATCCACCGCTCGTTCTTCGCAAAGCGTGAGCTGGCGAGAGGCTTGTACGACAAGTTGCAAGGCCGCAGATCGAGATCCTGCATCACATTGAATATATTGACTATTTGTAGAATTAAAGCACGAATCAGATGGCGAGAGATCAGCCCCCGTAGCCCAATAGTGAGCATTGGACTAGTCCGAAGCCCCTCCTCAGAGGAATGGTACCTTGCTCTCCGCCTGGCTATGCTGCATCCCTACAGAGACTGATAGAGCAGGAAGGAGGCTAAACCAATGGCTAATACGATTGTGAACTGGCGAATTCATCATCGGCTTTCCGTTGCCTATCCGGTCATCTTCGGAGGAGCCCCATTTGTCGGAGAAGGAACCATCTCAAATATCTCCCTAACCGGCTGTTCCGTAAACTGCGGCCGGACGGTCTTAATGGGTAGCTATATTAAACTGAGCGTCTTCCTACCTAGCCCGACATCGTCTTTGTTCATCGAGCTCGGGAAAATCCGATGGGTACAGGACCAGACATTCGGTGTGGAATTCATCCGTGTGCCGACACTCACTCGCCACCGACTAGACCGAGTCGTGTCACAAGAACTGGCCCTAGAGACACACCTCCTGTCAGTGCCCGCCTAAGCTTCTTTGGTACCCACTCCCGCAGTCTGGCTATTTGAGAAGGAAAGAACAGTAGAGAAGAAATGTCGGGGGTTGATAAGCAGCCACACAGCCAGCCTTCCACTCAAAGGTCAAGCTGTGTGGCTGACATTGTGAACTGCCCTACGGCTTCCAGTCAAAGTGAAGCGATATACCGGCATGGATGAGGATCGTATTAATCGTGGATTGATAGGGATTATGAAAAGCCAGCCCTTGAAAAGTATCGCTTCCAAGGAATGGTTCGGTCAGCCCCAACCGATCCGACGTCAGCCGGCTGTGATCGGCATGGATATACTTCGCCTCCACAAACGCCGCCACATACTTAAAGAGATGCGCCTTGAGTCCTCCCACGCCTTGAAACGCGACCGTCGTATGCCGTTGTTCGGTGATGGCGGTGTAAAACCCAGTTCCCCCCATACCACCTGGCCTCGTTGCCATCTGATGCGCACCCACACCCACCCCGACGTACGGAAACCACCGCCCGTTGGGATAGGATTCGGAAATCGCCAGGGGATAGCGAACCATGAAATTGGTGCCGACGTAGATGGCCTGGATCTCCGTCGTGGTGCCCAACCCTGTTGAGGGATCACGATTATAATTGTCGATACAGCAGGCCACGTCCGGATACCAAATAAAGCCGTTGATTTCCACACCAAGATCGAATCCCAGCAACTTGTTTCTGGTGGGAAACCAGATCCCCGCGTTGCCGCCGTAGGAATGTTTCGTCTGATAGTTGATATCCTTAACCACCGTCGGGAGTCCAGACCCTGGGCCCTCGCCCGTAAACGTGGCATCCTGACTGAACGGCAGAGCGATACCCGCCATCACGGACAGGTAGGGCTCGAGCGTCCCGGAAGTCATCGTCGGGAGACCATCCGAGAGGGCATAGGGATCGGCGACCCGTTGGCTGTAGGGATCATCCGCCCGAGTAAGATCCGCAGAGCCGAGGAGACAGAGGAGACACATCACCGCCGACATTCTTGCTTTCATTCATTCTCCTCCTACGGTAAAGCAACCATGTGCTTCGACGAATTGGGATTGTGCAACCTGGAGCTCCCACAGCCGATCACGTGATCGGGCACAACCCTACGGCTTCCAGTCAAAGTGCATTGATAAGCCCGCATGCACCATGATCGTATTAATCGTGGATTCATAGGGATTCACAAAAGGACCTTCACCAGTAAAGAGTAGATCGCCGGCGGGTGAATTTCCATACCGATCCGTCGACAACCCGTTGTGCTGGGCATGAACATACTTCGCTTCCACAAACGCCGACACATACTTGAAGAGATGGGCCTTAATTCCACCGATCCCCAGAAACCCAACGGTCGTATCCCGTTGGGTGGTGATGGCAGTTAACAGACGTTGCCCTCGAGCTCCACCCGGCTTCATCCCCAGCTGATGGGCACCCACCCCGATCCCGACGTAGGGAAACCATCGCCCGTTGGGATAGGCCTCGGAAATGGCCATCGGGTAGCGAAGCAGGAAATTAGCGCCCACATAGGCAGCTGATATTTCGGTCGTGGTACCTCGATTGGCAATCCCACCCCTTTGGAAACTCCCCGTGGGGTCATTATTGTAAAAGTCCGTACAGCAGGCGACGTCCGGATACCACACAAAACCAGTGAGTTCCACGCCAAGATCGAAGCCCACCAGCTTACTTCTGGTGGGAAACCAGATCCCCGCGTTGCCTCCCCAGGTGTGCTTCATCTGATAGTCGACATCCTTGACCACCGACGTCGGCGGGCTCCCGTCCTGAAACGTGGCGTCTTGACTGAACGGAATCGCCACGCCCGCCATGGCGGAAAAGTAGAGCTCATACGTCCCGGACGACATATTGGGAAGGCCATCTGAGAGGGCATAGGGATCGGCGACCCGTTGGCTATAGGGATCTTCTGCCCGGGTGAGATCCGCTGAGCCGAGGACACAGAGGAGACACATCATCGCCGACATTCTCGCTTTCATCCATCGTCCTCCTACGGTAACGCACCCATGGTCTGCGACGAGTCTGGGTTGCACATCTGAGATTCTTCTACGGCTTCCAGTCAAAGTGAATCGACAGGCCCGCATGCACAAAGATCGTATCGATGGTGGATGAATAGGGATTCACAATTAAAAAGCCATCTGCTGGATCACTTGGTCCGGGGAACGATTGGATTGGGGATGCCCCGAACCGATCCGTCAAGAGCCCATCGTGATGGGCACGGACATACTTCACCTCGATAAATCCCGCCACGTACTTGAAAAGATGTGCCTTGATGCCGCCCACCCCGTGAAAGCCAACCGTCGTATTCCGTTGCTCAGTGATAGGGTTCGTACGTGTATTATCAAGGGCAAAATATGTCGTCACCCCGTGGGCTCCACCCGGCCTCATCGCCATCTGATGCATACCCACGCCGATCCCGACGTACGGAAACCACCGCCCGTTGGGGTAGGCTTCGGAAATCGCCAGGGGATACCGAACGAGAAAACTGGGACCGATGTAGAGACCTGAGATCTCCGTCGAGGTGCCTGCCCCCGTTGCGGGATCACGATTATAATTATCCTGACAGCAGTGCACGTCCGGATACCAGAGAAAGCCGCTGAGCTCAATGCCGAGATCGAATCCAGCTAATTTGCTTCTGGTAGGAAACCAAACCCCCAGGTTGCCGCCGAGCGAGAATTTCGATACATAGTCAACATCCTCGACTGTGGTTGGTGAGGTCCCGTCCGTAAACGTGGCGTCCCGAGTGAATGGAATGCCCACGCCTGCAAAAAATGACATGTAGGGCTCAAGCGTTCCAGAGGACATATTCGGAATACCATCTGTCGAGAGCGCATAGGGATCGGCGACTCGTTGACTATAGGGATCTTCCGCCCTCGTGAGATCCGCAACGCCGAGGGCACAGAGGAGACAAATCATCGCCGACATTCTCGCTTTCATTCATCGTCCTCCTACGGTAAAGCACCCATGTTCTGCGACGGATTTGTACTGCAAAATCTTAGGTCTGTCAGTCAATCGTCGTTGGTCAGTGCGGTGAGGCGAGTGCGCCTGTGTGCAACTCGACTCGACCCCCAATTCGGCGGTCACAGTTCTTGGCATGAGAGTCCACCCATCGCTCTTCTCAGAGCGATCAGGAGGGGATACTCCTTTCGTATACATTGGGCGAACGGCGCCAACAGTAGCAACCCCGCGTTCATTTTTTAAAATAGATAAAACGGATTTGAGCTATCGATAAATCCAATATGCCAGGATGACCATCATGAGATAATCGGCATGGTTCCCACTGTATCTGGGGCCATCCGAACTGACCTACCCCTCCCCCTCTCATCTCTGGAGCCTGTCAAGGCGTGATACCGGCTTTGCTTCCGAAAGACATGTGGCAGGGAAAAGAGGCGTGAGTCGACAGCCTGATAAAGGCATTTGAATTCAATAGGTTCTGGTGGTGCTACAACGAACATCGGCTCAGCCACTCACGGTGGCATCACGCGAATTGAGAGATGGCATGTTTCCGAACGGAAGTCCCGCTCGCCCTATATTCTTCGGCTGGCTCAAAGTAAGCCGCCACGCTGTTGCAAAACCAGCCAACGGCGCGCTTTCGTCACTCTGGAGCTCAACGTACGGGCGCAGAGAGAGTCGCCTCTTCCCTTACCGCAGCCTTTCTGAATGGCCTGTTTGGCATCCAGATCGGGCTAGCCAGCAGAAGCACGGATCCTTTTGGATGGTGGGGCAGGGCTTATCACTACCTGCGGGTCCAAGCCTGAGACAGTTTGATGAAACCGGGTGAACGGAGAGATTTGATACTGTCCGCTAGCAGGCTGTTGACAAAGTCCACCGGCGGTGTTCTCGCCTCGCTCAGGGGCTCACCGTACGGCAGAGAATACTATTCCCCTCTTCGCTCGCTGCGGCCTTGCGGGATGGCCTTTCTGAACAGCCTGTGCGGTATTCTCCGGACGTTCGTAACCTCAGGCAGGGCTCCGTCTTCGAGCTCGTTCTTGGGCTTGTCAACACACTGCTAGAATGCCTACCGTCCTAATGCCCTCTTCACTGCCTCTCCAATCTCAGCCGGATTCTTCACGACCGTGACACCGGCGGCTTCCAGGGTCTTCATCTTTTCAGATGCCGTCCCCTTGCCACCGGAGATAATGGCGCCGGCGTGACCCATGCGACGGCCAGGAGGTGCCGTAATGCCGGCAATGAAGCTAACGACTGGTTTCTTGACATTCTTCTTGATGAACTCAGCGGCCTTTTCTTCCGCATCGCCGCCGATCTCGCCGATCATGACGATGGCCTGAGTCTCGGGATCTTTTTCAAACAGCGGGAGGACATCCACGAACCCTGTGCCGTTCACAGGATCACCACCAATTCCTACGCACGTGGTTTCGCCCAAACCCAAGGTCGAGAGCTGGTGGACCGCTTCATAGGTCAAGGTCCCACTGCGCGACACCACGCCGACAACACCCTTCTTGTGAATGAAACCCGGCATGATGCCGATCTTGGCCTCATCTACCGTAATCACTCCTGGGCAATTCGGACCGACCAACCGGACATCGCGACCGCGCAAGGCCCGTTTCACTTTGACCATGTCATTGACCGGAATCCCCTCGGTGATGCAAATCACGAGTTTGATTCCTGCGTCAGCTGCTTCCAAAATAGCATCGGCACAAAACGGCGGCGGCACAAAGATCAGCGACGTATCGGCCTCGGTCTTTTTCACCGCATCCGCCACCGTGTTGAACACGGGGATCCCCTCAACCTCTTGCCCTACCTTGCCGGGCGTGACACCAGCAACCACCTTGGTCCCGTAGGCCTTACATTGAGTCGCATGGAACGAACCTTCTTTTCCCGTAATTCCCTGTACCACTACTCGTGTATTCTTATTGACGAGAATGCTCACGGCGCTCTCCTTATGCTGCTTTTCCTGTCAGTTTCACAATTTTCTGGGCGGCTTCCCACAGATCGTTGGCGACATCGAGCTTCAATCCTGAATCTGCCAACAGTTGGCGCCCCTCTTCGGCATTCGTCCCCTGCAGTCGGACCACGAGGGGCACGTTGATTTTCACTTCCTTGGCTGCTTCGATGACTCCGTGAGCAATACGTTCACAGCGCACGATCCCACCGAAGATGTTGATGAAGATGCCCTTGACGTTCGGATCTTTCAGCAGAATCCGGAATCCTGCCGCAACCGTCTCTTTCGTCGCGCCTCCGCCCACGTCCAGGAAGTTCGCTGGCTCGCTGCCTGCCAACTTGATGACGTCCATCGTAGCCATCGCCAGACCAGCCCCATTCACCATGCAACCGATGTTGCCGTCCAGTTTCACATAGTTCAGATTGTTCGCGGTCGCTTCGATTTCCAGCGGCTCTTCCTCGTTCAGATCGCGCATCTTTTGCACATCTTCATGCTTGAAGAGGCCGTTGTCGTCGAACGAAACCTTGCCGTCCAACGCCACGACGGTCTTTTCTTTCGTGATGATAAGCGGATTGATCTCGACCAAGGCGCAGTTCTTCTCCATGAACAAGCGGTACAGATTCCCCAGCATTTTAATGAACGGATTCATAGCCGTCGGCTCGATGTTCTGAAGCCCAAGGGCAAAGGCGATGTTCCGCCCGTTGTATCCCTGAAATCCCACGGCAGGATCGATCGGTTCCTTGATGATCTTTTCCGGAGTTTTGGCGGCCACCTCTTCGATTTCCATTCCGCCCTCTGTGCTGGCGATAAACGTCGGCCACCCCGTCTCGCGATCCACAAGAATCGATAGGTAGAGTTCCTTGGCGATGTTCGCCCCCTCCTCCATCAACAGCCGATGAACCTGGCGACCCTTCGGTCCGGTCTGATGCGTCACCAGCGTCTTACCGATGAGTTCTTTCGCAAAGCCTGCCACCGCCGCCTTGTCCTTGGTGATTTTTACGCCACCGGCCTTCCCTCGGCCGCCGGCATGGATCTGTGCCTTCACGACAAACACGGGCGTATTCAGTTCAGTAGCCCAGGCGGTCGCCGCTTCAGGAGACGTAATCTCCTTACCTCGCGGCACCGGCACACCGAATTGAGCAAACAATGACTTCGCTTGAAACTCGTGAACGTTCATATCGCTCCTTATCGTCGCTTCAGGACGGAGTACCGAGGACTGTGGACCGAGGGCGAACCGCGCCTTTACTCAGTCCTCATCACTAGCCAACTTTTCTTGTATACGCCGGCAAGATCATCGGCGAGATGACACCACTGGCGTTCCCCTGCTTCTTTGCTTCGGCACGGAACTGTTGCACATGCCTGAGGGTCAGCGCACCCTGTTTCATCGACTTGGCGCGACCGGCGGCCGTCAACCCAGATCGCTTGCCGAATACCATGAGGTCCAACAGCGAATTCCCCATGAGACGGTTTCGCCCGTGCAGCCCTCCGGAAGCTTCTCCCGCCACGAACAGATTCTTGACGTTGGTTTCTGAGTTCGTATCGATCTTTACTCCGCCGTTCTGATAGTGGAGTGTCGGATAGATCAAGACCGGATCCTTACTGATATCGATCCCGAAGCGCTCAAACTGCATCATCATGGCTGGGAAATGCTTCTCCACCGTCCCTGACCCATGTTCTGCATCCAGTAACGGCGTATCGAGCCAGACACCGACGCGGCCGGACATCGTTCTGATCCCACGCCCTTCTTCACATTCACGGATAATCGACGAGGATACGACATCCCGTGTGTCAAGTTCGTTGACGAACCGTTCGCCCTTCGCATTCACCAGGTGCCCGCCTTCGGAGCGAATTCCCTCAGTGACCAGCGCCCCGATCAATTGCTCTGGATAGACCGCGCCGGACGGGTGATATTGAAACGTATCGACATGCGCGAGTTTGGCACCCATGCGATAGGCCAGACAGAGCCCGTCACCCGTCGCCCCATAGTGATTACTCGTCGGGAATCCTTGAATGTGCAGCCGACCGATGCCACCGGTGGCCAAAATCACCGACTTGGCTGCGACCACTATGTGCCGCTGATTATCAAGATCTCTAAAAATAGCCCCGGTG
This sequence comes from Candidatus Nitrospira nitrosa, assembly GCF_001458735.1. NCBI lineage: Bacteria > Pseudomonadati > Nitrospirota > Nitrospiria > Nitrospirales > Nitrospiraceae > Nitrospira > Candidatus Nitrospira nitrosa. The sequence continues at coordinate 714,168 of NZ_CZQA01000008.1, forward strand.
CAGGTCCCTTGGCCATCGCTCAACAGTTCAACGGCGGCAGCGAACTCCAACAATTGAATCTTTTGATTAATGACCTCATCTTTCAGAACGCGCATGATCTCGAGGCCCGTGTAATCAGAACAGGTCAACAGGCGCGGCTTGGAACTCCCTCCGCCTTTCTTCACATGGAGATTGCCGTCGGCTTGGCGATCGAACAGCACACCTAACTCCAAGAGCCATTTCGCGATCGAGGGCCCATCTTCGACCATGACTTTGAGCAAGGCATGGTCGTTCTCCATGTGCCCGCCCTTGAGCGTGTCAATAAAATGCGTGACCGGGGAGTCTTCAGGGGCAACGGAGATCTGCATCCCGCCTTGCGCCATCACGCTATTGGAATCGCCGAGACGCAGCTTGGTCGCGAGAATCGTTTTTACACCGGCATGATGAGCATGCAACGCCGCGGCACAACCGGCGCCTCCACCACCGATAACCAAGACATCGCATGAATATTGGGGTGTGAGATCGGCGGTATCCTGGATCGAGCTGTCACCTTCGAGCAAGGTCGCGAGTTCGACGACGGTTTTGTCGCCTTCGTTCGGACCGAACTTGATCGGTCGGTAGGCGCTTGCACGAAAATCCGGATGGTACTTGTGAATCAGGTGGTCTCGGTCTGTCGGAGAAAACTTGGGGATGGTCTGCTTACGCCGGGCATCCCGAGTCTGATGTACGATCTGCTGGAGCGCGTGAATGTCCATGTCTAGCTTTCAGCTACCAACGTTCACCCACCGCGTCTCAGAAGCTGAGAGCTGATGGTCTGGCGGCTATTTCACCGTTGCACAATGTTCGGCCAATTCTTTCTCATTCATTTTGAGAATCTTGGCCCATTCGTTCTTAAACGTGCCATCTTGAATCTCTTTGATTCTGGTGTCGAGCCCGGCCGGCTTGTCAGTAAAATGCGCTCCCTGCGCACGGCTGACATAAAGGGCGACGAGATTCGGCGCAATGTCGGCAATGCAGACCGGCGTGCACATGCCGCACATGACACAATCCATAAACATCTCGGAAACGCTCTTGAAGTCGCCGAAAACGGCCTTCCAGACCCCTTCCCGCACATCGATTTTCTGCGGGCAGGCCTCGGTACAGGCATTACAATTTCGGCACAGCGGCGCTTCCGGATAGAGATTGAACAAATCTTGTTTGGGGTCTTGAAGTGCCTGAATGTCGTACGTGGCCTTCCGGGCTGGGAAGGGTGGCATCATCGTAAACGACATGCCGTCCTGTACCGCCATCTGACAGGCGAGGCAGGTTCTCACTTTTGGGTCATCTTTCGTCCGATAGTACGTGGCACAGGCGCCGCAGAATCCACCAAGGCAACCCACGCCACGCACGACATCGATCCCGGCATACCACATCGCACGGACGACAGTAATCCCCTCCGGTACGTCAACTTTCTTGCCGGCAATTTCGATCGTAACCATCCGAGGCTTCATGACCTCAGGTTGATCGATCACATTCTCGCTTGATTCTTGAGCCATTGTTAAAACCAGTGCGGGGTGAACGGTAAGGAGTGAGGTGAAACTCTACACCTCACTTCTCACCCCTTCCTTCTCATTTTTTACACAAATGAATCAATGATCTTATTCAACGTGGCGCTCGGCCGCATCGCCTTCGCCGCCTTCGCATCGTCCGGGTGATAATACCCGCCCACGTCCTGCGGCTTCCCTTGCGCTGCGATGAGTTCCTGATCGATTATTTTTTCGCTGTCCGTCAAATCCTTCGCGATCTTTGCGAACTTCTCGGCAATCTTCTTATCCGCCGTCTGCCCCGCCAAGGCCTGCGCCCAGTAGAGGGCCAAGTAGAAATGGCTCCCACGGTTATCGATCTCTCCGACTTTCCTGGCTGGCGATTTGTTGCTTTCCAGGAACTTAGCATTGGCCTGATCCAGTGCGTCCGCCAATATCTTCGCCACGGGATTGTTCCCGGCCTTTGCCAAGTGCTCCAACGAAGCGACCAGCGCGAGGAATTCACCCAGTGAATCCCAACGCAGGTAGCCCTCTTGCTCGAACTGCTGCACATGCTTCGGAGCCGATCCTCCTGCGCCTGTCTCGAACAACCCGCCTCCATTCAACAATGGGACGATCGAGAGCATCTTCGCACTGGTTCCGATTTCGAGAATCGGGAACAGGTCGGTGAGATAATCACGAAGTACATTGCCGGTGCAGGAAATCGTGTCCTTGCCTTCCTTCATCCGCTCGATGGAAAACCGGCACGCGTCGGCCGGTGACATGATCTTGATCTCAAGCCCCGCTGTATCGTGCTTCGGCAGGTAGGCATTTACCTTCTTGATCAATTCGGCATCATGAGCACGGTCCTTGTCCAACCAAAAAACTGCCGGCGCACCGGTTGCCCTTGCACGCGTGACGGCCAACTTGACCCAGTCTTGAATCGGGGCATCCTTGACCTGGCAGGCACGCCAGATATCGCCTTCTTCCACCTTATGCTCATGGATCGTCGCACCCGACGCATCCACGATGCGGATCGTGCCGCTGGCCGGGACCTTGAAGGTCTTATCATGTGAACCATACTCTTCCGCGGCCTGCGCCATCAACCCGACGTTGGGAATCGTCCCCATCGTCTTCGGATCAAAGGCACCTTTCTGCTTACAGAACTCCACCATCTCGTGATAGACCGGCGCGTAGCTTGCGTCAGGAATCACACATTTCACATCTTGAAGTTGACCCTGCGGATTCCACATCTTACCGGAATCACGGATTACCGGCGGCATAGAGGCGTCGATGATGATGTCACTCGGCACATGAAGATTCGTGATTCCTTTATCACTGTTCACCATCGCCATCGGCGGGCGCTTCTGATAGACCGCCTGAATATCCGCTTCAATTGTCTTCCGTTGCTCCTCCGGCAGTGACTTAATCTTGGCATACACGTCCCCAAGCCCGTTGTCCGGATCGACCCCGAGCTTCTTAAACGTTTCGCCGTGTTTTTCGAACACATCCTTGTAATAGACAGTCACGCCATGACCGAAGATCTTCGGGTCGGAGACCTTCATCATGGTGGCCTTCATGTGAAGCGAGAAGAGAACGCCCTTAGCCTTGGCATCCTCGATTTGCTCCTCTAAAAACTTTCGGAGCGCTTTCACGCTCATGAAGGTGGCATCGAGCACTTCCCCGGCCTGCAAGGCGATTTTCTCTTTTAGGACTGTCGCCTTTCCATCCGCTCCGACGAATTCGATCTTCGCCGTCGTGGCAGCGGTAATGGTGCGAGACTTTTCATTTGAAAAGAAATCGCCGCCCTTCATATGGGAGACATGGGTCTTTGAATCTGAAGACCAGGCTCCCATCTTATGCGGGTGCTTACGGGCATAGGCCTTGACGGAGAGCGGAGCACGGCGATCGGAATTGCCTTCGCGCAAGACCGGATTGACGGCACTCCCCTTCACCTTGTCGTAGCGGGTCTTGATGTCCTTTTCCTTGTCGTCCTTCGGATTCTCCGGATAGTCAGGCAGCTTGTAGCCCTGCTTCTGCAATTCCTTGATCGTGGCAACCAGCTGCGGGATGGAGGCACTGATGTTCGGCAGCTTAATGATATTGGCTTCAGGCGTCTTGGCCATTTCTCCAAGCTCCGCCAACGCATCATGCTGCTTCTGCTCCGGGGTCAGATATTCTGGGAAGACGGCAATGACGCGTCCCGCGAGTGAAATGTCGCGAAGCTCCACGGTCACGCCTGCCGCTTTTGTGAAGGCATTGATAATCGGCAAGAAGGAATAGGTCGCCAACATCGGCGCTTCATCCGTCTTTGTATAGATAATCTTGTCTGCTTTGCTTGCCATAACGCTCCCTCTTGGTGTGACTGTTTAGTTCAACGCATTGAGCGCCGAACCCGCCTTGAACCACGCGATCTGCTGTGCGGTGATGCTGTGGTTCGCCTGGATGGTGAGCGCGTTCCCATCCGCCTTGTGAATCGTTACCTGCACCGGCTTGCCAGGAGCCAGACTATTCAGCCCCGTCACACTGATGCGGTCCTGCTGCTCGATCTTCTCGTAGTCCTTCGGGTCAGCGAAGGTCAACGCCAAGATCCCTTGCTTTTTTAAATTGGTTTCGTGAATGCGTGCAAAACTCTTCGTAATCACGGCCCGCACGTTCAGAAACCTCGGCGACATCGCCGCATGCTCGCGGCTGCTGCCCTCGCCGTAATTTTCATCGCCAACCACGATCGATCCAATGCCCTTTGATTTATAGTCTCGAGCGATTTTCGCGATCGTCAGGTTTTCCTCACCAGTCAACACGTTGACCCCTTTCCCCGGCTCCGAAGCAAATGCATTATTCGCACCGAGGAACATGTTGTCACTGATCTTGTCCAAGTGGCCGCGGAACTTGAGCCAGGGGCCAGCAGGAGAAATATGGTCGGTCGTGGTCTTGCCCTTAGTCTTGATCAAGAGCGGCAGCTTGTCAAAATCCTTGCCATCCCATTTCGGGAACGGCTGCAATACTTGTAGCCGTTCACTGGTCGGCGGAAGATCGACAGTGAGTCCCTCACCATTTTCAGCCGGTGCCACATAGCCTTCTTCACCCTTCGCAAACCCCTTGGCCGGTAATTCTTCACCGACCGGAGCTTGGAGCTTGAATTCTTTGCCATCAGCGCCCTTGACCGCCTGATTAACCGGATCAAAGCCCAAATCACCGGTGATCGCGTATGCCGTGACGACCTCCGGACTTGCCAAGAACGACAGCGTTTCGCTGATCCCATCGTTCCGGCCAGGGAAATTCCGGTTGAAGGAGCTGACAATTGAATCGGCTTTGCCCTTGACCCCGTCCGCACGTTTCCACTGGCCGATGCAGGGACCGCACGAATTCGACAGGACGGTACCGCCGAGCTTTTCAAATGTCTCCAAGAATCCATCACGCTTCATCGTGTGGTAGATGCGCTCCGACCCTGGAGAAATGAGAAAGGAGGCTTTCGCCTTCAACCCAGCCTTCAATGCTTGCTGAGCCACATGGGCCGAGCGGCTGATGTCTTCGTAGGATGAATTGGTGCAGCTCCCGATCAAGGCTGCTTTCAATTCGACCGGATAACCTTTCTCTTGGGCTTCGGCTTTCAGCTTCGAAATCGGTCTGGCAAGGTCCGGCGTGTGCGGTCCCACCACATGGGGTTCGAGTTTTGAGAGGTCGATTTCAACAATCTGATCGTAATACTTTTCCGGAGCCTGCATCACCTCTGGATCAGCCGTCAACAAGGCCCTGTTCGCCTGGGCTACCTTCGCCAGATCAGCCCGATCCGTAATGGTCATATAATCGACCATCTTTTGATCGAATGGGAAGACCGATGTGGTCGCACCCAGCTCTGCGCCCATGTTGCAAATCGTACCCTTCCCTGTCGCGCTGATTGTTTCAGCGCCAGGACCAAAATATTCGACAATCTTATTGGTTCCACCCTTCACCGTCAGCAGGCCGCAGAGATAGAGGATCACATCTTTTGCAGAGGCCCAGCCACTCAGCTTACCGGTGAGCTTCACCCCGATCAATTTCGGATGGAGCACTTCCCAAGGCAAACCGGCCATCACTTCGCCGGCATCCGCGCCACCGACACCGATCGCCAAGCCTCCCAACCCACCGCCGTTCGGCGTGTGTGAATCGGTCCCGATGATCAAGCAGCCGGGGAATGCATAGTTTTCCAAGACTACCTGGTGGATGATCCCGGCACCTGGCTTCCAGAAGCCGATCCCGTACTTTTTGGCAGCGGACGCAAGGAAGTTATAAACCTCCCTATTTTCATCCAAGGCACGCGTGAGATCCTTCTCCGACCCCATTTCAGCACGGATTAAGTGGTCGCAGTGGATCGTACTCGGCACTGCAGCCTTTTTCTTGTTCGCCTGCATGAACTGCAGGACAGCCATCTGGGCCGTAGCGTCCTGCATCGCCACACGGTCCGGGCGCAGCGCCAACATGGCTTTGCCACGCTCCCAATTCTGTGTATCGAAGTTGTCAGCGTGCGAAACGAGAATCTTATCCGCCAGGGTCAACGGTCGTCCGAATTTCTTTCGAGCCTTTTCGAAGACTCCCGGCATCTTGGCATAGAGATTTTTGGCGAGATCCATGGACATGACTTATCTCCTTAGAGCTTGGAGTGCTGAGTGCCGAGAATAACTCCTCACTCAGAACTCAGCGCTGGTTACTCAGCACTATTTCAACGGCGGCACTTCCCGTCGCTTCGGGGCTGCATAATTCACCAGGTAATCGAACAGCCGGATCAAACGACTGTCCTGACGCTTCTGATCAACCCAGTGGCCGATCAATCCGATCGTGCGCGACAAGATGAAGAAGCCGTTCAAGCTGTCGACGGGGAAACCCAGGTCAACCAGAACCGCAGCCATCGTGCCGTCCACATTCAGAATCAAGTTATCTTTCTTCACTGCCGTGACTTGCTCAACAGCCAAGGCGAAATCGAGGCACGGCGTTTTGATGTGCAAGCTCTTCACGTAACCAACAAGCTCCTTTACCCGCTTGTCCGGATTACGCAAGCTCTTCACTCGGTGACCGATGCCCGGTACCGGGCCGACATTTTTCTTCATGTAAGCCAGAAACTCGTCCACATTCATCTTGTTGTCGACCGCGTACTTGAACCAACGACCGGCGTCCGTCACCGCGCCACCGAAACGGGGCCCGATCATAATCAAGCCGGCAGCCACCGCTTGCGACAAGCCGATACCGGCGCAAGCCGCCAGAATCGTGGCGTAGGCGCCGCTGACACAAGGCCCGTGGTCAGCCGAGAGCATCATGATGCGCTTGATGATTTCCGCTTCCTGCTTTGAGATGAGGCGCTTGTCCCAGAGTAGGCCCATGACATGTGGAATTTCGTAGCCCTTATTGATCAACTCGGAAGCTGGGTAACCGTCGTAGCAAGGTTCGTCACCGCGATCGTCGCTGATCGTGGTCCGGATCAGCGGAGCCACCATCACTTCATCTGCCTTCATCGCCTCCTCGACGGACTTAGGCAACTTCGGCAGAACCGCCGGCTCCACCGGCTCTTTCACCTGACCGGACTTAAGCAGTTCTTGATAGGTTTCCTTGATGACCGGACCAAGCGCACCAAACGTCGGGGGGACAACGGCACCGGCCTTCTTGAGTGCATCAGACTTGGAACGAGCCGACCCCTCGCCCTTCATGCCTTCCTTGGCGCCTGCATGGCCGAACTTCATGCCCTTGGGCAAACTCTCCTGACAGAACCCGGAGACCACGCCGATCAACTTCACGCGACGCTTCTTCGCGCCATACCACTCCGCTGCACGTTCCTCGAGATCGCCGCCCATTTCGCCGACAATGACGACCGCCTTGGTTTGCGGATCGTTTTCGAACATCTCGAGGTAGCTCACATAGTCGGTCCCAGGATAGGCATCACCACCGATCCCGATAGCCGTCGTAATGCCATCGGCGAACTGCGAGCAGATCCAGATAATTTCGTTCGAGAGACCGCCGGACTTCGTAATAACGCCGAACGAACCTTCGCGATACAACTTCGAGAGGACGAGATTGTCGAACGCACCACCGATCACACCCAAACGGCAGGCTCCCGCCGAGATGATGCCGATTGAAGATGGGCCGTTGAACACCTTACCGAGCTTCCGCGCATGGGCGCCGAGCAATTTCGCGTCCTTTTCGGGCACACCTTCAGTGATCATCGAGACGACCTTGATGTTCGGATCGTCCAGCGCCTCCATGCCGCCCTTCATGGCGCGGTCGGCTCCGATGTAGACGAGGCTCGTGTTGATGGCGGGATGATTCTTCGTCGCGTCCGCGATCGTCTTGTAGATAGGGATCGCGATCAGTCCGCTGCCGTACGGTACTTCATTGGTCTTGCCGGCATCGGGCGGGTAGACGAATGCCTCGACCGTGAGGGGGCGCTTAATCAGGTAGCAAAACTCCGCCATCCGGCGGGCTGCATTGACACCGGCGGCACCACCCTGAATCACTACGCGGGTGTCTTTATTGGCCAGAATACTCATCGAAAGTCCTCCAACAGTGAAGCGTCCAGCGCTCGGCATTCAGCCGACCGCTGATGGCTAATAGCTGATAGCTCGTTACTTTTGTAACGCTTTATCGACGATGTCCGTCAGTGGGGTGTTGCGGTCGAAGACGTTGATGTCGAAGCCCTCGTCCTTGAGTGCGCGCATCGCATCGAGACCTTCCTTCTCACGCGGCCCGCCTCGGCGCACCCAGATCTTCACGCCCTTTAACTTGCCATCGCCCTTCGCTTTGCGAAATCCGTTAATGATGCCGCCGAAGGTCTTCTTGACGTCGGTAAAATTCGCAATCGCCCCACCAACGATGATGTTCTTGATACCGGGCAACGAACAGACTTTTTCCGTCAGTACTTCCACGGCCCAGTCCGGAGGATCGCCGGAATACTCAGCGTAGTTTGCCAGCTTGCCGCCACGTGCCACGACGGCATCGGAATAATAGACACTCGCGCCGCCACCGGCCGGCAGCATGGCCGTGTCCCCGCCTGGAATCTCGATAAACTTTACTGAGCCCTTGATCTTGCTGTCGACCGCCATGACTTCTACTTCATCCTTGCTGTAGGAACGGCCGAACTCAGCTGCAAATTGAAAGTTCCAATCCGGATGCCTGAACTTGGCGTCACCGTCCAGCAACGTGACCGCATCGAGCGCGACCAACTCGCCATCACTCTCGCGTGTCACGACGGGATTCACCTCGAGATACTGCGCATCCTCGCTATCGAAACAGGTAAACATCTTGCCCGAAAAATCGGCCATCTTTTTCGCGAGCGGGCCCGTAAATCCAGCCTCTTTTGAAAGTTTTTCAAGTTGACCCGCCGAGGGGGCCTGTCCGACTTCCAAGCAGAGACGTTTCACACGATCCCAGTTCGACTCAACTTCGATCCCACCGCAATTGGCGACAAGGATCTCGCTGCCTTCGCGGGTAGACTTCACCGCACAATAGTATTCCTCTTTATGTGGAACCATCTCTGAAACAATGACCTGCGACACAGTGATGCTGCCGACCTGCCGACCGAGCATTTCCTTTGTCGCAGCGATTGCACTGTTGAGATCCAAACCAACCTTGACTAGACCGAGCTTAAAACGTGAGCCGAGTGCCTCGTGCGCCTTCGCCACCAACTTCGAGGTCTTCATCCAGTCATTGGCTTGTCCGAGCTTGGTCAGTTCGTCAACGGACGTGACGACGACATAGTTGGGGACGTGAATCCCCCACTTCTTCATCAGCCCCATGCCGGGGCCTTCCAACACCTTAGCCATGCGAATTCTCCTTCGTAGTAACTTAGGCAAATAGGGGAGCGGGATTCTAGCTGAAACTGACAGGATGACTCAAGACGCCAGAGGAACTAATGGAGAGGGGATCAAAAGGCCTAGCAATGGACGATTTTCCGGAGATCGTCCTAAGCATTGAAAATATAACAAGGTTTTACGACCTATGCATGTCGTTTCAATCGCAGGGCCTGACAACGGGGACAAAAATATGAGCTTCGTTCTCCCCGAAGGCGTTGAATCACTCCACCACAGTGATTCGGACAAGGCCGACCCTCTTTCCCATAGACCAGATGCCTCCGCTTGTATTGCCCCTCGCTCCCATCAGGGGCAAAAAAGTCTCGCACACTCGATCCCCCATGCCTAATCGCCTCATCCAGAACCTTACACATGATCATATAAAGTGTTTCGATCTTGCGCACCGATAGCTGACTCACCTGGAGATTCGGGTGTAGACCAGCCCGGAAGAGAATCTCGTTTGCATAGATATTCCCGATGCCGGCAATGACTTGTTGATGCATCAGGAGGGCCTTGAGCCTCCCACGTCGCTCCTGCAACAGTCGCACAAAATCTGGCTGAGACACAGCCAATGGATCGAGCCCAAATCGGCGGGTGCGATACCGATCCAATCCCTCTTTGTCTAAGAGCGATAGACGTCCGAATCTGCGGGGGTTCCAGTACCGTAATTCTGGTTCGCGGCCCCCCTCGAACGACAGTTTCACATGAACGTGCTGTGGATGTTTCGTCGCGGTTGATTGGAACAACAGCAGGCCGGTCATCCCTAACTCGGCCACGACATAGCGACAAGTGTGACTATTCACAAATCCCAAGGCGACACTTTTGCCGAACCGTTCAACGGATCGGAGGGTCCCACCGCAATACCACCGCGCGGTGTCATATCCCTCTCGAACAATATCCGCTCGTCCGATCCACACATCGGTCAGCTGTGCTCCGAGGAGACCTGCACGGATTTGTCGAGCGACAACTTCAGCTTCGGGAAGTTCAGGCATCCTGTCACCGTCTTCTGAGCGGAAAATGTGCGGCATTAAGCCACGAGGGGGAGGGAAAGGCAAGATTCTGGGATGAAATCGAGGATGAAGTCGAGAATGACGTTACAAACCAGTCTGGTGAGACGACCTGGAGCGGCGGAGTTGACGAACCTGCTCAATGGCGACTTGTAAATTCGGCAGCGGCATGGCACCAGGGTGCCGTGTCATGACGAGTTTCAGCACTTCGTCGTAGGACCTCCCTTCCACACAACACAGGTAGGCCATAACGACGGAAACCGATCGCCCCATGCCGGCCCGGCAACACACCAGTTTTCGCTCTGTCGGTGCCCGCAATTCAAGCCATTGCACCGCTTCCATCAACTTGGCAGGATCAGCCTTAGCAAACTCTCGAAAAGGAATGTGGCAGTAATCCATCCAGGGGGCAGGGGTGACAACCAACTCTTCAGCCACCAATAACAGCGTACCGACGACCGCCGGTGGCTGCTGTGCATCGTCAATGTTTCCAACCAAGAGCTGATCCGTAATCATGTGCATGGCATGGTGAGTATAGCCTGCTCTGAAGGAGCGTCAAGCATTCTCACGAGCATTGCCACCCCAGTTGCGATTTCTTTTCCTTGCCCGCTATACTCCTCTTATGGTCACGCTCACGCAGCAAGAAGTGGAACGGCGGTTGGACACGGTCCCGTGCGCGATCTGTAAGCAGTCGAGTTTTGCCATCGATGAACGCTCTATGGGAGCTGACGGAGACTGGCGAGGCATCTGCAAGAAGTGTTTTTATACGTTTCCAGTCCATACCGACATGGAGTTTTATCTGCGGACACAACCAGATGTGCCATTCAGGCTCAAGGAGATCTCCTGCACCGCCTGCAATCACCGGGGTGTCAACCTGGACCTTCGAGCCACCCTGTCAGTACGGGACGCTTACTACTTTGTGACCTGTCGTGGATGTCAGCGACAGTTCGTCGAGAGATCTTCGTTGGAAGCCTTTGAATAAATCCGCTCCTGCTCCCGACGTTAGTGTATACTGAAACTATGAGTGACACGCCAAAACAACCAGACCTCACGTCGGAAGACAAACCCAAAGTGAGAAAAGAAATCCCCGTGTTTGCCATTCAGGACGATGATGCCATCATGGCTCAAGAAATGGCGGATCTCTTCGAAGAAGACAAGGTCTCTCACCAGCACGGCAGCTCAGAACCGGAAGCGGACTAGCCGGTTTAGCTCACAGCTTTCAGCCATCGGCTTTCAGCGCAATCGAACCTTTCATTTACACCAATTATGGGCAGTACTGGTCATCTTGCTCAACTCTAACCGCTGCCGCAAGACAACGGCTATTTACTTATACACCCGATAATCATCTCGAAGGCTCCTCTCTTGAAGAGTAGAGTCGTTGCTAACGCGACGGGCTCATCCACTTTAACCGAGGAGGTTGCGATGATGTGTTATGCGGGCATTGATCTCCATGCCACGAATAGTGTGCTGGTCGTGATTGATGAAGCGGATCGAGTGCTGTATCAGAAACGCCTCCGCAATGACCTGGCCGTGATCTTCACGGCCTTAACACCGTATCAGACCACGCTGCAGGGCGTGGTCGTTGAGTCCACCTATAATTGGTACTGGTTAGTCGACGGGCTCATGGAAGCAGGGTACCGGGTCCACCTCGCTCATGCACCAGCCCTGCCGCAGTATAGTGGGCTCAAGCATGTTGACGATCAACACGATGCGCAGTGGTTAGCCCATTTACTCCGGCTAGGTTTGCTCCCTACCGGGTACATTTACCCCAAAGCGGAACGGGCCGTGCGGGACTTGTTGCGGAAGCGCAGTCAGTTGGTTCGGCACAAGACCATGGTCGTGCTGAGCCTACAAAGCCTGCTGACACGACTGACTGGCAATCGGCTCTCCCTCCCTCGGCTTCGACAGCTCACCCCAGAGGGCATTCAGGCACTTGTGCCATTTCCCGAACATGTGCAATCGGTCAGCAGTTCGTTGGCTGTGCTGCAATGTCTGGAGCACGAGATTCACACGATTGAGGGCACGGTTCGGGAAGCGGGGCGGACTCAGCCGGGCTATGTGCTCTTACAGACCGTCCCCGGAATCGGGCCGATCTTGGCGGGCACCATTCTCCTGGAAGCCGGTGACCTGCGGCGGTTTGCGACCGTGGGACACTTCGCCTCCTACTGTCGCTGTGTCGGCAGCGAACATGTGAGTAACGGCAAACGCAAAGGGGCTGGCAACACGAAGAACGGCAACAAGTATTTAAGCTGGGCGTTCATCGAGGCGGCGCACTTCGCCATTCGCTATGAGGCCGTGATTCGCACGTATTATCAGCGCAAGCAGGCACGGACGCATCCCCTTGTGGCGCTGAAGGCCGTGGCCCATAAATTGGCGCGGGCCTGCTATCACATGCTCCGTGCGCAGGTGCCATTCGATCTGTCCCGCGCTTTTGGCTAGGCGCGGCAGAGCTGGGGGGAGCTGGGAGCTCGCAAAGGGGTTGAGGCCACACCTCGCACTCCCGATTAGCCCCGGTCTTCCCCCTTCAACTCCCTCGCCACTGGCGTGGGGACTGAGACGCCTCGACCGTGAGCCATGATGGGGTTGGCGCCAGCCCGCTGGTAGCCAGACGTCCTGTGCGTAGGTATGCTGGACACGGCCGGGAACCGACGGTTGTCTGGGGCACGAGGTGCCAGGGGCTGGAGTGGATCCCCGACGGGGCTCGCTCCCACGCCTTGATCCTGATGGGTGACTGGTGCGGCTCAAATCCGAGCTGACACTGCTGACGACGACAACCGGGATGCGACGGAGTCACGCGACCACCATGGCGAGGGAAGACGTCGTCGGAGACCTCGCCCCGTTTGTAGGATACGGAGGGCATGATCGGCTGTGCCCTCTTGACCGGAGCCTTCCTGCTGTT